>CAZDDW010000004.1:0-79918 GCA_964504365.1 uncultured Gammaproteobacteria bacterium | reverse complement strand
CAGAATCACCAAACGTTCCACTAACACGAATCTGATAGGTTGCCACCACTGAAGGATTATTGACTTGATTAGCACCAGTACCCGATGCTGTCGCATTGGTTCCGATTTCGATCGTTACTTCACTAGTCGCAGCAATGGCCCCACCATCACCAGAACAAATAGTAATCGTTACCACATCAGCAGCAATACTCACTGATGCCTCCTCGGATCCCGTACAATCACTGGCAGTAGTCAGATCAACTCCGTCATCATCAATATCAACATCGTCTTCAACAAGATTTGATGTATCAAACGAAGCATCGAAAGTAACCAGCATGGTTTCACCTTCAGCTACTCCGCTTGGTGTTGTAAAGATCAAGGTGTGATTTGTGTCCGTGCTGACCTGCTCGCTAGTACTGTAATGAGTCAGGTTCGTCAAAGTCGCTGCCCAAACTGGAACAGCTGCAACAACTGCCGTAAAAATTACCGCAACTATTACACTGATCCAATTTTGCATCCTCCTTGCCACACAAATTGATTTATTGAATTAAACATTTTTTCTTATTGTTATTTTGATCCTACCAATCAAGACCATTAAGATGATCACTGTTGCTGCCACCAATGTTAGATGCCATGGAAAAACCCAGAAATATGTGGTTGCAGCTACGGAATCCTTGCTATCACCATAAGATAGTTCCAAGGTTGCTTTGTATCGACCAAGGGCAAAATTCTGCCACTCATTTTTTATCTCAGCTAAGAACCCACTCTCATTAACAATCGCTCGCGACCATAATGATTCAAGTTGACGAGTGCTCATTGGCAAAATGTTGCCCTGATCAGGATTTGCATCAATCCGTGCCACCTCACTACCAAACATGTTTGTTACAACCAAGCTACCGACCGGCTTGAAATGGACATTGCCCTGATTCTGTACTCTATACTGAAAACTGATCGGCAATCGGTTGGCCCAGTCTGGCGCAATGAAATCTAGAATTGCTGCTTGCTCATAAACATCGCCCTGAACATTTAACAAAACCAGCGAGGCCACCTGCATGTTAACACCAACCTGTCCGTAACTAGTAGCCGCTGGGTCAGTCGCCACGATCGCCGCATAGTAACCACCAGCCTTGGTGCTAGCAGGGACAGCAATACTGGCCGTAGTAGCCACAACACCACCAGCAGGCACCATAATTTGCCACTGTGGAAAATCGATCCATTCTGGAAGCCCGGAATGATCTTCTTCGTACGACAGAAAACTCGGTGTCCCAATTTCATCTCCAGCTTCAAACTTTAATGTACTTAGATCAAACACCTTATCTACCTGATCTGAATTCACAATCACAATCTCTTGTTCAATCACCTGCCCGGGCACTCCCTGAATCTCGATAATCGCAGGCGCAACAGTTAGTGCTTCTGCATCACCAGGAATCAGACAAGCGAGCAAGCAACAAGTCAACAATGCTACTGAAAACTTTTTCATATTAATAATTTCCTGATGCAATTAATGACAACGTGTGCGAATAACTTCCAGAAGCAGACGAACCACTTCGTGCAGCTTTCAGGGTCAGATAATTTCGACTTGTAAATACAGCATCTGATTCAGTGCCAACCTGTTGGTATGTTGTCGTGAATGCCGTATCCTCAGTATCAAAGGTTGACCCAGATAAAGTGGTATCGGAAGAGCGTCCTCCGTATTCTTCGCTTCCCGCTGTTACTGAACCATCAGTAACATCATCTATGTCATTTGAACCTGATCGAAGATTTCCATCATCAACAACAGACACGGCATACCCTCCATCCATATCAATAGATACCTCCCATCCGATGATTGATTGAACAACCTCGGAATCACTAACGTCCCCATAATTCACAGAACTTGCATCCATCAAATAAACATAGTCATCGGTCCCGTCAATTGATACTGATCCGGCCCCGTCTTCGATCGCATCAACTGTAATATCACTACCGGCAATACCTGTGATTTCACCAACACCTGCAACCTGCGATGTTCCACGATCTTGAATTATCACAATCTTGTCTCCCACAGAAAAACTAGAAGTATCTGCAACAGTTACTGTTGTACTTGATAAGGCCGATGCGGTTGTAACAGTCGTGCCTTGAATAAACAGCTCAAATGTAACGATCTGATCGAATATTCCAGCCCGATAGCCTGAGTCCAAGATGTAGGATGTGCTTGTGCCTTGTCCGGCTCCAATGCTACCAATAGTGTCCCTTAACTGATAACTTGCTGAAGAAGAAGTATCAGAACCACCGAAACCAACAGAATCCCAACGAATCTCGTAATTTGTCGAGGTCATCTGAGCGAATGCAATATTACCGGCTAAAAATGCCGTTATACAAAATAAGGCTAATAGGTAAGCACGCATATATTATTTTCCTACCTTCTTATTCTACCATGAATACATAATTTAGTCAATCCAAAATTATGCTAAGCTTAGCATAATTTTTAACCATTTTTCACTAGTTTTCCTATTTTTCTGTGGATATCAAGCTTAACTGAGCAAAAAAATTATACGTTATCCACAACAAGCCTATTTGTCCATTCTGGTGTAGACATCTATGCTTATGATATTTAATCTTGCGGTTCCCTATGGAACTGAGTGCTGACTTGTGGTATACTGTGTCAGTGTTAGGGGTGTTCTTATAATTTCAATATCAAAAAACGGCCACTAAGGCCGCTTTTTTAATTGATTCGTTTTTAAATTTATAACCCCATTTTTTCCAACTCTTCCAACGCCTTAGGTAACTGCTGATAATCATCTCCACTAAAATGTCCTTGTTTTTCTAATATATGTATATCTGCACCAAATATATTTCTAAATGTATCTGCATTATTTAAGGGAACGTAAGGATCATCATCTGAAAAAATAGCAACACTTTTTAATAGGTGTTGTTTAACCTCGTCTAAATCAATCTTGGTCTCCAGCCACTCCTTCACAACTGATCGGACAACCGTATCATTTTTGAGCCCACTTAAATTATCGAAAAAACCAGCTACAAACACCGCGCCGCCAGCAATCTGATCTTGAGGTAATTGTTCAAGGAAACGAGCAATTGCCTGGTTGCCCATGCTGTGCCCAACAAAAAATGTATTATTATTGACTTTACCGACTTGCTTGATAAGTTCAGGAACCCACTTATTGATCCTTGGCTCTTCTGTTTGAGGCATCTTAGGAACAACAACTTCGTGCCCGCGCACCTCAAGCTCTGTCTTTAACCATGAATACCAACAATACTCTGGATACCCATCCCAGCAGTGAACAATAAAAATTCTTTTTGATTTTGTCTGATTCATTACGGTATGTTTCTGGTGCTCCTGGCAGGAATCGAACCTGCGACTAATCCTTAGGAGGGATTTGTTATATCCACTTAACTACAGGAGCATTTTATTATGTGTCGTAAAACACTCATCTTCTTTCAAGACAGTTGTTCTGCTATACTACACGTGCTTGATTATAACTGATCTAACTTTGACAAACAACATGGAAGCTCTCACATACATTTTATTAATTCTCGCGATTGTAATTATTGGATCAATCTTTTTGGTTTATAAAAAACTTTCTGAGCTGCGCGATCTTCAATTAAAAAGTGATGACGCAAAAGCCCTGCACATGATGAATCAAAACATGCAGGGATTGCAAAACAGAATTGACAAGACAACTGATTCTTTAAACCAGCGGCTAGACAAGGCGGCACAAGTAATCGGAGCAGTAAATAAGGAACTGGGATCAATGTCAGAGATTGGTCGTTCAATAAAAGATTTCCAGAACCTACTTAGTTCTCCAAAACTACGCGGTAACTTGGGCGAACAAATATTGTACGACACATTATCTCAAACGCTACCTAGCTCTCATTATCAGACACAGTATAAATTTAAAGAAGGAAAAACAGTTGACGCTGTAATTAAAACTGATAGCGGGATCATCTCTATTGATGCAAAATTTCCAATGGAAAATTTTCTGCAAATGACTAAGGCGGAAACGGATGTGGAACGGAAACGTTGTTTGAAAGACTTCATAAGACAAGTCAAGAAACATATTGACGACGTACAAAATAAATATATTTTGCCAGGTGAGGGAACTCTTGAATACGCAGTTATGTATGTTCCATCAGAGAAAGTATTCTACGAAATCGTTATGGATTCTGAAGAGCTCCTGCAGTACGCACACGACCGACACATCCTACTTGTCTCTCCGAATACCTTCCTGTACTATCTGCGGACAATCATGATCGGACTAGAGCGAGCAAAAATTGAAGAAGAGACTGAAAGGATAATCGAGTTATTAAAAACAATTCAAAAAGAAAACGTTAAATTCGGCGAAGGTCTATCATTGGTTAATCGACATCTTACACACGCTAAAAGTGCGATGGATTCAACCAATAGTCAATACGACAGGTTTTCAAACAAAATCGAGCAGGTAAAACTGCTTGGTGGTGGAGAAGACTCCTCCCTTGACTAATTTTATCGTTTCCGTTAGAATTCAGTCGTCCCAAGTTTAAATATCATGCTCAACTATATTTATGCCAATTCTTAGACAAGCCAAAAAAGCGCTTCGTCAAAGTGAAAAACGGGCTGCACGAAACAAGATTGTGAAAGATGAACTTAGCTCACACAAGCGATACTTCCGAAAGGCCATTGAAGCCAAGGATGCAAAAAAAGCTGAGGAACTTTATCACAAAATCGGTAAAATGATTGATAAGGCTACCAAGAACAACATCTTTCACCCCAACAATGCAGCACGAGTAAAGTCACGAATGATGAAGAGGCTGAACGAATTGAAAAAGACAAAATAATCCACCTTCGCCAAGGCTTTGGTGGACAAGAAAACCACGGGTCATGCCCGCGGTTTTTGTTTTTCCTATTTTTCCAACATCTCAGCCACGACAAGATCAACGGCCAGATCAGCTCCCAACCGACCAGTCTTTGAAGCCTGATCAAGTTCAAATAAAAGTTCATGTGCTTGCACCAGATCCTTGGTCACAAACGACCGCGCTTGACCCACAGCCTTCTGAGCAACAAACGGATGCAAAGATAGCTCTGATGCAACATAATCTTTTGTCGCATTGGCATTCAGATCAAGAACCGATCGTGCTCCCAACAAAATACGCACCTGCCGTGCAAGCATTCCAAAAATATACTGATCACTAGCTCCGCTCCAGCGTTCTTCATTCAACAGACGAACAGCCTGATTTGCATTTCGATGACTTATGGCATCGACTAATTGAAATATCTGATCTTCAAAACTGGCGCGAACAAGTTTCTCAACCACCTCATTTGTAATCATGTTCGATCCAGCATAGGCCACCAACTTCTCAAGTTCATGTTGCATCTGCCACAAATCAGATCCAACCCTCTCAACCAAAGACATCAGCGCAGCTTGATCAATCTGTGCTCCCATTTCCTGAACACGACCAACCACCCATTGCGTTAGTGCTGCACCCTGAAGCAGAGGGAATGAATATGCATGAACTTCAGACTGCTTTGAAAGAGCTTTGAATAAAGCATGCTTCTCCAGCTTCTTTGGATCAATCTCCTCCCACAAAATTACGATCGTTGTTTCTGGGACCTTGGACAATCCATCCTGCCAAACTTCAACCTGGTCCTTTTTCAATGTTCCACAGATATCACGAATAACTACCATCCGTTTTTCACCCAAAAATGGTGGGCTCTGAATAGCCTGCATCACCTCACCTAAAACCGGCTTATTAGAAAATTCAACCAGGTTCATTCCACCTTTATCGAATTTCTCAGAAAACTTTTTCTTCATTACCTGCACCTTTTCTCGCACACGGAAGGTGTCTTCACCATAGACAAATATCAACATACAGGTGTATTCTAATGCTTGTACTAATAAAAAGCAAAATATGGATATTAAACGAGACCTTGAATTAATGTATGAACTTGGATGTTTGCGCAATCAGAAGCGCAATTGGGTTCAATTCTTAAACCCAGATGTTCAGAACAATACTGAACACACCTTCCGCGTAATGTGGCTGGCATTAGTTATTGCCAACCATGAAAAAGTCGGTGATCATGAAAAGATAATAAAAATGGCTTTGGTTCATGATATTTGTGAAAGCAGGAGCAATGATGTCAATCAATTAACACGTCAGTATGTTAGTCGTGACGAGGAAAAATCCATGAAACACATATTGCACGACACTGTATTTCAAGAAGAAATGATGAGTATTTGGGAAGAGTATGAAAAACGGGAAAGTATTGAAGCCAAGATAGTTAAAGATGCTGATAATCTAGACTGTGATCTAGAACTAAAAGAACAAGAAGCTCGCGGGCACTCTCTTAGGAAACAGCTTGCTGAGATGCGACAAATTGTTATTAATGAAGGCCTACATACTGAAACAGCAAAAAAACTCTGGCATGAAATCCAGGGTTCTAATCCACACGACTGGCATTGGAACGGAGAGACTCGACTCAAAGTTGGAGACAAGTTTCAATAATCACTTGATCCCTATCACGGACAACATGCAATCAGGCTCTTGGGTTAGGTGATAAGAAAAATAATTATCATTGTCACACGCGGTGCAAGGCGCCGCGTTTTCAATTTGTTTCTGTGGAACACCTTGAGCCATAAACTGACGAACAACCACCTCGCGCAAATCAACGGTGTGACGATTATCCTTTTGACCAGTAAAGTCTGATGAACTAAGGCCGCCACTTCGTTGCAACATTTCTTGCTTGCGCTCATGATCAACCGTATAATGACAAGCTCCGATCGAGGGGCCAATAGCCACCAACAAATCGTGCGGATATGAACGTTCTTGCTTGAGTGCTTCAATTAAATTCTTAACAATCCCGTGTGACACACCTTGCCAACCAGCGTGAACCAAACCCACATAATATAATCGTCGGTCAACAATAAAAATCGGTAAACAGTCAGCCGTCTTTGTCACCAGGTGACGACCCTTAATAATAGAAAAAGCGGCATCACAGCCGTTCATTCGATTAGAAGCCAGATTGGTCCCAACACAAGCGACCTTGGCTCCGTGTACGTTGTCTAAATAAATCGAGGTTGTTGGATCAATCCCAGCTGACCGGATAAACTCTTCACGATCAGACAGTGTTTTGTCTTCATCTTCATCAGAACCAGGATAACGAAGCGAACCCCAAGCCCGCGTTGATGTAGCGTGCGTTACCCAAGGCAATTCGCCAAGGAGCTTTGATTGCCAGTGTTTATCAGACATATACAACCTTTACTCCTATTTCCAACATAATCTGACTGGCCCAGGTTGTCAAGCAAAAAGCGAGGTCTGGCCCCGCTTTTTAAATCCTCTTCATCTCTCCCCAATTTTTTCCAACATCCACATCAACCACCAACGGCACCTCAAATGTAACTGCATTTTCCATTATATCTTTAATTCGTTTTGCAGCCTTTTCTGCATCAGCCCGAGGTACTTCAAAAACCAATTCATCATGTACCTGTAACAGCATTTTGATGTTCTTCAGTTCTTTAGTTTTTGAGTTCTTCAGTTCCTTGCCCACTGCAATCATTGCCATTTTCATCATATCAGCCGCTGTTCCTTGAGCTGGCATATTCACAGCCATGCGTTCCGCGGCAGCCACCAACATCTGCACCCCAGAATTAATTTCAGGAAAATATCGACGACGACCAAACAAGGTTTCAACATAACCATCCTCATGTGCCTTTAGTTTAGATTCGTCAAGATAATTCTGAACCGCGCCATGAAGATCAAGATAGCGTTGAATAAAATCCTGAGCCTCGGAAAAACTAAGCCCTGTTGAGACTGCGAGGGCCCGTGGCCCCATACCATAAATAATTCCAAAATTAATTGCTTTGGCTGCTCGACGTTGATCTTTGGTCACATCTTTTTCATCAACCCCCCAAACCTCAGCCGCGGTTCGTGTATGAATGTCAGCACCTTCTTTAAAGGCCTTAACAAACGCCTTGTCTTTGGTAATAATCGAAACCACACGTAACTCGATCTGCGAATAATCAGCCGCAATCAAAACCTTACCCTGATCAGCCACAAAGGCTTTGCGAATCTCACGCCCCAGCTCAGTGCGAATCGGGATATTCTGCAAATTTGGATTCGACGAACTCAAGCGCCCGGTTGCTGTCACTGTTTGATTGAAGCTTGTGTGCACTCGCCCATCTTTTGCCACCAATTTTGGTAGCGCATCAACATAAGTCGAAACTAGCTTTGCTAATTCACGATACTCTTCGACCATGACAATGATCGGATGAGTATCTTTCAGTTTAATCAGTTCTGGTGCAGCTGTTGAATATCCGGTTTTAGTTTTTTTAATCCCTTTAGTTGGCAGCTCTAACTTGTCGAACAAAATCTCAGCCAGTTGAATCGGGGAACGAACATTAAATTCCTGACCAGCTTCTTTATATATCTTCTTTGTTAATTGATTGATTCTGGAGTTTAGTTTCTTAGAAAACTGATCTAAAAATTTTGTATCAATCTTAATTCCCGCTTGTTCCATTTCCCATAAAACCGGCACTAAAGGCATTTCAATTTCTTCAAACAACTTGGACATGCCCTTGTCTTTTAAATCTTTTTGCATCGCATCTGCCAGGACAGGGAAGACTGACACAACAGTGCCGATTGTTTGATAGTCCTTATCTGTAGCATAGCTCTCGGGTAATGCTGGCAATTTTGTTTTCATTGCTTGGTGAGCAATCGAGGCAATATCGTGCGAACGTGATCCTGAATGCAGAAGATACGAGGCAATCTTGAGATCAATAAATTGTATGTCGCCGGCCAGGGATTGTACATCAATGACACTCATCAAATCTTTTAGCCCATGAATTACAACCTCATCTGTTTTTTTAACCAGATCAAGAATTAATTCAACCTGACCAGCTTCGGGGTTTGGAACAACAACCGTCTTGGCTCCATCCGACACAGCAATCACAGCCAAGGCTTGACCAAAAAGATCTACTTGCTTGTTCTGCCCAACCAACAACGCAATTTGTTTCTTAGACAACGCTTCCAACGCCTTCTTGGTTTCTTTTTTGTCACGGATCAATTCAACCCCTTTCACGGACTTGGATTTTCTGGTTGTCTTATTTTCTAGTTGTCTGGTTTCTTTTCCTCGTTTTCTCAACAACGTTCGAAATTCCAAATCCTGATACATCTCAACCAACTCTTCCTCGTCTGGCTCTTTCACTTTTGCATCAGTCAAACGAAAATCTACTGACACATCAGTTACAATCGTGACCAGCTCCAACGAGTCCATTGCATCGTCCTCGTGATCAAGTAGTTTCTGAACAATACGTGGTGACAGATCTCCTACTTTGTCCTTCTTCAAGTCTTTATATAACCTCTCAACCGAACCAAACTCCTTAACAATCTCAGTTGCTGTTTTGTCTCCCACACCAGGCACGCCCGGAATATTATCTGAAGGATCACCACGCAAAGCCTTATAGTCAATCAACTGATCAGGACCAAAACCATAACGATCTTTAACAGCCTTCTCATCATATAGCTTAGTCTCAGAAATCCCTTTTACAAAAAACAAGACGTGTGTGTCGGTATCAACAAGCTGCAAAGCGTCCAAATCACCGGTCACTATTTTTACCACCACGTCCTTGTTCTTTTCTATCTTCTTGGTCAACGTACCAATCACATCATCCGCTTCATAGCCTTCAGCATCCAACGACGGGATTCCAAAGGCTAGAAGAATATCTTGGATAATCGGAATCTGTTCATATAACTCAGGCTCTTTTTTCTTACGTGTACCTTTATAAGACTCACACTTCTCATGCCGGAAAGTCTTACCAGGCAAATCCCAAGCCACAGCCATGTACTCTGGATTGACTGTCTCAAGCAGCTTCTCAATGACCATGGTGAAACCATAGGCAGCATGAACCACCCGACCGTCTTTTGTAGTCAGTGGGGGTAGGGCATGCCAAGCACGGTGAAGCAGGGCATTACCGTCTAAAATCAAAAATGTTTTCTTCTTAGGCATGAGTGCATTCTATCACGTCTGAGGCATGGCTTAAAGCCTTGACTCAACCTCAAAACCGTGCTAAACTCCTCTACAACATGGCGGCTATAGTTCAATGGCAGAACACCGGCTTGTGGAGCCGGTCACGAGGGTTCAATTCCCTCTAGCCGCCCCATCCACCATCGCTCCTATCGGAGCTATGGCGGACCCACAAAAACATCTTGCTAGGCAAGGTGTTTTTGTTTTGCTATGATGGAAACAATATGACAGAAAACGAACAACCAACACCAGACAATGTTGTTGAGATGACTAGAGCTCAAACAGACCCTGAAACAGCTCAGGATGTTGTTGAGGCGCCTTTGTCTTTTGCTGAACAAAAGGCTGCCCTTCAAGAAGAGATTGCACGAATTGAGCAGGCCGAAGTGACAAAAGCTGAGACTGAGGCAATAAAACAAAAGACTGCTGCCAAAGAAGAGCGGCTGGCCACGCGCGCTCGAGAAGAAGCTGAATTACGTGCACAACCAATGGCTGAATTTGAACCTGATCAAACGCAGGTTGAGAAACTACAAACCATGTACGCTCGCACCCGTAAAATCAACATGCCTGAACCGACAAGAATACAACGCTGGACTCCGGGTTGGGAAAAACGAACTAGAGAGCGAGTTACACGAGAGGCTGAAGAAGCCAATACGGAAAGACTAAAAACATTCGAAAAGTTTGTTCAAACCTTACCACCGGAAGCACAAAAGGATGGGTTAGCAGAATATTTAGGAACTGTTTTTGAGACTCCACAAGAGGCGGTTAACTTGTTGGCCGGGGAACATGCTTATGGCGGCCGCAAATGGAAAGAAGGCACCTTGTCCTACAAGGCCTTTGATCACATTGATCTCCCAGGTGAACCAACTGAAGCAGGTGAAGAAAAAGCTAAGTGGGGAATAGAACGACAACGCCAAGCAGTACAACGGCGTCAAACAATTGTCTCAGGTATGAAACAAGTCTTAAACGAAACCGGGCTTGAACCACCGATCGACATGTTCCAGGCAGCTTTTGCTGAAAAAGAGAAGCCAGAAGCAGAAACACCGGCTCTAGCAGCATAAAAACAAAACACGGACAGCAAACGCTTCCGTGTTTTTGATTTGTGTCGTATAATATAATAGATAACCTCTGGAGGATATGGCGAACACAAATAAACTGATCACTGAATTTCTCGAACATCTTGAAATCGAAAAGGGTCGTTCACCTAAGACGATTCGTAATTATGATTTTTATTTACGCCGTTTTTCAGAGTGGGCCAAAAATCCAACACCGAAACAAATTACAAAAGAATCGGTTCGTAAATATCGTTTATGGCTGAATCGTTCGTTACCAGGACGCGCTGGTGAAAACCTAAAAAAGAACACGCAGAATTATCATTTGATTGCTTTGCGTGCTTTTTTGAAATACTTATCTAAACGTGACATTCAAAGCCTGGCCCCGGAACAGATCGAGCTAGCCAAACAACCGGTGCGTACGGTCGAGTTCTTGGAAGACGACGAACTAGAACGATTACTCAACGCGCCAATGAACAAACATCGTCGCAAGGACATGGAAGCTGGTGGTTGGTCTGTAGTTCAGTTGCGCGATCGAGCTATTATAGAACTGTTGTTCTCTACCGGGCTGCGTGTATCAGAGCTGGCCAATTTAAAAATCGAGCAAGTCAATCTAAAACGTGACGAATTTACGGTTCGTGGGAAGGGTGACAAGCCACGAGTGGTCTTTTTGTCAGACGAGGCTAAGAAGTGGGTTAAGCAATACCTAACAAAGCGGGCTGACACCTCAGCATACTTATTTGTTTCACACGACCGAGCAAAAAAGGGCCGCAAAGAATCTGGTCCACTAACCCCTCGGTCAATCGAACGCCTAGTTCAACGCTACGCAAAAGATGCAGGAATCACCAAACGGATCACCCCACACACCTTACGCCACACCTTTGCTACTGACATGCTTATGGCTGGAGCTGACGTGCGAGCTGTCCAAGACCTGCTTGGTCACGCATCAATCACCACCACTCAAATTTACACTCATATTACGGATAAACAGCTTAAAACGATTCACAAGAAATTTCACGGCAAAGGCAGGAAGAAAGGTTGACAATTAGGCTAAAAAGTGGTATCTTTGCCACCCAAGCACCCGTAGCTCAACCGGATAGAGCAGGAGGGTTCTAACCTCAAGGTTGTAGGTTCGAGTCCTACCGGGTGTACCACAAAGCCCCGAGCTTATTCGGGGTTTTGTGTTTGGCTTGACAAAAAATAATTTCCATGATATTTTCTCTTCTTGTCTGCTCTTTAAATTCATGGTTCACGAAGGCAGAAAGCAGGCTAATTTAGTCTATTTTCTACCCTCGTGAACCTACAACTGTTTTGTTGCTTGGAGGGAAAACAAAGCAACAGAACACAACGATGGAGAAAGCAGAATGCTGAGAATCGAAACGATCGGGAACGACCCGATGTTCAAGTTGGCCGGGCTGAAGCGCCTGGTCGTGTTGGTGCCCGGTGACAGTGCCAAGGGTGCGCACAAGGTCGAAGCGCACGCGATCCTGGACGAAGTCGAGGAACACATGACGCAGTTCAACGTCACCACCGAGATGCTGACCGAGGCGCGCGCGACCGTCGACAACTTCGACGGTTTGGCCGCAGACGCCACAGCAGTAGCTCTGGCTCTGAACGCGATCGAGCTACCCGACAGCTTCGATGGCAAAGGCTTCGACTTCATCCCATGCGACTGCAGCAACCCGATCCCTCACGGTCTCCTGGACCATCCCGGCGGCCGCATCCCGGTCGAGCACCTGAGCACGGCCTGGCTACAGCTGGCCGAGGCGGCCGAGGGTGGCGTGATCTCGCCCGAGCAGAGCATCCACGGCTTCAAGCTGCTCATGGCCGCAGACCTGGCCCTGGATGCGCATGCGCTGCAGGACCGCCGCAAGGCCGCGGAGGAGCGGCAGCGGACGGACACGCTCAACGCACACCTGCGCGAACAGGCCGCCATGAGCGCGCCGCGCCTGGAGGCCATCAAGGATCCGCTGCTGAGCCTGGTCGGCTTCAGTCGCGTCCAGATCCTCATCGGCGACCAGAGCTACGGCTCGATAACAGGTGCTCAGGCCGAACGGAACCTGGTCACCTTGACCAAGGCGCTCGGCGACGAGATGATCGCGCCGCTGCGCGAAGACTTGACCAAGGTCACCATGCCCGCGGATACCGCGGTGCTGATGGCAGCCGTGCGCGAGTTCCAGCTTCCCGAAGGCTTCGACGGCGAGGGATTCGGCTTCGAGCAGTGCCTGGCCGAAAACTGCTACCCGCTGCCGCACGGCTCCATCAGCCACGGCAATGGCAAGCGACTGGAGAACGTGATCAATGGCCTCCTGATGATCATGGATCTCATGGAGCGCTACGGCTTTTCGCCAGAACAGGGCATCCACGCCCTGCAGCAGATGCTGACCATCGACATGGCCCTGGACAAGGATGACCAAGAGCAACGCTACGCCGAGGCTCCGGCCGAGGCCCGCAAGACCTGGGAAGCCCGATTGGGTGGTGACATGTCCGCTGGCATGGCCGAGGCGCTCGGCTCCATGCCCCCGGAACTGGCCGAGGCTCTCGCCGGATTCGGCGGCCCGGGTGAGGGTGGCCCGATCATCATCGGTCCGAATGGACCGATGCGCCTCTAGCTCAACCTGCGCTAGACTGACCGTAGAGCAACCACGCCGCGAGAGGACGTAACTCTCGCGGTTTTTAGTTGCCTTATATATTTGACACAATATCAATGCTCTGCTATATTAAGCGACGTATTAAGAATTAATGACGTATATCTTGGATCGTGGTTTAAGCTCCGTTTTCTAGGGTCTGCGTGTCACACAGTATGCTTACTGCAAAAAAGAAGCAGAGGATTATTGAGAAGTATCGGACTCACGAGTCTGACACTGGTTCTCCTCAAGTACAGATCGCTATTCTAACCGCTGAGGTTATTGATCTGACCAAACACTTGAAAGAGCACAAAAAAGACTTCTCAAGTCGCCGAGGACTGATTAAAAAGGTTTCAGAGCGACGTCGCCTTCTTAAATACTTGGAACGAGAAGATGAAAAAGCGTATACCAAGTTAAAAGAGGCCTTGAAATTGAAATAATGTTTATTGCCCGCCTCTTTGAGGCGGGTTCTGACATATAAAAACAAAAATATGATCTCTCGTCCTGACCAGCGTGTCGCTGTCTTCATCGACACCCAAAACATGTACTATTCAGCCCGCAATGTTTTTAACCGCAAGGTCAATTTTGGAAACATTGTTAAAGACGCAGTTGGTGACCGTAAATTGGTTCGCGCCATCGCTTATGTGGTGAGCACTAAGACTGGTGAAGAAACTCCTTTTTTCGAGGCCTTAAAAAATCTTGGAATCGAGACCAAGGAAAAAGAGCTGATGGAGTACGCGTCTGGTTTGAAAAAAGCAGATTGGGACGTGGGGATTGCAGTTGACGCAATCAAGATGCTAGACATGGTCGACGTGGTCGTCTTGGTTTCAGGAGATGGAGACTTTATTCCATTGGTTGAGTACATGAAAAATCGCGGTCGCATAGTTGAAGTGTCAGCTTTTCGTGAAACAACTTCTTCACGTCTGATCGAAGCGGTCGACAAATATACCAACCTATCAGAAAACAAGCGGCGCTACTTGATTGTTACACAGAGAAAAACAAAATCTAAAAAACCAAGAACAAAAAAATAAATAATTAATAACTAATTCCGGTCGCATGGAGACAATGAGATCCTTTGAAGGGTCTTGAGCCTCTGTGTGACCACACAAATCACACTATGTCTGACATACAAAGATTTGAGATCGAGTGGGGTGGCAAACCCCTGATCATTGAGACTGGCAAATATGCCGCTCAAGCAAATGCTGCTTGTACTATTCAGTACGGGGAGACCGTTCTTTTGGCTACGGCCGTAATGAGCAAACAAAAACGCGAAGGAATTGATTTCTTTCCACTAATGATTGAATACGAAGAAAAGCTGTACGCTGCTGGACGTATCAAAGGTTCGCGTTTTATGAAACGTGAGGGCCGAGCCACTGATGAAGCGGTATTGGTTGGTCGTTCAATTGACCGCGGTATTCGCCCACTGTTTGACCAAGAAATGCGTAACGAGGTTCAGGTAGTTCTGACTGTGCTCTCTTTTGACGGAGAGAATGATCCAGACATCCTAGCCATTATTGGTGCCTCTTGTGTATTACACATGTCTGATATCCCTTGGAATGGTCCGCTTGGTGGCATCCGAGTTGGACAGATCGATGGCGAATGGGTGATCAATCCATCATATGAGGCACGAAAGAAATCTGTACTTGACCTGGCTTTTTCTGGAACCGCAGAAAAAATCTTAATGGTCGAAGCTGACGCAAAAGAAGTTAGCGAAGACACTGTTGTTGATGCCTTTGCTTTCGGACGCAAGCATTTAAAGAAAGTAATCGACCTAATGGAAGAGGTGCGCACTAAGGCTGGATCAGAAAAGATTGATGTCATGTCACCTAAAACAGATGAGGAAAAGGCGGCCAAAGAAACCCGAGATAAAGTGCATGATTTAGCTAAAACTTTTGTAGCTGAAAAAACCAAAGAATACTACTTCTCTAAACCAAAGGCTGCTAAAAAAGAGCGCTTGGCTGCTATGGCCCAGATCAAAGATGAGCTTGCTGAACACCTAATTGAAAAGGAGATTGATGAGGAATATCTTGGTTATGGTCGCGGTTTAGTTTATGAATTAATTGAAGCCGAGGTGTCACGAGCCATTGTTCAAGAAGGTAAACGGGTTGATGGTCGTAAGTTGACTGAAGTACGGACCCTGGTCAATGAAGTTGGTGTACTGCCACGAGTTCATGGTTCAGGTCACTTCAAACGCGGAGAGACTCAGGTCATGTCTATAGTAACCCTTGGCTCGCCTGGTGATGAACAGACTTTGGATGGCATGGAAACCATGGGCACCAAGCGCTACATGCACCACTACAACTTCCCTCCTTTCTCTGTTGGTGAAGCCAAGTTCATGCGTGGTCCTGGACGACGAGACATTGGTCATGGGGCGCTGGCCGAAAAAGCTTTGGCAGCAATGATTCCTGAAAAAGAAGAATTTCCATATGCGATCCGTGTTGTTTCTGAAGTGTTTGAATCAAACGGATCTAGTTCAATGGCTTCTACATGTGCGTCTACTTTGGCACTGATGGATGCTGGTGTGCCGATCAAAAACCCAGTGGCTGGTGTTGCTATGGGATTGGCTGGTGATGACAAAGGTAACTGGAAAGTAATAACTGATATCCAAGACCTTGAAGATGGTCCTGGTGGAATGGATTTCAAAATCACTGGAACAAAGGATGGTATTACTGCAATCCAAATGGACACCAAGACTCACGGTCTTACGCACGACATTGTTGAAGAGACTTTCAAGCAGTCCAAGCAAGGTCGTCAAGATATCCTTGATGGAATAGCAAAGGCAATCGCTGAACCACGTAAGGAAATGTCTCCGTATGCTCCGCGAATTATCACACACAAGATCAATCCAGAAAATATCGGTGACGTAATTGGTCCTGGTGGAAAGATTATTAATGAGATTATTGAAACCACTGGTGTACAAGCAATTGACATTGAAGATAGTGGATTAATCATGATCACCTCAGTCGGTGGCGAGCCAGCAGAGAAAGCTTTGGCCATGATCAAAAACCTGACCAGAGAAATCGCCGTTGGTGAAATCTTCAAGGGTAAAGTGGTTCGAATCATGGACTTCGGTGCTTTTGTTGAGCTCCTGCCTAAGAAGGACGGCATGGTACACGTTTCAGAACTGGCACCATGGCACGTTGACAAAGTAACTGATATTGTTAATCTAGGTGATGAGGTGTCTGTTAAGGTAATGGAGATTGATAACATGGGCCGAGTTAATCTGTCTATGAAACAAGCTCCTGGTAATGTTTATCCTGAACGCCCAAAACAAGACCGCTCACGGTCCTTTGATAAGCCGCGGCGTGATAACAATCGAAGTGGCGGATCAAGACCTCCACGAAATAATCAGAGATAATGACTCGATTAAACATTCCATTACATAGTAGAACAACAGCTCGCCATAAACGGCGAGCTGTTTGGAATATGGTTGGTTTTGTTGTTTTGTTGTTGCTTGGATGTATGCTTATCCATAACTGGTTTACAAGAGACACTTTGGCTGCATATGCCCCACAAAACACCAAAGCCATAATTCACTTAACTCCCACAAAAAATACTTGGCCTGTTCTACTAGATCGTTTTTCTCATGCCCCCATACTTAACAGCAGCCTATCTTTACAATCCATCGCCCCACACGTGCGTGGTGAATTATCAATATTTATTCAAAAAAATGGGGATCGATCGCTGGCATTTCACGGAGAATTGCCTAAAAATGTTAAACAAGCACTACTTACCCATGGACTTGTCGTTAATGAGCCAAGCTCAAGCACCACAACCATCAACATAAATATTGATGAAACAACAAATTATAAGCACAAATTAAGCTTGATTAACCGAATCAACCCCAGAACAATAGGACAACTCACTGAAGTTAACCAAGACGAGACAGGTGCTTCTCCAATTAAGCTCACGGGGCAAGGATTCAATATTAAACTTGGAAAATTTGAGTCCTCAACATTACCCAACCTTATTCCACATGACTCTGTTCTGGCCGCAGAAATCTCTGCTGGTGCGCAAGTGCCCACCTATTTAAACTCGGTTCCAGCCCCATTACTTAATTATTTGCAATCAAACGGTGGCCAAATTGTATTTATGCTTAATCAAGAAACCAATTCGCAGAGAATAAGCTTATCAGTTAACTACCAAATCCCTAATGATGAGCTAAAGCAACTACATCAATACTTAGCTTCATACAGTGAACCTGATCTAGCGATAAAGACCCTGGATGATAACACTAGACTAGCAGAAATAATTTCAAACACCGGATCGATTCAAATATCAGAATCAACCTTAGGAAACGCAACTATTCTGAGTAGTAATCGTTTGACAACCATGTCAGAAAGCAACACAACTTTATTTGTGATTACTTCAGAGTCTGAAAATGGGCCATTCCAAAGCATCAGCACTGATGCAAGCACAGAATGCATTACCAAACCAACCATGACCATTGACCCAGTTAACCTTCTAACGCTCTTACAGGTCCTGAACTCGAAACACACCAACATCAACAGCCCCATTGAATCATTCAATCGCTTTGTCCAGGTAGGTTTGGACAAAGAAGGTAATATGAACACTTTTCGTGCTTGTTTTTAACAAAACTGTGGATAAGTATGGGAAAAACCCGTTTTTCAGGGGATAACTGAACACAAAAATTACCCACAGCTCGGTACCAGACATTATCAACAGTCTATTTTTTATTTAGTTTTAGTCAATAATCAAGAATTGACTTTGGGCTTAAAATATGGTAAACTATAAACACGATCAAGTAGTTCTTTTAAACACCCTGGATACAGGGAGGTTTTCCGAAGGTCCCCACGGCTCTTTGAGCTTTCTTTCGGGAAACACCCCACTACGCTACTCTCTTGATAGCACGTCACAAAAACAAAAACAAAAGCAAACATCTAGGTCAGCCGGCAATTATATGGCTATAGCAGCCATCCGCAGGCAAGACCATAAGAAGGTAGTGTAGCAAGTCCAATCTTGGATCTTTGAGACACCGAACGGGTACCAGCAGTGCAGACAAACACTTGTCTTCAGTGCCGGTGCCCGCAAGGGCGACTCGGGTCCCTCTTAGGGGCACCGTTTGAAATTATATATATAGCGGCAATGCCCCTTTTCTGTTTGCCTAAAAACTTATATCTTGACAGAATGGGTCTTCCCAAGTAGAATAATTTAACCTATACTCTAGATATAAGAATCGCCAAATATATGAATCCAGATTTCCTAGAAAAAATGAAAGAACGACTTCAGGCTGATAAAGAGCGGCTAGAAGGAGAGTTGTCTCGTACTAATTTTGAAGATGTTGGTGACGAAGAAGGGGAAAATGCATACGAGGTGGCCCAATACAGTGACAAATTATCATTAGAGGATGCCTTAAAAAAGTCATTACGCGATGCTGAAGCTGCTCTGGCTACAATTGAGAAAGGTGCTTATGGTGTTTGTAAGTATTGTAAAGACGAGATTGATGAGCAACGACTTGAAGCGCGGCCAACTTCGTCAGCTTGTATTAAATGCAAAAAGACCTTGACTCAAGAAGTGTGAAGCGAACCTGGTTAATCATCACTATTTCCGCACTCCTGGTTGTTCTTGATGAAATCTTAAAAATAATCGCCCTAGAAAAGCTCCCCGCAGAAGGGAGCTTTGTGATTCCAAATATATTCCAGCTCGGAGTACATAAAAACTTTGGTATTGCTTTTGACACCCCTGTTGGTGGAGATATAATTGTTGGGCTCTCGATCGGATTAATCTTGTTCTTCTGTTGGATCTTTCTACAAGCCTATCGCAAACACGCTTGGTACACCGGCGCCTCAGCCCTGATCATTATTGGTGCCCTAGGCAATCTGTATGATCGCCTGGTCCACGGATATGTAATCGACTATTTGATCTTCTTTGGTCGTTCAGCAATCAACCTATCCGACCTGGTTATTATTGCAGGTGTGGTCTGGTTCTTAATCGCCCGCTTCCAACCCCACCAAAAGACTCACAACTCTTAACTCACAACTCAAAACTAATATAAATTTGGCTCCCCCAGAAAGGAGCTTTTTATGTCCACAAAAATTTATAGTGCCACAATCATCGGCCTTGATGCAGAACCAATCGAGGTCGAGGCATCATCCAGCTTTGGTATGGCCAACTTTTTCATTGTTGGCCTTCCTGATACTGAGGTCAAAGAAGCAAGAGAACGAGTTCGAGCGGCAATGAAGCGTTCAAACCTGCCATTTCCTCGAGGCAGGATAATCGTTAATCTAGCTCCTGCTCGCGTTAAAAAACACGGTACTCACTTTGATGTGCCGATCGCTCTAGCGTTATTGGCAAGCCTGGGCGAAATCCCTCTGGGAGATTCAAGAAAAAGTTTATTCCTTGGCGAACTAGGTTTGGATGGAACGGTCCGTCCGGTAACTGGTACACTGATCGCCGCGCTAGGCGCCCAAACAAATGGCTTTACTAAAATCTTTGTTCCAGCTGATAATGCGGCTGAAGCATCATTGGTCCAAGGACTTGAGGTGTATCCAATCAAAACACTACTTGAACTAATTGATCACTTATCAAACCAGAAGACAATTGATCCGATCCCGGCAACAACTTACGATCTCACACCGGACCAAGAGCACGCTCAGGACATGAGCAGTGTGCGCGGCCAAGAGTTTATCAAACGAGCTTTAGAAATCGCTGCGGCTGGAGCACATAACCTACTCATGTCTGGCACACCCGGATCTGGTAAAACACTGCTAGCCAAAACCCTACCCTCAATCCTGCCAGCCCTGACCATGAGCGAGGCGTTGGAAGTTTCAAAACTGTATTCAATCGCCGGACTTCTTAATGCCGAAGATTCACTAATCAAAACCCGACCAATCCGCAACCCCCACCACAGCGCTTCCAGTGTTTCCATTGTTGGGGGAGGGAGCTGGCCACGGCCAGGAGAAATCAGTCTGGCCCATCGTGGCGTACTCTTCATGGATGAGTTCCCTGAATTTCCACGACACGTACTTGAAACCTTGCGTCAGCCATTGGAAGACGGAACGATCACTGTGGCTCGCGCTGCCGGTACCTTCATGTTCCCAGCCAAATTCATGCTGGTTGCTGCAATGAACCCTTGCCCTTGTGGCTTTGCCACTGACCCGGACAAACAATGCACCTGCACCCCAACCCGAATCGTGCGCTATCGTAAAAAAATCTCTGGTCCGCTACTGGATCGAATCGACATCTGGATCGAAGTTCCTAAAGTGCAAACTGACAAACTGCTTGAAGACAGTTCTGCTGAACCCTCATCAACAATCCGTAAACGAGTGCAGTCTGCGCGTAATCAACAGCTTGACCGATTCAGCAGCCTGCCAATTATTACAAACAGCGAGATGTCACTTGAAATGATCAAGCGCTTCTGTCCGCTCGATACATCTGGCACAAAACTAATCCGCCAAGCAATCAACTCAAAACATCTTTCAGCTCGCGCTTACACACGCATCCTTAAAATTGCACGCACTATCGCTGATCTAGAAAACACAAAACAAATTACACCACAACATCTAGGCGAGGCTCTAAACTTCCGCCCAAATTGGGACGTAGTGTAATTATTTGACAGCTCCGGTGACTTATTGTAATGTAAGGCGTCCCATAACGGGAAAGCTTTATGAATAAGATGTCTATGAACAATTTCAGACAAACCCCTGCACGTCTTGTGTTCGGTTTTGTAATCCGCTCTGCTGCAATTGCATCAGGGTTGGTCGGGTTTTCTCTGAAAAATAGATGTCTTAGTTAAATTTAAGTTTATTTTTTAGTGAAAGCCCGACGCAAGTCGGGCTTTTTGATTCAACTTAAGACAAAACCTTTTTGGCTTGTCCAAAATGGTTGTTTAAGTGCGTCTTAGTTGAATCTCGCTTGGTCTTTTGTAGACTAGGCATCTTATTCGTCCGTGGCAGGGTGCGCCCGCGCCCTGCCTAACGGGCACAACTAACGCGGAGGCAACTATGTTCGAATTCTGGAGCAAGTACTGGCAATTGATCAAACCATACAAACGAAATATTGTTACCACTTTCGTTTGGATTGGAATTGTTCAGGTCTTCCTGCTGATCGGACCTTACATCTTCAAGCTGATCCTGGATGAGTTCCAAAACTGGAACGAGGGGTCGGTCCAAATGATCTGGATCCTGACAGCAACCATGTTGGCACTTCAGTTCATTATTACTGGACTGAATAACATCAAGTACAAAAACATTTTCAAGACAAGCTTGATTTTGGAAAGAGATCTTCCAAAGCGCTGTATGAAAAAGCTGCTTGAGCTGTCATATGGATACCACGTCCGTGAAAACACCGGGGCCAAAATGGGCAAGATAACCCGAGGCACTTGGAAGGCAATAGAAATCATTATTATGTGTTTCTTTGATGTTTCCCCCGTATTGTTTGAAATGGTTCTCATCTTCGGCATCTTCCTGATCATGGATTGGCAGGTCGCACCAATTTTTATGGTTGTTGTTACTGTCTACCTGTACTCGGTATTCAGACTAGACAAAACCATCCGCCCAATGCGTCAACTGCGCTTTGACCGCTACGAAAAGGCAGATCACATGATGACTCAGGCGGTGCTGAACGTCCAAAGTGTCCAGTCCTTCACTCAAGAGCCGAGAGAATACAGCACCTTTGGCAAGCTGAAAAAATTGATCTTCGGCGATGAGCTGAAAGAGTGGTACACCATGATTAACTTCGACTGGTATCAGGCTGGTGTTGTAAATCTTGGTCGTGTAGCCATTCTCGGTGTTGCTGTATATCAGTTAACTCAAGATAGTATCACTGTGGGAACATTGGTCTTCCTACTCCTGTTGTCAAACAAGCTCTTTGACAGTCTACACGTCTTTTCTCATCTGTATGAACGTATCGTTGATGCAGGAGAAAGCGTGGAGCGACTATCAGACATCTTGAATGAGCCAACAGAGATCACTTCCAAACCAACAGCCAAAAAACTGCGTTCACCTGAAGGGCGTATTGCTTTCGACAACGTGCACTTCTGTTACCCAAATACTAACAATGGTCTGCACGGAGTTGATCTAGATGTCGCTGCCGGAGAAACCATTGGTGTTTGTGGACCATCTGGTGGAGGCAAGAGTACTCTGGCCCGCCTGATCCCTCGGTTCTATGACGTGTGTAGCGGACAGGTGTCGATTGACGGACACGATGTATGTGATCTAAATCTCGCATCCTATCGCAGCCACATCGCCATCGTGCCGCAGGAAGTAGAAATCTTTGATTCTACTGTAGCCGAGAACATTGCTTACGGAAACCCGAAAGCAACCATGGGTGAAATTCGTCGGGCAGCTGAGATTGCCAACGTAGACGAATTTGTCGAGCAGTTGGAAAAGGGATACGACACCTTTGTTGGTGAGCGCGGTCTTAAACTTTCTGGTGGACAGCGGCAGCGCGTGGGTATTGCCCGCGCGATTCTCGCCGACCCAGCCGTGCTCATCTTTGATGAAGCCACGTCCCACCTGGATCCATTGTCAGAGCAGCTGATCCATGAGTCGATCACTAAGCTGCAAGGCAGCCGAACCATGATCCTGATCGCCCACCGTCTGAGCACGATCCAAAATGCGGACCGCATTATCGTCTTGGACAAGGGCAAGATTGTTGAAGAGGGAACGCACAAACAACTCTTCAATCATGGCGGCCTGTACCACGACCTGGCTAGCGCCCAGAACGGACACTAAAACCCTACTGAGTAATCAGCAGGGTTTTTATTTTGACAAAAGCAAGCATAAATGATGAGATGACTGTGCTCATCACGACCTGAATTCATCGGGTATGAGCCGGAGAACTTTCCAATGAGTAGACAAAGTGACAAATGGGATCGAAGTAATCTACGTAGTTTCGATCGTAAAATCATGCGCGCTGCCGAGCGCGGCCTTGACCACCTCAACAAGCTGTTCAATGACATGTGGAACAACCAAGTGGTCCCGAGGGCTGAGGCCGGTGACACGACCGTGTTTGCTGACTGGCTTGCCGGACTGCGCCGAGTCATTCACGTTTGCCCGGACAAGGTGACTGGGTTTCAGATCGTGCTCAACGACATCCTTCAACTCGATCCGGATACCTGGATTCGGGAATCAGCATCGTGCCCAATCGGAGAACACCCTCAGCTGGACATGTTCCGCAAATGGATTGGACGCCTCAGAGACAATGACCTCTTGGAAATCGTAGAAGGGCGGATCGTCATCACCCTGCCCCTTCCACACGACCAAACCAGAGCTGGGAGAGCTCTTCTCAACCAGCCGGTGCGTAACACCCTTGACCAGAAACATCCACCGCGACTGATTTTGTGGAGCATTGCCCATGACGCCTACCCGACCAGCCTGGTCCTTGGTGCGGCAGCAATCCACAGTTTCCGTTTCACCCCTTACTGGAATGATTTCACCCCAATCCCAAACAGTGGTACTGGCCCTGCCCTTCGGTACTGGCCCTCGCCAATCGAATGGTTCCTGCGCTTTCATGGATTCAAACCACTATTCGCAGGGGGAGACCCGGTGCCTGAGTGGGCCCACGGCAGGCTGGGACAAGCAGCCTACTGGTCAAGCAACCTCTACTGGCACATCCCTGGAGCAACCAACGAGGAGCTGAAACGATTGGCGGCTGGCCACTACGTGCATGTCGACCGGGGCGAGCACCCTGAGTTCCGGCTTTTCAGAGTCCACAACCAACTATGCTGGCCTGGTGGTGAACCCACACCCGAACGGGTCATCCAGGCCTTCCAAAAAGCCCACCAGGAATTTCCAAGTCAGCGTGGCCTGGAAATCATCGATAGTGACCCAAAAATCATCGAGGAACTGATGCAGTTCTACGTACCAGAGCGGCACTGGTCCTAACACCTCACCCGACACTTGTTGTCGGGTCTTTTTATTGACAAGCCGTGGGCACGATGATAATCTAACCCTCCATGATTTCAGTCAAGTCTAAGCTAGATCCGCACGGTAGTTCGTGTTGGTGATGCCCGAACGGGTGCTTGGTGGCGAGACTGCGTGGCCTTGGAGGTAAATCATGCGGTGGTTCTTTTCCTGGGAGTTCATCTCCCTCCTGCCGGAGCGACTGGTCTTCTGGATCGCTTTCGGCTTCGAGCAAACCCTTTGGCGAGGTGCGGTCAAGCTTGTCCGCGGGCTTCGCCGAGCCAACCCGATCAAGAGGATCGACTGGGACACCTCGGATTCCCCAAAGTGGATCCAGGCCTTTTCCAAAAAGGTCAAGGGGTTCCTCTTCTGGATCCAGTGGATGTGCGTCGTACTCTTCATGCTAACGATCTTTATTGGCATGGTGGTGGCCTTCGCACTTCTGGCTTTTGGTCTTGCTTGGTGTTTTTATGCCATCACGGAACCGTTGACCCTAGGACCGAACGTAGATCAGTACCGACAGATCCTTGTCTGTGCTCTGATCGGTCTCGCCTTGGTGGCTCGCCTGATCCTGGCTATCGTCCGAGTGAAAGAGGTCTGGGTTCTAAGACACCAAACCTATATGCTCGTGCGCATGAAAGAGAACGAACAGCTCCTGATGTGCCTGGACGTGATCGAGAATACGCCCGAAGGAACAACCGAACTCTCTCGCTTCCCGGCTTGTCCATTCCAACGCTGGGAACAAAAACTCTCGTTGGGACGAGAGCTCGGCAACATGGGCTGGCATCTGGAGATCACTCGCGATCGTGAAGTGAGCATGGACCAGATGCGGATGCAGTTCTGGCTGGTCTCTGACAGTGGCGCCCGGGAGATCTTGGGCGAAGGTGGCATCTCTTCCAACGGACTTGATCTGCTCGAAGAGATCGTCCGACTACGACCCCACGGCGACCTGGTCGACCTGTTCACCAAACAGACCGAACACGCAGACACTGAGTGGGGCAAGGAAGTGGACCGGGCCAGCTTCCTGCAATCCGTGATCAAGGAATTGGTCGCCTATCTCGGCCCGGAGTTCAAGACATCTCAGCGCGACAAAAGGCTACACGACGAGCTGGTGCTCGTGCTAGAGCGGTTCAACCGCGGAGAGACCGACCCGGAACTTCACGGACTGGATCGAAGCCGTCTGATCAAAATCCGACGCAAGCCCGCAGCTGCCACCGGCTGATCGAACAACCTCGCCCGACACTTGTTGTCGGGTCTTTTTATTGACAAATCTAACATTTTCCGGCAAGATCGATACGTTGCCTCCCAGGAGACAACCGGTCGCTGACCGAACCTTGGTACCTCCCAGGAGATACTGCTTCAGATGGCTCAAGGAGAAGAGCAGTGCCTGAAGACAAGAACAACGAAGCCCTTTTAAGAGAAACCCAAATCGCCGCGTTGCGCGAACAGCTGGTTGGGAACCAGGTGTTTGCCCGGTTGCGGGGCCGTGCCAGAGGTCTGGTTGGTTTGTACAAGTTCTTGCTTGAGCAAACCGGCTCGCCCAGCGAAGCTTTGCGACGCTGGGACAAACTGGTAAGTGACGGCCGGGTTCTGTTGACCATGCTGGCCAAGCTGCATCGAGATGGGCAGCAGACGGCGGTCGAAGAGCTCTTGCGCTCCCTACGGGAACCGAACTTCTTGTTCACCGGCGAAACCGTGCCGATCGAACAGACCACACCTCTGACTATAGTCATACCCAACGCGGACTACACCTGGATCCTGCTTGAGTGGATCATGCGGGTCGAAGAAACCCGTGTTCTCTTCGACCATATCGAGTACAGAGAAGAGGGTATAACCCCGGACAAGCCCGAAATTCTTGAACGCGTGCCGTGGTTGTACGCACAAACGGAATTCCTCCTCAAGTACTACCCAACGATCCTTCAGCGTTTCAGATCCGACTACAACCGTCCGGGTAGCGTTGGTGCTGATGATGTCCTGCTTTCCAGTCATGGGGCTGACATCCTGGCCAAGTTCGACCTGCCTGGCGGTATTCCGCTCCACGTGGCAGCCAACAGGCAGCACACCAGGGAGCTGAACTTGGTTCCTGGCTCGTTCATCGAGACATACGCACCAGGGAAAAAACCAATGAACGGTCGCCGGACCGGAGAAATGGCCTACCTGTTCCCCGGAGAGCAGAAAGATGTTCTCAAGGGAATGGACCGTAGAGAGCGTCGCCTGCTCGGGGCCTGGCAGTTGCGTATTCCCACAGTGATCTGGGACAGTGTCCATGACCGGTTGCGCGACAAGAAGACCAGCGCCCAGATCAACATTGAGATCTTCAACTTCCTGCCCATGCTTGAGGTACACCAACGCCAACGGCCAGCATACACCAGCATGGGGGTCTCACATCGAATGGGTGCTCGCTGGGTCCTGTCTAGTGAAGGAGCGGCCATACACCCACCACGCCTGGGAGAAGACGAGCCGTTCCGCTGTCTTCTGACCAGTTAAACTCAAACACCCGCTTCACAGCGGGTGCTTTTATTTCTTTCAAACATCTAAGATTTTCTGGTTCTTTTCTTGGCCTTCTTTTTGGCCTGCTCTTGTAAATCGACCCTGTCATCAAACTCATCAACAATCTCTGCACCAATAATTTCTTCGAGCACGTCTTCAATAGTGACTACACCAACAACACTGTTATATTTATCTATTACAACAAACAAGTGATTTCGAGTTCGTTTGAAATCTTCAAGCAGATTATCCAGGAACGCCAACGAATCAACAAAGATAGTATTTTTGCGGGCTAGAGATCCAGCTGTCTTATTTTTCAAATCAACACCAATCAAATCTTTAACATACAAAATTCCAATCACATTATCCATCCGCTCCTTATAAATAGGAATGCGGGAATGACCAGTGGCAACAACCTTGGCCAAAGTTTTTTTATCAAGCCTTTGTTCTTTCTTCAGGGCCACCATTTCCACACGTGGAGTCATGATGTCCTGTGCAGTCTTTTCAGAATATGAAAGCCCGCCCTTAATAATTCTTTCTTCGTCCTCATCAATCTCACTCTCAGACAAATCCTCGTGTTTTTCAATCATTTTGATCAATTCACGTTTAGAATAAACAGTATCCAACTCGTCGCCAAGGACCTTGTCCAAGATCCAGGCCAAAGGCCAACATATAGGGAACAAAATGATTAAGAAAATTCGAACCAACCAAACCAACCTTGATCCCAGAGCTAGCGCATATCGAGAAAATGCGGCTTGCGGAACAATTTCGCCAAAGATAACAATCAATCCAGTGGCCAGTAATCCAGCAGCAACACCAGAGGCAATCGATCCTAAAAAGATGGCCAGGACAGAGTTCACTGCAACGTTACCAATCAACAATGTACAAAGGAGCAGATTCCCATTCTTGCGCACGCTGTACACCTTTTTGGCCTGTTTGTCACCAAGCTCCGCTTTACGACCAAGGTCGTCTTTATTCAAACTAAAGAAACCTAGGGTCAACCCAGAAAACAGGGCCGACATCATGATCAGAACAATAACTATTAAATAAGTCATAAGTAACGTGCTATTAAATAGGCACTAATTAGAATTAAAATCCAAACCACACCAACGATATCAAGCAATTTCATCCGTTGATGATATTCCTCCCAAGACCCCCAGCCACCAAACTTCCAAGCCAAACGGCGGCCAAACAGGGTGCAGATAATCAAGGCAGCAATACCAACAACCGGAATCAGCGAAGCAATGAACCAGAGATATTGTCGTGAACCAAGTGTCCAGCCCTGAGTAAAAAACAAGGCCCCAAGTGATGGGCCGCGCAGATATCTGGCGCGGGCTGCTTCTTTTGGTTCAACAATAATATTAAACCCACAGCCCTTGCATTGTTCTTGAAGTTCTCGAACTCGAGCCTTGCAGTCCGGGCAAGATTGTTTTGGTTTCTTCTGGGCCATATTAATAATCATCTCGAGTTGGTTTGCGCCTCATTTCTTTTTTCTTTTTCAAGTATGTGCGGGCCTTGCGTTCTTTGGCTTGGGTGCCGCGACGCTTTTTAGTTGCCATCCGCTCTTTCGGAACCTCAAGCGCCGCATTTACCAAATCATTTAAACGCTCCAAAGCAATTCCACGATTCTTAATTTGCGATCTGGTTTTCTGAACATGAAGCACTAGCACGCCATCATTATTAATTCGTGTCGATAATTTCTCACGAACCAGGGCTTTCTGATCTTCCGTTAATAAACCAGAGCCCTTAAGATCCCAGCGCAGCTCAGCTTTTGAATTAGTCTTGTTCACGCCTTGGCCTCCAGGACCGCTAGATCTAACAAATGTAACATCAACTTCACTCTCCGGAATAACAATTGACTCAGCTTCGCCTCGGGCTTCAGGTGGAGTGTACTTATCTCGCATATAAAAGCATTATAGCAGAAATCAAAAAGAGCCGACACATTGGTCGGCCCTTACATCTTATCGAATATATTCAAGTGGATTTCTGGTTTGTCCATTAACACGGATCTCAAAGTGAAGGTGGGTTCCAGTTGATCGTCCAGTAGTACCAACCTTTCCTAAGTACTGACCGCCATCAACATATTGTCCAGGAGATACAGCAATGGAACTAAAGTGTCCGTATCGAGTCTCGATTCCACCCCCGTGATCAATGGTCACCAATAACCCATAACCACCTAACCAGCCAGCATATTTAACCACACCAGACTTAGCTGCATAGTTGTTGGTCGAATAGTTACCATCAATATCAAGACCATTGTGGCGCCATCCATAGTACTGAGTAATCACACGCCAGTCAGTTGGCCAGTACCAACCACCACCAGAATATGGGGCAGACGAAGAGCTTGACGGCGCAGAATACGTACTTGTGGTTGTTGGTACAACCGTACGCTTTTTTCCTTCTGGCACGATAATATCTTCACCTATTACCAGATCATCAGCACTGGCTAATTTATTGAAAGCAATAATCTTTTCTGTATTTGCCTCATATTTCTTGGCAATACTTGAAACCGTATCTCCACTGGCCACGGTGTGTAAGACACCGCTGACTGGAGGAATGTTCAGCTCGTCTCCAGGACGGATGTAGCTCCAATATGAAAGGTCATTGGCCCAGAGCAAGGTTGATGTTGAAATACCAAAGCCCTCAGCAATTCCACTGGCTGTATCACCGGGCTGAACAACATACAACTCAACCTCGGTTCTTGGGGCAATGCTCTCTGCAGACTCGGCCATGGTCGGAGCAACTAACGCACCACCACCGGCAGTGGTCTTTACAAGCAAGCCTTCGGCCTCTCCGTAAAAAATCCGTGCCTCATTTACAACCAAACCTTCACCAAGATAACTTGATGGTTCTGGTACACGCACCTCCTCAATAGAAACTTCTTCTACAATTGAAAGATTGTCTTTGTTTCCTGCCACTAATCCATACAAAGTACTGCGCTCACCAAAATTTTCAGCTCGCACCTCAGAACCAGAAAAGTTAACCACACTAACCACGGCAGTAATAGCAATCACTGCAAAGTGAATTGCATAACGATTGGAAAATAAATATACGATCCGGTTCTTTGCCGGGTTGTAAACACGGCCCAGCTGACGTTTTGTCAAAAACCCAAGACGATATAGCTGCACAACCACAAAACGAAACAAAAATCGCCCTACTAACGCCACTGGCCAAAAAACCACACGGCAGGTAGGTCGAATCTTCTGTTTTACAACAACTAACCCGCGCAAAATTACGAGCAGAAATCGTACTCCGAATTGTTTGATAGTAATACTTATATAAACCTCGCACATCTTGCAAACTGGAGCGGCTGACGTCTTCCTTTTCCTGAATTACGGCCTTTTCCAAACCGACAATTTACAAGATTTAGTGCCAAGAGGATACTATAAAAGGGCTAAAATGTCAACCCCTAACCCCCAATTTTTGACTAAAATAAGGTCTGATGGAATGGTTTGAAACTGGTCCTGTGGATCGGGCATGGACCGTGCTTAGCAATCGTCTTTAGGTGCCCTTCAGTACCGTACCCCTTGTGCTGATCAAACCCATATTCCGGATGTGCCTCAGCATATTGTACCATGATTCGGTCCCGAGTCACCTTAGCAATGATCGAAGCAGCAGCAATTGACTTTACGGTCCGGTCGCCCTTGATAATTCGCTTTTGTGGCACTGGAATACCAGGCAACATCCAACCATCAACCAAAACATAATCGACCTGATCAATCTGATCAATTGCCCTGCGCATAGCCAAAAATGTAGCCTGACGAATGTTGTGCTTAGTTATTTCTTCAACTGAGGCCTGGGCAACCCCCACTGCCTCAGCTTTGCCTATGATTAAATTATATAACTTATCACGAGCTTCTGGACTAAGCAGCTTGGAATCCTTAACCTGAGCCAATCGAGAACTGAGCGGAAAAATAACAGCCGCAGCCACAACTGGCCCGGCCAATGCCCCACAACCCGCTTCATCAACACCAACAATTGCCGTATAACCAGATTCAAGCAAGGCTCGCTCTTCTTTAAAGGTTGGGGATTTTCGGATTGACATAAGATCTTATTCCTAATATCATATTAACCGCTTGTAACTTATAAATCAATTAATACATAACTTCACTCTATGAGCATAACAGTTTATGCGATTTTTGCCGCAGTGATTGCCATCCTATATGGTGCGGTGCTCGCCCGCTGGATTCTACGTCAGCCAGCAGGAGAGGGAAAGATGAAGGGTATTGCTCTTGCCATTCAGGAAGGAGCTAATGCTTATATGACGCGTCAATACACCGTGATCGGTTGGATCGGGGTGGTTGTTTTTTTACTACTCGGTTTTGGGCTGGGTTGGACTATCGCTCTTGGCTTCTTAGTCGGAGCAGTGTTCTCTGGAATTGCCGGAGCAATTGGAATGGCCGTTTCTGTCCGTGCCAACGTGCGCACAACCGAAGCTGCTAAGAAAGGAATGCTTGAGGCCTTAGCCGTGGCCGTTCGTGGTGGGGCTGTAACAGGCTTCTTTGTAGTTGGCCTTGGTTTGCTGGCCGTGGCTGGTTTCTTTGCTTTGACCCATAACGTCGAAGCTTTGATCGGTCTTGGTTTTGGTGGATCATTAATTAGTGTATTTGCTCGGCTTGGTGGCGGTATCTTTACCAAAGCCGCTGACGTTGGAGCAGACTTGGTTGGAAAAGTAGAGGCAGGAATTCCAGAAGACGACCCGCGCAACCCGGCTGTAATTGCTGACAATGTTGGTGATAATGTTGGTGACTGTGCTGGTATGGCCGCTGACCTATTTGAAACATACGCTGTGACCATAGTAGCCACAATGTTCCTAGGGAAGCTGACTTACGGTGATGTAACTGCTGTTCTTGAATACCCCTTAGCCATTGGTGCTTTAGCCATCATTGCTTGTATCATTGGTGTTTTCTTTATCAAACTTGGACCAAAGAAAAATATCATGGGTGCATTATATAAAGGACTTGTTGTTTCTGGTGTTCTGTCAGCGATTGGTTTCTACTTTATTACAAACTGGATGATGGGCGGTATTGTAGATCTAAATCCAATGAATCTATTTTATAGCTCTTTGGTTGGACTAGTTGTTACTGCCGCACTGATTCTCTTAACTGAATACTACACAGGAACTCAGTACAAACCGGTACAAAAGGTTGCTGAAGCAAGCCAGAGTGGTCATGGTACTAACGTGATTGCCGGACTGGCCTTGTCAATGCGATCAACCGCTTTGCCCGTATTCTTGATTGCCATGGGAATCTTGGCTGCTTTCTTTTTCTCTGGTCTTTATGGAGTAGCTATTGCTGCTGTAGCAATGCTTTCTTTGACTGGCGTAATTGTGGCCATTGATGCTTACGGACCAATTACAGATAATGCTGGTGGAATTGCTGAAATGTCTGGATTACCAAAAGAAGTGCGCGAGATTACTGACCCACTCGACGCTGTTGGAAACACAACCAAAGCTGTAACCAAGGCATATGCTATTGGTTCAGCCGGACTTGCCACCTTGGTTCTCTTTGGTGCGTATACAGAAGAGCTACTGCGCCTGGGACACGACTTTGCTTTCCAGCTTTCTGATCCTCGTATTATTGCTGGTTTGTTTATTGGTGGATTGCTCCCATACCTGTTTGCCTCGTTTGCCATGGAAGCGGTTGGAAAAACAGCTGGTAAGGTTGTTGAAGAAGTACGCCGCCAGTTCCGTGAGATCAAAGGAATCATGGAAGGTGAAACAAAGCCTGAATATGGAAAAGCGGTAGATATCGTAACCCGATCCGCTATTAGTCAAATGGTCGTGCCTGCGTTAATTCCTGTAGTTGCCCCAATCTTAGTTGGTTGGCTGCTTGGCCCCGAAGCTCTTGGTGGTCTATTGATCGGTTCTATTGTGACTGGCCTGTTCGTAGCTATTTCCATGACCACTGGTGGTGGTGCTTGGGACAACGCTAAGAAGTACATTGAGATGGGTAATTTTGGTGGTAAAAAATCTGCGGCTCATGATGCCGCGGTTACTGGAGATACAGTTGGTGATCCCTACAAGGATACTGCTGGCCCAGCAATTAACCCAATGATCAAGATCTTAAACATTGTTGCCTTGCTGATTGTGGCTCTGATTGTTTAATACAGAATATAGAATAGGCGGGGTCCCTTGACCCCGCTTTTTGATTGACAAAAACGATATAGCAAGTTATGCTCCGACCTGAAAGGGAGAATAGATTGGGTTATGTCAAAAGACCAGACCTGTCCCCGATCATAACAAAGCACCTTAGCAATCCAACCGTACGTATTCTTAAACGAAATGAAGAACTTGATCTGGTTGCCCTGGCCAAATCAGGAGACAAAGAGGCTGTCTCAGCCCTGGTTGATGCAAATATCAAATACGCTGTTAAATTATCAAAGCGTTATGCAAACAGGCATGTTCCTGCGGAAGAACTGCTTCAACAGGCCTTGATTGGTATATGTCGAGCCATTACGCGCTTTGATCCAGACCGCGGTGTCAGGTTCTTGGGCTACGCCAAGTACTGGATGAAGGCCGAAATAAAGGAATTCATTCTCAGAAGCCGATCTCAAGTCCGCATGGGAACCACCCAAAAACAGAGAAAGGTTTTCAGTGGGCTCGGACGAGCCCGGGCTAAGGTAGAGTACAAAAATCTGGATCTAACAGGAGACGAGCGCCTGTCTTTGATAGCCGTCGAGCTCGGTGTAGATGAAAAAGTAGTGCGCGAAATGGACATGCGTCTAAGTGGCCAGGATCTTTCGTTGCACAACAAAGCCTCGGATGACTCTGAGGTAATGTTCATCGATCTGCTGGAAGATGAAGACACCCCTTCACCTGAAGATTCTGTTGATTCTACACGGGAAAATGAGCATCAACGTGCATTAGCCGAACTGGCTTTGGGCGTCTTGAGTGAAAGAGAACGCTTCATTATTGAGCACCGCTACCTAGAGCAAAAAGTGTCGCTACGAGTACTTGGAAAATCTCTAGGTATCAGTCGCGAAAGAATAAGACAGCTCGAAATCAGAGCCAAAGATAAAATGAAACAGGCGTTGGTTGACTTAGGTGCCAACAGCCTAGATGAGTTGGATGATATACAAGACGTTGACAGGCGGCCTCTAGAAAATAACGGGTCTGCACCCGTGTTCTGGGAGATTTCTGTCAGCCTCGCTCAAGCCGCAACACTATTGCATGTAGCCGATGCCGAATATGGTGTATCTGGTATCAGGGATCAACTGGGTCAAGCTTTTTATCAGAAACTAGTTGCTTGTGGACTACTGTTCTCTGATAAGATAGACAAAGAAGAAAAAACCATACTGGTGACAGGAGCTGCTCAATTCTGCCGATTCAGTTATTGCAATGGTGGAGGCCAAGCAATAATCGAGCTCGATGATCAGGTTGCGCCACCAGGCCAGTGGTTCAGCGACCTGCACACCATTGTCAACCAAGAAACAGAACTCTAAACCCATCCACTTGGATGGGTGTTTTTATTGACAATTTGGCTTATATCTGTTAAAAAGGTCCCTTGGTCTTTTCAATATTTTCTTGTGCAATACAAGGAACGGAGAGGTTTGATGCTTAGTCATCAACAAATAGTATCGCTGCTAGCCAAAATGCCAGAGAACGAGAAGAAGTACGAATTCCTGCGCTTCCTCCACCAACGTGGTGACCTGACTGATAAGGACCTTGATCAGTGTTTGGCTGAGGTTGTAGAAAACAAGTCGTCGTTGTTTGCTGAGCAAATCAACAAAAACGATTTACTTCGTTTTATCTGGGAACGGTTCGAAGCATTCCCCGAAGCCCTGGCTCACGCGATTGTCCGTGTTTGTCCTGAATTCTTCTACGGAGACGTGGAATGGATGACGCGCCTGGTGCTCAAGCTCCAAGCAGACATGAAACTTCGGGCCAATCTGGGTGTGGTTACGGTACGACCACTCAACACCAACCGCACCGATTCAGGCGCCAAGGTAGTGATCGACCCGGAAATCATCAAAGGAATTCCAACCGAGGTTCTGGATCTGGATGTTGATTGTCGTATACGCGAGTTGCTTTACTGGTTCAGTCGTGACGTTGATTTGGGCCATGACTTCGTAAGAGAAGAGCGGGCCGCAGCAAACAACGACTACGAACGTAAGGTGTGGCAAATCGCTCACGAACGCATCGAAGCCCTTTTGACCACGACCTATCCGGACACGATCGAAACGATCAACAGCCGGATGTTCCCAGCTCTTCATGTGCGCTGGTGGCTGGCTCGTTCCAAAGACGAGTCGCGAGTTCTCAACATTGGAGATACTGGTACGTACAAAACCAGTTACGCGGCCCTTGACGTTCTTCAGGCTGGCTGTCAACAGACCCTGGTCTTTTGTGCGCCTGGCGCTCGAGACAACTGGGAAAACGAGCTAAAGATTTACTTCCCCTGGGCTAGGCGGCCTGGTGTGGTACATGTAATTCGAGGCATTCGTGATGTTGCCTTTATTCCAAGGAATGCCAGATTTATCGTTGTTGGCTATTCAAACCTTACCAGGCCTGAAATTGTCAGTGCTCTTAGCAAACTGGCTTTCGATGGTGTGATTTGGGATGAGTGTCAATACGGAAAAAATGTCCTTGGAAAAAGCGCGGCACAACGAGCCCTTGCTTGTCTGACGATCATTAAGGGTGCTGAGGCACGTCTGAAAAAGGTTTTGGCCCTTTCAGTAACTCCTTGGGAGAATTCTCCTGTTGAGTGCGCTGCTTTGGCCACGATCTTGAGACCAGACCTGTTCCCAGACCCAGAACGGTTTGTCAGTTCTGGTGTGTTTGCCAGCCCCCGCTTGCTCCGAGCCATCTTCGGGACCTGTATCCTGGACATAGAACTTCAAGAGGTGCGCGACCTGCCAACAATCAACCCACAGCCGTGGGAGGACCTGTTCGGGCCAGTGCCACTTGAAATGAATCCGGATCATGCTGAGTTGTACCGCTTTGTTCAGGATCACGAACCTGACCTTGAGCAAGAGAATGGAAATGGTAACGGAATTGGAATCGATGCCAGTGCCAAGGTGCGTCACCTGCTTCATGCAGCGGACATGCCGCACGTGCTGACTGGAAACACTGCCTACGACTGGCCTGACGAGATGGCTGAGCGTTTCAGCGACTGGCGACTGTCAACCAAGCTTGTCTGGCTAAAAAGACAGCTAGACGAATGCCTCCACAACCATAAGGTGGTGGTTGCTACCGGCGTTTATGTCCAGGGGGTAACCCAGCCCTACAAAGGTGATGATGACGGGGTGTGGGTTGGCAAGCTCTTGAAGGAGTGGTACGGCGACGAAGCTGTTTTGTTGCTCGATGGCAGTGTTGGCGTTGGTAGTCACGCGAGAGATTCTTTGATCGCTCGCTGGCGAACTGACCCACGTGCCAGGATCCTGCTGGTTTCTATGAAGACCTGTCCGGACAGCATCAACCTGTCTGTCCTGGTCAGAAACGACCCAACTGTCCAAGGGGTAAAGGTGATCGCCTATGCCCAGGGATGGTTGCCTTGGAAACAGTTCCTTGGTCGTTTCTGGAGAGAAGGTCTGACTGTGCCTGTGGAGTACTTGTCACTAGTGCTTGTCGGAGACGACAACATTGTTGATACTGCTGATGAGAGTCGCTATGAGCTGGTCAAGCGCAAGTGGGAACACTTGGTTCGTTTCAGGGCTCGTGTTCCACCGACTGAAGAGGAGTGGAACGAATACACTACTCCCAACAGTACTCGACTAAAGCGCCTAACCCGCTCTCCAACCGACCATGTCAACCTCATCGCCTCTGACATGCGCGGTGCTGGTGAGGACGGCGTCATTCGTCGACTGTCAACCGAGTTTGGCATACGGACCAATGCGGAGATATTTGCCAGAAGCTTTGTCCAAGTTCAGGACTTTGGAGCTTCCGGGCACATAGCCCGTTTCATGACCCGGTCGCTAACCAGTGGATTGATCCCAGCAGGGATCCTGGATCGCCCAGAACTGATCTTTGATGCTGGCTGTGGCCCATTGACCATGGAACGCTACCTTGACCAACCGATCTACGGGATTGACATCAACCCAACGATCGTTGATCTTGGCAGAACCCTTTCCCCACACCAAGGCACTAATGCTGAGGTTGGACGCCTTTCTCAGCTACCCAGTGATTGGACAGACAGGTTCCGATTGACTGTAAGTTCTTTGGCTATTGATTGGACCAATCTGGAAGCAGACCAACAAGAGCCAGAGCGCATTCGGATTCTACGTGAACTCGTCCGCGTTACTGAATCATACGGCTTGATCTGGTTGACCTTTAACCGACAGGCTCTTGATGAAACGCTTTATGAGTGTTGGGTAAGTGCCTTACGCAGCGAGGGTTGTGATGTACTACCTCTTTCTGGTCTGATCGTACCAAAGGGAGAGGGCCACAAAACAAAGCCCAAGTTTGCTTTCTGGTCCATTCTGTTCTCGCTAAACGGAAACAAGCCGCGGTTTACAGACCATGAGGCTTTCCGTTTTACCTTTGAGCTTGCCCGAAACATCAACGTTCGTAACGGCAAAGGAAAAGGACCTGAGCCTGGTAACCAAAGCACAGTTGTCTATAACGACTTCGAAGTGGTCAACCCGCTAGCCAGTCGATCTGGCACTGTCTTGGATAACGAGGCAGTTAAAAGGACCATCCTTAGAGAATTCCAACGATGGGGTGCTCGTCCGGACACAGGACCTTTGACGCCAGACCAGGCTGCACTAGACCTTTTTGCTCATGATTGGCGCACTTTGCAAAAGCTGGCCAGCCGTGGGGCAATTGCTCTAACAACTTGAGGCACTTGAGTGCCTCTTTTTTAATAAGTAAACACAAACGATATGGTTTGACAGCCTCTTTGTTGTCTGATATGGTAATTACCTTCATAAAGGAGATGAAGTCATGACCTCGATCTTTACCCAAGACGTACAAGAGTTGGTAACAACCTTGCGTGGACTGACCCTTTCCTTGCCTGACGGGCGAATGGTGACCATTACCCAGACCGTTCCTTATCGCCGAAGCGATAACGACACTGGTATCTACAAACCAGTGCTGGAAATGCGACCTGGTGAGGTGTACGTAGCTCGTTCGCGAAACTCGTTCCTGTTCTTGGTTGTTGCACTTGACCAAGGGGTCAGTGGCGGCTGTGTCTTGATCAAGGGGATCAAGTTCGATGACCAGGAGATACGTGGAGCAGGTCGGGTGTCAACGGTGCTTGGTTTCGATGAGCATGGTCTTACCGGCCGAATCAAAGAAACCGACAGTAGCGGCCTGGAGCTGCAGGTCGATGGTATTCTCAGCCCTGGAACCGTTGCTTCAAGTGGTATGCCTGCGGAAAAGCCGGCAGCAGCAGAACAACTTCCAAGCAGTGTGCTTCAGCAGTATCTGGGACAAATCACAACAAGGTTCACCGAAGAGGCAACTCCTGACGAAAGCTTCGACAATTACCTCAGTCGTATAGCCACAGACCACCCAACCGAAGCCGAGCTCAGGGCCTGGCTGGACTCCTGAGAGGTGGAATTTGTTAGCTGACCTGATCATACCCCGCATCGAACAATCTTTCGAAGACTGGGTAGATGCGGGAAAGCCTGGAACCTTTTGCCAATTCCTGGACAAGGACGACAAAAGTACTTTGGAAATCCTTGACCGCCTGCCTGAGATAAAAAAGCGGCTCGCAGCCAAAGTGCGAAGAGCTTTGGATGTTGGCAAACCAGAGCCCAAGAAGCTTCTGCCGCTTGGAGATTTGCAGCGTCACCTGCCTCGTATACTGGAAGTTTACCAACAGACCGCCAAGCAAGGCGATACTCTGGGCTCCTTCCTTGACCGGCTACGTCAAGACCATTCTGATGAAGCCAGTCTTCGTCAGTTCCTTGATCAACAGGATAATTCCACTTGACCCGAATCTCGGGTCTTTTTTTATACAGTTACTTGACAGGATAAGCTTATTCTGTTAAGTTAATTCTCTTCAGTGTGGGCACGCTGGTGATGCCCGGTGCTGTTGGGAGGAAACATGGCCCTTCAAAAAGTGGAAATTCCAAACGTTACTCGGTTCATGCAGAAGGAGACCGTCCTTTACACCTTCGTGCTCTCAGCTGAGCTCTTGATGAAGATCGCTGTTGTCCTGCGCTTTGGCGAACACCCGGAAGGTGTGAACAGGGCTCTGACCAACAATCACGCCATCGGCATTGCCTTGCACATGGAAAAGGAAGAGGGCGGGGTCATGCTCGATTCCATCCTTGGAGATGTGCGTTCTGGCGACGATGTTCACAGTTGGGAATACGACGAGGTGCGCCACACCCTGACCGGCATGGTTGAGGACGATCCGGAAAAACTGATGGACGCCTGCTGCATGCTCGTGGACGACGGCCAGCATCGACTGGCTGCCTGTGAGATGCTCGATGGTGAACAGCGTGGTCGTTGGTCCTTTCCAGTGACCACCACAGTGAACCTGCCGGTAAAGCAACGGATCGCCATCTTCGGCCAGCAGGGCAAGCGCAAGAAGCTTGACCCACGACTTCGTCTGGCTCAGGCTCACCGTGTGGACCGCTTCAAGAATCGCGCTGAGAAAGCAGCCTACCTGGCCGCTCTTGAGCTGAACCGGGACCCGCGTTCCCCTCTGCTCAACAAGATCTTCTTCGACCAGGCAACTCGTGGACGCCTTCCCAGAGACAGGCACAACCTGATGTCTTTGTTCCAGTACATCAAGCAAGCGGTTGGCAAGACCAGCTCCTTGCATGGGTACTCGATCGAAGAGCAGGTGGAGATCATCGTCAACTTCTTCGTGGCCGCGGCTGCGGTCTGGCCTGCCTTCTGGACACGAGACGGACACCCGCTGGCCCGACCCCTCGGAATCGACACGTTGCTAGTCCTGCTGTCTCGACAGCCGCGTTTCTCAGGCATGATCGGACGTGATCACAGCCGAGAAAACATGGAGCGAGTCCTTAGCTTGGGCAAGAAGTTCCAGTGGGTCACTCGTGCTGACCCAGCATCTGTGAATCCAGGGACACTGTCTCTGCGACTGGATGACTACCTCTGGAAGGTCGAGGTCTCTTCTCGACCAGCCCCTGAGGAAGCGACCTACCCCGGCGACCCCGAAAGCAAACCGGAAGACAACCAGGCCACGCCGGAAGAACCGCCTTTGCAGGCCACTTCTCTCGTGCCCTGACCTCCAACCCCTCACCCCTGACACTGTTGTATCAGGGGTCTTTTTATTGACATCTTGCTAAAATTACATTAAACTCGGCCCATAACCTAATTTTTTAAACCTATTATGTCTGAAGTAAAACTTGAAAATTTACCTAAAAACACGGTTAAACTAACCATCACTGTTCCGGTTGAAGAAATGCGACCTGAGCTTGAACGAGCCGCCCAAGAACTATCTGAACAAAGCTCAATCGAGGGATTTCGTGCCGGAAAGGCCCCTTATGATGTTGTTAAGAATCGTGTTGGCGAAATGAAAATTTACGAAGCAGCCTTGGACGGAATTGTTCGCAAAAGTTATATCGAGGCAGTGACTAATGAAAAGTTGGAAACCGCAGGTGAGCCAGCAATCAAAGTTGAAAAAATGGCTCCGGATAATGATCTAGAATATACAGTTGAGGTGGCCTTGATGCCAAAAATCACAAAGCTTGCTGATTGGAAAACACTGACTGTTGAATCCAAAAAAGTTGAGGTGGCTGATAAAGATTTAGATCAGGCTTTGGAAGGACTAGGTAAAATGCAGACCAAGGAAATCCGTGAGGAAAAAGGCCATGTTGCCACCAAAGAAGACAAGGCCATGATTGATATGAACATGAAAAAAGAAGGGGTACCAGTAGAAGGTGGCCAGGCACAGGGAAATGCCATTTTCCTTTGTGAGGACCATTACATCCCTGGATTCTGTGATGAGATTATTGGACTTAAAGAAGGAGACAAAAAAACTTTCACTTTAAAATTTCCAGAAACACATTATCAAAAACATTTAGCTGGACAGGACGTAGAGTTTGAAATTACCCTTCAAGAAATCTACCGCCTAGAAAGCCCAACCATGGATGATGACTTTGCCAAGTCTTTGGGAATGAAGGATTTGGCAACCATGAAGGACATGCTAAAGGCCAACATGGAAAAGGAAGGTGAACAGAAGGAGCGTGTACGACAGGAACGCAGCATGCTGGACACAATTGCTAGTAAAACAACATTTGAAGAAATCTCTGATTCATTAGTTGACGAAGAGGTTCATAAAATGGTTCACGAACTAGAACACACTGTCGAGAATCAAGGTGGGGTGTTTGACGATTATCTAAAATCAATTAATAAAACACTTGGTGATCTGCGTCTAGATTTCACTCCTGAAGCACTTCTGCGAATTAAAGTAGCTTTGGTCATACGGGCTATTGCCAAAGATGAAGGAGTTGCCGCTAGCTCAGATGAGGTAGATGCTGAATTAGACAAGATGGCCTCACAGTACGAAGACGAGGAGGCCAAGAAAAATATTTACTCTCCTGCAAACCGAGAATATATCGAGGTAATGCTTAAAAACCGAAAGGTAATCGACCTTCTACGACAGACCATGGTAAAATAAAGTCATGTTATTTGGAGCTCACGTATCAATTGCTGGTGGGGTGTTCAATGCCCCAGCTAACGCGGCTGAGATTGGTTGCGAGGTTTTCCAAATCTTCACTCGTTCACCACAGGGCGGACCGGCATCAAAGCTGACTGATGAAATCTTGGCTAAATTTAAACAAGAAAAGAAAAAAAATAATATGGCTCGTGTTTATGTACACGCGCCATATTATTTAAATCTGGCCTCTTCAAAAAAATCGATTCGTTCTTCTACAGCCCGAGTGGTTCGTGAGGACTTGGAACGAGCCAGTTTGCTTGGAGCCAAGGCCCTAATGTTTCATATCGGCAGCGCTCGCGATGTTAACCAAGAGCAGGCCGAGGCTTTTGTTATTGAGGGTCTAAACAAAATTATGAATGGCTACTCTGGATCTACTCAGCTCCTAATTGAAAACTCTGCTGGCGCTGGTATGGTTATGGGCGATACATTCGAAGAGATTGCAACTTTTATTAAGGGCGCAAAGCGAGGCAAGGAAATTGGAGTTTGTCTGGACACCCAGCACTCCTTTGCGTCTGGATATGATCTGCGTGACAAAGCTTCGGTTGATAAAACTTTAAAAGAGTTTGCTAAAATAGTTGGTCTCAAACACTTGGTAGTAATCCATGCCAACGATTCAATGTCTGATCTTGGTTCTCACAAGGATCGTCACGAAAATATTGGTAAAGGAAAAATTGGTAGAAAAGGATTCAAGGCCATTGTCAAACATCCAAAATTAAAGAACATTGACATGATCCTGGAAACCCCGCATGCCGCCGGGAAAATTACCAAGGACCTGAAGGCATTAAAAGGCCTCCGTGTATGACAATAACTGTTCATGTACAACCGAATGCCAAACAGAATAAAATTGTTAAGTGGATTGATAAAACTAATCTAAAAATGAGAATTGCTGCACCAGCAACAGAAGGAAGGGCCAACAAAACCATAATCGACTTTCTGTCCAAAAAGCTTGGAGTGGCCAAAACGTTGATTCAAATTAACAGGGGCCTAACCGGCCGAGTCAAACAAATAAAAATTGACCTGCCCGAAGACCAAGTCCGTGATATTTTAAAAATTGATAATTAACAATTGAAAATTGTTCTATGGGATGTTGTGAAGGTAAGGATGTTTGTCCTGAGTGCAAAGACGGTGAGTGTGACTGTACTCAGTGCTCAGACTGCAAAGAGTGCAAATGCACCTGCACAAAATAAAAAATCGCGCCTACGGGCGTGTTTTTTTGTTTGGCACCTGATCAATTCCTCCGTGAGACCAGGGATTGCATCTAATTACTCGCCAAGCAGTTAACCAGCCCCCTTTGATAATTCCATGTTGATCAATCGCTTGATATCCGTATTCTGAGCAAGTTGGATGAAACTGACAATATCCGTTAGGGAACAGGTGTTTTGGAAATCCGTGATCCAAAGATATTGTCCTTTGATAAATCCTAATGGCAATTAACACCCCTAACCGGGGAATAAGCTTAAACATATTACTTAAAAACAGGGGTCTTTTTAAGTAACTTTAGCGTTTCTTTGGCTAGTTCTTCTTGCTTTTTATCCAAGGCCTGCTTATTAACAATTATCACTAAATCATAGCCGGGCTTAAATTGGTCTAGTTTAAGCCTAATAACCTCCCGAATCTGCCGACGCAACCGATTGCGAGCCACGGCCTTCTTTGACACTTTGGTTCCAACCACAACGGCAATTCGAACCTTATCTAAGCCATTTTTTTGCCATTTAGCCCCACAAACAGAACCAAAAGTGCCCTGTCCTTTTTTGAACAGGGCCTGGAAATCTTTATCTCTTTTTAGCCTATTTTCACGAGGGAGCATAGCTCCTGGGCTTATTTTTTACCTTTTAAGGAAACAGTGAGTTTTTTTCGTCCTTTAGCACGACGACTCTTAATGACATTTTGTCCACTTTTAGTCGACATTCTTTTACGAAATCCGTGCACCTTTACACTGCGTCTCTTCTTAGGTTGATATGTTCTCTTTGGCATAGGTGTCTATATTTTAGCTCTTATGAAAGTGATTGGCCATACCCATCAGGTAATGAGCCCCATTATACACACACTATCCCCAAAAAATCAACCTAAATTCCCACTATCCACCCACTTGCCCACATGTGGATATTTAGTATATAGTGACTGAGATAGAAAAATGAATTAAAACAAAAATATTATGAACACCGACGAACTTTGGCAAGCTGCTCTTGGAGAGCTTGAATTGAAGCTAAGCAAAGCAAATTTTACTACCTGGTTTAAAAATACTTTTATTGTATCGTTGGACGGTGGTGAAATAGCCGTCGGTGTCCCTAATACTTTTACCAAAGCCTGGTTAGAAAAGAAATATCACAAAGACATTCTTGTTTCTTTACAGAATCTAGCCAACACTCCTGTCAAAGCCGTAATCTATCGTGTTGAAACTAGACAATCTGCCCCGCAAGTTATTCCAAGTGAAGAAGAAACCTTTGAACCAGTTAGTTTTGTTGATAATAACGAAGGAACATCAACCAAAAACAATGAAGATGTCTCTTTAAATCCAAAATACATTTTTAGTTCGTTTGTTGTTGGAAAACAAAACGAATTGGCCCATGCTGCTGCCCAGGCTGTTTCTGCTCAACCAGGCGATGTATACAATCCTCTCTTTATTTATGGTGGGGTAGGGCTTGGAAAAACCCATCTACTACAAGCTATTGGACACCAGCGAGTCAAACAAAATCCAAATACCCGTGTTTTGTATGTTACCTGTGAAAAATTCACTAATGATTTTATTCACGCTGTGCGCACAGGACACGCCAAGGAATTTAAGGATGTCTATCGAAACGTAGACATTCTTTTAGTTGATGACATTCAGTTTCTTACTGGAAAAGAGGGAACACAGGAAGAATTCTTTCATACCTTTAATGCCCTGCACCAAGAAAACAAGCAAATTGTTCTTTCCTCAGATCGTCCGCCAAAAGCTATTCCTGCACTTGAGAATCGTTTATTGTCACGTTTTGAGTGGGGCATGATGACTGACATTGGAACCCCTGATTTTGAAACAAGAATTGCTATTCTTGAGGCTAAAAGTAGAGATAAAAGCTATTTATTAGACAGAGAAATTCTGCACCACATGGCCACGGTTGTTCAGTCAAATATCCGAGAGCTTGAGGGTGCCTTAAATAAAATCATTGCTTTCCATCAGTTCAAAAATATTGATCCAACAATTGAAACAGTAAAACCAATGTTGGCTAGTTTCCAACCATCACGGAATCGTAAGAACGTTACCCCAAAACAACTGATACAAACCGTGGCTGCATATTATGACATTGCTATTGATGAGGTGCTTAGCAAGAGTCGAGAAAAAAGACTGGCTTTTCCACGACAGATTATTATGTATATCATGCGTGAAGAAATGAAGAGTTCTTATCCGCAGATCGGACAGGAGCTTGGTGGACGTGATCATACAACAGCCATGCATGCTTACGACAAAATTTCTAACATTCTTACTGAAGATGAAAAGTTACAACATGATCTGGAACTGATCAAACAACGTTTGTACGCTGCATAGATTGTCGAAAGAATGTGTGTAAGTGAATGATGGGCAGGGGATAGGGTTGTGTGAAAAAAGAGGGAACAATGTCAATAATATTATCAAAAAATATCACCCAAAATTCATACACAGATTTCACCATGTTTGAAAAACAAGTAACCCACATTGACCACTTATAATTCGTCTATTACTTGAGCCTTTTTTCCGACTTATCAACTCCGTCCACAGGCCCTACTATTACAACTATAAAAATATATAAATTACTTACTAACTATGAAACTATCCTGTACACGAGATAACTTGCACCAAGGATTAGCCATCACAAGTAGCCTGGCTGGTAAGAATGTAAACCTTCCAATATTAAACAATGTTCTGATGAAGACAGAAGGTGGTTCAATGAGAATGACAACCACGAACCTAGAAACAGCCACCTCTTGTCTGGTGCGAGGAAAAGTGGAAGAAGAGGGGGAATTTACAATACCATCAAAATTATTCTTTGATTATGTGGCCCTGCTACCTAACGAGAATGTTGAATTATTGATTGAGGGGGATGTATTGCAAATTGAGTGTGGAGGAAACAAAACCAAAATAAAAGGAATGGCTGCTTCAGAGTTCCCTTTGGTACCCCCAGTTTCAGGAGGTCGTTCATACTCAGTGCCTGCTGAGGCTCTCCGTATGGCCCTGAGCCAGGTTTTATTTGCGGTTGCTAGCAACGAGTCACGCCCTGAGCTTGCTGGTGTTTCTATGAGGTTCCATAATCCAGCTGCTGGAAAGAATAATTTAACTTTAGCGGCAACAGATAGTTATCGATTAGCCGAGAGTACTGTTACTTTAGGTCAGGGCTCAGCCGAAGAGCCGTTTGATGTGATTATTCCAGCTCGGGCACTAGGAGAGGTTGCTAGAACATTATCGTTGTTTAAAGATGGGGTGGAGTCACCAGATACAGTGCAGATCCAGCTAACTGATAATCAAGTGGTCTTTACTTTTGGGTCAGTAGAACTAACTTCTCGAACAATCGAAGGTGAATATCCAGACTACGCTCAGATCATCCCAAAAGATTTTCAATCAGAAGCTGTATTAAATCGAGCTGATCTGATTAAGTCTGTAAAGACAGCAAGTTTGTTCTCACGAACCGGTTTGTTTGATGTGACCTTGCGAGTTGATCCTGCTGGTAAACAGCTGGTGGTCACTGCGGTTGATGCGACACGTGGTGAAAATACAGCAAACTGTAGTGCTGATGTAACTGGAAATGAAAACACGATAACAGTTAATTATCGATATTTCTTAGATGGTTTGAATGCCATGTCTACGGATCAGGTTTTGTTCCGATCAATTGATGGATCAAATCCGTGCTTGGTTAGTCCAAAAGATGTTGAGGGTTATCAGTATATAGTCATGCCGATCAAGCAATAAATTCTGGACTGTAAATTAAAAAACCGACACGTTTCATGCGTGTCGGTTTTATTGTCGTATAAATCTAGATGGAGCCAAGAGCTGCTTCTAGTCTTGATAATTTTTCTTCTAATTCACGTCGAAAAGCTTCATTGAGGCCGCTAATTTTAACATTGTCTTCTGCCATCTCGGATGAAAGCCTTCTGGAGATATTTGCAAATTCTGAAAGCATGGTACCGCTCATGTCTCCAAACTTTTGCTCGCCTTCCTGTAATTTGAACATGGCTTGATTTGTGTTGTTTTCAAAGGCTCGGGCAATTTCAAGACGCAAAGCACGAGATGAATCTAAGGCTTGTGACACCTCTTCTTTTCTCTGTCCCAGTCTATTTTTTAGTTGTACAACGGCCTCGGATTCATTGGTTTCATTAATATTTTGTATTGCTTCACTAATTTCTGACATGGTGTCACGGTGCATGTTTTCTAGTTGGTCAAGATCTTGGCGAAGCTGTATTTGTCTTGGTCCTACCTCTTGTGATAGTTCTTGCTGAAATCTGAAGACTATTTCACCAGTCATATCATTTCCAAAACTAAGTACATTTTCAAGCGAGCCCAATCCATGTTGGCCCTTGTCTGCAAACTCTCTGCATGTATTGGTTGCGGCCATTAGATGGTGTTCAGCCTCAGATATATTTTCAAAGGCCTGAGAGGGGCTTTCGGGTGTGACAACGGTCTCATTGCCTGCATCCTTAGATTCAGAAGTGGCTGGGCCTATTTCTGTTTGTACACCTTCTTTAGCGTCACTCATAATGCTATTCAAATGGGTTTAGGTTTGGTGGAGGTTCTTCCTCATCGATAACGCCGTTACCGGCGTCATTCCCCTCGGAGAGGTCTTCTTCTGGTTCTGGAACCACGTCGCTAACATGAACTAGTATTCCCAGAGTTTCGATGTCTGGGCCACTGAGAGCATCGGCTCGCGCGGTTAGGATGTAATCACCTGCAACAGGCAGTGTCCAGTCAATGGTCACGAATGGTGAGGATGGACCAGTCAGGCTGCCAGCAAATGTTTTTGATCCCGTACCCACCGGCTCACCATAAAGAGATATTGAATGATAATTTTCGTAATCTGATAATTCGAGCACGACGGAGAATGTTTGATCGATTGGGTCAATATTTTGTCCATTGGTTGGTGATTGAAAACTAAAAGAACTATCAGCTGGTTCAACTTGAACATTGATACTGATTTCGTGGACGCTGGAATTGTCGATGTCGTCGTAGGCAATCGCTTCCAGATCGTGCCAGCCACGACCGATAGTGTTTGGCAGAAGAATATGAGTTGAAGAACCCGGGGTAGTATCTGCCGTTAAATACAGCCCGTCGATATAATATTCGATTCGTGACAAGCCACGCGGCGCACTGGCGTCAGTGGATAATTCTATGTTGCGAGAAGTTATTTCTTCATTTGACTCAGGGGATGTAATTTCTACGTCAGGGAAATTTGAAGGCACGTGCAGGTCATCATATTCAGTAGGGGCTGAGCCTTGCTCAATAATAATACCGGTCTCAGCTTGCTGGCGGGCGATCCAATCGACAACTGCATTTTCCCATGGTTCATACATCGGATCATTGTCTGGGTTTTTTGGTGTGCCACCAAGCGGATCGTCTTTGTCGATGTAATGTAGTGTGGTGTGGTATTCGGCGTAAGTGGTTGTTTGCCGATATGACTCAGGAGTATAGTCTGTTGCCAATTTTCCAGAGGCTGTGTCGAGGGTCACGGTTTGTACTGGAAGTTGTCCGTCCAAAATAGAGTTTCCAGTTACTGGGATTTCTGGTTCAGTAAAGGGTTCAATAGCAGATCCTGCTAAGGCTTGGCTCATGAATGCATTCCAAATTGGTCCAGCTGCAGTTGAGCCACCAGCTCCGTGAACCATTTCGCTGTTATCATTGTTTCCAGCCCAGACTCCTGCAGCCAGTGATGGTGTATAACCAAGAAGCCAGGCGTCTCGATAGTCGTTTGTGGTTCCGGTTTTGGCTGCCACTGGTCGATCTTCTAGTTGAAGATAACTACCAGTGCCGAAGACATATGAACGCGCAGCGTTATCTGAAAGCACATCAGAAATCATGCGTGCAATATTTTCTTCAAGAGCCTGAGAACCTTTTGATTCTTCCCATTCTTCAAGAACTTCGCCGTCAGGATCCTCAACTTTTAGAATGGAAACCGGCTCGTGGTGAACACCCTCATTAGCAAAAGTGGCATAAGCCCCAACATGTTCAAGTAGTTCAACCTCAGCACCACCAAGCACAACAGATAAACCAAAACGTGAGCGATCCTCAAAAGTGGTGTAGCCCAATCCTTCGGCAAAGGTAAGGGCATCTTCGATCTCAGTTAAATAAACCATTTTTACCGCTGGGATATTTAAAGAACCTTGAACAGCTGTTCGAATAGTTACTGGCCCTCGTTCGCCAAGATCATAATTTTTTGGTGCGTAGTCTCCAGTGACAGTTGGGAAAGTTGTTTCCACGTCCCAAAGAATAGAGTTCGGAGTGTATCCTTCTGTGAAAGCTGTGGTATAAACAATTGGTTTGAAACTAGATCCTGGCTGACGTGGTCGCAGGGCCACGTTAACTGCTCCATCGATGTCTTCATCAAAATAATCTTTAGAACCAACCATGGCCAAGATATGACCATTTGATGGATCAATAGCAACTAGAGAGGCATTACTAAAACCAAGTTGTGGTCCTAGCTCGTCAACCTTTTCTTCTACCACATCTTCAGCAATCATTTGTTTTTCGTAATCAATCGTTGTTGTTACTTTTAGTCCACCTTGTTCAACCAAACGTTCACCATAGGTTTCTTCAAGCATTTGTTTTACCCAAAGCACAAAGTGTGGGGCGTCGATATTAGAAACGCTTTCCTGAATTTCAACTTCTTCGGCCATGGCTGCGTCAGCTTCTTCTTGTGTGATGTACTCTTCCCCAACCATCATGAATAGAATTAAATCGCGCCGCTCGTCGAGCAGGTCTGGGTTGTTCAGATATCGGCTTGGTGCTTTTGGTAATGCAGCCAGGGTTGCTGATTCAGCCAGAGTTAATTCTGTAACTGGTTTGTCAAAGTATGCCTGGGAAGCAGACTCACAACCGTAGTTAGTAGAGCCGTATGGGATTTCGTTGAAGTACATCTGCAAAATGTCATCTTTTTCGAACCGGCGCTCTAACTCGATTGATAAAATTAATTCCTTGATCTTTCGGCTAATTCGACGCTCGTTGGTTAGTACAGCATTCTTCACAAATTGTTGAGTAATAGTTGATCCGCCAGTGGCCCTTCCCCGGAACAGTGTTCCAATAACCACACCCTCAAAAATTCTGAATGGATTGAATCCCGAATGCTTGTAGAACTGTTGGTCTTCAACAGTAATAGTGGCATCGATCAGGGTTTGCGGAATATTTTCAAGTTCGACCAGAGTTCGGTTCTTGTCGCCATGGATTTCGTAGAGCAGGTGTTCGCCAGTGCTGTCATAGATTTTGGTTGACTGAATCACATTGCGATCAATCAGTTCGTCTGGATTTGGCAGGTCTTTCACTGCCCAAGCAAAAATTCCCAAAGTGAATATTGATCCCAAAACAAACAACGCAACCAAGAGAAGAATAGCGTTTTTGAAAAGCAGGTCTTTGTTGAATTTTTTTGGTAGTCTTCGGCGACGCTTTATTTTATGTCGACGCCAACTCGGTCCTTGTTTGGTGTATTTGTAAGCCATATTAATAGTGTTTCTGAGTCCCAGATTACTCTAAAATAAGGTGATTGGCAAGACGGCTTGTGGTTAAAATAAGCTTGACAAGTCAATAGAAATATGGTATTATAGTTATGTCCTCAAAGAAGGACAATTTTTTATTTCCTATGAAAAACAAGCTTAAACAACTCTTACTTATCTTGGTTGGATCAGTTGGTCTGGCTAATTTTTCCGTTCCAGCAGTAGCTTTTACCGATGTCCAGCCAATGATTGATATTAGCTCAACCGAAGTGCGCGAGCTGGAACTTGTTTTTGATGCATTGAAAAACGAATGGCGTGAGTACGGAGAGTTTCCAAAATCTGCCATGGCTGAGCCGCGATATTTGATCGAACTACCTATTACTGCCTATTCTTCAGAGCCTTGGCAAACTGACTCAACTCCGTTTATTACAGCTTCGAATACTCATGTTCGAGACGGTATTGTGGCTACAAACTTTTTGCCAATTGGAACCCGAGTGCGAATTCCTGAGCTTTATGGCGACAAGATTTTTATTGTTGAGGACCGCATGAACCGACGTTATACATATCATATGGATATTTGGATGAGTGAAACTCCTGACGCGATTAACTTTGGACTTAAGTTTGCTACGGTTGAAATCTTTTAATTTTTATGATAAATTCTAGCCCAGGTGGCCGCGTGGCGAAGTGGTAACGCAGGGGTCTGCAAAACCTCGATGCGTCGGTTCGATCCCGACCGCGGCCTCCAGCAAAAGGACACCCTTGAAATAAGGGCGTTTTTTTGTTAGACTCGCTTTATTATGAAACAGGTTTATTTAGACCATGCGGCAACAACCCCTTTGGCTCCTGAGGTACTCAAGGTTATGCAGCCATATTTAACTGAGAAATATGGTAATCCTTCGAGTTTTCATACCGTGGGTAAGGCTGTGGCAGATGATCTGGATCAGGCTCGGGCCGACGTGGTTAAGGTAATTGGTTGTCGGGCTGATGAGATTATATTTACTTCTGGGGGAACTGAGTCAGATAACCTGGCTTTGCTTGGATATGCCCGCAAAAATCAAGACAAAGGCAAGCATGTTATCACGACTAAGACCGAACATCACGCGGTGTTGCATGTGGCTCAGCAGTTGGAAAAAGAGGGCTTTGAGGTCACTTATTTGAATGTTGATTCTGACGGTCTGGTAGATCCGAAAAAGGTTATGGCTGCCATTCGTCCGGATACGATCCTTGTTTCGATTATTTATGCAAATAACGAGATCGGTGTTATTCAGCCAATTGCTGAGATTGGGAACTTGATTCAGAAGCATCGCCGTGATAACGAGGCCGAACACTTGGTTTTTCACACTGATGCTTGTCAGGCTGCTGGGGCGTTGGAAATCAATATTGAGAAAATTCATGTTGACATGATGACTTTGAATGGATCAAAAATCTATGGACCAAAAGGTGTTGGAATGCTATTTAAACGCCGCACACTAAAAGTTGAGTCGTTGATGTATGGCGGAGGACAGGAGTCAGGTGTTCGTCCGGGCACAGAAAATATTGCCGGGATAGTTGGTTTTGCAAAGGCGCTTGAGATTGCTGATTCTGAAAAGAAAAAAGAATCTGAGCGTTTGATTAAATTGCGTGATAAATTGATTGAAGGTATTAAGAATCGGGTCGACAAAGTACGACTGAACGGTCATCCAACAAAACGTTTGCCAAACAATGTAAACATGTCGATCGGAGATGTTGAGGGCGAGGCCATGCTTTTATATCTGGATGCGCAGAGGGTTTATTGTTCAACAGGATCGGCCTGCACCAGCGCATCTTTAGATCCATCACATGTTATTATGGCCTTGGGGCTGCCGTCAGAAGTTGCACATGGTTCAGTTCGTTTCACTCTTGGTCGTTCGACCGTCGAAGAAGATATTGATTATGTCCTTGAGGTGTTCCCGTCATTGGTTGAGAAGTTGCGTAAGATCAGCCCTGTGAAAGTTGATGATAAATATTTCAAATAGTATGACAGATGGTGATATTATTAACCATGCCGGAGATGAGGCCTGGATGTATTCCGATGAAGTGAAAGAACATTTTTTTAATCCGAAAAATTTTATGCAAGACGATCCAGATCCGGGTGAGTTTGATGCGGTTGGTGAGACCGGTTCATCAGCTTGTGGTGATGTGATGAGGGTTTGGATCAAGGTTGATCCCAAGACCAGTCGAATCAGGGATTTCAAGTGGAAGACCTTTGGATGTGCTTCGGCCATTGCCGCAACGAGCATGGCCTCGGTCATGGTTCTTGAGAATAAAGGCATGACTCTAGATGAGGCTGTAAAATTGAAACCTCAAGATGTGATGGAGCGACTCGGTGGTTTGCCGGCTCGCAAAGTCCATTGTTCAGTTCTGGCACATCAGGCCCTGCGCAACGCCATTGAAAATTATCGTAGCAAATAATATGCCTAAAATTAAAGTAAAAGTAGATCCAGATTTATGTATCGGAGCTGGATCATGTGCCATTGTTGACCCCCGGACTTTTGAAATGAATGATGAAAATAAAGCTTACGTATTGGATCATGGGAAGAACGAAAATATCTACGAAAGGGAAATGGAAGTGACTGACGCGGAATTGGCAGATGTTCTCTTGGCTGCCGAGTCATGTCCTGTTCTGGCCGTGATAGTTTACGATGACCAGGGAAATCAAATCTATCCAAAATAACATGCAGGTTATCATCGTTGGTGGTGGGATTGCTGGCACAAGCTGTGCCGAAGAGCTGCACAAGCTTGATTCCGAAGCCAATATTACAATTATTTCTGAAGAACATCACCCACTATATTCTCGGGTACTGCTTCCTCATTACGCGACCGGCAAGGTCGAGCGGGAGAAGTGTTTTTTGAAATCTGAGAAATGGTATCAGGATCAGAATATTGAATTATTACTTGGACAGAGAGCTGGTCGATTGGATACAAAAAATAAATTTATTGAACTCGATAACGCGCGTGAGTTACCGTACGACAAGCTGGTAATTGCTGGTGGAACTGAGCCGCGGACAGTGTCTGGCGAACCAAAAGGGGTGGTTTACTTTTGGACCATTGACGATGTTGATCATATGCTGCCTGTGATTAGCGGCCTGAAGCATGATGCGTTGCGCACCCAAGCGGTTGTTCATGGTGGGGGGTTTATTGCTTGCGAATTTATTAATGTTTTTCAAAATTATAATATTGATACTGTTGTTGCTTTTCGTGGTAAACATTTTTGGAATAAGATTTTAAATCGTCAGGCCGGTAAGTTAATTCAGGATCATCTTGAAAAAGAGAATGTTCAAGTTTTGTCTGAGGCCGAAATGACAAATACTTGTGGTGAACAAAATCTGGAAGCCGTTGATACAACCAAGGGTGATCTACCCTGTTCGATTCTTGGAGTGGCAATTGGAAATTCATCAGAACTATCTTGGGTTCAAGACTCAGGGGTCGAAATCAATCAGGGAATTAAAACAGATGAGTTTTTGGAAACCAATATTACGGACGTATTTGCTGTTGGTGATATTGCTGAGAGTTTTGATCCAATTGTTGACCGTCAGTATTGTGCAGGTAATTGGGGTCGGGCCATGATGCAGGGTCGGACTGTTGCTAAAACACTGGCAGGTGAACGAACGGCGCATGAACAAGTGTCTTCATATGCAATTAGTTTGCTTGGACTGGATATTACATTTATCGGAGACACGGACAAGCGGGCCGCGGATGAGGTCGTTGTTTGGGGAAGCGTGGAACAAGGTGCTTTAACTCAGATTTTTGTTCGAAACGATAAGGTTGTTGGGGCGGCTATTTTGGGACGGAATAAAGACCGCAGGATTTTAACCGAAGCAATTCAAAATAAGCGGGGGATACCTAAGCTTAAATAAGCTTGAACTATGAATAAGCGAGGCTAAGATACCTCGCTTATTTTTTGTGTCTCAAGGTTGACAAAAAGGCTCAAAAGTGGTATATTTCTCCCTTCTCCGTATCCGCAGCTTTTGCTGCACTTTAGTTCAAATTCGGATTCGGGGGAGGTAAAACTTCTCTGGATCTTTTCAATATAACTCGTCTGAAAATTGGACGTTAAATTCAACACAAACAAGTGCGGCAGGTAAAGCCTGTGCGTACGGAGGTTCGAAATGGTTACTAACGACATGGTAAAGGGGCTGGTTGCTCCGCTGGTGACATTCTTCACTAGTTTCGCTGGGCAGGCCATCTGGCCTTTCCTTGAGGACGGAATTCGCGACGGCTCCGAGAAAATGACTTCCACGATGTTCGGGGAAGCGCTCGAGAAGCTGCAGAAAAACCCGGCAGCCGTGAAGTGGCTTAGCTGGGGAGTGCGTGGTCTTGGGAGCGCGATCGACTTTCCGTTGCCTGACGACCTGTTCGTTAGCGCGGAAGAGCGCATCCAGGCCGAGGAAAAGCTGAACCGGCTGCTCGAGGCCATCTCTTCTGGTGGTGCCGACGCGCTGGTCGGTTCGGACATCGGTGACCTGCCTGACGACTTCACTGGATTGGTTCCGGTGGTGGCTCGGGTCAAGGGGCTTGGCTATCTTGGTCGTTACGTACACACCGCAGTGCGCGTAGACGATCAGGCTGCCTGCACCTGCCCAGCCGTGCACGAGCACATCGATGAGAGTCTGCTCACGAACAAGGTGATGGACTTCCTGTCGAAGCGTAATGCACCGAAGAGGGGCAGAAACGCACCTCAGATCCCGGATACTCCGCAGTTTGGTCACTCCGTCGATTACATCGACTACGACACGGCCATGAATCAGCTCAGCCTGCAGCCGTGCCCTCACTGCATGGGTGTCCTGCCTGAGCCGAGCAAGAAGGTCAAGGCGGCCTTCGAGCAACTCTCCAGAGATGCGCACACGAAGTTGCACGCGGTTCTAGAAGAGCTGAGGTGGCGTGATGATGGTGGTCATGAGGACTCCTTCTTCATCCGCAACGGCATGAACAGGCCCGCGCCGGCAAAGGTGATCAAGGCCATCGAAGACCACTTGGCAACAATGAACTTGGTTGGCAAAGATGGAGACAAGGACGGAATTCAGCGCCGCTACACCGGCGTGGACAACCCTGACCGCATCGGTCTGGTGGTCCAGAGTTTCCGTGGTCTTCTCGAGCCTGAAGGGTCGCTGAACACGGCAAGAGTGGCAGACGTGGCCGACCGGATGAACATCTGGACTCGGGTGGTCAATTTCAGTCGAGGTGCGTCTGACAGTGCCGGCGACAAGCTGGTCCAGTTCGCTCGAGGCGACGGTCGAAGCGTGGTCTTTGGCCTTATTGCCTTGTTCGTCATCGGTTTTTCCATGTGGGTCAGTGGGATCGTCTTGCTCTTCGCAACCGATCTTCATCCGCTGATCTCCATCGGCGCCAACGCGTTCGGTGGTCTGTTCATGGCCATAATTCCGTGGTCCTTGGGGTACTTGATCCAGGGCGGAATCGATCTGGCTGCTCACGTCGCTGACGTTAGCACCAAGCTAGGTCAGGTGGCTTATGTACAGCTGGAAAAGCTGACAGGTGACAGTGAGTTGGGGTCGGAGCAGGAGCGAGGCAAACACGCTCGCAACACTGGTATTGGCATTGCTTTGATCATCCTGGTCGAGACTGGGCTGATTCTGACAGCGATGTTCAATAACTGGATTCTCGGCTACGATCACATCTGCATGGTCGCAATGGCCAGCGCCTTCCTGTTCTTCTTCTACGCAGCGCCGAGCACGGTGGCTGCCTCTGGTTGGGTCGATCGAGACCCGAACAGCTGGTATGGTTCCATTTTCGCCTTCAAGCAGGCTCGTGGAACGGCCAGGTTCTTCGCGGTGATGGCTCGGGTGGCCATGGTCGGTGGCGCGGTTGCGCTGGTTCCGATCTACGCCATGCTTCCGAATACTCCGGCTTCGAACTTCGGCTACACGCCGCAGTACGGCCTGAGCGACGAGGAGCGCGCTTTCCTGGTGACGGATTACCAGGACAGAGTCTGGGTCAGTGAGTCGCCAGCAGCAAAGGCTCAGGCGGCAGGAACCCTGGTTCCCTGCGATGACGCACGAGGTGTGGGCACGGTTTGTCTGCCACGCGGCGCGAAAGTGCTGTCAGTCGACGAGCAGGGTCGCAAGTGGAAGGTGCGCTGGAACGGTACACCGGTGGTGAGCACCCCGAAGGATCTCGAGGTCGATGATGTTGGTGCAGCGGTGCTGACAGCCAAGGTCAAGGAGCACGGGCCCAAGTCCGTGTTCGGAGCAGTCTTCAAAGGACTTCATGTCCATTGGAGCATCTTCGTTCTTGGTCTGATCGTCCTGATCGTCCTTTGTTTCTTCTTTGGGGGGTCCTTGGTCAGTCTGGCCTGGGGTCTGCTCTCCAACGATGACAATGCCTGGGTAAAGGGTGTTGCAGGTGGCGCTGGAACCGTTGCTGGTGTAGTTGCATTGATTCTCCTCGTCTGCGTCATGGTTTTCTACCCGCTCCTGGCCAACATCTACGTGGCTGCCAACTGGACCTACGACACGGCCTCGGAAGACTACGCAGAGTGGTTGGAAGAGAGGGAAAAGGACGCGAACGTCGACGAGACGATCGATCCCACCAACAACGAAACCGAGGACAACACCCCCGTCGCCTCGGATTCCCCCACACAGACGGGTTCTTTGCCCGAGCGTTCGGACAAGGCCAAGCAGTTCTGGAGCAATCTGGAGCGGCTCGAGGCCAGTCTGGAATAGACTCGTATACGCTCAACGGCGGTCACCATCTGGTGGCCGTCTTTTACTTTAGTAGAAAGGAGAAAGTAGAAGGTAGAAAGATTCAGACTCTTTCTACTATTAACCTTCTACTTTCTACCCCCTAAGCTTAAATATACATAAAATAAGCCTATTCTGGTTGACAAAAAGCCAAAAACGTGCTATATTTAAGCGTCAAAAAAGAAATAAAATAGTGAACTTTTCAGAACTAAACCAACAGACTTACGGACAAATCGACTTTATGTCGGGAGAGGAAAGACAGTGAGAGTGAATTTGATCATGTTGGTGAGCCTGGTGCTCGCCGTAACAGGCTGCCTGAGCCGAGCGGAACTCAGGGCCAATGACACAGGTCAGTTGGTCTTGGAAGAGGCTCAGCTCGTTGGCAAGGACGCTGGGGCAGCAACGAACATCGCGCAGATGGCCGAGCTCTGTCGGGAAACCGGCGAGTGGCAGTACTGCCAGTTCGTCAGTCATGTGGATCCGGTCAATTCGGATGCAAGCTTCAGCCAAGGGTCAGCGATCGTTGGTGTCAACGGTCAGGTCCTGGTCAATGGTGCCATGGTCGGAAACGCCCAGGGCACACGTGTGACCGGTCCATCCGCTGCCGCCTACACTACCAGTGCTGCCTTTGGTGGCCAGGAAGTGCGGGTCGAGCGTGAGGATGTGAGTCCTGGGGAGCAGATCTTCCGGATCTACATCAGCGAGGATGTGGCGCCTGACGTCGAAGAGGGTGGTAGTGTCCATCTGTCGGTCGAACCGACCGACGTCAGCGGAGTGCTCCAGCGACTCGATGCACACGATCGGGAGATCGAAGAGCTGCAGGACACAGACGGTGAACTGCGAACCACAGACCACGAAACCGCCCGGACTCTGCGGAGCCTGGGAGAACTGCTCGAGGAATAGAAATGGATACGATTCGAATCATTTTCGTACTGATCGTGTTGATTGCGGCTCCGGTCGCAACAGCACAGGACATGTCCGGCATTCCCACGCCGGATGACGCCTTCTGTGCCGAACACGGCCTGGCTGGCAAGCGCAATGCCGAGAAGTGCGCCATCCTGTTCTACAGCGACCTCTACGTCGACGCCGAGGCCCGCATGGCCACGATGGAGTTCGAGCGAGTTGCCGAGCCGAGCGCACCGCCGCGTGCGGACGACGAGGTGGTCACCATCCGTTTGCATGAAGGTGAACCGGCCCAGGTCGAGCAGCCCCTGCTGGCCATGGTCACGCCCTCCTACGGCTACACCGTGTACTACGGCAAGCCGGTTGGGATGGGTATCGGACACCTCCTGGACGCTGGTGTGGCCGGTGTCTACCGGAACGATCTCGGGCACGACATCAACGTCGGCCTGCCGACACCGATCCCCAACGGGGGCCTGTTCACGGTCGTTTTCGACGACGCCTACGAGCGCGGTTCGAAGCGCTACACGGCCACGATCTACGTCGACCTACTAGTCGAGCTGCCGCGCCTCTCTCCGGATGAGCCTCCGCGGTACCGGACGCTTCGTTCTGGACGCTTCGTCAGGGTCCTCCCCCAGGGCAACGACCCGATGGACATCTCCGTCCTGATCGGGAGCTAAGGCAACTCAAAAGGCGCATCGCGATTGCACGCGGTGCGCCCTTTTCTTTTCCGAAATATCGATTAGCCTGTTGCAGCTGTGATCAAAGCAGAAATGACGTAGCTAGAAATGGCATAAGCAGCAACTGTGATTACCAGACCAACAATAGCATTGGTTAAAATAGCCTTGGCTTTGTCAATCTTTTTCTCATCACCCATAGCTATCATCCAGAGAATCCCTCCGTAAACAATCAGGATAACCAGGATAATACCAAGAATACCCAGGGCAATGTTGATAATGTTACCAACCAGCTGTGGTAGGGTCTGAGAAGCCAAAGCTCCTCCTTCAACCTGTCCTCCAACTTCACCGAGTTGTTCCTCAGCTCCGGTCAATCCTTCACCAACATCTTGCTCCTGAGCAAATACCAAACTGGCTTTGATGTAGTAGAGGGGAACCAAGGCTGCGATGCCTTTGATTAGTTTTCGCATAGTTGAATTAATTAATTATCTATTTATTAATTTATAGTTTAAGTAGCTGCTTCAATCAGAGCGACAATAATATAATTGGCAATAGCATAGGCAGCAACGATAATGATTATTCCAATAATACTATTGGTAATGATTTGTTTTGCAGCAGTTACTGTTTTTTCATTACCCATGGCTGTCATCCATCTAATTCCACCATAGATCAAAAGAATCACTAAAGCCAGACCAGTTAAACCAAGAACCACGTTGACAAGTGTTGCAATGAATCCTGTTAATGTTGGTGGATTGTCTGCTTCAACATATCCGGCCTCTTGGGCGGTTTCAACCAAACCAGTTGCTGAAGGATCGATTTGAGCCATGGTTAAAACTGGAAACAGAATCAATACAGCAGCGGCTATGATTAAAATAAGTCTTTGCATAACGTGAAATGACCTTTGGCAGATCAACTCACGTTATGCCCCTGCATTGGCAGGGGCATTTTTCTATAACTAAACCGTCGGTGTAACCGCACCAACAAGAGCAGTAATAACGAAACTAGCAATAGCGTAAGCAGCAAGAACAATAGCTAGACCGATAATACCCATAATGATGAACTTGCGGGCCTTGCCCACTTTTTCATCGCTACCCCCTGAAGTCATCCAAAGGAATCCACCCCAAAGGATAATTATCACAGCCACAATACCCAGGAATCCGAGAATGGCACGGATGATTCTGGCAACAACTGCTGTTAGGTCCTCTTCACCAAGACCAGCAACCTGACCAATAGTCCCCTCATCTCCTGCCTGTAAAAGCTCGGTTGCAGTAATGTAGTCCGCATCATCTTCGTCTGGATCTGGGTCCTGAGCAAAAGCCGGAACTGCTGGCAAAGCAAAGCTCAAACAAAGAGATAGACCGACAACAGAAGCGATTAGTTTATTTATCATAGATAAATTGATTTAATTAACTTATTAATTTAAGTAAAGTATATCACAATTAAGCCTAAACACTATCCACAAGCCTTATTTAAGTTGTGGTTCCAGAAGTAATGGCTCGGATAATAAGGTCTACGATAAGGTAAGAGGCAAAAATAATAATTAGACCAAGAATTGCCCAAGTAATAGTTTGTTTTCCCGCGTCGATACTCTTGCTGTTTCCGCCTGAAGTAAGCCAGCGAAAGCCGCCATAAATAAACATTAGCAAAGCCACTGATCCGCTTAGTCCAAGCGCCGCCTTAATCACTCGACCAATTAATTCAGGTATAGAAGCACCGCCTAAAGGATCAAACAGTGTCACAGCCAAGGTTGGCGTTGCCAAGAAAAACATGAATGCGGTAGGTAGAATGTATTTTGTTATTTTCATATTCTAAGTATTACTATTATGTTGATGGCGGAGTGTAAACAACACAGCACTGATATTCTTCATTAGGACAAGAGGTTGCTCCGGAGCCGCAGCTGGTTATACCAGTTGGAATATTTTCTGGATCAAAACATGAACTAGCCATTTCTGAATTGGCACCACAAATTGAAACACACATACCTTGGTAGCATTGACTGCGCGTGGCACATGACACTCCATCATTAGCACCACTACAAACGTCAAAATCAGAGGTTCCTACAAGCTCCCCGGTTTGCAGAGCTGTGGCCAGTGTTTGTACGCCAAGGTATGCAACGAAAACAATTAATAAGCCAACAGTTGCCCCAGTCATATATTTTTTACCCTTTGTGATTCTGTCACTGGACCCAGAGGCGATTAGCCAATAAAAGCCACCGATAACAAATAAAAGCAAGGCCAAGCTTCCAACAATAGTTAGAATATACATAGAAACATTTGCAAAGACCTGTAGAATGTCTTCAAGCTGGCAATTGCCTTGGGTCCAACACTCTTCACAAATGTTTGCCATAAGCAACCCAGCTTCTTCCCAACTAACAAGACTTGCACAACGAGGGTCTGCTGCCAAGGCCACAGAAGGTGTTAGTAACAAGAATACAATTAGTAGTACTTTTTTCATAAGGTTTGATTAACTTTACTTTGGGCCACGCCCAGTTCTCTTTCCGGACTCTCAATACCAGACAAGTAGTCATCAACATAATCCAGAATTGCTTCTTCAACCACAGAAGCATCATCACCACGGTACCAACTTTCAGCAGTTAAGACCTGGCTGGCAAAAACAGAAAGGTCTAAGTCATCGAGTTGGGTGCTGATTAAACCACGCAGAGCGGTTGGCTTGTCTGCTCGACTCAAGTATGAATCAACTTGTTCTGCGCTGGCAGCGAAGTTAATAAAGTCCCAAGCATAATCTGAGTCTTCGGAGTTCTTTGAAACCACTTCAACCCAGTAGTTGGCATAATTCACAGTTTTGCTTTGTGATAGTTGGGGTACTGGTGCGGTGTCGAAATTAAGTTTTGGTGATTGGGCGCGCAACATTGGGATATGGTAAGAGTAGCCCAAGAAAAAGGCGGCAGTACCATTAGCAAAAGCATCAAAGGAACTTGGTTGATTTTCATTCCACGAATAAACAACTTTTATTGGATTGGCAAAGTCAGTGTAGAACTCGATTGCTGATATGGCTGGAGAAACCCGGCTTGATGACCCTTCCGGAGCTTCAGCAAAGGTGGCCTCTGATCCTGAATCAGTGGTCATTTGAGTGCCGTTCTGCATCATTAACAAAGAAACAATATCAAAGGCGCGTTCAACGTTTTCCGTGGTGCCTAGGGCTGCTCCTGATTGAACTATGTCACCCTCCAGATCCAACAAGGTTATTTTTTGAACATGCTCCTGGAAATCTTCCCAGTTTGATGGTGGCTCAGCAATTCCAGCCGCGTCAAGCAAGTCTTGGTTGTAGAACAAGGTCAAAGTGTCTACTGAATATGGAAGAGCCCAGATTCTATTCTCACTCTTGCTGGATGAGCTGGCTTTGTATGTACGAACCACATCATCGTAAACAACCTCAACAAAATCATCGTCTAACTCCCCAAGGCTCATTAAATCGTTTTCACGAATAACCGCAACAACCTCCTGTTTTAGTGTTCCTTGGACCTCATGATATACCAATTCTACAGAATCAGGCATTGGTGTGATTAGTGGTTCATATTGGCCGATCCAGGTGTTGTGAATCGAGAACATGTCCGGGCCACGGTCTTCGGCAAAGGCTTGAACCAATTCTTCTTCAAATTCTTCAAAACGTTTTTTAACCACCCTGATAGATACATTTGGATGTAATTTTCTATATTCACTGATAATCCCGTCAAGATCATCGTCATCATCAAACACTCGCCAGTAATAAAGAGTGACGTTTTCTAAAGCTGCTTGCTGGGCTTCGCTGCTACCGCCGCGGCAACCCAGGCCTGTGCCAGCCAGCAGAACCAAGAGCAGAGCAATACCTATTATTTTTGTTTTCATATTTATAAGGACTTCAAGTATTTTTTGAGTTCTTTTTTGATGTCAGGGTCTTTCAGGCCAAGCTCAACCGAGGTTTTAATAATGTTCAGCTTGTCTCCACACTGTCGCCAAGCACCGTCTAAGACACCGGCATAGACCGGTTTCTTGGCTTTTAGCCGGTCGACAAAACCATTAGCTAATCGAATCTCCCCGTCCTTCCCTGGCTTGGCATTGATTAACTGTTCTTCAAGATAGTCCGGAGTGAGCACATAGCGCCCGATTACAGCCAGATTTGAAGGTGCTTTTTCTGGTGCGGGTTTTTCAACAAAACGCTTAATTTCCCATGTCCTATCATCAAGCTCTGTTCCGTCGATCACGCCGTACTTAGAAACCTCTTTCTTTGGCAGGGCAGTAACCATGATTACCGGATCACCATATCGGTTGTACACATCGATCAGTTGCTTAATACCTGGTTTCTTGGCATCAATAATATCGTCACCGAAAAGCACAGCCACTGGCTCGTGCCGATCAACAAAAGGCACAGCAGTTAAAACTGCATGCCCATCACCAAGCGGTTTGTTTTGGCGAACAAAAGAGAAGTTGGCTAATTTGCCAATGGCAGCAACTTCTTTTAGTGCCTCAACTTTCTTTTTTTGTTCCAATCGATATTCGAGTTCGAAGTTTCGGTCAAAATGGTCCTCAATTGCCCGCTTCCCAATTGCTGTCACAAAGACAATATTTTCAATTCCGGCATCAACCGCTTCCTCAACGATATATTGAATAACCGGCTTGTCTACCACGGTTATCATTTCTTTGGGCTGGGCCTTGGTTGCCGGGAGCATTCTGGTTCCCATTCCAGCCACAGGAATTATGGCGGTTTTTACGCTCATAAATACTAAAAAATATCGATTAATATCGATATTAGTATACTTTATTTTAACTTATCCGTAAACGAGAAATATCCCGAGCGGTTTTTGGCGGTGGAGGTGGGATTCGAACCCACGGTACCCTTTCGAGCACACAGCATTTCGAGTGCTGCGCCTTAGTCCACTCGGCCACTCCACCAGTTGATGATCAATCTTGCCCGGTTTTTTCTTCAGTGTCAACTGTCTGCTCCCCGGCTTCTAAATTTTGATAAATGCCAAAATACTTAATCATCGCCTCAAGGTGTGGTTGATAATCATCCCGACCACGGCGGAAAGTGTACTCCCAAGTGTAGACGTTATTGTCGGTCATCACAAGTGATCCAATCGTGCGCACATAATCTCGTTCTAAAGTGTCATCTTCATAAACATCAGCAAGGTAGACCCCTATATCGTCTTGTAGAAGAGTCAGTGTTCGTTCAGCTCGCTCGCTAGTTGGTTCTTTGTTTACATGCAGGATTAGTTTTGGTCGGGCAACATTGTCTCTGTGTTCCAGGGTCAGGGTGAGTATGTAGGGTCGGATTTCTCGGACATCAGAATAATCAATTAGTTGTTCCCTGGTGATTTCATAACTGCTTGGATAACGGAAACCAAAGCCAAGGGTTTCGTTGTGATATTCACGATCAGCCAATGGTTGCTCTACTTCTGTGCCAAAGGTTGGGGCTTCTGGTAATTGATCGGTCCAGTAAAATCGATAATATAACCAACCAGAAACAGCAACAAGGATTAAAATACTAATAACAGCGACGGCGTCTTTAAGTTTCATATTTGTTTGTTGCAACAGATAAAAGTGCTAAGAGTGACCAGGTCATTACAGCCAGGTCGTTTTTGAAATATGGTACATCGACCAGGCCATGAATGAACATGACAGTCAGGGCTCCTAAGCAGCCGATGATCAGCCAACGTTGTTTTGGATGATTTTTGAATCTTGCCCAGGATCGGCGTAAGACCTCGATAGATAACCAAGCCAAGCCAAGCAGGCCGAGTAGTCCTAACTCGATCCAGGTGTTTAGGAAAACATTGTGTGGGTATTGGAAGATTTCAATGTGTTCATTTTGATGGTACGGCACAATTGCAATTGGGTAACCAGATAGTCCGGCTCCGAGCAGGGGTGTGTCCTTGAGAAGCTCGATCGTATCGTCCCATTGTGTCAACCGCACACCCCCAGAATAATCTTGCAGAGTTATTTTTTCGAACAGTGGCTGGTTGATCGAGGGCACAGCTAAGATCACAAGGATTGTGATCAGGCCCAATGGCACAGACCAGCGGCGCAGTCTGGCTGAGAACCAGCTCATTATCCAAAGCACGATTGGCAGAGCAACCCAGACAGCCTCGGTTTCTGAAAAAATGATTGCTAGAATTGACAGGATGATTGTTGTAGCCCAGAAGATGCTAGAAACCGGCCGCAGACGCTTTATTGTGTGCGATATTGCAGCAAAGCCAAGAGCGATTAGTGGGGCCAGGTATAGACCGACGGCATTTGGGTAAGGGAAAATACTAGTTGTCCGTCGAGCCAGGTCCCAGGGTTCTGGGAGGGCTAAGCCAGTAATTTTTTGAAAGAAGGCAAACAAGGCAACAAAACCGGCCCCAAGACCAAGGGCCCAGACTGCTCGGTAGACATCCTGTCGAGTCTTGATAATTGATCGCAGAATATAGAAAAACAGAATTGGTTCGACAAAATAAGATTTCCAAACACCAAGTGCGGCCACTGTGTCAGGGGCAACAAAAATACCCACTGTTGCTGCGACTAAGACGATTACGATCGGGATACGAAAGTCGGTTGTAAGTTTTTTGTAGCCTTGATGTCGAATCAGCCAGATCAAGATTACAGCCAATAGCATTAGTTCGAGCAGAGTCAGAGGCAAAGGTCCGATTGCAAAACGAATCAGATAAAGTGGTAGGGTGGCTAAAATGAAAAAACAGGCCGTTCGGAGATTGACCCAGGCCAGGCCAGTGAAAACGATTGTGAAAAGTATTATCAATGCGGTAAACATACTATTCGCGACGCATCATGTCTTTAATTGTTTCCATACGCACACCACCAATAGCAAAGATAACTACCCCGAAGGTCATACAGCCGACTAATATCTGAATAAGCACATTCATTGGGGGTAATCCAATTAGGACCAAATACATAGCTGCGCAGGCAATGATTGATTTTCCAAGCGTGGTTAGTTTTGGGAAGAATCTGCTCTTATGGGTAACCACAGCGAAGGTGAAGATGGCAATCAAGACCTCAGCAACCACGGTCATCCAGGCCGCGCCCCACATGCCGTGTTCTGGAATTACCAGCACATAACCAATTACTGTTACAACAGCCGTGATAGCATATCCCAAGGTCATGGGTTTTTGTAAGCCCAGAGCAACAATGGCGTGACCAGTCAAAGAGCCGAAGAAAACTGCAATGGCTGCAATCATTAGGATTTTCAAAACCTCACCAGACACAGCAAAGGCTTCGCCAGAGACCAGGGTTAACAACGGTGTACCAACAACTAGGCTGCCAACAAAGATTGGCAGAGCAATCAAGGAAAAGAAATCAAATGACCGCTGCATGATTTTTTTGAAATCAGGTTTGTTACCAGAAGTCCAAGCAGTAACTAGTGAAGGTAGAGCTAGTCCCATGTACATTACCGGCATGGCTGTTATGACATCTAGAATTTTATAAGCTGCTCCATAAAGTCCAACTTCGGCTTGTGAGCGGAACCAACCAAGGAACAAGATATCGCTTTTCAAATAGATCAGATTAAAGAATATAGAAAGTCCGATCGGCCAACTGCGAACAACAGCATCTTTCCAAACAGCCAGATCAATCTGTGGTCGAATGCGAACGTAAGGTCCAGCCAAACGGATCGTGGTCATTAACTGGATAAAGTTTCCAATGGCAAAAGCAACCATCATGGCCACAACACCCCAAGCCAGGTAGGCAAAGAGGACGATCACTCCCAATGTAACGAAACGATTAAGCACCTCAGCTACGGCAAAGCGCCAGATGGCCATGTGTTTTTGGAAGATTCCAACCAGCATGCTCGATGCTGTCATGAATAGGTATGACAAGGTTCCTACAGCGATGGTGATTTTGATGATCATTGAATATGGTAGGGCAAAACCAATAGCTGCTGCCGCACCAAAAAAGACTAGCCCTGAAAGAATTCGTAAGGCAAGGACATTGCCTACAATTTTTTCTTCATTGGCCCCAGCAGTTGAGATCATCTGGACCAAAGTGAGGGTTAGTCCGAAGTCAACCATTACTCCAAACATTTGCAAGAAGGTCATGGCCGTGGTCAGTTCTCCATATCCGGTTTCTCCGAGATGCCGAGTAAGTACGGCAATAGTCAGAACACCAAGGAAGGTACCAAAAACTCGGCCACCAAAATGGATCGAGTAATTTCTAGCAAGTTCTCGGGCAGATGTCATAGTGTCCATAGTATACCTTGCGACCAAGAGGCTGTCATTCCTTTTGGGGTTGACAGGGTTGACAATAGCCTTATTTCGTGCTAAAATACATCTGCAAATAGAAACAAAACATGAAAATATCAGAACAAAGTTTTACAGCTTTATTTAGCGTCACCAGCAAAGTCGCGGTGGCTTTTTTTGTTGTGTTGGCCTTGGTTTCCTTGACGAGTGGATCGGCTCAAGCAGCAGCTAAGCGCGGTTATGAGGCTTTAGCAGTGACTGTTTCTGGTAGTGGAGAGTTGAGTATGCAGCCCGGAGAGGTCAAATTAGTTTCTGTTAGTTTCCAAAATATTGGAGAAAAGACCTGGTACAACGACGGTGATGGTTATGTGTCTGTTTACACCTATGATCCAAAGTATCGCAAAAGTGATTTTGATCCAGGGACCTGGCTTGGTCCAGAGCAAGTGAAGCGATTGGTTGAGGTCGAGGTGTTGGTTGGTTCTGTTGGTACCGTTAGTTTTGAATTGCACGCCCCGACAACAGAAGGTGAATATTCAGAAACGTTTCATTTGGCTGCCGAAGATAAGGCCTGGATTCCTGGTGGGGAGTTCACTTTTAATATCACAGTGGAAGACCAGCCAGAGCCAGCGATTTCAAAAGCGGAAGCAACAGGTATTTCTGAATTGGTTTTTCATTCCGGATATCATGCCACACTGACGGAAGAGATGGCCACAATACAAGTTCAACCTGGCGGCTTGGTTGATACCACAGTTGATCTAACAAATACAGGAAGCAAGCCATGGTTGAAACGACGTATTCAGTTACCAGATATTATGATGGCCACAACCGGCACAGACTATTTTCATAGCAGTTGGTTGACTCGAAATATTTTGGTTGCTCGATCCTCTGATCCGGTTGAGTCTGGTGATTCTGACCAGTTGCCGATTAAATTTGTTGCTCCAGAAGAAGAAGGTTTGCATTTGATCCGTTTTCAATTAGTGGTTGATGAGACTGCTATCGAGGGCGGACAAATCGATATTCCGGTCGAGGTGACTAGTGGCGCTCCGGATGTGATTGATCTGCCAAAGATTTATTTAGTTGATCCGATTGAAGAACCAACAATTCGAGTCGGTGTTCTGACTGTAGATGAGGAGACTGATGACATAATTCAGATCAAGGCTGAAACAAGCATGCTTCTTGAAGACGATCAGGGTGCGCCTTTGGCAAATATCGTGGCTGGACAGATTGTGACTGCGTATTATAAAGACAGTCGTTACTATTATGACGCTGGGCGTGGTTTAGAAAAGTCGACTTATCCTATCCGTTTTGTTCCAGATGAGTTAGACGCAATTTTGACTGTAGAAAATTTTGATCGCCGGGCCACTCGTAATTCACGGCACGAAGACAATACTTTTCGAAATATTCTCGAGATCCGTTATAGTGAGGTTAAAGGTAATATTTGGGTGATCAACGAGCTACCAATGGAAACCTATTTAAAGGGTCTTGCCGAAACATCAAATATTTCACATATTGAATACCAGAAAGCTTTGGTTGTGGCTGCTCGAACTTATGCCTTTTATCACTGGACTCGGAAGACAAAACACGATGGAGAGGGTTACCATGTAGATGCATATGTAGACCAGGTATACAAAGGAGAAGGGCAAGAAGCGCGTATGCCCAAGTTGACTCAGGCGATTGAGGATACTCGAGGCGTGATTGTTACATATGACGGAGAAATTGCGATCACCCCGTATTTCTCGCGATCTGATGGTCGAACCAGAGATTGGTCTGAGGTTTGGTATGGTGATGTGGAATGGTTACAGTCGGTTTCTGTACCAGCCGATATTGGTAAGACGCTTTGGGGGCACGGTGTGGGAATGTCAGCTTCTGGGGCCTTGGCAATGGCTAATGATGGTCAGACTTTTGATGAGATCCTAAAACATTTTTATCAAAGAGTTGATTTAACTAAACAGTGGGATTAATGCGTTATTTAATTACGGTAATTATTTTTTCGTTAGTGTTCGGCTGGGTGCCGAATACTTTTGCCTTTGACCAAGATGCCGTTGCTGCAATTCATCAAGTCCGCCCAGACCTACAAGCCGCCTTTGATGATAACGGTGTGGCCATCCCAGGTACTGCAGCCGGGTTTTTAATCGATATCTATGATTGGGCTGAGCAGTATGGTTGGCGCGAGCATGAAGAGCTGGCTTCATATGCCCCAGAGAGCGAGTATGTGGCCGAGCAAGTTTGGCCAATATTGCCACCAGAGGTGACAGCTACTAGTTATATTGTAGTTGATAAGAACAGTGGTCAATTCTTGGCAGCTAAAGACGCGGACACCGTTTGGCCTGTAGCGTCATTGTCAAAATTAGTGACCGTTGATGTGGTTTTGGATTCAGGAGTTGATCTAGCTAGCACCTGGTCAGTTTTAAATTCAGATAATGTTGGTGGGGCTCGGCTCTGGGTTAACGATGGGGCAACTTTTTCAATCGAGGATCTGTTTTATAGTACTTTGGTTGGTTCAGCCAATAACGCAGCAAATTCACTTTCTCGATCAACTGGTTTGTCCAGTGAGGAGTTTATATACCAAATGAACCGTCGACCATTTGACCTTGGTCTGGCTTACACAGAATTTGTTGATCCAACAGGAATCGAGCTAGGTAACATTTCGACTGCGCGTGAGATGGTTCGTTTAGCCAGCCATGTTTTTAATATACATGAGGAGGTGCGTCGTTATACAACTACGGCTAGCTGCTACGTCGATGTGCTTTCTGATGGCACACAAAAGAAACTAACCAACACAAATTGGATGCTTTATTATCCAGAGTATGACGATGTTTATGTTACCGCAGGCAAGACAGGATATTTGATTGAGTCTGGTTGGAATTTGGTTGTTCAGCTTAGACCAGCTTCCGAGGAAACAGAAAAAGAGCTCTTGTTAGTGCTCTTTGGTGCAGGATCACGATCTGATAGTTTTATTGATGCTAATGCTTTGGCTGACTGGGCTTGGCAGAACTACGAGTGGCAGTTGAACGCTGTCGAGCTCTAGCTTGATCAGCTAGCTGGATAATTTGTCGTTTAACGATTTCTGGTCCGTGAATCTGTTTGAAAACAAAACGAGTAGTCTCAGCAGCGGTCTGAACATGAACTACACCAAAATCAAAAAGCGTATTTACAATGCCGTGGACTTCTGAAGTGACATCTTGGACAGCGGTCAAATTCAATTCTGAAGCAACACGGGCAAACAGTCCGTGTTGTTCGATATTAATAATACGTTCACTAGTGACAATCCAAATATCAAGATAGTAATCAATAAACTCACTAAAACTATAAACCCAGATGGCTAGATAATAGAGGCTGGCAGTTAGGGTTAAAAGAGGGGCAGCTATTGGATGGTCTAGCAGCCAACTGGCTTGAGTCAGGATTAAGTAGTAAACCGCGATAGGTACTGCAATCAAAGCAAGTAACAACAGGATAATTCCTGCGGGAATAAACCAATGGCGTCGCAAGAAGAGCACGGTTTTTTCACCGGGTTTTGCGTTTGGTAATTTATCTAAGCGCATCATAAAGGAGGAAATAATTGATTTTGATCAGAAGTACCAAGAATAGTGTCTGCTGAAAAAAGAACCGACCAGTCAAAGCTGTTTAGAATTATTATGGAAGCACCAAGAATAAAAACAGTTCCGGCAAGATAGACCACCGAAAGTACATATAGATTAAAGTTGTAGATCCCGTAACGTAACAAGTGGTAAATGTTGAACAAGCTAAAAGTCACAAAAACCAGAACGAACAAAGCGTAGGGAATCAAGAAATATAATATCGGAAACGTTGGCATATTGATTTTATTATACCTGAAATACCACTAGAGATCGAGTTTATTTTGTGGTGGCTCTAGACCGAGGTGTTTGTAAGCTCGTTCGGTGACTGTTCGTCCTCGTGGAGTTCGGTTAAGAAAACCAAGTTGGATCAAGTACGGTTCGTAGACCTCTTCCAGTGTGGCGATTTCTTCTTGGGTGGCTGCGGCTAACGAGCTGAGGCCAACCGGTCCACCAGAAAATTTATCTATAATAGTAGTTAATACTCGTCGATCTGTGGTGTCAAGGCCGAGCTCGTCTATATCAAGTAGATTCAGGGCCTCAGAAGCGATTTGTTCTGAGATATGTCCGTTGTGTTTGACCTCAGCAAAGTCACGGACCCGCTTGAGTAAGCGGTTGGCTATGCGTGGTGTGTGTCTTGCACGACGGGCGATCTCATTACGGGCAGTTGGATCAATGTTAACATCAAGAATATTGGCGCTGCGATCAACAATTTTTCCAATATCATCGTGCTCATAAAAATTGAGTCTGTACGTCACACCAAACCGATCACGCAGTGGCGAACTAAGCATGGATATCCTGGTGGTTGCTCCGATGATAGTGAATTTGTCTAGATTGAGTCTTAGGGTGCGTGCCGTTGGTCCTTTGCCAACAACCAGATCCAAAGCGTAATCTTCCATGGCCGGATATAATATTTCCTCGATAGTTTTGTTCATCCGGTGGATTTCATCAACAAACAAAATATCACCCTCAGTCAGGTTAGAAAGGATTGCTGCCAGGTCGCCTACTTTTTCTAAGGCTGGCCCACTGGTTACTTTAATTTGCGAACCCATTTCATTGTTGATCACATGAGCTAGGGTGGTCTTGCCTAGACCGGGGTTACCATATAATAGTACGTGTTCTAGTGGTTCACCGCGTTTTTTAGCAGCAGCTAAAAAAATATCAAGATTTTTCTTGATTTCTTCTTGTCCAACAAATTCATCCAGGTCTTGTGGGCGTAGTCCAGCCTCAAATACGCGCTCGTCCTGATCAGCGTTAGTCTGAGTTGGGGTTTCTTCTTTTTTAAGCTTGTCTGGTCGTTCAATCATGTATCCGTATTATGGCTGAGATTGTCCAAGTTCGCAAGTAATAAAAAACCGAGCACTGCTCGATTCTTTTGGCCTGCCAGCCGAAGCTCGCTAGAGCGAAGGCTGGTGCCGCGGGTGGGACTCGAACCCACACGGTATTGCTACCAGAGGATTTTAAGTCCTCAGCGTCTACCATTCCGCCACCGCGGCGCGGGCTTATGTTAACCTAAAAAAAGACGGTTGTCAAGGTATGATTGATTTGGTAAGGTTGATTCTGGAGGTTAGTACTTTGAGTAAAGAAAGTTTCTTCAGATATTTTTGGTTGGAGTTCCCTCGTACCCAAACCGAGCTGTTTGGTCTTCTACGCGACACACACCAACTGGCCGTAATTCGTGATGCCACCGGCAGCTTTGAGTACGTGATCAAGCGCACTCCACAGTCGCCGAAAGTTCTGGCCGTGATCAATCGGCGCAGGATCAGGTTCACTAGAGATGGTCGCTGGCTTTTTTCCTGGTTCTGTGTCGCCGAAGACATGGAAATTGAGATTAGTCATTGTCGCGATTCGCTAGAATTCTCTGGCTCGATTCAGGACCTTCACCTGCGATTGAAAAGCGGTGGTCTGATGGTTGAGCAGATGGAGGGTGGCGAGGGGGTGCTGCAAGTGTTGCGTCGTGGTAGCTACGGTGAAGGTGACCCAGATGACATTTTGGGGATCATCTTCTGGAAAACTGTGTTCTTGCTCCGGGGTGGCCGCGGTGTATTTATCCTACTCAGTGCTGATGAAGAATTTACCATTCTTACGGCTAGCGCGGCTCTGATGCCGGTTGCTGATGCCAACGAGGACCTGGTGCGAACTGTTACACTTGGCGAAGAGCAGGACAGCGTCGTTTTCAGGACGCACGTACTACGCGTTTAATCAGCGCGTTTTTTTATTGACGAGTCATAAAAACTGTTATAATATATTCATCGCAATCAAATGCGGGAATGGCTCAGTGGTAGAGCGTCTCCTTGCCAAGGAGAAGGTCGCGAGTTCGATCCTCGTTTCCCGCTCCAGAAAAGAACACGTCCTTATATTCAGGAGGTGTTCTTTTTTTGGTCCTTTTGATACACTTATAACAAGGAGAATAGTATGAAAAAGATAAACAAAAGAAATTGGTTTTTTGGTCTTGGTGGTGCCGCGGTGCTAATAATTTTTATTTTGTTAGCAAGCTCCTTTGGTTATTTAGTAGAATACAAAAAATGCCTTAATGATTATCAGTCTGTCAATAATGTAAAGTTTGAGTGTCTGGGTTATGTTGTGGAAACAATGAAATGTGAAAGGCAAGGGAAATTTTGGAGAGAAGATCCTTACCTGTTGTGTCTCGGTGGTGGAATATGTGCACAATGTTTTGAAACCGCAGAAGCGGTCCACCCGTCCTTTGATATAAAATAAGAAATTTCAAAACCAGCCTGGTTGGCTGGTTTTGTGTTTTTTGAATTTCTATATTCCGCAGTGTTGCTCAAGCCTTCGGATTCCATTGCTATGTGCTGCTAGTTCCATGGATATTTTTCGATCCAGTCTAGCGATAGCGTCACCATTGAGCAGGGTCTCGCTCCAGGTTCGGTCTATTTTTCCATGAATCCGATCAAATTCCTCTTTTGTTGTAATCTGAAATTCATTTAATTCAAAAGAAATAGTATCAACCTTTTCTTCCAATCCATCAAACCTTGTCTCCAATCCATCAAACCTTGTCTCCAGACCATCGAATCTGATTTCTAGTTTATCAAAGCGACCGTCTATACTATCTAGTCGATTATCTATTTTACCCAGACGCTGCTCTATTTTATTCAGAATTTTTTCCATAGGAATTGTATTATAGCATATCAGCTGAAGCGGGGCAGGGATCAGCCTACCCCGCACGACTTGATTCAGGCTTTGGCTGCGAAGTATTTTTTTCCTTCGTCGCTCATGGCAAAACGAATTCCATTTTTATTGCCACTCTTGAACTGTTCTTTGGCAATGGTGAACATGAACTGCCGGAGTTCGTCAGCAATCGGGCCCTCGACTCCCAGATTGCTAGTTAGCTCATTAAAACGAGCGACCATATTTACATACCACTTCGGGTTTTCGTTATCCTTTTGATTTTCCATAAGATTGTTTGGTTAGACATAATTATGTTGTTGCTGCACCAGGCTCAATGGTCCGGGCAGTGAATGATGGTAGTTGGTCTTGTCGTGATCGATAATACCGGAATGCCAAATATCCTAAGATAGATATTGTTGTCAGACCCAGGGCGATAGCAAAGCCGGCACGACCAGCTGTGGCCTGGTCCTTAGAACTAATGCCTGCTGCAGTGACCAGGGCTTCTTCGAGTGTCTCAATATCGTTTGTAGATCGTGGTAACACGCGAAAGTTATCGTAGTATCGACTAACAATGCCGGTGACCAAGAGACGAGACCCGATCTCAATATCATTCAGGCCGATATCAGTTCCGTCTTTTATTAATACCGTAACTGTCTCTCCATTGTCTTCGAGAACAAAGCGATCACTTTCGACTGACTGCACCAAACCGTTTACCATTACCAACCAACCTTCGGTATCTTCGTCGATTTCCTCAAGCTCGACTTCATGGGGAATTGGATCATCGCCACCGTATAAAACAGTTAAATCATCGGGTGAAGATAACTTAATCCTGCTTTCGCTGCGGCTAGAACTAAGCTCTCCTGTTACTTGAACCACGTCGCCAGCACTAACCTCTGGCCAGTTGGCTGCGTGTAGGTAGACCTGGATTCCAGAACCAGCTAGATACATGATTTGTGTGCCAAGTAATCCGGGTTCGGCTGACACGGTTCCAGTGGCACGAACTTTGGTTCCTTTGCTCAGGCTGCGCACTGAGGACAGAGCGACATCCACCACGGACGATGAAGGCGAATAGCTGCTTGTGCTGGTTGTGTAGACGACTCTCTGTGTTGGGGCAGCTGTAACGGTCGCTGCCGGACTAGTTGAATTGACAACCGGGGATTGATCAGGTGTTACAACTGACTCGGAAATGACTTCAGTTGTGACGGGTTCAGTTTCAGGTTGCGAAAGTGAATTTGGTTCATTTGGCGTAACATGGCTCGTCCCAACCCACGCTCCGTTAAGGAGAATAAATGATTCGCCGTTGGTTGTAGTTTCATATGTGAATTGATCTACAGCGACTCCATCCGGGGCAGTCAAGACTACTGATTCTGTGCCGCTATTATTAAGAGCAAGATTTGTTGTTTCTCGATACAGGGCCAAGTGGGCACCTGGTTCGATTGTCTGTGATGCTTCGGCAGTGAATGCCTTACCAGAGGCATCAGCTAGTGACCAGCCAAGCAGATCAATTGTTTCTGATCCTGTGTTAGTGAGCTCTACGAATTCTTCCTCTGAATCTGTGCCAGTGGTATTTGGGTAGAGTTCTGATAGGCGGAGATCATAGGATTGGTTGTCTGGTTGACTAGTTTTCTGGTTGTCTGAGTTGTTGGTGACTGTTTCTTCAACAACAGTCTCGGTTTCCTCAGCTTCAGTTGTGACCTCTTCGACCACTGATTCCTCAATCGTCTCTGGTTCTTCGGTTGTTTCGATCTCTTCGTCCTCTTCAGTCTCTAGTTCAACAACCTCCTGAACTTCGTCACTAATCACGTTTGCTTCGCCTGGTGTGGTAATCGTGGTTTCTTGCCATTCATTATTTTCGTTCAAAGCCACGGCATTCGGATCTGTCACTGCCGGTGCTTCAGATCCGTCACCATAAGCCACTGAATCAAGAACAGCGCCGTCAGCATCGAGTAGTTCTATTGTGTCGCCGCTGTTATTTAGATTACCCTTGATCGACTCGACCACCACATATTGTCCACTGGTCAAATATTGATCCGGAAGATTAGTGGTCTTGCCTGAGGCCTCGCGGATTGTGTATCCAGCCAAGATGTAAACCTCGTCGCCTGAGTTATAAACCTCAACCCATTCATTCTCTCCGGTAATTGGATCAGATACAAACTCATTAATAATTAGGCCGGAAGAGGCAGGGTTGGTTGGATCGGTTTCGGCAACAGGATCCTCAGTCTCGGATTGATCGTCTTCGTCCTCTGTTGCAGAATCGTTTTGATAGGAGTCATATGTATGTTCATTAAGAGTTTCGATGGTGTCATGAGTGGCAAAGGTGTCAAAGGTGCCTGGTGTGCCGAGTTCGGTGGCACTTTCATCAAAGCCCACAGATTCAATTGCTGCCATCCAGGCCTGCTCAAGCGAACCGTCTACTAAGAAAGCTCGTTGCATTGAGGACCGGGGCACAGTGTTTCCTTCTTCATCGGTTCCTCGCGATCCCGTTGTCGGAGCGCTGCCATCTCCAGCAATATCAATAACTGTGCCAGTGGCATTCTGGAGACTAATTCCGAACGCGGAATTAGATAAGGAGAGTGAGCTGCTGGTGAAGTTTGGTTCGACGTTGAGAGTGGATTTTTCATCATCAGGAGCATAGTTAGTTATTAAGAAGGTTGAGTTAGGTTGAACACTGGTCTCTGGTAGAACAAGCACGTCCCCACCAGTGGCAGCACCAACGATTGACCACCCGGTCAGGTCGACCTCTTGGTCACCAAGATTGGTTAGCTCCAGCCACTCATCAGAATTATTTACCTCAGAGCCGGCCCAGCCCACTTCGGAGATGATGACCATGGACGGCGGCTCGGTTTCACTTTGTTCCTCAGCAAAAACCAGAATCGGAGTGAAAACGAGTGCCAGAATAGTAACGAGTGCAATCAGCATTCGGTCATGATTTAACATAAGTATTTATTTAATTGTTTTACAAAACGCGCGCTTGTTTTTAAAAACAGAAAACGACCACCTCCGTAAGGAGGGTAGTCGTTTGGGTTATGGTTATAGTTCATCACACGACAGAGGTCTTGTCAAGACTTGATCTGGGGATAGATATGGGGTAAGATCACTTTTGATTTGCCGCGGTGGTGGAATTGGTAGACACGCCAGGTTTAGGACCTGGTGGACCTAGTCCGTGTGGGTTCGAGTCCCACCCGCGGCACCATGAAGAATTTATGTCAGAAATGATTAAAACCTATTCTTTAGATGAACCAGACAAAGCTGTGGCTATGGACCGAGCTGATTTTTATTCTGAACAAGTAAAAGAATATAAGAAAACCGGAAAGCCCAGTCGAGCCTGCGATATTGTAGATATAATCATTTTCAATGAGGCCGGTGAGATGTTTATTCAGAAACGCTCAAATCAAAAGGCACACAATGCCGGCTTGCTCGACAAGTCGATTGGTGGACACGTTGTTTATGGAGATGCCACCGACTATACAGTAATGGTCGAAACAGTGCAGGAATTACAGGTTCCCTCGATCGTTTTGCGAAATGATCAGGATTATACCAAGACCCTGAAGATTCTGAAGGATTATCTGAATACAGTGGCTGTTATCAAACATGTTGATACGAAAATATTTCATCTTGAGAAAGTAATAAAGGACGAGAAGATAGCCATTGCCAACAAGGTGCATCTATACTTTGGTATCTATGGAGGTCGGGTTAAGACGGTTGACCAAGAGGCAAAGGGAATTTTGCAATATACCCTTGAAGGTCTAGAACATGAGGTTGAAAAGTTTCCAGAGATGTTTACTTACGACCTGCGTTTCTTCATCAAGGAGTATCGTCAGGAGATTGTTGATTTTGTTAAACACATTAAGTCCTAAGAGGCATGCAACCTGAAAGAGCAATTGATTTATTTCAAGACGGTGAGCCTGCTGAAGAAAAGGCACGCTTTTCTGTTGTTGAAGGTGTTGGTTCAGAAGAGCCATTTAAGGAAGCCGAGTTGGTATCAATTGAAGAAGCGGTGGAAATGAGCTCTGATCCACGGGCTGCGGAGAGGTTTTTGCAGCTAATGGCCAATGAGTTCATTGCTTTTGTAAAAGATCCAGACAAGAAAAAAGGCTATTACCGAGAAACAGCCCATCAGAATAAATTGGCACGCGCCTTTTACAACGGCCAGCTATCTGATATCGATAAGGTGTTTCTTTTTTTGAAAAAAAATGTTGAAGGGAATTTGAGAAGCCGTGGATACGACCTTGAGTCTAGACAAAGGGCAGTTTCAGAGTTAGATGATACCCGGGTTGGTATCAGGGCCATGCTTCAGGCCGTTGAAAAAAGCAAGCAGGATTTTGCTAGAAACGCTGGGCCCGATCAGCATCAACTGATCGCAATTAATGATATCCACGATGCAACGAGCGCAATTGATTATTTTGATATCCGTTATACAGACACAGGTGTTGCCGAAGTTGTCCTCGTACAGGCCAAGGCTTCTGTGGCCAAGGTTACTGGCGATATGGATGATTTGGCTCGAATTCGAGCCAGAAAAGAAGGTTTACGTGAGCATGTTGATGATACAGAGAGAAGCCATAGAAAATTTGTTGAAGCATTGCCAGGCATGCAGCAGTTGGCAACAGAAGCAGGGCCCAAAATGCTTGAGCATGTCCGCGCCTTTAGAGACTTCCGCAAAGAATTAGAGGCCGCGGAAAGCCCAGCAGAACTTCATGAATATATGGTCGAAAAAATGAGTGATTTGATTTTAGAATATATTCTTGAGCCTGTTGGAGAAATGGAAGAAGGGGAGCACGACGAGTTGATCAGTTCCTTGGCTGAAAAACATGAGCTAACTACAACGCACCTGGCTACAATTTTTGGTGGTCCTAGAGCGGGAGTATTATTTAATGAACTGTCAGTTAGGTCAGGTGCTGCAGATGAGGTGCCAGAATGGAGCGATCAAGCGTATAGTAAATTGCGAGCCTGGGCCTTGGCAAATCAGCCCGGATTTCTCGAACTGCTCCCCTTGGATGAGGAGTGGCCCCAGGTAAAAGAGTGGCTCGGAGCGATTAAAATCTCGTCACGTTTTTCCAGTCCTGATGGCGATCACCAGCAAGTTATTTTTCAGGCCCAGCATGAGAGCGATGTGAAAATATTGACAAAAAGAGCAAGTTAAACTAATATGACCACTTCATCAAAAAAAGGACAGGATACAAATATGACCTCAACTGATGATCAGGCTCTTTTGATCGCCGCCACACTTGGTGGTTCACCGATAGATGACGAAGTGGTATTGGGATCGGGATTTGATGATTATCTACGTCGGCTCGAGGCCACACAGAGAACTGACGAGTATGTCTCTTTGCGCGCCAAGCTGGCTGCAGACGAGATCGATATTCAGGAATACCATCGAGCCGTTGGTGCTCTCTTGGAACAGGTTGGGTCAGCTACGGCCTAACCGTTTTTATTTAAATATAGTATGCGAGTAATTTTAATCCATGGCTTTAATGCCAATCCAGAAATGAATTTTCATCCTTGGTTGCGAGATGAGTTGCACCAGGCTGGTTTTGAAGTACTGGCTCCAACCTTTCCATTTTCTGGTGAGCCGGATTTATTTGAGTGGTTGAAGACCATGGAAGAACAGGTTGGTCGAATTAATCCAGATGATATTATTCTGGGACATTCGCTAGGTGCAGTTATGGCTTTGCGATACCTTGAAGCAGCAGAGATGACTGGTACACCACGAGCTTTGATTATGGTCGCTGCACCATGGACGCACAAGCGAGCGGACATGCGTTCATTCTTCATGTCCGAGTTTGATGCGGATGTTCTAATGTGGAAGGCGCGAGACTTTATTATTGTACATTCGAAGGATGATGAGCTGGTTCCGTTTGATCATGCAAAAAATTATAAAGAAATTCTACGTGGTAAGTTATTGGCTCGTGAAGGCGAGGGCCATTATATGGAAGAGAAGTATCCAGTGTTGCTTGAGTTGATCAAGAAGTTGGCTGACAAAGAATACGAAATAAATCCTGGAGAAGGATTAGAAAATGATTTTGGGGAGGAGTAGATTATGAAGATCGTTAGTGCTTGTTTGGCTGGAAAAAAGTGCCGTTTCGATGGGTGTTCAAAACCGTGCCAGAAGATAATTGATCTGGTTGAGCAAGGCGAGGCTGTTCCGGTTTGCCCTGAAGGGTTAGGTGGTCTGTCCACACCTCGAGAGCCAGCAGAACAGCAGGGGGATCGTGTTATTACAAAGTCGGGTCGTGACGTGACGGAAGAATTTGAACAAGGGGCAGAAGCAGCACTGAAGATTGCTCAAGAAAACAGATGTACAGAAGCGGTTCTAAAATCCAAATCACCATCATGCGGCTCAGGAAAGGTTTTTGACGGAACTTTTTCAGGGAAGCTGGTTGAGGGTGACGGGGTGTTTGCAAAGAAATTAAAGGATAGTGGTATTGAAGTGATAAGTGAGGAAGAAATTTAAAACACCTGCTATGAGGCAGGTGTTTTTGGTTAGCAGAGCTAATACCCCGGGCGTAAGCCCGGGGTTCCTTGCTGCCCTTTAGC
>CAZDDW010000003.1:0-80428 GCA_964504365.1 uncultured Gammaproteobacteria bacterium | reverse complement strand
ATTTTGTCCAGGTTTTGTGCAGGCGAACTAGTCGGTCATGCCTGCGGGGAAAGAGCCATTGTAAGTAGAAATTATAGCATATTTTAGCCAATTTGTCAAGGCAGACAGGCTTAAAATGACTAAAATATCAAAAAAGCAGGGTCAAGTGACCCCGCCTGTTTTTTTCTTTCTACAACACCCTAAACGTTTTCACAAATCGGTGAAGTTTGGGCATAATTTTTCCGGTACGCAGCTTGTCATAAACAAAAGCCCAGACAGTGTATTGATAGGCAGTTAGGAATCCGCTTATAACAACGAGGACCAAGAAGCTGGCCAGTCCGATCAGTAGACTCACCAGGGTAGTCAATTCTGTTAAAGGGAACAGAGTTGCTAAGACAAACAAGATGGTATATGGAATCCAGAGCAACATTATTGCTAGCAAGGCAACCAAAGTGCCGACCAGTTGGACAACGAACAAGAGTACAGCGATTTCGAACACAACGACTGGATGCTTTTTGAAAATTACAAGTGCTTCTTCAAGCGAATCAGCTAAGCGGTGCTTACCTCTAACAGCTGAAGCAATAGCTAGGATGGAAAGCAGGGAAATGGAAAGGGTCAGGATGAAGAAGAGCAACAACACAACCAGAGAAGCCAATAAGTTGGCCAAAACGTTTGTTGATAGTAGGGCCAGAGGAACTGTAGACAAGGCCAGGAGAATACCGACCAGAACTTTAGCTACAATATCGATAACTAGAATTCGCAGTAGCACAGCACGTGGCAGATCGAATAGGTCCTTAGTCTTTAGTTCGCGTCGCGATAACGCGCCTTTGATCAATCCGCCTTGTGAAGCAACTGATATTGATACGATCGCTACAATAATAACTAACAGAACCAGCAAGGTGATAACAGCCCGTAACGGAGAAATGACCAGGAACTGAGCAAAGTAAATTCGTATACTATCAAAATAGGGGATCAGGTTTGATAAAAATAAGTACTTGATTTCTTGGCCTGCCTCCACAGGGTTAAAGGCTCGAAAGCCAATCTCGAGAACCGCACCGGTGTTAAGTACACCAGCAAAGATTCCGACTAACCACAAAATTCTGCGCTGCCACACAAGTTTCAGGGCGCGCCAGAACAAAGGGCGATAAGTTGGTTTTGACATATCCTCCTATTTTAATAGTGCCTCGAATTCATCGCGTTCAATAGTCTCTTTTTCTAGAAGCTCCTTAACAATGGCTTCGAGTTTAGTATTGTTGTCAGTAAGAATTTTCTTAGCTGTTTGCATGGCCTCATCAACTAAGCGAGAGATTTCCTGATCAATCTGTTGGGCTGTCGCTTCTGAGTAGTCACGTTGTTCCGTGATCTCACGTCCTAAGAAAACCATGTCTTCACGCTCGCCAAAAGTACGTGGGCCAAGTTTTTCACTCATTCCGTAGCGAGTAACTAGATCTTTGGCTAGTTGTGTGGCTCGCTTAAGATCGTCTGATGGACCAGTGGTGACGTTGTTGAAATTCATCTTTTCAGCTACGTATCCGCCGAGCAATACTGCAAGCTCGTCTACAAATTCTTTAAATCCATGCAACTTCTTATCATCAACTGGAAGCTTCAAAGTGTAACCAGCAGCTCGTCCACGAGAGATAATTGAAACCTTGTGCACCGGATCAGCATTTGGCAGCATATGAGCAACCAGAGCGTGACCAGCTTCGTGATGGGCAGTGATATTCTTTTCGTCTTTGCTTAGTATGTGGCTCTTGCGTTCAGGTCCAAGCAAGACTTTTTCAACAGATTCAAGAACTTCGTCCATACCAATAACCTTCTTGTCGCGTCGAGCAGCCAAGATTGCCGCTTCGTTCAAAAGGTTGGCCAGGTCAGCCCCAGAAAATCCAGGAGTGCGTTCGGCTGCACGGCGTAAGTCAACCTTTTCAAGAGGCTTACCTTTAGCATGAATTTTCAAGATTGCTTCACGGTCACCAATGTCTGGTAAATCAATAATTACCCGACGATCAAAGCGTCCTGGGCGAAGCAGTGCTGGATCAAGTACGTCAGGTCGGTTAGTGGCAGCCAATACGATCACACCGAGATGTGGATCAAAACCATCCATCTCAACCAGGATTTGGTTCAAGGTCTGCTCACGTTCGTCATGGCTTCCGCCAAGACCAGCTCCACGCTGACGTCCAACTGCATCGATCTCATCAATAAAGATGATGCACGGCGCATTTTTCTTGGCTTCGTTAAACAAGTCACGTACACGAGAGGCACCAACACCAACAAACATCTCTACAAATTCAGATCCAGAAATGTGGTAAAAGGGAACACTGGCTTCACCAGCCACGGCTCGACCAAGTAAGGTCTTACCAGTTCCAGGAGAACCCATAAGCAGAACACCTTTAGGAATCTTGGCTCCTAGTTCAACAAATTTTTTCGGGGTCTTTAAGAAATCAACCACCTCAGCTAGTTCTTCCTTGGCTTCCTTAACACCAGCTACATCCTTGAAAGTTAATTTATCCTTTTTGTCCTCAGCTTTACGTGCACCAGACTGACCAAACTGCATTGCTTTGTTATTGGCGCCCTGGAACTGGCGGATGAAAAAGAAGAAAACAACTATTAATAGTAATAGTGGCAGTAAGCTTGGTAGGATCAGGCTCATGAAATAACTGCGTCCGCTAGCGCCCTTAATATCAATAGCAATACCAGCCAACTCTTCCGGTTCAACTCCATAATTGGTTAATAAATCAGAAAGCGACTCACCGCCCTCTTTGCGAGTTAATGCCTCGCTTCCATCTGCATGGGTCACGGTTACTTCATCACCCTCAACCAGGATCCTGTCAACTGATCCTTCGTGAATGCGTTCAACTAAAGTTCCTACACCAATCTCTTCCGGCTTGTCGCCGCTAATGGTGTAAGTGGAAAATATTGCCCCAACAATAAGCAGGACAACAACGAATAAAATAATGTTTTTAGAGAGTGGTTTCATAGTGGGTTAATTATATCCAAAAACCGCCCGGATGACCAGGCGATTTTTTGTTTATTCTTCCTCGTTCTTTGCTTCTTCTGTTTGCTCCTCAGTTTCAGTCGGTGTTTCTTCAGGTGCTTCCTCAGGTTTATCCTCAACAGGTTTTGCCTCTTCTAACACTGTTTTATCATCAAGTTTGAGTGACAGGCCTAAGCGATGCTCAGTAGGTTCAATTGAAACAATTCGGAATTTCTTGGTCTCACCAATCTTACCCAAGTGAGTAATGTCTGCGCCCGGAGTCTTATCCATTTCACTAACGTGAGCTAGGCCATGAATATCCGGATCCAACTCTACAAAGAAGCCAAACGGATTAATCTTTAGAATAGTTCCTTCAACAATGTCATTGATATTGTATTTTTCAGCTACATTCTTCCATGGATCATCGATTAGCTTCTTCATTGACAAGAAGATCTTTGAACCTTCGATACCAATGATTTCAGCATCAACCTCATCACTGACCTTGAGCAGATCACGCGGGTGATCAATTCGTTGCCAAGCGATTTCTGAGATGTGAACTAAACCTTCCAAAGCATCGAATTTCACAAAAGCCCCAAAGTCAGCTACAGCAGTGACCGTTCCTTTAACTTTGTCACCAATCTTGTACTGAGAAATAACATCTTTCTGTTTTTCTTCCCAAACTGCTTTTTCAGAAATAATTAGTTTATCTTCAGATTCGTTTACATCAAGTACACGAGCTTTTATTTCCGAACCAACAAAACTCTTCAGCTTGTCTAAGATTTTCTGCTTGTCACCACCACTAACACGAGGGTAGTTGTCAGGTGAAAGCTGTGAGACCGGCAAGAAACCAGTAATGTGCTTTAGTTTGATGATCAGTCCACCCTTGTTGGCTTCGATCACCTTGGCCGGCACAACCTCACCACTAACAAAGAGTTTGCGCAACTCTTCCCAAGCTTTTTGCTGACCAGCAAAGCGGAACGACAATTCCATTTCACCATTTTCGTTTTCAAGGTCAATTACTGTGGCTTCGACTTCTTCGCCAGATTTGAGATCGTCATTTTCACCAGCTTCGGCAAAAAGTTCTCTACCACGAATAACACCGGTGGTTACACCGGCAATTTCAACACGCACCTCACGGCGAGTGGCATTAATAATGTTTCCTTTAACAACGTCCCCAACCTGTGGGATGCGTTTGAGATAGTCTCCCTCCTCAAGCAGCTTCTCAAACTTAGTTGGAGCTGCTGTAGTTGCAGTTTTAGGCATAATGTTTTCCGGCAGTGGTTTGAGTTCAAGTGAACTCAAGGCACCAACGGGGCTAATAATTAATAAATTTAAGCTGCGGAGAGTATAACAGGGGTTGCTAAATATGTCAAGATTGGCTAACCTTAAATTCTCAACTCGTATGTGACGGGGCGAGGCGGTCAGATCAGCCTGAACGGGCATGATCAGACCACAAAGTTCATTGCATCGCTAAGGAGGAACCTAAGATGCAAACTAGACACGACCGACATCCGTGGACTGATACTGAACGTCTGCAATTAGCAGATTTGCATCGACACCTCGAACTTCTGGGTAAGCAAGGAGTCGTCCCTGTTGACGTGCTTGTTGCTGATGCAAAGGCGTCGTCCTTGAAGACCAAGCACGACGTCAATTTGCACACGGCCGGCCGAATCGCTGGAAGGTTGAAGGAAAGAACTTTGGAGCACGCTCGAGCCCTGAGTGAGATCGCTTTGGTGCATCCAGATGAGGCTGCCTTCATCAGGTTTCGTGACCATTTCGAAATGACCCCGATGACTACGGCTGAAAAAGCTGAGCTCTGGTTACGGCATCCGGAGCTCACATACCGGACAACGCACAGCCCGGCCAGTCGGATCACTTTTGCTGAATGGGTACAGCGCATGAACAAGGAGGGGCTGGTTCACGGAGCTTTCCGTCCGGCCACAGAACTGGTCCGCTGGACCTTGGCTACCAAGGACATCACGGTGGCCAAGAAGGTCGTAGAGGCAAGGCCCAGGACGTACACGCGAGCCATGGCCCTGAGCGCGATTGCTGCAGTTACCGGTGAACAGGCTGATTTGTCTGCTGCAAAAGCAATGCTCGATGAAGTTAACCTGGACGAAATGACCGAGGCTGCTGTCTGGTACTTGAATGCTGCTCGAGACAGAGCAGCGGTTCAGCGGGCAAAGAACGTCTTGGGGGCAGCAAAGCACTCAATGGATCCTGAGGCTTTGGCCCTACTTGCCTTGCAAGCAATGGAGATCGTGACTGAGATACCTGGTAGATATCGGTATTCTGATACGGTCCCGTTCATGGTTTTGGCAGAAAGGGTGCCATACTATCGGGCCAGGGCTGAGCTGGTTCTCTTCAGACACTTCGACGGGGAACATGTTGATGGTGTGACCATACAACTCGATGGTCCGCTTGCAGATGATCCGGCCAAGCACGACGAAATTCGTTGCTTGCTGGCTGTGGAATTGGCCAAGAAGGACGAGCCTCATGTAGTGGAATCTGCTTGGTCGTGGTTGCAAAACATGAAACGGCCACATGTGCCCAGCCTTGAATTGGTACAGGCGCACTGCGCCATCTACGCAGCCAGGAAACGATTGGGTCAGATCGAGACCTAGACAACACACTTACACGGTGGGAACGTAACCCACCGCTTTTTATTTGATCTGATTTCGTGATATCATGATCTTGATATGGACACACATCCACAACTAGCCATTCTTGATGAATTCAAGATCGCTATCGACAAATTGCCAGTAACTATCCCTGAAGTAAAGAAAGAGGCTGAGCAACTTTATGCTGATCTTGAAGCTGATCAAAGCGCCACTGAGCAGCAGGTGCATGATGCTTTGGTTAAGATCGGTAAGCAGGTTTATCCGCATCGAAAGGCAACTAAAGAGCTGATGGAAAAGTATGCCCAGGAAGGGGCAGAGGCAGCAGCATCGCACATGGATGAGTATAAGGAATTGGTTGCCAAGTGGTCAGAAGAGCAGCAGAAGATTGAGGCCGAGATCACTGAACTGCGCGAATTAGCAGACAAAGACGCCCAATGGACTGAGACGATCACAGACAAAGTCAACGTGATCGAAGAGGGTTGGTCAGTTGTTGAGCATGACCCAGATTTGTATAAAATCAAGAAGGATATCGAGTATTGGAAAGGGAAGTTGGGGATGCCGAATTAGCCGGTCATTGGTTATTGATCATTGGTCATTTGTACCCTTGCACTTCTCCCTTATCCATGCTAAAATATGGTCGTTATTGACTATCTTTTTTTATGCAAATTTCTTGGCACGGACTATCTTGTTTCACTATTACAACTAAGGGACCGCAAGGTGATGTTACTGCAGTGATTGATCCATATGATAATTCAACTGGTCTGCGTTTTCCACGAACTTTGGAGGCAGATCTGGCTCTTTCTAGTCACAATGAAAAAGACGCAAACAATATTGATGCTGTGCAAGGAAAGCCGTTTGTAATCAAATCTCCTGGCGAGTATGAAGTCAAGGGAGTTTTTGTTTATGGTGTACCTGCGCCGCTGAAGCCGGAGAAAGAAGGTGGTAAGGCTTTGCCAAATAATATTTATCGAATTGTGGTTGATGATATAACCATTGCACACCTTGGTGCACTGAATCGAGAACTAAACGATGAAGAGCTGGCTGAACTAAAGAATATTGATATTTTAATGATCTCAGTTGGCGGTGGACGAGTAATGGAACCGAAGACTGCAGTGAAAGTGATTTCTCAGATTGACCCGCGAGTGGTTATGCCAATGACTCATGGTATCCCGAACCTGAAAGAAAAGTTTGCTAAGGTTGATGGATTTTGTAAAGAAATCGGGGTTTGTAGGCGCGAAGATATTGCTAAGTACAAGGTGACTCGTAGTAGTTTACCAGAGGAAGAAACAGTGATTATGGTTTTGAGCCGTGTTTAATATATGGCTAAGCGTTCAGAACAAAAACAGCGAGCAATGTTCTGGACCCTGCTTGTAGTAAGTTTGGTTTTGATCGCTTTTGGTTATTGGAAGGTTAATGGAAAGATATGGCAAGAGTTTGGGGAAGAGACTGAACGCAGTAATTTGGTTGGGCAAGAATTAGTTGATAGTTTAATGGAGATTCGAGATCAGGCACAGAGCGATCTAGATCTTGTGCAAGATGAAGTGATTGAGGATTTTGAAGAAATGGCCCGCGATCAACAAGAAGACATGGTCACTGATGCGGTGATCGATAACATGATTAACGAATTAGATTTAGAAACAAGTGAAAATTATGCCGAAGAAGAAAGCGGTCAAGAAACCGGCGAAGAAACCAACTAAGAAATCGGTGAAGAAGGTGGTTAAGAAAAAAGCGCCAGCCAAAAAGCCGACAAAAAAGAAAAAGGCAAAGAAAGTCGAGCCAATAGAGCAGAAGCAGGCTGAATTGATTCCTGAGCCAGAAATTAGTGTTGGACGGCTTGAGTCGCAGAGCATTGTCTCAGAAATGGAGACAAGTTATTTGGATTACGCAATGTCAGTTATTGTTCAGCGCGCTTTACCAGATGTGCGTGATGGTTTGAAGCCAGTACATCGACGAATTCTGTTTTCTATGTGGCAGACTGGTTTGCGTTCTTCAGCTAAGTATAAGAAATGTGCTTCTGTGGTTGGAGACGTGCTTGGTAAGTACCACCCGCACGGCGATTTGGCTGTTTATCATTCCTTGGTCCGCATGGCTCAAGACTTTTCTTTTCGCTATCCATTAATCCGTGGTCAAGGAAACTTTGGTTCATTGGATGGAGATAATCCAGCCGCCTATCGTTATACAGAGTCAAAGTTGGAAACGATTTCTGAAACCTTGCTTCTGGACATTGAAAAGCAAACTGTTGATTTTCGACCAACGTTTGATGGTTCCCACAAAGAGCCAAGTGTTTTACCAGCCAAGCTGCCGAACTTGTTGCTCAACGGAACTTTGGGTATTGCTGTTGGAATGGCCTCAAACATTCCACCACACAATTTAAATGAACTTTGTGATGGAATTGAGCACTTGATTGATAATCCTGATGCTACGATTGATGATCTGTTCCAGTTTATTAAAGGTCCAGATTTTCCAACTGGTGGAATTATTTATGATGCCAAGGAAATCAAGCAAGCCTATGCAACTGGTCGCGGTCCAGTGGTTACTCGAGCTAAGACAGAGATTGTTGAGCGCAAGAATGGTTTTAATATTATTGTGAACGAGATTCCGTATTTGGTAAACAAAGCCACGCTGTTGGAGAAGATTGCAAATTTGGTTCGCGAGAAAAAGATTGATGGTATTCGGGATTTGCGTGATGAGTCAACAAAGGATGGTGTTCGAATCGTAATTGAATTAAAACGAGATGCCTTCCCAAAGAAAGTATTGAATCGTTTATATCAGTTGACACAGCTTCAGGACACGTTCCACTTGAATATGGTGGCTTTGGTTGAGGGTGGAATTCAGCCACGACTACTGAACTTAAAGACGATTTTGGAAGAGTATGTTGCTCATCGTCAAGAAGTGATTCGTCGTCGAACCCAGTTTGATCTTGATCGTGCCAAGGAGCGGGCGCATATTTTAGAGGGCTTGCGTATTGCGATCATGAAGATCGATAAAATTATTGCTACGATTAAGAAATCAAAAGACAAGGATGAAGCGCGTAAGAATTTGATGAAGAAGTTCAAGTTGACTGAGCGACAGTCTGTGGCTATTTTGGAGATGAAGCTGCAGCAGTTGGCTAACTTGGAGCGTTTGAAAGTTGAACAAGAGTATAAGGAAAAGCAAAAGTTGATTAAAGAATTAGAGTCGATTTTGAAATCTAAGAAAAAGATTCTTGGTTTGATTAAAGACGGTGTCCAAGAGGTTAGAGAAAAGTTTGCTGATGAACGGCGTACCCAGGTGGTCGCCCATGGAGTTAAGGATTTCCGCATGGAAGATGTGATTCCAGATACGCCGACTGTGGTCATGATTACCCGTGATGGTTACATCAAACGCATTCCACCAGACGCTTTCAAACAACAAGGACGAGGTGGAAAAGGTGTTTCTGGTTTAACTGCCAAGGAAGAGGATGTGATCACACGCGTGTTCTCAACTTCAACTCATAAAGATTTGTTATTCTTCACCAACCGCGGACGCGTATTTAAATTGAAAGCTTACGAAGTCCCTGAATCAACACGAACTGCAAAAGGGCAGGCTTTAGTTAACTTTTTGCAGCTGGCCCCAGGTGAGGTTGTTGAGGCAACGTTCTCGTACGAAGATATCGACGACCACAAGTATCTGACCATGGTTACTATCAAAGGCACGATCAAGAAAACCGAGTTGAAAGAATTTGATACAGTTCGACGATCTGGTTTGATTGCGCTGAAATTGAAGGACGGCGATAGTCTATGGGCCGTACGTGCTTCAACCGGAAAAGATAATGTTGCTTTGGCTACACGCAACGGACAAGCAATTCATTTTAAAGAATCAGATATTCGGCCAATGGGACGAACTGCGGCTGGTGTACGCGCGATCAAGTTGAAGGGTGATGATATCGTTGTTGGGATGGATGTGATTCCGGCCAAGATTAAGAAAGGAGATTATCAGCTAATGGTCATTATGCGTCATGGATACGGGAAGCGCACTGATTTGACCGAGTACAAGGTTCAGGGGCGTGGAGGTTCTGGAATCAAGACAGCTAATGTAACAGCTAAGACCGGGGATATTGTTGCTGGTCGGGTGGTTAAAGGAAAGGACGAGCGAGACTTGCTAGTAATGTCAGATGGTGGGCAAGTGATCCGAACCTCGTTGAGTTCTGTTTCAGTTCTTGGACGAGCTACGCAAGGTGTCCGAGTAATGAGCTTTAAGAAAGAAAAGGATAGGGTTGCCTCTGTGACATTGGTGTAGGATTGACAGATTTAGCCTTATCTGATATTATTCGGCCACGATTAAATTTGAATTTTAGATATGTCAGTACCAGTTAGACGACAAACTCATGGAAAAACTCGCCGACGTCGTGCTCATCACGCGTTAAAAAAAGTGGTTTTGTCTGTGTGTTCAAAATGTAAAAAGGCAGTTCAGCCGCATCGAGCTTGTGGATTCTGTGGTCACTATGGTGACAAGCAGGTTTTGAGCACTGCTCGTCAGAGTGAGCGTGCTTTGCGCAAAACTCAGGCCGCAGCCGAGGCTAAGTCTGAGCCAGCTGAAGCCAAGCCTAAAACTGAAAAGAAAAAAGAAGATAAAAAAGAGGCCTAAGCCTCTTTTTTGGTTTATTATTTTATGATAGAATCAAGATAAGTTCATTCGTTCTTAAGGACCTTATTTATGTCTAATCGACACTTGGCTCGAACCATTGCTTTGCAAACATTGTATCAATGGGACTTTGCCGGACAATCAAAAGATAGTATTCCAGATTTGATGGAGTACAGTAAACAAGAATTCGCACCGCAGTTTGATGACGGTGGTTTTATTTCTGAGCTTGTTGAGGGAGTTTTAAAAAATCAGAAAGATATTGATGAGTTGATTACTCACTTTGCCCCTGACTGGCCTTTGGATACTATAACTATAGTAGATCGCAATGTGTTGCGTTTAGGAACTTACGAGTTAAAGTTTTCTGAGAAAGTACCTTCTAAGGTGGCGATTAATGAAGCGATTGAGTTGGCTAAAGGTTTTGGTGGTGAAGCATCTGGTCGATTTGTTAACGGTGTACTTGGTGCTATTTATAAACACATGATCGCTCATGGAGAAGAAAAGGCAGTTGATAAAGAGCCACCAAAGAAAGATAAGGATAAAGAAAATAAAGAAGAAAAGAAACCGGAGGTCAAGGAGGAAGAGAAGAATAACCAATAACCAAATAACAATGATCAAGATAATGACCAAATGATCTAATGTTCGAAAATTCGATTATTGATCATTATCTCGGTAATTGGTTATTGATCATTGGTCATTCTACGATTATGTCTGAAGAAAAAGATTTGTCTAAACTAGAAGAAACGCTCGGCGTGAAGTTTCAAAAAATTGATAATTTGCGCCAAGCGCTTGTTCATCGCAGTTATATTAATGAACACCCAAGTTTTCATTTGGGGCATAATGAACGTTTAGAGTTTTTGGGAGATGCTGTGCTTGAGTTGGTTGTTACAGAGCACTTGTATGACAATTTTGATAATCCCGAAGGAGAGCTAACTAACTGGCGTGCAGCTTTGGTAAATGCTGAGATGAACGCTGATATGTGTATCAAGTTGGATGTTGATGACTATCTGTATTTGTCTAAGGGTGAGTCCAAGGATACGGATTCTAAGGCAAGACGATACATTTTGGCTAACGCTTTTGAAGCAATCATCGGAGCAATCTATGAGGATCAAGGTTGGGATGTGTCAAAAGAATTTATTACTCGAACAAACCTGGCTGAACTGCCTCGAATTTTGGAGCAGAAGTTATACATTGATCCAAAGAGCCGTTTTCAGGAAGCATCTCAGGATCGATTTAGCGTTACCCCGTCGTATAAAGTTCTGGAAGAATCAGGCCCAGATCACAATAAGAAGTTTGTTGTTGGAGTTTATTTGAATAAAGAATTGATTGCTGAAGGGGAAGGAACCAGTAAACACGAAGGACAAGTGGCAGCAGCAGCCGCAGCTTTGGAAAAGAAGGGATGGTAAAGAAATTACTCCTCCATGTTTGTTGCGGAACCTGTGGCGCTTGGGTCCCGAAGAAACTTAGTCACGATCACGAAGTGACTTTGTTTTATTTTAATCCAAATATTCATCCAGAAGAGGAATATCAAAAGCGCCTTGCCGGAGCTCGATTAATGGCTAAAGAGTTGGGTCTGGAATTGATCGAAGGCGAGTATGATCCAAGGGCTTGGTTTGAATCAATGCAAGGTCACGCGTCAGATCAGGAAGGAGGCACACGCTGTCATCTTTGCTTCAAGCATCGCTTGCGAGCAACAGCCGAATACGCGCGTGACCATGGATTTGATTGTTTTGCAACCACACTTACGGTTGGAAGACGCAAAAAGGCCAGCGACGTGAATCCGATCGGCCAGCGCATCGCCGAAGAGACAGGGATCGAATTCTTAGATCGAGATTTCAAAAAAGCCGGTGGCGAAGATTTATCTCAGATCCGCGCTCGCGACTTAGGGGTATACCGCCAAGAATATTGTGGTTGTGTTTATTCTCAGTCTAAAAAGAAAAACCCCACATCGTCGTGATGTGGGTTTTAGGTCTCTTGGACACTAGCTACTGGTTCTCTGAGACCGGTTCGGACAGCTGTGAAAAGCATGGTCAGTATGAAGTAGTGAGGGCAATAATTCGGGTCCTCGGCGTGTCGGAGGATGACCGTCTTGACGACCTCGGCTGGTAAGTGGCAGGCTTGCGCGAGCTTCTCTGGGTCGTCTGTTCCCAAGATCTGTTTCAACTGATCCAGCTTTTTGAAAAAGCTTTCGATTCGTTGTTCTCGTCGAAGGTCATCTAAAGCCTGGGAGATTTGCTCAGTGGCCAGAATGATCTCTGTGGGGTTTATTACCGTTCTATTTCCGATCAGTCCTGCTCGAATACGGAGTAGTCTTTCAAGCCTTTCAGCCTGGACTTTGTCATCGTCTTCCAGAAGTTGAGTATGAACGTCATGGGCAATAGTCAGTTCGATCAATGAAATTGAACGATCCTGATCAGATTGAGAAAGCCAACTGAGAATTTTTTCGTAAAGAGTGTTGCCGGAATAGTCATTCTGCATTGCCCGTGCGGCAATCTGGTTTGTTGTTGAGGCGTATACAGTACCTTGATAGTAATCACGAAAACAGTTAATGACTTCGTCTCTGGTCAGTTCGCCCATCACGTCCCCTTTGATGCTGAAGGTGCTGAAGTAGTTTTATCAGTTTTTTTAAATTTATACAAATACACAAACAAAAAACCACCGGTAATTCGGTGGTTTTTTGGTACAGGCGGGAGGGCTCGAACCCCCGACCTTCTGGTCCGAAGCCAGACGCTCTATCCAACTGAGCTACGCCTGCATACTGTGATTAGCATGGCCTGCCAGCCATAGCTTCATCACAATCTTATTCACGGCCCTTCTTCGCCGAGGCTTCGAAGGGCAGCCGTCGCGCCATCAATAAATGATCTGATGAAGCGACGGCTGGTGCCCCGTGCAGGACTCGAACCTGCGACCGTTTGGTTAAGAGCCAACTGCTCTACCGGGCTGAGCTAACGGGGCATACTTGTGGTCGCAAATATACTATATTTCTTGATAAATGTCAACCTGAAATACCAGGAATTGACAGTATCAGGTTTTTGTGGCAAGATCTTTTAGTCGTGAGCTACGACAGCAAGGAGGCCTCATGAGTAGTCAGCCGGTCGGAGTGTTCGTTCTCATGGGAGACACGGGAGAACGCGAAAACGACAGACGATATTTCGAGGATCGAACCGGAGAAGCTCCAGTCCAGACGGACAGCATCGAATTCCCGCGAGAGGGAACGATCGGTGAGCAGCTCCAGGTGTGGTCTGACGATCGTTCCTGGCGAACCGTGCTCGTACGCAGGATGGCCGAGCAAGATGATCAGCTCCTGCCCGCCTACGCCGAAGGTGCCGAGCACGAGATTCCGGCGAAGATGATGAAGCCCGGACCCTGGATCAGCTATAGGGCAGGTAGCCCACTGGTCGCGGTCAGCCAGAAGAGTGGTGTAGCAAGGGTCTTTGCTCACAGTTGCTCGATCTTCGCTGCACGCATCTTCCGCCTGGTCCCACCCGCTGCCGTACCTGCAAGCGCCTAGACCGCACGTACTCATTCCGACCACCTGGTCGGATTTTTATTTTTGGTAAAATAATGATATGGTCTAATTAGGAGGTGAGTATGGCCAAACCCGACTGGGAAGCCGGTCCAGCATCCAACGCACGCACACATCCGATCCGTTTCTTCGACGACCAGGGCAATCCGACTCGCCCGCCCGTGATCCCGGCTGACGAGGCCGACGAACTGCACCAACGACTCCGCGAGGGCTCTGTCTCGGTGGCCGAGTTCTGCGAACGGCAGGGCTGGCAGTACAAGCCCATCTAGTCCGATCGCCCTTGATTGGACCTGTCCCTCATCGCCCCTCGGCAACGAGGGATTTTTCTTTTCTAGCGGGTTGGTGTAAGGTTGGTTTTGGAGGAAATGATGATCTTGTTTCTAATGATTGCGGCTAGCTCTTTCCTGTCCGGATTGTTTACTGCACTTGCTGTGACCAGAAAGTCTGCTTGGGCTGTTGTTCTTTGTCTGGTCCTGCTCCTGTTCTTTCTCATGACATTCCTGATCTCATCTGCCTTGTTTGTCGGATTGCCCGACACAGACACATCGGTCGTCCTGGCCGATTTTTTATTGAATGACCCGCCTTCGCTAAAGCTTCGGGCGGGTTGTTGGTCAGCGGTCTATTCGGCCAACAAAAAAAGCGCCAGGTGGCGCAAGGCGGAAGGAATTGTCTCAGGATTGCGAAGTGCTTCCGCCAAAGAGTGTTTCCAAGAATGCGAAGACGAACGGTACGAGGGCCCAGAGGCAAAGAACGATGAAGGCGAGGCGGAGAAAGAACAAAGCGTCTCCTCCAAGCCATTCCTTGAATTCTGTCCAAAGATTCGATTTCTCTCCCATTAATCCTCCTTGTATTTAGCATAGCATGAAATCAGACAAAGAAAAAAGCGCCGAGTTGCACCAGGTGCTGATGATACATTTGATGGGATTTATATATTGTAGTAAGTTAATATCACCATTGGGTTTGCCCTTTGGGTGACGAAAGGAGGCCGGGTATGCCCGTGCCAGGATTCGACTCCTATGAGGAGTATTTGGAAGCATTGTCAGTTGGACAAAGACAGCTGGCCCGTCGTGAACCTGTAACCGAGGAGGACTGGGCCGTCATCCTGGAGGCAAGAGCCAGGGTCCTTGCTCCAGACCTGGAGAGAAACATCAAGCTCTGGAGCCTGGGCGGTGTCAGGTGTCTCAAAGGCGAGAAGGGGGGCGGAAGCTCTTCGTCCCAGCACAAGATTGAGGATGATGAGCCCGAGTTGGTGTCTTCGGTTGATGGAGTCTCGAGCCTGAAGAGCAAGGGCCTCTTTGTGTCACGGAGCCGCAACCTAGGTACGGTTATCGCTGATGACCAGGAGACAGGGTGTCATCATTTTTGGGGGCTGACGCGGACGGCTCGCTGGGTCTTGGTCAGAGTCGACTTCGTGTGTGATCATGGCTATGACCGTGCGGTCAAGGTGACTGTCAAAGAGACTCCGTTGTCTGAGATCTGTGCCAAGACCGAGGAAGACGGGCAACAGATTGCGTACCAGGTTTTCTGTCTGGTTAGGATGTGGGTCGACAAACGACGTACAGCTCTAGACCACGCTGAGAAGATCCTGCAGGCCTTCGAACGTGAGGGCTTGGCCATGTACATGATGAGACAGGCCCAGAAAAGCGACTCTGAGTAGTTACCATCGTTCCTTACTTCACACAGCACCGACCCTTTCCAGGGCCGGTTTTTTATTGGTCGGCGGTCTGTTTAGCCAACAAAAAAAGCGCCAGTGAGGCGCGAGGTGGCTACGAAGCCGAGAGTGGGAAGTGGTAGAAGTAGATCAGGCAAGCTCCGGTAGCGAACAGGAAAAGCGTTGCGAGCGGGCTGGCGACAAGCTTGATCGGAGCAGCTTTCGATCTGCGGTGTTTGTCAGTGAACAGGGGCAAGGTCTTGCCCATCAAATGGATCACGCCATAGAACAGGTAATAAGAGCCTATCGCCAACACGAAAGGATTTTCGATCTTGATGACGAGGATAGTTGCCAGTCCAGCAATGGCCAGCAGGAGCAACCAGGTATTTTTTGCGAGTTTTTGGAACATGATGTTCTCCCTTGTGCGGCTATTTAAGCACATGGACAGCGCAAGGTCAAGCCTTGAATAAATTAGCCTATCTTGGTACCATAAGCGGCGTATGAAATATTCAAAACTATTTGGTAAGACCAATAAGATGAAGCCGGCTGATGCTGATTCAGCCAATGCTCAGCTCTTGCTTCAGGCTGGATTTATAAATCAACTCGCTGCTGGGATTTTCTCGTACCTGCCGCTTGGTTTGCGGGTCTTGAAAAAGATTCAAGATATTGTTCGCGAGGAAATGGAAGCCATTGGTGGACAAGAGGTTTATTTGCCAGCACTTCAACCAAAAGAACCTTGGACCACAACTGGTCGCTGGGATACTATCGACGTCATGTTCAAACTGAAAGGTCATGGTGACAAGGACTATTGTCTTGGTTTGACTCATGAGGACGTGATTACGCCGCTGGTTAAACAGTACGTGAATTCGTATAAGGACTTTCCAGTCTTCTTGTATCAGGTTCAGGACAAGTTCCGCAACGAGGCTCGGGCTAAGTCTGGGTTGTTGCGTGGACGCGAGTTCTCAATGAAGGACTTTTACAGTTTTCATTTGTCAGAAGAAGATCGTGCTGAGTTTTATTTGAAATCCGCTGATGCTTATCGAAAAGTTTTTGATCGCATTGGAATCCGGGCCATTTACACCGAAGCTTCAGGTGGCGACTTTTCAAAGGACTCGCATGAGTTCCAAACCCCAACAGAATCTGGTGAGGACACAATTTACTTCTGTGAAGGCTGTGACTACGCTTGGAACAAGGAGATCTTTGATGGTAAAGATGGCGATGCTTGTCCAAAGGATTGTGGTGGTAAAGTAGAAGAGATGAAGTCAATCGAGGTTGGAAATATTTTCCCGCTAGGAACCAAGTTCACAGACGCTAACAAGATGAGCATGAAGGATGAAAAAGGGGAGAGTCAACAGATTGTTATGGGTTCTTACGGAATCGGCCCTTCACGTGTAATGGGTGCTGTGGTTGAGGTATCGCATGATGATCGAGGAATGATCTGGCCAAAGTCGATTGCTCCATATGCAGTTGAGATTATTTCTCTGAGTTCTAAAGACGAGGCCGTTGTATCACGAATCAACGATGTTGCGTCTGCTTTACATAATGATCTAGAAAAATCTGGAATCGAAGTATTGTGGGATGATCGTGAAGGCATGTCACCTGGTGAGAAATTTGGTGATGCTGACTTGATCGGAATTCCATTGCGTTTAGTTGTATCAGAAAAGACCTTGGCTGAGGATTCTGTTGAGTGGAAAGAACGAACCAACAAAGAATTCAGTTTAGTTAAGATCGACCAGATCGTTAAAGAAGTAAAAAGTTTTGTAAACAAGAAATAGTATGCGCTATATACTTTCAGTATTAGTATTAACCTTGCTTGTCACTACTGGACTTGGTTGTGGTGGTCCAAAAAAGAACCTGCCAACTGTTCAGCCGACTTGGGAAATTTTTGAAAGTGAAGAATTTAATTTTGCTTTCCAATATCCAGGCAAGTATACATTCAACAACAAAGAAGCCGACGACAACATCTATTATCTGAGTGCAGAGATGCGCTTGCTGTTCTCAATTTATGATCCTACTGTAGCTGAGAGCGCAGAACAACTCATGTACGCTTTCTTTGCTCAAGGGATGACTTTGGATCAGTTTAAAGAAGTCACAGCTAGTGGGTATGGTGGTGTTGAGGGAACTGGGCAGATTGTTCTAGAAGAGCAGATCAACCAAGGTGGTATTATTTTGACTGCATTAGAGAATACAACAGCAATGGGTGAGGTAACTAAAACAAATTACATTCAAGAGCGTGAAGATGGATTAATTATTTTCTCACCATTTGTTAATCAAGAAGTGTATTGGGAGGAAATAATGGAAACGCTGCGGGAACTGGATTAGTTAGAATCAAAAAAGCGGGAGCAAATGCTTCCGCTTTTTATTATTTCCTAGTGTACTTCTCGCTTTCCTTTCAATGAATCCTTTAATGCTTTTCCAGCTTTGAATTTTGGAACAACTACTGGTGGAATCTGGATCTTTTCTGTTGGATTCTGTGGGTTCACACCGATACGGCCTTTACGAGTTCGAGCTGAGAATGTACCGAATCCGGCAATGGTTACCTCACCGCCCTCGACCAAAGTTTTGGTTACAATTTCTTGGAAGGCTATAACAAATTCCTCACCTTGTTTTTTAGAAACACCGACTCGGTCGGCAACACGTGCTGCAAGTTCTGCTTTGTTCATATGCTTGGTTTTAAAAGTTTGTTTATGAATTCACGTGTCAGTATAGCGGAATTATGGAAACTTGGCAAGTATTTTTTGAATCCGTTCGATTGAGGTGGCTTGACCGTCTTTTGTCTTGACCAAGACAGCATTGATTTCCACTGGGTCGGATTCTGGAACATGGTATTTGCCCAGTCCGCCCTGCTTCATTCCTTCCAGAATCGGTTCGTATTCACCACCCAAGGCTTGGTTGTGAGCACCAACCATTCCAACATCGGAGATGTAAGCTGTGCCTTTGGGCAGGACTCGCTCGTCAGCAGTTGGTACATGAGTGTGGGTTCCGTAAAGGCAAGAGACGCGGCCGTCTAGATACAAACCAAGCACGTTTTTTTCTGAAGTGGCTTCGGCATGGAAGTCAACCAGCACAGCGTCAAAGTGTTCGTCTTTTAGATCTGTGAGAACGCGGTCGATTGGATCGAAAAATATGCCATAGGATTCGTCGATAAAGACGCGGCCGTTTAGGCAGATGATCAAAAAGCGGCCGTGATCGTTTTCATGAATTGTATATCCGATACCCTCGGTGTGTGGATCGTTCAGCGGACGAACTACGCGGCGGTTTAGTTCTGGATCAGAAAAGACATCCTTGTAAGCCGGGTTGGCCCAGATATGGTTTCCGCTGGTGAGCACGTCGACTCCAGCATTCAACATGAAGCGAACGGTCTTTGGAGTGATTCCAAAACCATGAGCCAGGTTTTCGCCGTTGGCTAGGACCAGGTCTGGTTGGTATTGAGAACGCAAATCGGGAAGCGCCTTTGCAAGGGCTTCCCGACCAATACGTCCAATGACGTCACCGAAGATAAGTATTGTGGATTCCATAAATATGTAGAAAGTAGAGAGTAGATAGTAGAGAGAGACTGATTCTTTCTACTTTCTACCTTCTACTCTCTACCTTAAAACTACCGCGCGTACTCGATAACTCGAGTTTCACGGATCAAAGTAACTTTGACCTCTCCTGGATACTGCAATTCGCTTTCAATTTTCTGTGCAATGTCCTTAGCCATTTTGTAAGCATTGAAGTCATCAATCTCTTGCGGTTGCACAAACACGCGCACTTCACGTCCAGCCTGAATAGCATAAGCTTTTTCTACACCAGGGAAGTTTGATGCTGTGTCCTCAAGTTCTTCCATACGCTGCAAGAATTGTTCCAGGGTTTGCTTACGTGCACCAGGTCGTGCACCACTGATTCCATCAGCAGCTTTAATAATTGCTCCTTCGATTGTTTTTGGCTTATCCTCGTGGTGAGCAATAGACTGATAACAGACCTCTTCAGCAAACTTGAATTTTTTCATGATGTTGTAACCGATCTCTGGGTGGGCGCCCTGCATATCATGGTCAACAGCTTTTCCAATATCATGGAACAGGCCACCTTTTCGACATACAGCCACGTCAGCCCCAAGCTCCTCGGCCATTGAGGCAGAAAGTTGAGCCACTTCGATTGAGTGTTGAAGAACGTTTTGTCCGTAACTAGATCGGAAGCGTAGGCGTCCTAAGATTGAAACAAGCTTTGGATCGATCGAAGAAACAGGAAGACCCAACTGATACAACGCCTCTTCTCCAGCTTTTCTAATCTCCAGAGCCAGACTTTTCTTAGCCTCTTGTACTGAATCTTCAATACGTGCTGGATGAATGCGTCCGTCTTTGATCAAAATATCTAATGCGCGTTTAGCAACTTGTCGACGGATTGGAGAGAAACCACTAATAGTGATCATCTCTGGAGTGTCATCAACAATAATCTCACAACCAGTCAGTTGCTCTAAGGCCTTAATGTTACGACCTTCTTTTCCGATGATTCGCCCCTTCATCTCATCAGAAGGGAGGTCAACCTGAGTGGTGGTTGTGTCAGTTGCTTGTGAACTTGCATAACGAGTAATCGCCAAAGACAAGAGCTTTCGGCTTTCGCGTTCCAACTCTTCTTCAGTGGCTTGTTCCATTTTACGCACTCGACTCATCAGCGCATCTTGCTGCTCTTCTTCAACCATTTCAAACAAGCGCTTGCTAGCTGTCTCCTGGTCCATGCCAGCAATCTCTTGCAGCTTAGCCATCTGGCTTTCCTTGACCTGCTCCAGGTTGACTTTAATTTCTTCAACCTTCTTAACCTTGTTTTCCAGTTTTCCTTTTCGATCTTCTAGGTCAAGTAATTTTTTATCAAACAAAGATTCACGTTTTTCCAAACGTTGACGAGCTTTTTGTAATTCAGCTCGACGTTCACCCTCATCTTTCTTTGCATCGTCAATAATGGCGATGGCCTTCTCCTTAGCTTTGAGAAGTACCTCCTGTTGTTTGGTCTTGGCCTCCTGCACCATCTGCTCAGCCTTTGACTCAGCAGTATGAATGTTGCTCTTGGCAATGGTTTTGCGGATCAAGTATCCACCGAACACACCGATTCCAAGTGCAGCTAGGGCAATCAGGGCAAATACAGCTTCCATATATTATATTAAAATATTCAGATCCGAAGGTCTGAGTTACGAAAAATTTAGGACCGCTGTCCTTAAGCTCTGACGTTAGATTGTGGCTTATGTTCGGGTTCAACTTGACCGAACAGAAGTTTTAAGAGAGAAAATTTAAACGTCATAGAGGTGTTTCTTCCAGGTGCGCTCGGTTCAGTGCCTTTCGTATACTCCCAGCCTTCAAGAATTTTCATTAATTACATTGCTCAGACTAGCATATATAGAGGAGGCTGACAAGGGGTGGGAGGGTTTTGTAGGGGAGTTTAGCTAATTTGTATTCTTGACAGTTTGTGAGGTGCTGATAGACTACTCGTAGCACCTTCAGAAGGGATATATCGTGCCACGAGTCACTATCGAAATCGAGGTCGAAGATGAATTTCACGCGCAAGCAGTCGAGGCTGCCGCAGCTCGTGGAATCACGGTCGAAGAATATCTGGCAAATGTCTACCAGGATTCTCTGTCGCGAGAGGGGAACTGGATTTCTCTGCCTGACCACCTGATGACCTTGCTCGACGGTATCGCCGAGAGCATGGGGGTAGATCGAGAGTCCTGTTTTTCTATCTTGATGATGTCTCAAGCTTCCAGCCTGACCAGGCTGATCATGCTGTGCAAAAGCCAAGGTATTCCCTTGGACAAGCTTTTCGAGGTTTTGAAGGATCCTGAGACGATCGGGGCAATTCAGACGGTCTATGCCTCTTTGCAGCACTTGGTCTCCCCTGACGAATTCTAGTCTCACTTCTCGGGTCCTAATTGGACCCATTTTTTATTTGCTCTAAAGTTTTTGCGTTTTCGATTTTGTATTCTCCGATTTTGGTTCTGCGAAGTTGCTCAACGTATCCGCCAACGCCTAGTTCGTCACCAAGGTCTCGTGCAAGGGCGCGGATGTATGTTCCGGATCCGCATTTGATACGTACAGTTAATTTGTGATTGTCTTCTGAAGTATCGAGCAATTCAAACTCGTCGATCTTGACTGAGCGGGGTTTGCGTTCGATCTCCTGACCTGCACGTGCGGCTTGGTAAAGCTTTCGACCGCCAACTTTGATCGCAGCATATTTCGGTGGAACTTGTTCGATCTGACCGATGAATTTCTGCATCGCTGTTTCGATTTCTTCGCGGGTGATATCTCGGTCGGTTTCGCTGGGTGCGACTGGTCCTTCAGGATCATCAGTCTCAGAGCGCATTCCCAAAACAAAAACTGCTTCGTACTCTTTGTCTAAACCAACATATTCACTCAGCTTCTTGGTCGAGTCTCGTCCTACAGCTACGATTAAGAGTCCGGTAGCAAATGGATCCAGTGTGCCAGCATGCCCAACCCTGCGCTCGCCAGTGATCTGACGTACCTGATCAATAACATCATGCGAAGTCATCCCAGCTGGTTTATCTATTAACAAAAAGTTATTCATATGCTCATATCCTAGCACATTGTTGACGTAAATCAACAATCATGATATCTTAATCTTTGCCCGGCGATAGGAGGCTAAAACGTGCCCCACCTCCTGTTGCCTGTCCCGTTTGGTGCGGTCCGGATCTCGACCCCGACCACCCCGGGCCGCACCATCCTCTTTCAAAACCCACGTCTCTTACGCCCACGCACGCTATTCGCTACGAGGGGGCAGACTGGGAAACCACAAAACGCGAATAATCTCGACCGATGGTGGCGCAATACTACCAAAGGGTCGGGCACTGCTTGCGCCGGAACACCGTTTCCCAAGAGCCAGCTGGCCGGGTAATACCCGACGATGAAAAGTCGTGCGACGGCTATGCGACGTGGTCGGGTGGTCCCAGGCAGGAACTGCAACGGTTCCTGTTCTGGGCCACTTCCGAATCTCTAGGACGTTCTGCGTCCTTACCGCCGATTAACCCGGCGGTCTTTACTTTTTAAGCGGAATTTAGTAGAATAGGCGCACTATGAATGTAACTGAACTAGCACGACGATTAAATGTTAACCCAGAAGAGCTTAGGGAGAAGTTGCCTGAGCTCGGTTTTAGTATTGGAAAGAAAGCGATTAAGGTTGATGATCGGATTGCTAATCAGATCATGAATGCTTGGGGTGAGTATCGTCGACGACAGAGACTGAAGATGAAACGTGAGGCCCAGCAGCAGCAAGCAGCCGGAGCTGGAGCAGAAGATCAGGCTCCAAAAAAGCCAGTTGCTTTGCCGCCAACAATTGCTGTGCGTGAATTTGCCGGACGTTTGGAATTGCCGGTTGCCAAGGTAATGCAAGAGTTGATGAAGGCCGGAATCTTGGCCTCGTTGAATGATACGATCGATTTTGAAACCGCAGCCATTATTGCTTCTGACCTTGGGTTTGAAGCTAAGGCTGAGGAGGAAAGTCCAGATGAAGAACAGGAGGCAGATCTAGAACGAGTTGGTGAGATTTTGGAAGGGGAAGATAAAAAAGATGCAGTTGAGCGACCTCCGGTTGTTGTTGTCATGGGACACGTTGATCATGGAAAGACCAAATTGCTTGATGCTATTAGAACAACTAACGTGGTTGACGAAGAGGCTGGTGGAATTACTCAGCACATCGGTGCTTATCAGGTTGAGCGCAAGAACCGACAGCTGACATTTATTGATACTCCTGGACATGAAGCTTTTACGGTCATGCGTTCGCGTGGAGCCAAGGTGGCTGATATTGCAATTTTGGTTGTTGCTGTGGACGATGGAATTCAGCCGCAGACTCGCGAGGCAATTGATATTATCAAGGCATCAGGCATGCCTTTTATTGTTGCATTGAACAAGATCGACAAAGCGGAACAGAATATTGACATGGTAAAAGGCCAGCTAGCAGAAAAAGGTTTGAATCCAGAAGATTGGGGAGGGGATACGATCATGGTTCCAATTTCGGCAAAGAAACAGATTGGTATCGACGATATTTTAGACATGTTGATTTTGGTGGCTGACATGGAAAAAGAAAAGATTGTGGCCAATCCAGAACGCACAGCAATTGGAACAGTGATTGATTCTAAAATTGATCCAGGTGCTGGGCCTGTGGTTACTGCATTGGTTCAGACTGGAACACTCCGCGTTGGTGATCCGCTTGGTGTGCGCGGCATGCTTTATGGAAAAGTTAAGGCAATGCAAGATTGGCAGAATAAAAATGTTAAAGAGGCATTACCATCGACCCCGGTTCGTGTTCTTGGCTTCAAGGCTGCACCAACTGTGGGTGATGTGATTGAAGTTCCAGAAAATATAAAAGATTTGAAAAAAACAAAGTTCAAGACAGTTAAATCTGCTGCAATTGATGAGGTTACTGCGACTAAGATTGCCCCTGTTGTTGAAGATGAGGAACAGACCAAGCCGTGTTTGACCATGATCATTAAAGCCGATGTGCTTGGTTCTTTGGAGGCACTGCTTGGGATGATTGAGAAGCTGCAAAAAAATCCGCACGTTGAGGTGAAGATTTTGGACAAGGGTCTTGGAGATGTGACAGACTCTGAGGTTTTGGCAGCTGAGGCAAGTAAGGCCGTGATCTACGCCTTTAGTGTTAAACCAACTGGTACGGCTGCGGAGTTGGCTCGTGATAAAAATGTTGAAATCATGGAGAATTCGGTTATTTACAAGATTTTCGAAGACATGGTTGAACGTCTTGAAAAATTAATGCCAGAGGAAATCGTAGTTACAGAGACTGGTAAAGTTGAAGTGCTGATGAATTTTAAAAAGACTGATAACGGTTGGATTATTGGTGCTAAGGTGATTGAAGGTACAGCTTTGAAAGATTCTAAGTTGCGCCTGATGCGCGGAGATGAGATAATTGGTGAGGCGATCATGCTTAAGCTCCAGGCCAACAAACAAGATACCAGCGAGGTTTTGAAGAACCAGGAGTGTGGTATTCAATATAAAGGAAAAGTAAAAGCTGAGCCTGGTGATGTGTTTGAACTATATTCAGAAAAGGCAGAGAAAAAGGTTCTTGAAATTGAAGGGGTTTCAAAACGCTAAGTAGAATAACCAATAACCAAATAACAATGATCAAAATAATTACCAAATAACCAATGTTCGAAAATTCGGTCATTGATTATTATCTGGGTAATTGGTTATTGATCATTGGTCATTAATATAATTATATGGATTTGAATTCTGAAAATTTTCAAACTGAAGTAATGCAGTCTGATCTGCCGGTCTTAGTGGATTTTTGGGCTCCATGGTGTGGTCCTTGTAAAATGATGGCTCCGGTCATTGATGAGGTGGCCAAGGCTCTTGAAGGCAAGGTCAAAGTTGGTAAAGTCAATGTTGACGAAGCTCAAGACCTGGCTCAGCAACATAATATTTTGTCCATCCCAACTTTCATTGTTTTCAAAGGCGGACAAGTGGTTGACCAGTTTTCCGGAGCAATGACTAAAGAAGCTCTGCAAGAGCGTTTGGAAAAGTTGGCTTAGTATGGAGGTGCGCGACGTAATTATTATCGGCTCTGGTCCTGCTGGATATACGGCAGCAATTTACGCTGCTCGAGCCGAGCTCAAACCACTAATGATTGATGGTCCACAAACTGGCGGGCAGCTGATGTGGACTACGGAAGTTGAAAACTATCCTGGTTTTCCTGAAGGGATTCAGGGTCCAGATTTAATGGGTCTGTTTAAAAAGCAAGCTGAACGATTTGGAACTGAGTTTGTGGTTGATACAGTGACTGAAGTGGATTTTTCTGCACAGCCTTTTAAAATCAAAACTGCTGATAAAGAATTTCAAGCCAAGACTGTGATTATTTCAACCGGCGCTGAGGCGCGATGGTTGGGTGTTGAAGGCGAGGAAAAATATAAAGGCCGTGGTGTGTCTGCTTGTGCAACATGCGACGGATTTTTCTTTAAAGATAAAAAGTTGATTGTTGTTGGTGGTGGTGATTCGGCTATGGAAGAAGCAACCTTCTTGACCAAGTTCGCTACTGAAGTGAAGGTCTTGGTTCGCAAGGACGAGGTCAAGGCTTCAGAGATTATGGAAAAGCGGGCCAAGAATGATCCGAAGATTGAGTTTGTATACAACACCGAAGTTAAGGAAGTTCTCGGAGATGATGCTAAGATGACCGGAGCTAAAATCGTTAATAACAAGACTAACGAAGAAACCGAGATCGAGGCTGATGGAATGTTTGTTGCTATCGGTCGACGACCAAGTACAGATTTCGTAATTGATAAACTTGAGATGGCTAAGGGTTACATTGTAACTAAGGATGATTCAACCACAACATCAGTCGAAGGTGTTTTTGCTGCTGGTGATGTGGCTGATTGGAAATATCGCCAGGCAATCACTGCTGCTGGTGAAGGTTGCCAAGCCGCGATTGATGTAAAACGATATCTTGATGAACAAGAATAATATGACCAATCCATTTCAAAATGCATTAGAGCAACTTCGCCGAGCCTCAGAGGTCGGCGATTTTACTAACGACTTTCTTGATGTACTGGCTGCGCCAGAGCGCGAGGTCCGTATCTCGATCCCGGTACGTAAAGATGATGGTTCGCTTGAAGTCTACGAAGGTTATCGTGTCCAGTTCAACTCAGCCCGCGGCCCGTACAAGGGTGGTATTCGTTATCATCAGGATACGGATATTGACGAAGTTAAGGCCTTGGCTTTTTGGATGGCTTTGAAATGTGCTGTGGTTAACATCCCGCTTGGCGGAGGCAAGGGTGGTATTACTGTGAATCCAAAAGAGCTGTCTGAGACTGAGATCGAGAAGTTGTCTCGCGGCTGGGCTCGTGGCATGGCTGATGTGATTGGACCTGATCGAGATATCCCAGCACCAGACGTGAACACCACACCACAAATCATGAACTGGATTTCTGATGAGTATTCAAAGATTTCTGGCGATACTACTGGTGCCGTGATCACTGGTAAGCCGGTTGAGCAAGGAGGCAGCGAAGGTCGAGGGACGGCAACAGCACAAGGTGGTTTTTATGTGTTCGAAGAGATGAACAAAGAATTGAACCTGGCCCAAGGATCGACTGTGGTTGTCCAGGGATTTGGAAACGCTGGACAGTTCATCGCAAAACTATTTCACGAAGCTGGTTATAAAGTGATCGCAGTTTCAGATTCGCAAGGTGGTATCCAGGATCCAAGCGGTCTAGACATTCCGAAGTTGATGGAACACAAAGCTGAACGCAAGCCAGTAAATGATTTTTACGCTGGTACCCAGATATCAAAACAAGAATTGCTTGAGGTCGAGTGCGATGTATTAGTTCCTGCAGCTCTTGAAAATTCAATTACAAAAGAAAACGTTGATCGTGTTCGGACAAAAGTTATCTTAGAGCTGGCCAACGGACCAATTACCCCAGAAGCCGATCAGGTCTTGTTTGAAAAAGGTGTCCCAGTTCTCCCGGATATTCTGGCCAATGCCGGTGGTGTGACCGTTAGCTCGTTTGAGTGGGAACAGAATCTTAAAGGCGAGCGCTGGACTGAGGAAGATGTTTTTGGAAAGTTGCAGCCGATCATGCAAGAGTCGTTCGCAGCCGTATCGAGTGTGGCGAAAGAAAAGTCGATTGATCTTCGAACAGGCGCATTTATCGTGGCCATGAAACGGATTGAACAAGCAATGAAGGACAAAAATATCATCTAATGTTATAGTGTAAATGTATGCTTACACTTACTGCTGACGAGCTAAAAGCTAAGATGGATGCTGATGAGACTTTTATGCTTGTTGATATTCGTAATGCTGAACATTACGAACACAATCACATTGCCAGTGCGGTCAATCTGCCGTACGATACTAATTTTGTCGAGACCGCGGCTAAGGTTTTGCTAGACAAGGAAGTTCCGGTAATTGTTTATGCTGACTTCCATGGCAAGCAAGAATGCTTTGACGCGATTAAGAAACTGCAAGAGCTTGGTTACCAGCAGGTCGACTTGTTTGACAGCGGCTTGCACGGCTGGATGGAAGCTGGACACCAGTTACAGTTTGGGGAAGAAAGTTAAAATGTAGGGGTCAACGGCCGTTGACCCGTACGTGGGGCACTCCTTGCGGGTGTCCTTTTATGTTTCAATAAAAAATCCCCCGAGTCGTTCGGGGGGGGAGATGATCCGTTACGCGCGCTTGCTTGGATCGAAGAAGGTATACGTCACCACACTCGTACCGGATTTGACTATGCCCTGGATCGTCCCGTCGTTCATGAGCACCAGATGTTCGAGCCCCAGTTCTTGTCGCGGAATTCTGTGGGCTGAGAATTCGATGTTGGTGTCTTTCAGGAAGGCGAAGGTATCGCCGATCTGATAGACGAACAGGTTGCCCATCTGTCGGACACTGGCGCGTGACATTGCCGGTGCTTGTCCGATGACGCTGCTACTTTCACTCAGATAGCGCAGCACTCCCGAGTTTCGGTTGTGAAGGGCGATGTCACTGGAGTGACCACTCAGTGCCCAGACTTGCTCGACCTGCTGGTCGAGCAAGTCTGAACTCCAGCCTGAGATGACCTCATGGACGCGACAGCTCGGACCGTCGGGCCCAGTCAGGGTCTCTTCCAGGACGAAGATCTTCCCAGGAGCGGTCCAGATGCCCTCGGGCTTGTGTTCGAGCATCCGCTCTAGCCCGTCCATGTTGCAGACGTGGACAGGGCCATGGGCAGCGTTGGCTCGGGCCAAGAACCAGGGCTCGGCGTTGACGCCCCTGACTACTGATTCACGGTCAATGTACATTCCCGCAGGACCCACCTTGTCGCGCCAGACAACCACATCCTGGTGGGCTGGAAGACCCCAGATCTGGAACAGGCTTTTACTGATGAGCTGGATGTGAGTTGGTTTGTATTCTCTGTATCGGTGAGGAAGACCAACGATGTGCCGCTGGCCGGAATGCCACACGTACAACTTTCCCTTGGTGATTACGGCCCCGTTGATCCCTTGATCATTGGTCCAGAACAGCGGGCGAGTGTCCATGTCGTTCTGGTCGCCGGGCAGAGTCAGGCCGTTCCAGACCCACTCGGCATGGCTGACACCACGTTCGATGGCGCGCATGTAGGCTGGCTTGTTCGATCCTTCTGGTACGAAGAGTCGCTCGATGACCGGTGCCGAGTCGACCTCTTCGAACTGATCGCTGCCCGGCATCGCCCTCAAGAGAACGACCTTTTCACCTTTTCTCCCGTGTCGCTTTCCGGTCACGAATCTGGTGCCATCAGCAGCCAGAGCGACCTCGTTGACGCCGCCGTAGAGTTTGGTCGGTAGCTGCGGTCCAGCGCTGTTCGGAAGCGGGACGGCTGCTCCATCCAGAGCCATGCGCGCGTTGTCCAAACGTGAGAGCGGAAGCTCTCGGCGTTCGAACTTCGGCAATAGCCGTCCCAGGGTGGATACGAATTTGGAAAGAGGGGTTTCTTTTTCGTCACGACTCATGGCACATCTCCTTTCGTGGTAGACGCTAGTACAAGGATCAGGGATCAAGTCCCATTTGGTAGAGCCCAGGACCGGTGAGGTCGTAGTACCCTGTGAGAGCCTTGCCCAGCGCGTGGCATGAGAAGGTATTTAAGCATGGAAAGATGGGTTTGTCAAGGTAAAGCAGTAAATTGCCTTGGAGCCTTAAATATGATACGATTTTGGCTGTATGAGTTGTCTTGTTGTCTGGTTATCTAGTTGTCTAGTTTTAACCAGATAACCAGATAACCAGATAACCAGATAACCAGAAAACTTATGGATCGGTACAACCACTTAGAAATCGAGCCTAAATGGCAAAAGTTTTGGGAGGAGAAAAAATTATACGAAGCGCAGGATAATTCGGACAAGCCGAAGTATTTTTGTTTAGTTGAGTTTCCTTATCCGTCAGGAGCCGGTTTGCACGTTGGACATCCGCGATCTTACACCGCGCTGGATATTGTGGCGCGTAAGCGACGAGCTGAGGGGCATAATGTTTTGTATCCAATTGGTTGGGACGCTTTTGGTTTGCCGACCGAGAACTACGCGATCAAGACTGGGACTCATCCGCGTGAGGCGACTCAGCAGAACATCGCAACCTTTAAGCGTCAGCTGAAGTCTATTGGTTTTTCTTTTGATTGGTCGCGTGAGGTGGACACGACAGATCCGAATTATTACAAATGGACACAATGGATTTTCTTGCAGTTGTTCAAGGCTGGTTTGGCTTACAAATCCAAGATGCCGATTAATTGGTGTTTGTCTTGCAAGATTGGTTTGGCTAATGAGGAAGTGGTTGATGGAAAGTGTGAGCGTTGTGGTGGGGAAGTTGAGAAGCGGGATCGTGAGCAATGGATGTTGGAGATCACTCGCTATGCCGACAAGTTGTTAGATGATTTGGATACTGTTGATTTCTTGGACAAGATCAAAGCGCAGCAGGCTAACTGGATCGGCCGATCTGAAGGTGCGATTGTTGAGTTTGAGGTTGATCAAAAGTCCGGCGGAGTGACACCGTATTTGAAAGTCTTTACAACTCGTCCGGATACTTTGTTTGGAGCTACATATATGGTCTTGGCGCCTGAGCATGAGTTAGTAGAGCAGATCACGACCAAGGAGCAGATGAAGGCCGTGACCAAGTATAAGAAAGAGGCTGCCGCGAAAACGGATATTGAGCGCGGTGATGTATCAAAAGAAAAAACAGGAGTGTTTACTGGCGCGTATGCGACTAATCCAGTGAACAATGAAAAGATTCCAATCTGGATCGCTGATTATGTTTTGATGGGCTACGGTACTGGTGCGATCATGGCTGTTCCTGCGCATGATGAGCGTGACTTTGAGTTTGCTATAAAGTTTGGTCTACTGATTCAACAAGTGGTAGCACCTTGCGTATGTGATAAAAATAATCCACCACAAAAAGGCAAGAAGATTGTGACTCGAAAAATGATAATGGCTATTGTCCATAATCCAAAGACTGACAAATATTTGTGTCTTGATTGGAAAAAACACCCTTGGACAACTTTTGTTCTAGGTGGGGTTGATGATGGAGAGGATTTGATCGATGCTGCTAAACGTGAGATTGAAGAAGAAACAGGATATGTTGATTTGGAATTTCGAAAGTTTATGAGTCAGGAGATTCGTTCAGAATATTATGCTGCTCATAAAAAAGAGAATCGCGTTGCTTACAGTACCGCGATCGTGTTTGATCTGAAAAGTGAAAAGCAAGTGGATGTTGAGGATAAGGAAAAAGCAGCCCATGAAATACGCTGGGTTGATCGTTGTGAGATTACAGAAGAGAGTATGGCTTGTTCTGAACTGCGGTGTTGGAAGTCGGAGCTTGACTCAGATCAAGGTCAGGCTTTTGTTGGTGAAGGCGAATGTATTAATTCGGATTTTCTTGATGGTCTGCACACGCCAGAGGCGATTAAGAAGATGAATCAGTGGTTGGAAAAAGAAGGTAAGGGCAAGGCCGCAGTTAATTACAAGTTACGTGATTGGGTTTTTTCTCGACAACGATATTGGGGTGAGCCGATTCCTTTGGTTCATTGTGAAGAGTGTTATAAGAAGCCGGTGTCGGATTGGGATAATGAAGGTTCGAAACGAAACGGTGGTTGGGTGCCGGTTAAAGATGAACAGCTTCCAGTTGAATTACCTGAGGTAAAGAAGTTCGAACCAACTGAGTCTGGTGAATCACCGTTGGCTAATGTTGACGATTGGGTGAACACGACTTGTCCTGAATGTGGTGGTCCTGCCAGGCGTGAGACTGATGTGATGCCAAACTGGGCTGGGTCTAGTTGGTATTTCCTGCGCTATATCGATCCAAAGAACGATAAGGTGTTTGCGGCTGAAGATAAGTTGAAGAATTGGATGCCAGTTGATTGGTACAACGGCGGAATGGAGCACACCACGCTGCACTTGCTCTACTCTCGTTTCTGGAATAAGTTCCTGCACGACCAAGGGCATGTGCCAACTAGCGAACCATACCAAAAGCGCACTTCACATGGGATGATTCTGGCTGAGGACGGGCGCAAGATGTCTAAGTCGTTTGGCAATGTGATTAATCCGGATGAGATTGTTGAGCAGTATGGGGCTGATACGCTGCGAGTGTATTTAATGTTCATGGGTCCTTTTAGCGAAGCAATTCCTTGGAGTACGACTGGTGTAGTTGGTGTGCGTAGGTTCCTGGAAAAGGTTTGGAATTTGCAGGACATGGTTGCAAAGAAAGAAGACGAAGATGTGACTCGCGAGCTGCACAAGACAATCAAGAAGGTAACTTCTGATATCGAAGAAATGAAATATAACACAGCCGTATCGCAGATGATGATTCTGGTTAACAAGATACAAGACACTGGTTCGATTACAAAAGAAAGCCTTGCTAAGTTTCTGACCGTGTTTGCACCGTTTGCTCCACATGTGACTGAGGAGATCTGGCAGCAGTTAGGAAACAAGAAGTCGATCACGTTTGAGGCTTGGCCAGAGTTTGATCCAAAGTTGGCTAAGGACGAAACGATTGAGTTGCCGATTCAGGTTAATGGAAAGTTACGTGGTACAATAATGGTAGCTCCAGATCTAGACCAGAAGGAGGCAGAGAAGCTGGCTTTGGCAGAAGAGAATGTTCAGAAGTTTGTTGCAGACAATAAAATCAAGAAAACAGTTTACGTCCCAGGACGATTGATTAACTTTGTTATCTAAATATGCCTTGGAGGAAAATGAGAGGATTCAGCCGATTCCATCCGCAGTTTAGCGCGGGCATGGTTTCGTTGTATTCAAACCGTTTGATTATTCAGTTCGGTGCTGGCCTGATTGGCCTGTTCTTGCCGATTTTTTTGTACGAAAGTTTTGGCAATGATCCGACCGTGCTGCTTTGGTACTTCATGATCAACTTTGGACTGACCGTTTTCTTGTTCGTTCCCGGGGCCAAGCTAATGAACAAGATCGGTTTGAAGTGGATGATGATTTTAGCGGTTCTATCCTACGGGCTCTGTCACGGTTTTTATGCCTTCTTTGATAACTTCGAGAACGTTTGGCTTTTTCTTGGTATTGCCCTGACTCTGAACAATATTTGGCGAATGCTTTATTGGACTCCATTTCATACCGAGTTTGCTGAGTTTACTGATCGTCGTCATCGTGGCCGAACGATTGGCTTTTTGTCGAGCATCTCGTCACTCGTCAGTATCGCTGTGCCGTTTGTGGCCGGTTTCATCATCGTCAAGTTTGGTTATGACTCATTGTTCCTTGCTTCTGGGGCGATCATCCTAGCATCGGTTTTACCTTTGTTTTTCTCACAGCACGTCACAGAAGAATATAGCTTTGGTTACTTTGAGACTTTCAGAAAATTATTTGATAAAGAACATCGACACATGTTCTTGGCCTACATGGCCGACGGTGCTCAGAGCATGGTTGGTTATCTGATCTGGCCGATATTCATTTTTGAGGTTCTTGACGGGAATTATTTAGAAGTTGGTTTTATTTCAACCTTGATCGTTTTGGTTAGTGTGGTTATACGTCTGGTCATGGGTGACTTGGCTGACCACAAATCAAAAAAGAAATTGCTTAAGATTGGAACCGGGATCTACGCTATTGGTTGGATAATCAAAGCTTTTGTTACTACAGCCTTTACTATCTTCATCGCTTCAACCTTCCATAACTTTGCCTTGATCATGATGCGAACGCCGTTTGATGCACTGATGTATGAGAAGGCTGCAGATGCTGGGCATTATGTTGACGAGTATACGGTGCTTCGCGATATGGCGATTACTATTGGGCGAGTGGTTATGATAGCTGCGCTGCTGATCTTGCTCGGTTTTGTTACTTTGCCGTGGGCCTTTTTCCTTGCCGCGATCGCAGCGCTGTTTATTAACATGATTGACTAATCTAGGTCGGCCACGGGAGCCTCAGGGTTTTGATTGTGGAAGCGCTCGGCCCGCAGGGTGGTTGGGTCGAGAATGATCATTGCCTCGCTCGGCGTCGGCCGGAACATTAAAATGATACTTATTTATAGAGTGGATTTGATAGTCCGGCCTCCGATCGTTCCACAATTCAAAACCCCTCGGCTCTTTATTTCTGACGACAAGAGAAGTGGCCGGCTATCTTGATAAATCATCTGGCGTAAAGGCCAGTTTTTTGGTAAGGTGTCGACCTATGGAAATTGCGATAATCGGCACAGGATATGTTGGTTTGGTAACCGGAGCTTGTTTGGCTAGCTTCGGGCATAATGTGGTTTGTGTAGATAATGATCCGGACAAGGTCAGGCAGTTGCAGGCTGGAAAGATGCCGTTTTATGAGCCAGGCCTAGCTGAGTTGGTTAGCGATGGGGTTCAGGCCAGGAAGCTGCATTTTAAAGATTCGATTAAAGACGGGGTGGCTAACGCTTCGTTTATTTTTATTTGTGTTGGTACGCCACCGAAAGTTGATGGACGAGTTGATCTGTCTTTTGTTGAGCAGGTGGCTTATGAGGTTGGGCAGCACGTTGCACATAATGCTTACGTGATTACTAAGAGCACGGTTCCAGTCGGTACATCACGGCAGGTAAAGAAATTAGTTGATCAAGGTGTTGTTGATTCTGGTCGTGATACCATGTTGGTTAATGTTGTTGTTGCTTCGAACCCAGAGTTTTTGCGTGAAGGTTCAGCGATTAATGATTTTTTACATCCAGACCGGATTGTTGTTGGGGTTGATCAACTTTGGGCCGGGGATTTGATCATGGAGTTATACAAACCGATTGAGTGTCCGAAGTTGGTAATGAATCCAGAGTCTTCTGAGTTAACCAAGTATGCTGCCAATGCTTTTTTGGCAACCAAGATTTCTTTTATCAACGAAATCGCTAACATGGCCGAGGCTAGTGGAGCAGATGTACGTCAGGTGGCGCAGGCAATTGGTTTGGATAGAAGAATCGGCAGTTCGTTTCTAAAGGCTGGGATTGGTTATGGTGGATCATGTTTTCCTAAGGATGTAACTGCCTTGCATCAGCTGGCCGGGGAAAATGGTCATGATTTTCGTTTGTTGTCTTCGGTAATTGAAGTGAATAACGTGCAGCGCGAACGTTTTGTAAACAAGGTGCGTTCAGTTATCGGTGAGCTGGGTGGTAAGAGGATTGCTGTTTGGGGCTTGGCTTTCAAGGCTGGGACGGATGATGTGCGTGAGTCAGCAGCGATCGATATTATTTCTAAGTGTTTTGCCGAGGGCGCGGACGTGGTTGCTTATGATCCGCAAGCAGCTGAGAATGCCAAGCAAATTTTCTCTGATCGGATTGAGCTTGCTGGTTCTGCATTGGATGCGGTGCAGGGTGCCGACGCTTTGTTGGTATTAACTGAATGGCCAGAGTTCCGAGCAGCGCAGTTTAACAGTGTGCGTGAAGGTATGCATCGGGCCGTGATTTTTGATGGCCGTAATTTATTGGCTGATATGGATTTGTTTGAAAAAGGATTTGCTTATTATGGAGTTGGAATCAATCGTTAAATCTCCTTCACGATCTTTGTTCGTGGTGTTGCTCGGGTTTTTGCTCGGGATTTTTGTTGGTGGGTTAGTTGGTGAACCTTTATGGAATGGGTGGTTGGTTGGTGGAATGTTGGGGTGTTTGGTTGGGGTAGTGGTGAGCGTGTCGCACGTCGCACGTCGTGCCATGTGTTTTGTATTTTTATTTCTTTTTTTCTTTCTTCTTGGACTTTGGCGCTTTTCACAGGTTTTTTTACCAGTTGATGCGTTTCTAGTCTCTGATACTTTGAATCGCGAAGTGCGCATCGAAGGTGTTGTTTCTGATGAGGTGGTTGAAAAAGCTCAGTCGCAGCAGGTGACGATTGATCATGTTCTGGTCGCTGATGAGCATGCTTTGGGCAAGGTCATGGTTTGGATGCCAAAGTATCCAACGATAAGTTTCGGGGACGAGGTGGCTTTTCGATGTGAGCTTGAAGTACCAGAACCATTTGATGGGTTTGCTTATGATCGATATTTGCGTACGCGCGGCGTGCTTGCTGTGTGTTGGTGGCCGGATGCAGTTGATGTTCGATCAAATCAGGTGACAACACTTCGATCAACATTGTTCGATTTTAAACAAGTGATATACAACAAAACTGAACAGATATTTTCTGAACCACATTCGACTTTTTTGTCCGGCCTGCTTTTTGGGGGCAAGGGCTCAATCTCTTCTGATCTGCGACAAGATTTTGTTGACACTGGCACTTCGCATATCCTAGCCGCGTCTGGATATAACGTTAGTATTTTTTCTCGCTTTTTATTCTTGGCCCTCGTTGCTCTGCTCTTTCGCCGGCGTACAGCGTTGGCTCTGGTGGCTGGAGCGATTGGGATTTACGTTGTTGTTGCCGGGTTTGATCCAGCCGTGACTCGTGCTGGAGTGATGGGCTTGATTGTTGTCTTTGGCCGGTCTTTGGGTCGAGCGCGAAATGATTCTGCGTTGCGAAATATTCTGGCTCTGACTGCGGTGGCGATGCTTTTTGTGAATCCAAGATTATTGCTCGACGACGTTGGTTTTCAGTTATCGTTTTTAGCCACGATCGGGCTGGTTATGATTGTTCCTCGGATCGAGCACAAGTTCCGATTCATTCCTGCGACCGGAGGTTTTCGCGAGGCGATCGTTTCAACTTTGGCAGCAACGATCATGACTTTGCCAATTCTCATTTTGCAGTTTGGACAGCTCTCGATCGTATCGCCATTAGTTAATTTCTTGGTTCTGCCACTGGTTCCGTATGCCATGGGCTTTGGTGCGATTGCGATCGTTGTTGGATTTATCTCGACTAAGCTGGCCGCGTTTGTTTCAATTGCTGCCTGGACATGCTTGTCAACCATGCTTTACATTATCCGCTGGTTTGGTTCACTTTCGATCGCCAGCGTGTCGATTCCCTGGAGTGAAGTCGTAGCCAGCGTGATCGCGATAGCGCTGATCGCTTGGTTGTTCTGGTTGTATCGCAAAACCAGATTGCGACGAGAACATTTTCACGGAAGTAGACGTTGGGGGTTAGCGATCACATCATTTACAATTTTATTCGTAGCATGTTTTGGTTTTCAAACATTCGATAGTACTGGCTCAACATTGAATACAAACAAACAGCTCCGCGTATGGTTTTTTGATGTCGGACAAGGTGACGCCGTGTTTATTCAAACTCCTGACAACAAACAGATTTTGATTGATGGCGGTCCAGGAGAAGCTGTGTTATCGAAACTGGGCGCAGTTATGCCGTTTTGGGATCGTTCGATTGACATGATTATTTCAACACACCCGCACTCAGATCACATCTCTGGTTTGATCGAAGTTTTGGATCGTTACCAGATCGATCAGGTGGTCATGACCGGAGTGAATTATCGGTCAAGTTATTTAGACGCGTTTGAAGAAAGGGTGGGGCAGGTGACGATCGTGGATGATTCAATGGATCTTGGTTATGGTTTGCGAGCTGTGTTCCCTGATCAATCATTTGAAAATGAAAATATCGACGAAGTCAACGAGACCTCGATCGTGATTGAGTTAGCCCATGGTGAGACTGTGATTCTGTTCACCGGCGACATGTATCAAGAGCAAGAAGCCGAAGTGCTGCGCAATGTTTCAAATCAGATTGATGTACTCAAAGTCCCGCACCACGGCAGTATCAGCTCGAGTTCAGTCCGGTTTTTAGAATTACTTGATATCGAAACCGCGGTGATTACTGTTGGCGAAGACAACTCCTACGGCCACCCACATCCGGTTGTGTTGCAGCGGCTACAGGATCAAAACATCCAGATCTGGCGAACAGACCTGGATGCTGATGTACTTTTGATTTCTGATGGTTTGGATCAAGTTATCCGATCCAAGCCGCTAATTTTCTAGAACTGCATTTCTTCTTCGCTTCTACTATACTCACAGATCTCGCCAGCATCAAACCAATGTTCAATCTCATGTGCTGCTTCTTCTGGTGTCTCTGAAGCATGAACAATGTTTCGTACTGGACGTTTTTCAGCATTGGCGATTAATGCGGTGTCAACTGAATAGTCGCCGCGGATAGTTCCCATGTCTGCATCAGCTGGCATGGTTGATCCGGCGATCTTGCGGACCATATCTACAGAACGCACACCTTGGATGACCATCTTGACTACAGGTGCTGAAGTCATGAATTCAATCAACCATTTACGGACCATGGCACCAATCTCTGCTGGGTCATCAGTACCAAGTTCATTCTTAGCATCCCAACCAGCCTTGTGATAGGTCTTTAAGGTTTTTTCACCAACTCGAGTAACCCAGGCTGGATCTTTTGGATAATGATTATCCATTTGCTCGTGAGTGGCAAGTTCCATTTTGATTGCTACGACTTTCAGGTTACGCTGCTCACAGCGAGTGATAATGTCACCGATGATACCGCGTTTGACACCGTCTGGCTTTACCATCAGAAAAGTTTTTTCCTGTTTTGGATTTTCTGGCATAATTATTCTTAGGTTAATTTTGGCCATATTATAGTTGATTGAGCGAAAAGAATCAAGGCCTGGTCGACTATCCACAGCCCCCCTTAATTTGACCGGAAAAATAAGGTATGATAGATTTACATTCGATATGAATTATCCTGCGACACAAATTGGAAAAGTTGACCGCGACATGTTCGTAGGACTTATTATTGACCTCTTTATTTCATAAGGCCGTTCTTGATTATTTAGACATAATCTGGTAAACAGGGACGGCCTCATGAGTGAGGTCGTTTTGTTTTGTGCACATTTTAACCAAAGAGGGGAAACCAGTGGACGCATTCACGCGGCTGCAGACGAACGTAGACGACATGACTCCGTTTCGGAGTCGCGGGATTGATATCGGTGGGTTGGCTAACTACGCCAGCCGGAGCCTGGTCTGCCCAGGCATGACTGTGACTGGTGCCGATACGCAGGGGACGCGTCTGGATATCGAAGATACTTTTGCCTACATGCGTCAGATCGAGCTTGGGGCTGACCAGCTAGTGGTCGTTCCTGGTGGTGACCTGACCCGGGGATTGCTGCGCTACGCTGATGAGCTGCAACAGGTGCAACGATCTGTTGCGCAGGGAAGGCCGTTGAGTTTGTTCACCCCGCGGCTGAGCTTCTTGGTTCGCCAGATGCTTGGTCTGCGCTTCCGTGATACTGCGGCGATCGAGCCAAACCTGGCAGAACTGTTCGATCACAAGCTCAGTGCTCGACTCTTGCCTGGTGCAGCTGGTCACTTCACGGCCTGGCGGAGCATGTTTCGCAATCTAGGCGATTTCGATCGCTTGCGTCAACAAGTTTTGGCTGAGGCGGCCGAAGTTCTGGAGACTGATTCGGTCATGCTCAAGGACCCAGGTGCTGATGGGGGAGCAAGCAACTTGCTCGTTGGTCCAGGAACGGATCCTGCTGAGGTGGCTCAGTTCTTGGCCGAGCATGGCCACAAGCAACTGGTGATCGAGGCGGCTTATCCGGCTGACATGTTCGATATGACTGAGATCAGCGCCCAGGTGGCTGTTGGTTTGGGCGGTTGGAAACTGCTCAAACTAACGCAGCAGATCACCGAAGGCAATGCCCACAAGGGCAATATTGTCTCGGTCGGTCAGTTCTTGGTCGATGTACAAGTCTACCAGGCGATCATGCGAGCAATCATTCCGTTTTGCAACGAAGCTGTTCGACGGGGTGTTGGTCGTGGCGGTCAACCAGACCAGGAAATGGTTCGGACTATTGGGATCGACCTGTTGGTCATCCGTTTCGCCGGAATGGTCTTTGTCTACGTGATCGAGATCAATGGTCGCGGTACTGCGGCCAAGTATGTCTGCTCGTTCGCTGATCAGGTTGCTCCGCGTTTCGGTGGCAGTTGCAGTGTGGTTATGGAGAACACTGAAATACCTAAGGGTATGGGCCACGAAGACCTGATTCATCATCGGGTCGATGGGATGCTCTATGACGGTACGGATCGTCCTGGAATCGTTCCTGGTAATCCGGGCTGCTGGCGCGGTTCAGGCAAGGCCACTCTGTTCTTTGTGGGTGCCAATCGTGATCAGGCTGAGGGTGTTCGTCACCGCTACCACGATCGATTGCATCGGATCGAGACACGACGCAGTCGAGTGTTCCTGCCTCTCTAACTTCTACGCTGCGCGCAATGCAAGCGCGCAGCTCTTCTCTTTCCTGGTCTCAACAGAGGCCATGAAAGAAAAGAGAAAATAATTAAAACATGAAAACATGAAATCCTTAAAACAACCAAAGGAGCTGAAAGTGCTCATCTACCAATTCCGAGAAGCGGACACAAAAGGTCCAGAACTAGAATGTCTAAAACGAATCAGCGGTCTTCCTGAAGATCAGTTGACGATAGTTGATACTCTGACCACGGCACCTCGGGTCAGTGATCTTGATGGTCATGACCTTCTCTTGTTACCTGGCTGCGGATCTTTCGCTGTGTCCAAGGGTGACCTGCCACATTGGCAAGAATTGCTTGAGGTGGTTCGTGCTGCAGCCACACAGAACATGCCAACTTTTGGTATTTGTTTTGGTGCTCAGATTTTAGCTGAAGCACTTGGTGGTCGAGTCGAGTACCGTCCAGAAGATCAGGAAATGGGAAGCTACACAGTTTCCTTGACCCAAGAGGGCCAAGTGGATCCGATCTTCTCCCAGCTGCCCGGTAGTTTTAATACCCAGCAAGGGCATAAGGATTTCATTACTAGGGTGCCTGATGGGGCAGTTGTTTTGGCCCGCAGCGAAGCTTCACTGGTCCAGGCTTTTGCTTTTCCAGATAAGCCAATCTATGCCACTCAGTTCCACGCTGAGTTGGATGAAGACAGCTTTAAAGAGCGTTTGGCCTACTACAAGGCTTTGTACGTAGAGGATCGCGATGCACTGCAACGAATCCATGACGGTCTTAAGCCTTCGCCTGAAGCCTCTGGTCTGCTTCAGCTCTTCATGGCCCATGTTTTTGGCTTTGACTTTTCCACTGTAGCTGTGGAAAAACGTGTGGATCAATAGAGGACAGCTTGTCCTCTTTTTCTTATACGTACTTATACGGAAAAGCGCAAAAGACAGCAAAAAAATGGTATAATATAAAGGCTTCAGACGGTTGGTAACTGCTATGGGTCAAATTTTCAAACATTCGGATCAAGCTTTTTAGCAAGGTCCAACCGGTTCGCGTCTTGTCAGAGCGTTCTCATTGGCTTCGCGGCTGATCAGTGCGTAACCTGGCAAGGTATATCCGTAATAGATACAGAGCCATTGCAGCCCAGCCGGGCTGGAGCGCCATCCTTCGCTAAAGCTTCGGATGGCAGGCCAGCATAGCTGGTCCAGAAGATGTGTCGGGTCGACGCTTCTTCTTTTTTATGATATGAATATTTATGTATGATCAAGAACAGAAATAATTTAAAAATACTTTTTCTGCAAGTTCGTGAAGACGAAATGAAAGAACACGAGTTTTTGTGTTTTGATCGTTTAATAAATGTGCCACAAGAGAATTTTTTCCGAGTTGATATTTTTCGTGATCAGTTAGACCCTTCGTTGCTTAATGATATGGATGCTGTGATTTTGGCGGGGACTGGACATTATTTTTCTGGAGAAGGACAAATGGATAGGCTGCCAGAATTGATTGCATTAATTAAAGAAATTCATGATAAAAAAATTCCTATGTTGGCTATCGGTTACGGACACGAAGTAGTTGCCTTAGCTTTTGGTGGAGAGGTTGTTCAGGATCCTGCATTACGGGAAATTGGTACGATTGAAATGCGTTGCACTGAAGAAGGAAAAGACGATCCAATTTTTCGGTACTTGCCAGAAAGTTTTTTTGTTCAGATTGGACACAGCCACAGTGTTATTGCACCTCCACCAGGGACAAGAGATATTATTACTAATCATAAAAAGAATTGTTGCGAAGTATTTGTTTTTGAGGATCGGCCGATATATGCAATTCAGTTTCATCCAGAGTTGGAACATAAAGACGTGGTAGTACGGATGAGTTTTTATAAAAAGAAATATTTTGAACAAAGCGAAGAATTGGATAAAGTGATTAATGAATCTAAAGAAACGCCAGAAGCAAACCGGATTTTGAATTTGTTTATTGATCAAGTGGTTCGGGTGGAGAAATAAAGAACCACGAACTTGCGTCCGTGGTATAGAGTCGACTGATCCTGTGTGGGTCAGTTTTGTGTTCTGTGCTGGTCTGGGCTACCAGCCGCCGCCCTCGGTCGGGCTGTCACCGCCCTCGTCATCCTCGACCGTGTCGCGCGGCTCGTCCTCGCCGTCGATCTCGGTGGTCTCGATTCTGGAAACGAGGATCGTCAGCGGTCCCATGTGAAGGATCCGGGTAGCCGTTTCGACTTTGGTCGATCCGTCCCGGGCCTCGGAGCGGTAGGTGCCGTCAGTGTCTCGGGTGTAGCCGTGGTGGGCCAGCACTTGCTTCTGGGTGAGCATCAGGTCGGCCGCAGCCATTTGCTTGAGCAGGAAGATTCCCTGTTCGGCGGTAATGAACCCATCCCTGGCACCGACCATCATGATGGAGAGCGCGTGCTCCATGCTGGTGATTGCCGAGGCGCCGGCGAGGTGATCGTCCTGAATGATCTGGCCATGCGGCACCTTGATGTCCTCGTCGGGTTCGCAGATTTCGAAGCTCAGGTCGCCCGGGTCGAAGTCATCGCCCAGGTTGACCTGGGTCAGGGCCAGGATCAGCTCGCCTAGATCCGCTGGGAAGTTGAGCGCGATCAGCTCGGTGCGCATGAGTTCGACCATGTCTTCGTCGCACCCAGCTTCGCTCAGTGCGACCAGGGCCGCTTCGGCCTCACCTTCGTGCATGATGGTGTAGGTGTTGTCATCGTCGTCGATGATCCTGCCATGGGGCAGCTTGGCCAGGGCCAGTAGCGCGTTGGGAAGAGGTTGGAATACCAGCGACATATGTTATCTCCTTTGTGTCGCGGGGTTGAAGGAACCAGGAAGGCCAGAGTACTCCTATTTGTCTTATCCGTCAAGTTGTTGTCTTGGCCTGTAAATATTGGTAAGCTAGTCATGTTATGGAATCGTTTTTAATCACTGGTGGCAAGCCATTGAAAGGTGAAGTTGAATTGTCTGGGACCAAAAATTCGGCCTCGAAATTGTTATTGGCGTCTTTGCTCACAGACGAGGAAGTTGTTGTTGCCAATGCCCCAAAGCAGAACGAGACTGCAATCACGCAGGAGATTTTGGAAACGGTCGGTGCTTCGGTTTCTTGGGATGATCACGTGGTGACAACGCGAACCGGTTCGATCACAAGCACTGAGGTGACCAAGTTGTCGCGCAAGAATCGTTTAAGTGTTTTAGCGATTGCACCTTTGTTACATCGCGCAGGTGAAGCAACTGTGCCAATTGTCGGTGGAGACAAGATCGGACCGCGTCCGGTGAATTTTCATACTGATGCCTTGGAACAGATGGGAGCCAAATTTGAATCTCGAGGCGATGCATATCATGCAACTGTTGATGGTCGACTACGCGGGGCATTGATCGAGTTACCGTATCCGTCGGTTGGTGCAACTGAGACTTGTTTGTTTGCTGGTGTCTTAGCTGAAGGACGAACCGTGATTCGCAACGCAGCTGTTGAACCAGAGATTTTTGAGTTAGTTAAGATGTTGCAGAAAATGGGGGCGATTGTTGAGGTCCGAGCCAACCGAGTTATTGAGATCGTTGGTGTTGAGAAATTACACGGGTGTCAGGTGCAAGTGATTCCAGATGCGTTGGAAGCAGCAAGCTATGCCTGCGCTGCATTGGCAACACGAGGTGAAGTATTCGTTCGCGGTGCACAGCATGAATACATGATTACTTTTTTGAATGCAGTCCGTCGGCTTGGTGGGGTATATGAAGTGCGAGATGACGGCATCTTATTTCAATCCAACGGAGAGTATCACAGCATTGACGTTGAAACTGATACGTATCCGGGATTTAGAACTGACTGGATGCAACCGTTTGTTGTTTTGCTAACTCAAGTGACCGGAGTCTCGCGTGTGCACGAAACTGTATACGAAGATCGGCTCGGGTTTACAGAAACTTTGAATTCGATGGGGGCAAATGTTGAGCGATCTTATAAATGTTTAGGTGAATTGCCGTGTCGTTTCAAAGACAAGAATCATAAACATTCAGCGATTGTTAGTGGTGCGACCAAGTTATCGGCAACAGATATTGTTGTTCCAGACATTCGCGCAGGACTGGCTTTGGTGCTTGCTGCCTTGGTTGCTGAAGGAACATCAACGCTGACAGGGATCGAACATTTAGATCGCGGGTACGAGCGTTTAGAAGAAAAGTTGCGCGGAATAGGAGCAGATATAATCAGAAAATGAGAATTCAAAAATCGCGACGCCAGGTCGTGATTTTTTGTTTCCTTTATTTACTCTTCTTAGTTCGTTTACCAACTCTTGGCTTGGCTCCGAACTTGAGTACAAAACCTTCCTTAGTACTAGACTTCAAGCACTTGGTACAAAGTTTTACCTTTTTACCATCAATGGTTTTGTTTTGTAGATTGACTTTTTGACGGCGCTTAGTGATCATCATGGACTTTGAGCGGCTTTGTGCTGAAAGCGGTCCACGGCCACAGGCCTCGCAGAACTTTGACATAACGTCGAGATACTATCATGGTCGACTAATTTTGGCAAGTAGGGTAGAATAGCGGCATGTTTTTATCATTACTTTGGAACAACGCGCCAATCGCTTTTGCCTGGATCTTGGCCATCCTGGTTGCTTTAACTGTGCACGAGTTTTCGCATGGTCTGGCTGCTAAGCTTCGCGGAGATCATACAGCTGAGCGGGCCGGTCGCTTAACCCTGAATCCATTGGCTCATATTGACTGGATGGGATTTATTCCGCTGTTGTTACTCGGATTCGGTTGGGCCAAGCCAGTGCCATATAATCCGAATAATCTAAAGAACCCGAAGTGGGATTCTGTGATTGTTGGTTTAGCTGGGCCTGCTTCGAATTTGGTCTTGGCCATGCTATCGGCCTTGGTCCTGCGTTTGATGCTCAACGGCAGCTGGTTAGTTGAATTGAATCTACTAGTTGTCTTCCTGTTCTTGCTGGTACTAATCAATTTGTTCCTGATGTTCTTCAATATTATCCCGATCCATCCGCTTGATGGTTCGAAATTACTGTTCGCCATCTTTGACGCACCAAAGTATGCAGCCTTGCGCAAGTTCGTTGCTGTGCGTGGTCCGCAGATTCTATTTCTTGCAGTTTTTATCGCTATCCTAACCAGTATCCCAGTCTTCTTCTTCATTAGCCTCCCAGCATTCCAAACCTGCAGCGCTTTGGTTGGTGAGAATTGTATTGCCATATTGAGTTTGGTTTTCGCAGGTTAGTGATATAGAGAAAATTAGAAAAAGAAAAAGCCGCACGGGAGACCGCGCGGTGTTGTTGTCGTAAGGGTCATCTGGATGGGGTGGTCTAGTCCTTGGCATCGCTTCTTTGCCAATCATCGAACTCTTGCTGATCAAGAGTCCTGCCGCCCACAACCTCGTCGGTATCAGTATCGATTGAACGGTCCAACTCATGACGGAAGAGTAAATCAACCTCTGTCAAAGGTTCTTCTTCCTCTTCATCATCGGATGTCGTATTCAAGAACATCACTAGAGTCTGGTCCGGCCTATCTTGGAATGTGATTTCGAACACCGGCTGACGCATACCAATACGTATGGCCGCTTCAGTCCAAACGAGGAACTGTTGTTGGGGTACTTGTTCTACCTGCAGTACCTTGCGGCTGAGTAACTTGGCAATTGCCGTATCTCTGAAACGAAGGTTCACGATAGATTGGTCATAGACGATGCCATGATCGGCACAGAATTCACGGATGACTCTACGCAAGGTTCTGGGTTTGGTTGACATGGCAACCCTTTCTGCATTGTTAGTTGAAGGATCAGGAATAATAGGAAACATTAACAGAAAAATGTATTATTGTCAAGCTTATTATGCTCTGACCAATGTTTTCCTCACAGAGCCACTTGACCTAATTTTAACCTCATGTTATTATTTCGGCACTTCAGAAATATGCCTACAATTTCTCAATTGATTAGAAAGGGTCGGAAGACCTCAAAGAAAAACAGTAAATCTCCAGCAATGCAGTACACGCTGGATTCTTTGCATAGAAAAACTACTGCGCTCAAAAAGGGAAGTGCCTTTAAGCGTGGTGTTTGTGTTAAGGTGACAACTGCTACACCAAAGAAACCAAACTCAGCTATTCGAAAGATTGCTCGTGTGCGTCTTTCAAATGGTACTGAGGTAACAGCTTACATTCCAGGTGAAGGTCACAATTTGCAGGAGCACTCAATCGTGATGATCCGTGGTGGTCGAGTGAAAGATTTGCCTGGTGTTCGGTATCACGTTGTTCGTGGAGTTTATGACACTCAGGGTGTTGATGGACGAAAGCGTAGTCGATCTAAATACGGAACTAAAAAGCCTAAAAGCTAAACGTTAAAATCATTTAAGTCTTGCTAGCGCAGTACCTCGCCACGGGGGAAGAAACGCTGGCTTAACCAGAACATATGCGTGGGAAACAAGCACCAAAGCGGGTTATTACACCCGACCCCAAGTATAGCAACGTTCTCGTTGCTAAATTTATTAATTACGTTATGAAAGGGGGAAAGAAGTCAACTGCACAGAAAGTAGTTTACGATGCTTTTGATATTGTGGCTGAGAAAACTAAGCAAGATCCAGTAGAGGTTTTTGATACTGCCATGAAGAATATTGGTCCATCACTTGAGGTTCGTTCACGTCGAATCGGTGGAGCCAACTATCAGATCCCTATTCCTGTACGCGGCGAGCGCCGTGTTGCTTTGAGCTATCGATGGTTGTTGGCTGCTGCTCGTAGCAAAAAAGGTCGTCCAATGGCTGATCGTCTAGCTGATGAGTTTATTGCCGCAGCCAACAATGAGGGCGATGCTATTAAAAAGAAAACTGATGTGCAGAAAATGGCTGAGGCAAACCGTGCCTTTGCTCACTTTGCACGCTAATCGATCAAATACAAAAATATGCCAAGAGAATATTCACTTGAGAAAACTCGTAACATTGGAATCATTGCTCATATTGACGCTGGTAAGACTACGGTTACTGAGCGAGTTCTGTTTTATACTGGTAAAAAGCATAAGATCGGTGAGGTGCATGAGGGTGAAGCTGAGATGGACTGGATGGAGCAAGAGCAAGAGCGCGGTATTACTATTACTTCCGCTGCAACAACTTGTTTCTGGAAAGATCACCGAGTTAATATTATTGATACCCCAGGGCACGTAGACTTTACCGTTGAGGTGGAGCGTTCATTGCGTGTGCTTGACGGTGGTGCTGTTATCTTTGACGGTGTTGCTGGTGTTGAGCCACAGTCAGAGACTGTTTGGCACCAGGCTGACAAGTACAATGTGCCGCGAATTTGTTTTATTAACAAACTAGATCGAACCGGTGCAGATTTCTTTTACGATCTGAATTCGATTCATGAGCGGTTGACCAAGAAAGCATATCCTTTGCAGCTGCCAATCGGTGCTGAAGATAAGTTTACTGGGATTGTTGATTTGTTAACCATGAAGGCAACTATTTATAAAGATGATCTTGGGCAAGAAATGGAAGAGACTGATATTCCTGAAGACATGAAAGAGTTAGCTGATGAGTGGCGCGGGAAATTAATGGAAGCGATTGTGGAAAATGATGAGGCGGCCATGGAAAAATATTTGGCTGGTGAAGAGATCCCTTTGGAAGATATTAAAAAGATTTTGCACGAGGCTGTTTTGAAACTAGAGATTATCCCTGTGCTTTGTGGTACTGCCTTGAAGAACAAGGGTGTGCAGCCATTGCTAGATGCGATTGTTGATTACCTACCAAGTCCATTGGAGGTTCCACCTGTTGAAGGAACTGATCCAGACGATGAAGAAAAAGTTATTCCACGTCCAGCTTCTGATGAGGAGCCGTTTGCTGCATTAGCATTCAAGATTGCTACTGATCCGTTTGTTGGTAAGTTAGCTTTTATCCGCGTTTACTCTGGTGTGTTGAAGTCAGGTTCTTATGTGTTGAATGCATCAACTGGAAAGAAAGAACGCATCGGACGACTGTTGCGTATGCACGCTAATCACCGTGAAGAGATTGATGAGATTTATGCTGGTGACATTGCGGCTGTAGTTGGTTTGAAAGGGACGACTACCGGACAAACATTGTGTGATGAAAATAATCCAGTGGTTTTGGAAAATATTACATTCCCAGAACCTGTGATTTCTGTTGCTATTGAACCAAAGACAAAGCCTGACCAGGAAAAGATGGGAGTTGCTTTAGCTAAGTTAGCTGAAGAGGACCCAACTTTCAAAGTGCGTACAGATGATGAAACTTTGCAAACAATTATTTCTGGAATGGGAGAACTGCACTTAGATATTATTGTTGATAGAATGAAGCGCGAGTTTAAAGTAGAGGCCAATGTTGGTGCTCCGCAGGTGGCTTACAAAGAGTCGATCAAAAAGTTGGCTGAAGCTGAGGGGAAATTTGTTCGTCAGTCTGGTGGTCGTGGTCAGTACGGTCACTGTTGGTTGCGAATTGAGCCTCTTGAGGCTGGTGGTGGTTATGAATTTACTGATGAGATTAAAGGTGGTGTGATTCCAAAGGAATATATCCAACCGATTAACAAGGGTGTTAAAGAGGCGATGGAGCGTGGTGTGTTGGCTGGATATCCAGTGCTAGATATTAAATGTACTGTTTATGATGGTTCTTATCACGAAGTTGACTCTTCTGAGGCTGCGTTTAAGATTTCTGGTTCTATGGCTTTCCAAGCCGCAGCCAAGGCAGCTGGAATTACTTTGCAAGAGCCTGTGATGAAAGTTGAGGTGGTGACACCGGAAGATTTTATGGGAACAGTTGTTGGTGATTTGAATTCTAAGCGAGCCAAGATTCAGGAAATGCGTGATCGTGGAAACATGAAAGTGGTTGAAGCGTTTGTGCCGTTGGCTGAGATGTTTGGTTATGCTACTGAATTGCGTTCGATTACTCAGGGACGAGCTAGCTATTCAATGGAATTTGATCACTATGAGGATGTTCCACGCAATGTATCTGATGCGATTATTGAAAAGCGAGGGAAGAAAGAGTAAGCACGAAACCGACTAAAATAAGCACAAAACCGACGAATGTTCGTCGGTTTTGTCTTTTCCGTTCGTCGGCTTTGTGCTCACTACCTTGACAATTAGGCTTATTTATGCTATTATTTTGCGTTACGAAAATGTTCATTCACTAAACAGCTCTACTGTTGAAAGGCAGATCATGTCCGACGATAAAACAAAGAAGGTACACGACGCCAGTGGTTCTGGGGCGGCTGGTTCGCGCAGGAGTTTATGGTGGTTATGGGTCTTGGTGGTCCTGGTCTTTCTTCTGGTGATCATTGGAATGGGGTACTTGGATATCCGGAACGGTTGGGATTGTTTTGGTCTTCTGCCCCTGAATAGTGATTCTGGGCAGGCTGCCAATGCCGTACCTATGGATCCGGTTCCTGAAGAGCCTGAGGTCAATCCGTTCCAGGAAGAGCTGGACGAGTTCAAGGCTGAGAACGAGCGTCTCAAGGCTGAGATCGTGCAGAACATGTCAGAGCAGGCCGAAGAGCGGGAAGCAGCTCGTTGCGAAGCGTTGAGCTTCCTTGATGAGGATGAGATCAACGCGCTCGGCAACGAGGTCTTTGCCAATCATCCAGACGGATGCAAGAGCCTCCATCTCTGGATTGCTCTGTACGGGTGCTTCGAAGAAGGAACACCCGAGCACGCGACGGCCCGGTACTGGGATGGAGTTCAGACCTTCCGCTGTACCAGCCGGTCAATTGCCGAGACCTCGCTCAAGGCTGCTCAAGCCACTCTGGTCAATCCGCCGGAGGGTCTCCTGTATACGGAGGCCTATCGGGAAGACATCGATCGCATGCTGGCCGAGCTGCCCGAGAAGTGGCCCGAAGCACAGTAGAACGACTCTAGGGGCTAGGCCCTGCCCGTTGCTTGCAACGGGTTTTTCTTTTTAGCTTATTTAAGCCTGTTGGGGTTGACAGATAAGCTTAAACGTGTTATTATTCGGCGTTGCTAACTGTCCGATTTGGTGGACAGTCAAGCGCGAGATCAACCCAAGCGCGGCCTATGGAGGGTCGCTTCAACAACGTTCATCTCAATCGAGAAGAGGAGAGAAATCATGGGAGATCCCACCACCAAGAGTTCCCGCCGCTGGCCCTGGTTCGTCGGTATCGGCGTTGTGCTGTTCGTCATCGTGATCGGTTTCAAGCCGGCCTTGCGCTGGGCTTTCGGAAACGACGAGGCCGAGGCAGCCGAGGAGACCGTGCCCGCGGATCCGACTGCGGACGGGGACGAGACCAATGCAGTCGCCGACGATTCGTCTGGGGAGCAGCGCATGCCCCCGATCGGCGAGACCGACGAGGAGCGGGAGCACCGCGAGAATATGGCCGCGCTGAAGGCCAAGATCGCCACCCTCGAATCCGATCTGACCAAGGTCGAGGCGGAGCTGGCAGCCACGCCGGCGAGCCTGGAGGCGTTGGCCGACAAGTTCAATGCCGAGCAGCAGAAGAGCTTCGACGAGAAGAAGAAGCCGTTCGACACCCTGCGTGCCTTCACGGCCGCCCTCGATACCGGCGGATTCCCGGCCTTGCCCGAGGGTCTGAATGCCATGCAGCTGATGCGTGAGGAGCAGGCACTGGTCGTCAACACCGACGGTCAGCCCGAGCTGATCACCCGCCTGGCCGAGACCTTCCCGGTTCCGGTCAACGCACGCACCTTCGTTGGTGCCTGGGTTCTCGGTGGTCTCGGGGACACGATCTCCTACCACGGCCTGATCAACGGTGAGATCTGCGAGGTCGACGGCGATGTCGATCGTCCCTGCGAGGAGCTCATCCTGGCCGCACGCCAGGCCGTGCTCGACGAGGACGTGCTGAGCAACGTCGGTTCCTGGCTGATCCTCAGCCAGGACTACGAAACGGTCAAGCCGATGCTGCCCGAGCATCTGACCAACAACGCGCACGACTACATCAGCGGCTACTGGTCCGGTTCGTTCGTGGACCCGGTCGAGCTGCGGCGCAAGATCGATGCCGAGACCACGACCGGATCCGGGTATGACGGATTCTACATGCGCCGCTACGAGGACATCGTGGCTCTCGGTGGCACGGTCCAGCAGTACGAGGACTGGGTGGTCAACACCCGGGTCTGGCTGACTCTGGCTGCCCAGTGGTCCGGTATGGAGGCCGACGAGGTCCGCGGCATGACCGCGCGAGTGGCCACGGATCTGCGCACGGTGCGTACGCTGAAGTACACGGCGAGTTACCAGACCATGGTCGCCGGACAGCTGGCCGCGCTCAACACGCCGCCCGAACCCGTGGCTCAGGTACAGACTCCCCAGTAGAACGAACTGGCTCCATCGTTCAACACGACCCCGTCGCTTGACTGCGGCGGGGCCTTTTCTTTTGGCCGGCCACAGGGAGCCTCAGATAATAAATTTACAATTTTCAATTTAGAATTTACATTGAATTTTCAATGTCACAATGGTCATTGGTTATTGAATGAAAATTGAAAATTAGTAAGGACACCGGCCTCCGATCGTTCCACAATTCAAAACCCTTCGGCTCTTTGCTTCTGACGACAAGAGGAGTGGCCGGCCTGATCGACTACTTAACCCCAGAATATGCACTTGACAGTTTGGGTAAATAAGCTAAGATAAGCTCAACTTAAAATATACTATGAATAACTTTAAACGCATTTTAGATTTAGTTCGTCGCACTGGCGATAAGTTGGTGGTTACTGACCCTGATGGGGAACAAGCCTTTGTGGTCATGGATTTAGACGAATATGAGATCTTGTTGGAGGAAAACGGCTTGATTGAGCCATATTGTGGAGACGAAGACATGTTTGGCGATTTTGAGCCTGAGGATTTAGATGAGGATTTTATATTCGATGATGTAGTTGAGTCATCGTCTGATGAAGAATTTGCTCCTGAACCGCCAGTGGAGTTGATAGATAAGCTAGGGGCAGAGTTGGTGCAAGAGGAATCAGAGCTAGATGTTAAGATTAACGCTAACTTAAGCGAAGATAAGGCGGGTAAATCAGACGATGAGCCAGAAGAGCAGTTTTACCTTGAGCCAGTCGAATAATTCCCCTTTATTTAGACTTGCATTATTTTAAGGTATCTGTTATACTATTGCCCGCATTCATTTAGAATCTATTTTCTTAGAATTAATTACTATTTTTAGCCAAATTTATGGCCGAAACATTTGATCGATCAAAACCGCACGTAAACGTTGGTACTATTGGTCACGTTGACCACGGTAAAACAACTTTAACTGCGGCTATTACTCAGGTTGCTGCTAATATGGGTCAGGGTCAAGCAAAAGCTTTTGACCAGATTGACAAAGCACCAGAGGAGCGAGAGCGTGGAATTACTATTGCTACTGCTCACGTTGAATATGAAACTGAAAAGCGCCACTACGCGCACGTTGACTGTCCAGGGCACGCTGATTATGTGAAGAACATGATCACTGGAGCTGCACAGATGGACGGTGCTATTTTGGTAGTATCTGCTGCTGATGGTCCTATGCCACAGACTCGTGAGCACATTTTGCTTGCTCGTCAGGTTGGTGTACCTGCCATTGTTGTTTATATGAATAAAGTTGACCAGGTTGATGATCCTGAATTGGTTGACCTTGTTGAGGAGGAGATCCGAGATTTGCTTAAGAAATATGAGTTCCCAGGTGATGAGACTCCAATTATTCGTGGTTCTGCTTTGAAAGCTCTTGAGAATCCAGATGATGAAGAAGCCACAAAGTCAATTAAAGATCTTCTAGCAGCTCTTGATGAAAATGTTCCAGAGCCAGAACGTGCTACTGATCAGCCATTCCTGATGCCTATCGAAGACGTTTTCTCAATTGAGGGACGAGGAACTGTGGTTACTGGTCGTATTGAGCGTGGTATTGTAAACGTTAGTGAAGAAGTAGAAATGGTTGGTTTGAAGGAGACTACAAAAACAACTGTTACTGGTGTTGAGATGTTTAACAAAACTCTTGATCAGGGACAGGCTGGTGATAATGCTGGAATTTTGCTGCGTGGTACTAAGAAAGACGAGGTTGAGCGCGGACAGGTTTTGGCTAAACCAGGTTCAGTTACTCCACACACAGAGTTTGAAGCTCAGGTATATGCTTTGACCAAAGAAGAGGGTGGACGACACAAGCCATTCTTCAAAGGATACAAGCCACAGTTTTTCACACGAACCTCTGATGTTACCGGTGAAGTTACTTTGCCAGACGGAGTAGAAATGGTTATGCCTGGAGATGAGGTTAATGTTACAGTTAAGTTGATTCAGCCGATTGCTCTTGAGGAAAAACAGCGCTTTGCTATCCGTGAAGGTGGACGAACTGTAGGAGCTGGAGTTGTAACCAAAGTTATCAATTAATATAAACCAGGAGGGCGAGTAAAATCGCCCTCCTTAAGGTTTTGACCTGTTCTTTCCCTAAACACATGCCAACAGAAAAAACACAAAACGATGTAAAGCAAAGAATCCGAATTAAGATTCGAGCTTACGACCACAAGATTATTGACCAGGCTACTCAGACTATTATCAAGACGGCTGAGCGAACTGGTGCTAAGATTCTTGGTCCGGTACCATTGCCAACTGAGAAACGTAAGTACACGGTCAATAAATCAACTTTCGTTCACAAGACAGCACGTGATCAATATGAAATGCGAGTTCACAAACGATTGATTGATATTATCAATCCTAGTGAAAAAACCATTGATTCATTGATGAGTCTGAATTTGCCAGCTGGCGTGGATGTAGAGATTAAAATGTAGTTGGAGGAACACCAATCTAAAAACGAAGGAGAAAGATCGCGTGCTTATTGACGGGCTAATGGCGAAAACCTCCTTGGGCTTTGAGGGTTGGGTAGAAGAAAGGAATTCAAATAAATAAGTTAGGAAAACCCATTTGCTCGCATGGGTCAGAAGCTGTTCTATGAATTTAGTTCGTGGCACAACTTCTGACTTTTATGTTAGTCAGTTATATATGAAATTCATTCTTGGTAAGAAAATTGAAATGACCCAGATCTTCAAGGAAGATGGCACAGTAATTCCTGTGACCTTGGTTCAGGCTGGACCATGTGTGGTAACTGGTGTGCAAACTGAAGACAAGAATGGTTATACTGCTGTTCAGATCGGTTATGGTCAGACCAAGAAAGTTGCTAAACCACAACAGGCTCGTGCTAAAGAGGTGGGGCCAGTTGCTATGACACGTGAATTTCGAGTAGATGAAACTGAATTGAAACAAGGAGACAAGATTAACGTTTCTGTTTTTGAAGAAGGTGACAAAGTTGATGTGGTTGGAGAATCAAAAGGAAAAGGATTTCAGGGTGTTGTTAAACGCCATGGTTTCCACGGAAGTCCGGCTTCACACGGTCACAAAGATCAGTTGCGTATGCCAGGTTCAATTGGTGCCCAAGGTCCACAGCGTGTTTTGAAAGGAAAGCGTATGGGTGGTCGAATGGGTGGAGATCGAGTGACTGTGAAGAATTTAGAAATTGCTGCAGTTGATGCAAAGAATAATATTTTAGCAATTAAGGGTGCTGTTCCAGGTGCGCGAAATACTGTATTAATGATTCGTGGGCGTGTTGGTAAAACTCTTTGGGGTAACTAAATATGGCTAAGGTTAAAGTATACAATGCAGAAGGAAAAGCTAGTGGTGAGGTTGAATTGAAACCTGAGTTGTTTGAGGTTGCTGCAAATAAAGCCCTGATTCATGAGGTTGTTGTTGCTCTTGAGGCTGGTGCGCGTGATCCGATTGCTCACACCAAGACACGTGGTGAAGTGCGTGGTGGTGGTCGAAAGCCTTGGCGACAGAAAGGAACTGGGCGTGCCCGTGCTGGTTCTATTCGTTCTCCACTTTGGAAAGGTGGTGGAGTTACATTTGGCCCACGTAATGTTCGAAATTTTACAAAAAAAGTGAATAAGAAGGTGCGGCAAAAGGCATTAAGTATGGTTTTGACTGACAAGGTTGCTCATGAAAAATTTATTGTTGTTGATTCATTGAAATTGCCAGAAGTGAAGACTAAGATGTTTGTTGAATTTTATGAAAAATTGCCTGTATCTGGGAAAAAGACTTTGGTGATTACAGATCCAAGCAATGTTGAGATCAAGCGAGCAATTAAGAATGTCCCTAAGGTCGATACACTGGGTGCTGGAAGTTTGAATGTTTTAGAAATTTTGGGACACGACTATATCTTGGTTGCTAAAGACACGATTGATATTTTGCACAAGACTTATAGCAAGTAATATGGCTTTGAAGAATATTTTCAAGAAAAAGAACGAGAAGGAAGCACTGGAAGCTGCCCCGCAGAAGAAGGCAGAAGAGGTTAAGGTTGCAAAAGAAGAAAAGAAAAAGGAGACCAAGAAAGGAAAGGCTGCAACCACAAAATCAAAGAAAATGGTTTCTGAGCAGACTGATCGTGTGATCGTTCGGCCACATATTACAGAGAAGGCAGCAATTTTGGCTCATGCTAATCAGTATGTTTTCGTAGTACATCCAGATGCTAACCAGATCCAGATTCGTAATGCAGTAAAGGAATTGTACGGTGTTTTGCCAGTTAGGGTGAACGTTCAGAATTATGCTGGTAAAGCTGTTCGTTTTGGTCGAGTTCGTGGAAAGCGAAAGGCCTGGAAAAAAGCAATCGTTACTTTGCCAAAAGGAAGTAAAATTGATGTTTACGAAGGTGTTTAATTATGGCTATTAGAAAATACAAACCAACTACTCCGGGACGACGTATTTCTAGCGTTGACACCTTTTCTGATATTACCAAAAAGAAACCTGAGAAGTCTTTGTTAAAGAAACGAAAACAGCAGGCTGGACGAAACTCTCAGGGAAAGATTACTGTTCGTCACCGTGGCGGTGGTGCAAAACGCCACGTCCGTGTTATCGATTTTAAACGTACAAAGTTTGATGTTCCAGCAACCGTGGCTTCAATCGAGTATGATCCAGGACGTGGTGCTCGAATTGCCTTGTTGCAGTATGCTGATGGTGATAAGAAGTATATGGTTGCTCCGATTGGTTTGAAAGTAGGAGACAAAGTTGTAAGTTCAAAGAATAAAGGTGAGATCAAAGTAGGAAATCGTTTCCCAATCGAGAATATTCCGGCGGGAATTGGTGTTTATAACATTGAGATTGAACCTGGAAAAGGTGGGCAGATGGTGCGTGGTGCTGGAACAACAGCTCAGATCATGGCAGTTGAAGGAAAGAACGCGACTTTGAAACTACCTTCAGGTGAAGTGCGTATGGTTCCACGATCTTGTATGGCTACCATTGGGCAGACCTCAAATCCGGATCGACGTTTGATTCGTTGGGGAAAAGCTGGTAGGATGCGTCATCGAGGTATTAGACCAACTGTTCGTGGTAAAGTAATGAACCCAGTAGATCACCCGCACGGAGGTGGAGAAGGAAGTAACCCAATTGGTTTGAAACATCCAAAGACCCCGACTGGAAAGCCGGCCTTGGGTGTAAAGACTCGACGAAAGAAAACATCAGATAAGTTAATTTTGCAGCGACGTAAGAAACGACGCCGATAATGATATGTCACGAAGTTTGAAAAAAGGTCCTTATGTGGACGCCAAACTATTAAAGAAGATTCAAGCCTTGAAACCAGGTGATACTACTGTAATTAAGACTTGGGCTCGTGCTTCTAGTATTACTCCAGAAATGGTAGGTTTTACTATCGGTGTGCATAACGGTCGAACGCATGTGCCAATACGAATCGTTGAGAATATGGTTGGACATAAATTAGGTGAATTTGCTCAGACAAGAAAGTTTGTAAGTCATGGAGGTAAAATGGCCAAAGGTCAGAAATAATTATGGAAGTTTCAGCTAAAGCAAGATATATCAGAATGTCACCGCGAAAAGTGCGGTTGGTGATTGATGTTGTTAGAGGCATGGATTTGGCTGAGGCACAAAGTCAGCTGACGTTTATGAATAAGGCTGCAGCTTTGCCAGTGCTCAAGTTGATTAATTCGGCTGCTGCAAATGCTGAACATAACTTTAAACTGAAACCAGGTGATCTATTTGTTAAGACCATTAAAGCCGACGGAGGTCCTACTTTGAAACGTTTCAAGCCAAGGGCTCGAGGCCGAGCGGCTCCGATTCGCAAGCGTACCACCCACATTACCGTTGTCCTAGATGAAAAAGAGAAAGCTGAAAAGAAGACTGAGGTTAAGAAAAATGTGAAGAAGCCAGCTGTAAAAAAAGCAGTAAAGAAAGTAGAAAAAAAGAAAGAAACGACTAAGAAAACAAGCAAATCAACTAAGTAATTATGTCTCAGAAAGTACACCCAAAGGTATTCCGTATTCCCACAACTCGTGGTTGGGATTCTAATTGGTTTGCAAAAAAGGATTACCCAAAGTTACTTGAGGAAGATCACAAGATCCGTACTTTCTTAGAAAAGAAGCTGAAAGATGCAGCAGTTGATCACGTGGCCATTGAAAGAAATACTCAGAATATTACTGTTACTATTCATTCTGCCAAGCCGGGATTTATCATTGGTCGTTCAGGGGCTGGTATTGAAGATTTGAAGAAAAAGGTCATGGGACAGTTTTTCCGTGGACGAAGAGTTAATCTGAATTTAAATGTACAGGAAGTGGCTAAGCCATCGTTGTCTGCTTCAATTGTTGGTCAACAGATTCGTGACGATCTTGAAAAGCGTTTGCCTTTCCGTCGCTCAATGAAACAGACAATCGAGCGAGTAATGAAGGGTGGGGCTAAAGGAGTTAAAATTGCTGTGGCCGGTCGTTTGAATGGAGCAGACATTGCTCGAACTGAGCAGTTGTCGCAAGGATGTATTCCGTTGCATAATTTGCGTGCTGACATTGATTTTGCTCGTGTGCGTGCCTGGACTACATATGGAACTATCGGAATTAAGATTTGGATTAATCGTGGAGAAGTTTTTGAGAAAAAAACTGACAAATAATTATGTTGATGCCTAAGAAAATGAAGCACCGAAAATGGCACAAAGGACGTGCCAGTGGAAAACGGATTGCAACCAGCAAGACCCGGTTGGCTTTTGGTAAATTAGGTTTGAAGGCAGTTACTGAATCTTGGGTAACTTCGCGCCAGATTGAAGCAGCACGTCGTGCAATGACACGTCACGTCAAGCGTGGTGGTTCGATCTGGATTCGAATTTTTCCGGATCATCCAGTGACTGCGAAAGGTGCTGAGGTGCCAATGGGTAAAGGAAAAGGTGGGGTAGATCACTATATCACTCCAGTTCGACCAGGGACAGTTATGTTCGAGATCGATGGTGTGCCCGATGATGTGGCTCGTGAAGCGCTGCGTTTGGCCTCTCACAAGTTGCCAGTTAAAACAAAAGTTGTTACCCGTTTCTAATTATGCAGATCAAAGAATTTAAAGGAAAAACTAAAGAGGATCTGGACAAAATGTTGGTTGAGGCTCGGGCTAAATTACGAGAGCTCAAGTTTAAACTGGCTTCGAACCAGCTGAAACAGGTGCGCCAGGTACGGGAAACCAAGCAGTTAATTGCTAAGATTAAAACTGCTTTGAATCAAAGTAAATAATCTATGTCTGAAGAAAAGAAAACACAACGTCGTCGTTTGACTGGAGAAGTTGTCGGAAACAAGATGGAAAAGACAGCCTTGGTTCGGGTTGACCGAACTGTTGAGCATTCAAAATATCACAAACGATATGTGCGTAGTGCGAAGTATAAGGTACATGATGAAAAGAACGAACTGGTTGAGGGTGACAAGATTATTTTTGAAGAATGTCGACCAATGTCAAAAGATAAGTGTTGGCGATTTGTAAAAAAAGTAAGTTAAATATGGTTCAGGAAGAGACAATGTTAAATGTAGCTGATAACAGTGGGGCTAAAAAGCTCAAGGTTATTCGAGTTCTTGGTGGATATAAAAAGCGCTATGCTGTGATTGGTGATGTTGTTACCGCTTCAGTTAAAGAGGCTGTGCCTCATTCGGCTGTAAAAAAAGGTGATGTTATCCATGCTGTGATGGTACGAACAAGAAAAGAGACTCGTCGAAAAGATGGATCATATATTCGTTTTGATGAAAATTCAGCAGTGATTATTGACAAGAAGACCAAGGAACCAAAAGCGACTCGTATTTTTGGACCTGTGGCCCGCGAACTACGTGCGGCTGGATATAATAAAATTATTTCATTAGCCCCGGAAGTGCTTTAAAGATATGAAGATTAAAACAGGTGACAAAGTAAAAGTGATTGCTGGTAAAGAGAAAGGCAAAGAGGGAAAAGTGCTTCAGGTATTTCCTAAGCAAGAGAGAATTGTAATTGAAGGAATTAATTTAGCAACTCGACACTTACGAACACGTCAACGGGGACAGTCTGGTCAGAAGATCCAGTTCCCAGCACCGATGCATGTTTCGAATGTTAAATTAATTTCTGCAAAGACCGGAACTAGCGGTCGGGTTGGTTATAAGTTGTTAGAGAAAGATGGTAAGAAGCAGAAAGTGCGAGTTATTCGTTCAAAAGGTAAAGTAGAAGACGTTGAATAATATGGAGAATTTGAAAGACAAATACAAGAAAGAAGTTTTGCCTGTTTTGAAGGAAGAGTTTGGATATGCAAATATAATGTCTGTTCCTAAAATTGAGAAGGTGACTTTAAATGTTGGTCTTGGTGAAAAGTATAAGGATTCAGGTTACATTGCGATTGTTGAAGATACTTTGAATCGTATCAGTGGACAAAAACCAGTTCAGACAAAAGCACGTAAATCAATTGCTGGTTTCAAGATCCGTGAAGGGAACGTGGTTGGATTGAAAGTTACCTTACGTGGTAATCAGATGTGGGCATTTTTAGACAAGTTAGTTAATATCACCTTCCCACGTGTTAGTGACTTTCGTGGTATCGGTCCAAAAGCAGTTGATAAGAATGGAAATTTTTCATACGGATTTAAAGAGCATGTTGCTTTTCCTGAGATTAGACCAGATGAAATTGAGACAATTCACGGGCTAGAAGTTAATGTTACTACTACTGCTCCAGATTACGCCCAAGGAATGGCATTATTTACAAAACTCGGATTTCCGTTTAAGAAAGACAAGTAATTATGGCTACTGAAAACCAGAAAGCTAAATCAAAGAAGCAACCAAAGTTTTCGACTCGACACGTTCGACGTTGTTGGAAGTGTGGTCGTCAGCGTGGTTACATGCGCGACTTTAAGTTGTGTCGAATCTGTTTCCGAGAGTTAGCTAATAAAGGCCAGATTCCGGGCGTCAAAAAATCAAGTTGGTAATATGATTACAGATCCAATTTCAGACATGTTAACAAGAATTCGTAACGCATCGGCTGTGAAAAAGCCGGAAGTGGTTTTGCCGTACTCAAATATGAAGTACAGTATCGCAAAGATTTTGGAGCGTGAAGGATATCTTGGAAAAGTAGAAAAAGACACTGATGAGAAATTTGCTGTTTTGCGAATTGAATTGAAGTACCAAGATGCTACCCCAGTTATTGCCAAGTTGAGCCGAGTCAGTAAGCCTGGGCGTCGGGTCTATGCAAAGCATAATGAGTTACCAAATGTTTTATCAGGAATGGGTATGGCGATTGTTTCAACACCGAATGGCTTGATGACTAACAAAGAAGCCCGAAAGCGACATTTGGGTGGGGAAGTAATTTGTGAAATTTACTAATATGTCTCGAGTTGGAAAAAAACCAATCACAATTCCAGAGGGTGTTGAAGTGAAGCTCGAGGACAAGCATATTTTTGTTAAGGGTCCTAAGGGTGCTTTAGAAATGGATATTCATAATAAGTCTGAAGTTGTTTTAGGTGAAGCTGATGGTGAAAAAATAATTGAAGTTAAAGCAACTGACACTGCTGACAAGGAAGCAATTGCTATGTGGGGAACCACTCGTGCACTGATTGCGAATATGGTTTCGGGAGTGACTGAAGGTTTTTCAAGGTCTCTTGAAGTTGTTGGTGTTGGTTATAAAGTAAACATGAAAGGAAAAGATGTTGTTTTCGAAGTTGGTTATTCACATCCAGTTGAATTCAAGATTCCAGAAGGAATTGATGTGAAGATTGAGAAAAACAACGTTATTGTTTCTGGAATCGATCGACAACTGGTTGGAAAAATTGCTGCCGAGATGCGTAAAATCCGCAAACCAGAGCCTTATAAAGGAAAAGGGATCAAGTATAGTGATGAAGTTATTCGTCGTAAGGCTGGTAAAGCTGCTAAGACTGCTGAATAATATGAGTAAGAAAATTTTGAAAAAACGATCAATTGCTAAGCGTCGACAGGTACGAAGTCGAGCAAAGATTTCTGGTACAAAAGAACAGCCACGTTTGGCCGTATTTCGAAGCTTGCGCCACATTTCTGCACAACTGATTGATGATAATACTAAGAAAACCATTGTTAGCGCTTCTGATAAAGATATTGCTGATGCTGATAAAAAAGGCAAGAAACCAGTAGAGGTGGCTGGTATGGTAGGAAAGCTTGTTGGTGATAAAGCAGTTAAGACCGACATCAAAAAGGCAGTATTTGATCGACGAAGTTATAAATATCACGGTCGCGTAAAAGCTCTGGCTGATGGAGCGCGTGAAGCCGGACTAGACTTTTAAATATGCCAGAACAGAAGAAACAACCATTCAAGAAGGGGGGCTTTAAAGGAAAGCCTAGGGGCAAAGGACGCCGACGAATGAAGCGCGAACCAAAGGAGTTTGAGCAGAAGATTTTGGATCTAGCGCGAGTTACTCGAGTTACTGCTGGTGGTAAACGGCTTCGCTTCCGCGCCTGTTTAGTAATTGGTGACAAGAAGGGTCGTGTTGGAGTTGGTTTAGCTAAAGGTGCTGACGTTGCTCTTGCTGTTGATAAAGCATTCCGACAAGCCAAGAAAAACATTGTTGATATTCCAATGATTGAAGAGACACTACCACACGCCATTAACATGAAGTTTGGTGCAGCCAAGGTTTTGTTAATGCCAGCGCCTAAAGGAACTGGACTGAAAGCTGGTGGTGCCATGCGCATGTTGCTTGAGCTTGGTGGTGTACCAAACGCTTCAGCGAAAATTCTTGGATCAAACAATAAGATCAATATTGCCAATGCAACAATGAAAGCATTGCGAGAACTGCGCGTACCAGAAGGTGTAAAAACCGATAAAGAAAAAGCTGTGGTGAAGAAGGCTGAAAAAAAGGAAGTCAAGAGAGAGGTGAAGAAACCAGCAGCTAAGAAACCTGCTAAAAAGACGACTGAGAAGAAGTCTGATAAATAAATATGGCTGAAGAAATTACTCTACACAATCTGAAACCTGGTAAGGGAGCAAAGAAAAGCCGCAAGCGTATTGGTCGTGGTTGGGCTTCAAAAGGAAAATATTCTGGTCGTGGACGAAAAGGTCAGCGATCTCGTTCTGGTGGAAAAGCGGGCTTGAAAAAGAAAGGATTACGTCTTATCATGTTAAATATCCCTAAGAAACGTGGATTTAAGAGCCCTCATCCAAAGGCTGAGGTGGTTAATGTTTCAGAATTGGCTAAGAGCTTTAAAGACGGCGCAGAGGTTAACCCACGTGTTCTAAAAGAAAAAGGTCTGGTTTCTACTGTTCGTAACGGTGTGAAGATTCTGGGAAATGGTGAAATCAAAACTAAGCTGACCATCAAAGAGTGTAAGGTTTCTGCTTCAGCAAAAGAGAAGATTGAAAAAGCTGGAGGAAGCATTGCATAGCAACCTATGCTGACATTTAAAAAAATATTCAAAATTCGCGAGCTGCGTTTAAGCATACTTTTTGTGCTGGGCATGCTCGTGATTTTTAGATTAGCTGCTCATATTCCAGTTCCAGGTGTTGACGCCACAGCCCTATCTAGTTTATTTGAAACAAATCAGTTCTTTGGGCTGCTGAACATCTTTGCCGGTGGAACTATGGATAACTTTTCCGTTGTAGCCCTTGGTGTGGCCCCATATATTACTGCCTCAATTATCTTCCAGCTGCTGGCTATGATTGTGCCGAAGTTAGAGGAAATGCAAAAGGAAGAGGCTGGACGACAAAAGATTACTCAGTGGACACGCTACTCAACTGTTCCATTGGCCGTGTTGCAGGGCTATGGTTTGATTGCTCTTTTGAGCCAGCAGGGCGGGGCACTTGGATTTAGTATTACCGGATATCATTTGGTTACATCGTTAATAGTTATGACTGCTGGAACCATTTTTTTGATGTGGTTGGGTGAATTGATTTCTGAACGCAAAATTGGAAACGGTATTTCCATCATGATCTTTGCTGGAATTTTGGCTGGACTACCAAGCTTTTTCCAGAGAACATTTGCCACTTTTGACATGTCACAACTGTTTATTATGATTATGTTTGCCGTAGTGACCATTGCCACGATTATTGGTGTGGTAATTATGAACGAAGGCCAGCGCAACATTCCGGTTCAGTATGCTCGTCGTTTGCGCGGAGGTGGTGGATCAGCATCATTCTTGCCAATTCGAGTGAACTTGGCTGGTGTGATTCCGATCATCTTTGCCATCTCGATTGTTTTGTTCCCAACCATGGTTGCTCAGTTTTTTATGGCTGCTAATAGTGAGTTCTTGCAGACCGCGGCAACTTGGATTAATCAGTTATTCCAGAATCAGCTGTTTTACGGAATTACTTATTTTGTTTTGGTATTTGGTTTTACTTACTTTTATGCCAATGTGGTTTTTCATCCGGACAGAATTGCAGACAACTTGCAGAAACAAGGTGGCTTTGTTCCGGGTATCCGACCAGGTACACCAACTGCTGAATATCTAGATTGGATTTCAAATCGAATTCTATTTGGAGGAGCAAGTTTCTTGTCCCTGATCGCTGTGCTGCCGTTGATTATGCAACAGGCAACAGGTAATGCTTCAATGATTGTTGGTGGAACATCAATCTTGATTGTGGTTTCAGTTATTATTGATATGATCAAGCAGATTGAGGGCCAGGTTGCCATGCGGGAGTACGATTATTAGAAGTTTCATAATGTAAGTATCAAGTGTGCGGGGTCGAAAGACCTCGCTTTGGATTCCTTTCATCCTTTGCTATACTGTCTGCGTATGCATAAGATATTAATGATTGGGCCGCAGGGCTCTGGGAAGGGTACTCAGGCGGAAAAGCTGTCTGAGAGGCTTGGGATACCAGCGATTTCTATGGGGCGCCTATTGCGTCAGATTGCCGAGCAGGATAACCCTCTGGGTAAACAGGTGGATGAGACAATTAATGCTGGTAAGATGTTGCCAGATGATCTGACAGATCAGGTTGTTCGTGAACGATTGAATCGCGACGATGCAAAGAACGGCTATATCCTTGACGGCTTTCCTCGGCGCCTGAATCAACTTGATCTGTTTTTAAAAATCGATCAGCCAACGCACGCAATACTGATCAACCTGGATGACGACACGGCTGTGGAGCGGATTTCTGGGCGGCGCACCTGTTTTGCTTGCGGTCGGATTTATCATATTGAATACAATCCACCACCAGCAGAAGGTTGTCCCTGTGGTGGCAAGCCAGAGCAGCGTGAAGACGATACACCAGAGGCGATACGTGAACGGCTGAAGGTTTATCATGAACAAACTGAACCTATGGTTGAGCGATATCGAGAAATGGGAATTTTGGTTGAGATTGATGGCAGTGGTTCGATTGAGGAAGTAGCAAACAATATAACTAAAAGTCTGAAAATATAATTATGAAAGTAAGAATTTTTCTAACCGGAGGGACGTTTGATAAAGAGTATAATGAGCTAAACGGTGAGTTGTTTTTTAAAGACACACACTTGCCAGAAATGCTTAAGTTGGGAAGAAATTTGGTTGATGTAGAAATGCGCACTTTAATGATGATTGATTCTTTGGATATGACTGATGCAGATCGAAAAACAGTTGCTGAGAATTGTGCTGAGGTTGATGAGAAGAATATTGTTATTACTCACGGTACTGACACTATGGTTGATACCGCAGAAGTGGTTGCTGAAAAAGTTAAAGACAAGACCGTTGTGTTGACTGGAGCAATGGTTCCTTGGAAGTTCGGTAGTTCTGATGGATTATTTAATTTGGGCAGTGCTATTGCTTTTGCTCAGTCTATGCCGGCCGGTGTTTATATCGCCATGAATGGCCATATTTTCCAGTGGGACAAAGTTAAAAAGAATAAAAAATTAGGGATCTTTGAAGATGTTAAATAAATATGGCTATAAAGAAGACTGAACAGGAAATTGAGTTAATGCGAGAAGGTGGGCAGATCCTATCACAGGCACTAGGCAAAGCGGTCAAAGCGGTGCGGCCGGGTGCAAAGATTGCTGAGCTGGACAAGATCGCAGAAGCTGAGATCAGGGCAGGGGGCGGTGAGCCTTCATTTTTGAATTTCTCTACGCCACATGATGACAATCCATTTCCAAGTTCATTGTGCGTTTCCATAAACGAAGAAGTTGTTCATGGAACCGCAGATCGCGACATTGAACTCAAAGAAGGCGATATTGTTGGACTTGATCTTGGGTGCAAATATAAAGATCTATACACGGACATGGCAGTGACTGTGCCAGTGGGTAATGTGTCAAAGGAGGCTTCTGATCTAATGGCTGCGACAAAGCAGGCTTTGCTCGACGCTGTTGCTTCTGTGCATGTCGGTGGCACGATCGCAGATATCGGTATGGCTGTTGAAAAGTCGATTGCACCGCATGGATATGGAATCGTACGACAATTGGTCGGACACGGAGTCGGTCATGAAGTACATGAGGAACCACGGATTCCAAATTTTTATGATCGAGCAATGAAGAAGAAAAAAATTGTAGAAGGTGAATGTTTGGCCCTTGAGCCAATGATTACAGCCGGAGAATATTTATTAGAGACCGCAGACGACGGCTGGACAGCTGTGACTGCAGATCGCTCGCTGGCGGCTCACTTTGAAGTGACGATGGTAGCCACAGAATCCGGTCCTGAGATTTTAACCCCACTACCAGTATGAGGTATCTCGGAATCGACTATGGAGATAAAAAGATCGGACTAGCTTTTGGGGATTCAGAAGCCGGTATTGCTGTGCCTTTGGATGTAATCCAGAATGTTGAGAACATTTATCAAAAACTGGCCGACCGAATCGCTGTTGAACAGATCGATGAGATTGTTATAGGGGTTCCGTTGTCTACGGTTGAAGGGCCAGGTTCGCCACAATTAGAAAAGACACGGTCGTTTATTAAAGGTTTACAAGAGGTTGTCTCGATCCCAGTCCACGAAGAAGACGAACGCTACACAACCGCTGAGAGCATTCGCTTGCAGCGTGAAGAAGGTGCTGAGGCTGCGGACGATGCCCTGGCTGCCATGTTAGTCTTGCAAGCGTATTTAGATCAAAACAAATAATGTCAGTCCTGTTTCAAACAAACGGAATAGTCTTAGCCCGACGCGATCATCGAGAGCATGATCGTGTTTATTCTGTTTTGACAGAGGAACGAGGCAAGATGTCATTGCATGCTCGTGGCTCGCGTAAGATTGGAGCCAAGCTTGGTCCACATCTCGAATCGTTCGCGATTCTGGATTTGTTGGTAGTACGAGGCCGTGTAGTCGACACTGTTGCTGGTGTAGAGCGATTGCGAGCGTATCATCCAATCTGCACAGACATAAATCGTTTGCTCCTGGCGCGCCAGACACTGCATCTGGTTGACCTGGCTACACGTCACGAAGAGCAGGATCCAGTGTTGTATCAGGAGGTTTTAAAGTGGCTTGAATTTATTGAAAGTGTGCCAGAGATCTCGCAAGAACGTGCTGGATTCTTGCTCGCTGCCTTTGCTTTGAAGTTGCTCGGCATTTCAGGATATCGTCCAGAGTTGACGCGATGTTTGTCTTGCAAGTTAGAGATCGAGCCGGGTACGTATCGCTGGCATGGACTCAAGGGCGGGGTAGTCTGTTCTCGCTGTGTTATGGTTGATCAGGAAAGTTGGTTTGCTGCGCGTGAGATATCAGATGACGCTTTGAAGTTAATCCGCTTTGCTTCACGTGAATCACCAACAGAATTTCTTAAACCAACTATCCCTGGCCAGACCTTGCTCGAATTCCACGACCTGGTCGAATCACTCCTGGTCTGTCATTTTCCAACCATTCCAGCCACATCATTAAGAGTTGCTAGTTTGGTATAAGAAAAAGACCCGAGATGGGTCTAGAAGTTGGTTAGCGGCGGCGATGTGCTCGTGAGTGTGGCGATCGCAGATGGCTGCGGCGGTCGCCACCAACACCTTCGACACGATTCTCTTCGGAACGAACCGGACCCTCAGCACCGACGTTCGGCATGTGATCCATGGCGTACGTGCCGCACATTTCTTCGGTCAGTTGCCGAGTAACTCGGTCACGTTCAGGATCCGGCCTTGGCTCGATCTCGCCAGCGAACACTGCACGAATGGTATCCCCGGTTGACCGGGGTATTTTTGTTTTTGGCATTCTTTGCCCTCCTTGTTTTTAGCTTAGCAAAAGTCAATATATATTGCAATATAGCGATAAATGGGTTAAAGTAGTCACAAATATTAATAATATTATTTATATGGCAGAAGGAATGGGTTTTGCCGAATTAGCGGCGCATCTTGAGGCTCAACAAGAAGGTTCTCCAAAAGAATCACCAGAGGCACCAAGTCCTGATTTGGATGCTGACGCTATTGAGAAGGCTGAGGTCGGATTTGAAAAAGGGCCTGAGCTACAAAGGGTAACCGGATTGGTGGCCAAAGAGCACGTTGGAGTTGGTAATAGTAATGTTTATGCAAATGCCAGTGAGACGAACTATCAGCGTAATCCTGATGGGCGAGATGAGGCAAGCCAAGAGCGCGCTGAACATTATGAAGATGAAGCAGATAAATTAATCAGAGGTGAATCAGACCTTGATGATTTTGTGGGTTCATTGGAATCTGCCTATTCAGATGCAGAGTCGAATAATGCGTTGGTTACAGCTGAGGGTAAACTAGGGGCTTTAGCTAATCCTGATAAACCTTCTTCGCATGAGTTGTGGACAAAGATTGTTGATTGGAATCGGATGTTTGCTAAACCTGATAAAACACCTGAAGAGGCTCAGGAAGTGATGAGAATAAAGGAAGAGATAGCTGACGCTGTCTCCGGTCTTGATCCTGAACTTAGTGAAATTCGGGAACAGTTTGATGATATAAACGAGAGATTTGGGATTGCGCTTGCAACTAAGTTTGATCAAAGGGTAGATAAGCCAGATCAAAAGTCACTCCAAGGCAAGATTGAATCAGCTGAGGTAAAATCCAGGGGTCGATTGGTAGGAAGGAAAAATACATTATTGCAGACACAGCGATTAGCCGAATCTTTGGACGTAACAGAAAAAGAAAATGCAGCTCAGATGGAAAGGCTTAATAAATGGAAAGACAATTTGAGTGAGCAAAGATTTCAAGATTTGATAGATTCAGATGGGGCTGAAAAGGCCTTAGCTCAAATTACAGGATTTATTGAGCGGGTGCAGGGCGCGGATGATCAAGGGTTTCTTAAAGATGTTGGTGTTGACCCAAGCGGTGCAATGTTTTTGCAGCCTGATCAAATTAAACAAGCAAGAGAAGAAATGCTTGCCCACTTGACTGGTTTGCTTGAAAATACAGGAAAGGATATGGCGGCCTAATCATCAGTGGCTAGTACCGAGCAAATAAAAGACCCTGGTAAGTTATCAGGGTTTTTAGATAGTGTGAGTAAGTAGATTTGCACATAAGCCTAAAATAAGCTAAAATAGCCTCAGAATGTTGATATGACAGTTGCAGAAATTGGCGCTAAAATTAGCGAAAAAGTTGTCTTGAAAGGATGGGGGTATAATTTCCGTTCCAGCGGAAAGATATTTTTTTTGCAGTTTCGTGATGGAACCGGCCGAGTGCAGGTGGTTTTCTCAAAAGCTGATTTACCAGAGGATCAGTGGCAGGCGCTGCAGGATCTGAAGATTGAATCATCTGTCATCGTCGAGGGTGTGGTTAAAGAAGAGTCGCGAGCGCCATCTGGTTTTGAACTAGAAGGAGTTTCGATTAAAGTTGTCCAACTGGCACCAGACGACTATCCGATTTCTAAAAAAGAACACGGCCCTGATTTCTTGCTTGAGAACCGGCACTTGTGGTTGCGATCAGAACGACAGTGGGCGATCCAACGTATACGCAACACAATCATTAACGCAACTTACGAATTTTTGAATCGTGAAGGTTTCATTAAAAGTGATTCGCCAATTCTGACCCCATCTGCTTGCGAGGGAACAACTGAACTTTTCGGGCTTGAATATTTTGATGAAGGACAGGCTTACCTGTCACAGTCAGGACAATTGTATCTTGAAGCCGCGATCATGAGTCATGGTCGTGCTTTTGATTTCGGTCCGGTTTTCCGGGCAGAGAAGTCAAAGACTCGTCGGCACTTGACCGAGTTCTGGATGATGGATGCTGAGGCCGCATTTGTTGAGCATGAAGAGAATATAAAGATTCAAGAAGACCTGGTGTGTTTCATTGTAGAGAAAGTATTGGAAAAGAATGAGCACGAGCTAAAAGTTTTAGAACGAGACATACCAGCTCTTGAAAAAGTAAAGGCACCATTTGTCCGCATGACTCACGCTGAGGCTGTTACAAAACTTCGCGAGCTTGGATCAGACATAAAAGACAATGATGATCTTGGGGGCGACGATGAAACAAAACTCACTGAACAGTATGACAAACCTATTTTTGTAGAAAAATATCCGGCTGCTGTGAAAGCATTTTATATGAAGCGTGATTCAGATAATCCAGATCTTGCTCTGTGTTCAGACTTGTTGGCACCAGAAGGGTATGGAGAGATTATTGGAGGTTCGCAGCGCGAAGACGATCATGATTTATTGCTTAAGCGAATCAAAGAGCACAAGCTTCCAGTTGAAGATTTTCAGTGGTACTTGGATCTGCGAAAATACGGATCAGTACCACACTCAGGATTCGGTTATGGTTTGGAGCGACTGACCGGCTGGATCTGTGGCACAAAACATATTCGGGAAACTATTCCATTCCCACGACTTATCAATCGAATTAGACCGTAAATATATGGACAGAACTCTTAATATAGAAACAACAAAACAAGTCGGGCAGACTGTTCGACTAAACGGCTGGGTACATTCTCGGCGAAACATGGGTAAAATCGTTTTTTTGGATATGCGCGATCGGTCTGCTTTACTTCAAGTTGTTATTGTTCCAGATGAACTTGATGATACTTCAAAGGAATTAATCGAAGGTATTCGTCCTGAATTTGTGCTTGAAATAGAGGGTGTTGTCCAGGAGCGTGGTGGAAAGCAGAAGAATGAGAAGTTGCCTACTGGTACAGTCGAAATTTTGGCCAAGAAGGTTGTCATTCAGAATACCTGTGAGACCCCACCATTTGAGATTGATAAGGATTCCATGGATGTTAACGAGGAACTGCGTTTGAAGTATCGCTATCTTGATCTGCGCACTGAACGACTAGCAGAGAATATTCGTAATCGCGATAAAGTGGTTAAGTTTTTCCGAGATCACATGACTGACAACGGATTTATCGAGATTGAAACACCGCTGTTAACAGTTAGTTCTCCAGAGGGTGCTCGTGATCATATTGTCCCAAGTCGAATGAGTCAGGGAAAGTTTTATGCTTTGCCGCAGGCACCACAGCAGTATAAGCAACTACTCATGGTTGCTGGTTATGAGCGTTATTTTCAAATGGCTCGATGTCTGCGCGACGAGGATGCTCGTGGAGATCGTCAGCTTGAGTTCACTCAGTTTGATGTTGAGATGTCATTTGTGACTCAGGAAGAGATTTTGCAGATAACTGAGGAAATGTTTACTAAGATGATTAAGGAGTTGTATCCAAACAAAAAAGTGACTACACCTTGGCCTCGCTTGGGCTATGCTGAGTCAATGGAAAAGTATGGAACCGATAAACCAGATTTACGCAAAGACAAAGATGATCCGGATGAGCTGGCCTTTGCCTGGATTGTCGACTTCCCATTATTTACCAAAAATGATGATAATGGCCAGACTGAATCGATGCATCACATGTTCACTATGCCAGCAGAAGAAGATCTGGACAAACTAGATTCTGATACACTTAACGTTAAGGGTCAGTTGTTTGACATGGTGTGTAACGGTTATGAAATGTCATCTGGAAGCATTCGTATCCATGATGCAGAACTGCAAAAGAAGATTCTTGAGATCGTTGGAATCAAGGGCGAAGAAGCTGAGAAAAAATTTGGACACATGCTTGAGGCATTTAAGTACGGTGCTCCGCCCCATGGTGGGATTGCCCCTGGAATTGATCGTTTGATGATGATCTTGGAAGGCGAGCCAAGCATTCGAGAAGTAATTGCTTTTCCAAAGAATAGCGAAGGCAATGAACCAATGACTGGTGCGCCGAGTGAGGTTGAAAAAGGGCAACTTGATGAACTTGGAATACAGATAAAAAAGAAAAAATAACATGAGTTTTGAGCTTAAAATGGAGGAATTTGCCGGTCCTTTGCAAGTTTTGCTTGAGTTAATTGAAGAGGAGGAAATGGAAATCACGGAGGTGTCGCTAGCTAAGGTTGCTGAAGACTATTTAGATTATATTGAGAAAGGTCAGGTACCAGCGGAGGAGTTAGCGGATTTTTTAGTTATTGCTTCACGTCTGCTCTACATTAAATCACGGGCAATTTTGCCAGACCTGACGATCGAGGAGGAAGAGGAGGGAAACTTGACTGAGCAACTGAAGATGTATAAGAAGTTTGTCGAAGCCTCGAAGACAATTGAAGAGCTGTATGCTCAGCATCAAATTATGTATGTGCGTGAGCGTCCGGTGAAGAAAGTTCTTGAGTTTGCTCCACCGAAAAGGTTGGACGCTAGTGTTCTTCAATCTGCCATGCGTAGTCTTGTAAAAAGATTAGAGCCATTTCTTGCTTTGCAAAAAGCCAGCCTGCGACAGGTGGCCTCGGTTCAGGAGCGAATCAAAAATATTCATCAGGCAGTTATGGACCGTGCTCGGTTCAAATTTAGTGAGATCACGAGCAGTGGATCAAAAATTGATATGGTAGTAAACTTTCTGGCCTTGCTTGAGTTAGTAAAACAAAAGATCGTTAATGTTAGTCAGCCAGACCTATTTGATGATATTAATATTAAAAGAGTAGACTAATGTCTTTGGTTGGGAAAATTGAAGCTGTACTGTTTGTTGCTGGTAAGCCGATCGCGGTTGATCGTTTGGTTAAGATTTTGGATTCTAAGAAACAAGAGATTGAAACAGCTATTGAAGAATTGAAAATACAATTGAACATTGATAGTTCTGGTCTACACCTGATCGACCATGAAGGGAAACTACAGTTAGTAACAAATCCAGCATTCGGAGATGTGGTTGAGTCTTTGGTCAAAGAAGAAGTGGCAGGTGAGTTAACTAGACCGTCATTAGAGACACTGACGATTATCGCTTACCGTGGACCAGTGACCAAACCAGAAATTGAGCAGATTCGAGGTATCAATTGTTCGCTAATTTTACGTAATTTATTAATGCGTGGGCTAATCGAGGAGCAAGATGACAAAACGCGCTTACAACCGGTTTACACATTGTCGAATAGTTTTCTTCGGCATGTTGGTCTACACAATGTGAAGGATTTGCCAGACTATGATGACCTTCGTGCGCACGAAAGCTTAGAACAAGTTTTAGCAGACATGAACCCTATTGATGAGACAAAACCTGAAACAGAAATGGATGTATGATTTTTAAGGCTTTGATACAAGTTGTTCTGGCTTTGACAATGGTTGAGTTCGTGCCGATTGATGCTGGGCAATTGGAGCAACGCGCGCAGCTGCCAAGTTCAACCTCGCGGCCGCTTGGAGTTGAGCAGCTGATTGATTGGTCGGCTGATCCAATTGCTACACTGGCTTCCACTGCTTCTCCAATAAAAGTAGATCAGAGTAGTCTTGGTATTGTTACTACTGCTGTTAGTGCATTGGTCCTTGATCGAGATAGTGGAAGTACTTTGTTTGAAAAAAATGCTAATGAAATTCGTTCGATTGGTAGTATCACTAAATTAATGACTGCGTATGTTTCCTTGCGTTCCGGTTTAGATCTTGATGATTTAGCAGCAGTTTCTGATGAGGATCTTCGAGAGGGTGGGCACCTGTATTTGTATCTAAATGATCAGGTGACTGTTCACGATATCCTTCACGCTAGTTTAGTAGGTTCAGATAATTCAGCTACGATCGCGTTAGCTCGTTTGACCGGACTTAGTTCAGAACAGTTTGTTGAGCAAATGAACACTGTTGCTCGCGAGATTGGTTTGACCAATACAACCTTTGCTGATCCAACAGGTTTATCAGCCAAGAACAGATCAACAACTAGAGATATTGCTAAGTTGCTAGAGGTGGTCCTTCAGAATTCAGAAATCCAGAATGCCACAAGACAATCAACCAGCTATTTTACATCTGTGGCCGGAACAGAATATGCGGTTCCAAACACCAACGAACTTCTAGACAGCTTTATTAACCAGAATCCGTATCAGATAGTTGGTGGTAAAACCGGATACCTTCCTGAGGCTGCATATTGCCTAGCTGTTCAGGTTCAAGAAGACAGCGGGCATGATATTTTTGTTGTTGTGCTGGGTTCTGCTAGTAAAGAAGATCGTTTCCGTGAAGTTAAGGGCCTGACGCAATGGGCTTATGATACCTATGATTGGCCAGACCAGTTATGAACATGATCATTGATTGGATAGTGAATTTTCCACCAGACTTGGCCACAGCACTTATGGCCATGGTTCCTGTTTTAGAATTGCGTGCTGCTATTCCATTTGGAATTGAAGTTTTTGGTTTGTCCCCAGTTGAAGCCATGGTCATGTCGTATCTTGGAAATGCTGTTCCAGCCTTTGTTATTTTATTCGGACTCGAGGCTATTGTAAGGTGGTCAGATAGGCATATAAAATGGTGTAATCATTGTATTACTCGTTTTATGAAACGTACTGAAAGAATTTTTCATGGAAAGTATAAGCGCTACGGTGCTTTGGCATTGTTTATTTTTACAGCCATCCCTTTGCCAGTTACGGGGGTATGGACAGCCAGTGTAGCTGCTGTGGTCTTTAGAGTAAAATGGAAGTATTCAATGCCAGCGATTTTGCTTGGCATGGTTGTGGCTGGTATTATGGTAACGCTAGTTACATTGTTTGCAGGGGGGGTGATTCGGAATATCATCCTATGAAAATAGCTATAGACTGTCGGACAATTTTAAATCCTGGATACGGTGAAGCGGCTGGAGTGGGACACTATACCACCTCGATTTTGCGTGAGATGCTCAGATTGGACACAGAGAACCAATACGTTCTCTTTTTTGGTACGAATATAGCTGAGGCAGCAGTTGATGATTTGATAGCTGGTCGACCAAATGTGGATATACGCCGCTTTCCGTTTCACGCTTTGCGGAAAGGATTACCAGTCGCTTATAACCACATATTTGTTGCTAGGATTATTGCCAAAGAAAAACCAGATGTATTTTTTGCTCCCTCAGGGATGCTGCCTTTATTTTATCGCGGTAAGTCTGTGATTACCATTCACGACCTGGCAATTTTCCGACACCCTGAATGGTTTCCTGAGTCTGTTTTAGGTCGAACGTATTCAACAGGCTTGCTAGTGCCGCGTAGCTTGCGTTCAGCCTCAGCGATCTTAGTTCCTTCTGCGGCAACTGCCAACGACATCAAACTACTCTTCAATTATGCTCATGACAAAACAACAATCATACCACACGGGACAACTCGTCGAGACCGATCTGAATACGTTTTAACCAATTCTATGCGTGACAAATTCGATCTACAGGGAAAATATTTTTTGTCACTGTGCACGATTGAACCACGAAAGAATATTGAGTCTGCGGTACGTGCTTTTGATCGTTGGCTAATTAAAACACCAGCACTAGCTAAGCGGTATACGTTTGCTGTGGTTGGGAAAAAGGGCTGGAAGTACGAGTCTGTTTTTCAAGCGATTGATGAGATTAATGGTCGCTGGCAAAAGTATGCTGGTCGGGACGTGGTGCGTTATCTTGGTTATGTTACCCGAAAAGAAAAATGGGCCCTGCTGACAAATGCCCAAGCCTTTGTTTATCCGTCTAAGTATGAAGGTTTTGGTTTGCCAGTGCTCGAAGCCATGTCTGTAGAAACCCCAGTGATTACCTCGCGGCTGACTTCGTTGCCAGAAGTTGGTGGCGATGCAGTTCTTTATATTGATCCAGATGATCCGGGTCCAATAGTTAATTTGTTTGACCGATTACTTGATGATGATTATTGTTTGGGTGCTGGTCGGCTCGGACTTGAGCGTGCACGACAATTCACTTGGGAACGTTCGGCACAAAAAACTCTAGAGGTGATCTCTAGAGTTGGGTCTGTAACAGGATAATCAGGACCAGTTGTAAGCCCAGGGCTAGACGAAGGGGAATGTCCCTTCTTTTTTTGACCCACAAATCATGAAAATAAAAGTGTAAATCATTGAACGGCTTTAGCCATTTGGTCTTGGTAATATCATACAGGCCAACCAACAGGTCAGGTAATACCGCTCCGACAATGGCCCAAGTAATCGCTTGTATTGGCACCAGGTCTTTCCAGTTCACAAGCCAGAGCACAAAGAATATGGCAACAATAGCATCGAGGCTAACAAAGGTGACAATTCGTTTTAGTTGTGCCTTGGTTTGGCGGACGTTTTTTCCTAGCTCATAGTCGCCGTGTGGAACCATGTCGAGCAACAGGTGTGAAATAAAACCTAAAATAAAACCAATAAACGGTTGTCCGACAGCATAGCCAATTAATGTTCCAACTGTAGCGTGAGTAGTTAAAGTCATGACCGGATTATACATGAATAATCAAAAACCGTCCATGCTTAATTGTGGACGATTTTTGGTAGCGGGAGTGGGGTTCGAACCCACGACCTTAGGCTTATGAGTCCTACGCTCTAACCAACTGAGCTATCCCGCCGAGTGCATATTGTGGAAGGGAGTATAGCACGATCTTGATCTTTTAGCAAGAGTATGATAGCATCCTGAGCACATACCCGGCAGTAGCCGGACGGGCCGCGGTGGCGGAACTGGTAGACGCGCAGGATTCAAAATCCTGTGGTGGCAACATCGTGAGGGTTCGAGCCCCTCCCGCGGCACCATCCTTCGCTCCTGAAGGAGCTACGGATGGCAGGCCATCAGTTGACAAAACTGACCTGGTCAGATATAATTCGATTCACAACATCGCGGGGTAGAGCAGTCTGGTAGCTCGTCGGGCTCATAACCCGAAGGTCATTGGTTCAAATCCAGTCCCCGCTACCAAAAGATACTCAGGAAACTGAGTGTTTTTTGTTGCCTTAATTACTTGACAGATTTGCTTATTCATGGTAAAACTGTGCCAACAAGCGCCATTCGGGCGTTTATCGGACCTTAAACAGTCCTACGCTACAGCAGGAGTGTCCTAAAGATGGATACAGTGTCGATGTGGAAACACAGGAATTTCGTCGGAGGAAGCCATGTCCAGCGGGACAAATGGTGCCGTCGACGTAGTCTGCGTCGACGCTATGAAAACGGTCTTCGAGCCGTGCGACCCGGATACCATCTATCGTCTCTACGCTGAGGCGGCAGAGCTGGAGGTTACCCCGGGATTCAGAAGGGACCTTGACCGGGCGCTTTGCAAGTGGCGCAAAGAGCTATTGGGTGAGGATGAAGAGAACATCAGGAAGTCCCTTGACCAGTACTGGTTCGAGGTGAACACAGAGGTGCTCAGAGATTTGAACACCGAGTTGCCCGAAGGAGAGCGATTTGAGCGCGGGCAGAAACTTCGTCAGCAAATCACTTCTGATCCCTTGCTGTATGTGGTTCGTGAAGATACCTTACAGGCGCTTGAGCGTCTGAGTGAATTCGTTCGTGGTCGAGGCGGCTGGTTGGTCTTTGCTTCGAACCAGCCAATCGATTTGCTGAACAGATTCCTTGAAGATCCACGATTCGCTGGTCTGGCCGACCTGTTCGACCGGCGCTACACCCCAAGCAACCTGCATGCGCGCAAGCCATTTCCTGGGTTCTGGTATGCCCTGAGAGGGAGTCAGCGGACACCAAAGAGCATCCTGGCCATGATCGGTAATTCGTTGCAAAACGATGCGGCCGCGGCCAAGCTCGATATCCCGACGCATCTGCTGGATCGCGACGGAAGCCGGCGAACGCTGATTGGGCGTGGAATAGCGCGCTCTGGTTTGCCCAACTGGGTTCACTACCGCTACTTACGCAACCAGATCTTCTGCTACCCTGACCCGAATCAGCTGGTGGACACGGTTATGGCCCAGCTCCGCTTCTTGGAGCTGCAAGCTCGTTCTCGTGCCTGAGACCTTCTCAGGCTTTTTTCTTTCTTTATTTTTTTCAATTTTTAAGCTATAATAGAGCCATCTTTATGGCTCACATTATTTCGGTTGTCAATCAGAAAGGTGGAGTGGGGAAAACCACAACGGCGCTAAATTTGGCGGCGTTCCTTGCCGAGTTAGGCAAGTTTGTTTTATTAGTGGACCTTGATCCACAGGCCAATGCTACCTCTGGATTAGGGATTGATCATCAGGTTCTTGAAGATAGTATTTACGATGGAATTGTTGGAAACAAATCGATCAAGGAATTGGTTTATGCCACTGATCACGAGGGATTCCGAATCATTCCGGCTCATGCTAACCTGGCTGGAGTGAATGTAGAGTTAGTTGACCAGGCTGATCGAGAATGGTTTTTACACAAGGCTTTGCTTGAAATCCGAAATGACTATGATTTTATTGTGATCGATAATCCGCCGTCGTTGGGTGTATTAACTCTGAATGGGATTGTTGCCGCAGATTCGGTGTTAATCCCAGTCCAGGCCGAGTACTACGCGCTTGAGGGGCTTGGTCAGCTTCTGAGTACTGTAAATTTGGTCAAACAAAATATAAAACCAGAACTTGAGGTAATGGGGGCGGTGATTACAATGTTTGATTCACGAACTCGATTGTCAGGGGATGTACTGAACGAACTTTATCAGCATTTCCCAAATCGAATTTTCCGTTCAGTTATTCCGCGAAGTGTTAGGCTGGCTGAGGCGCCATCATTTGGTAAAACTATTCTTGGATACGATCCAAAATCAAAAGCAGCCAAAGCTTACGAGCGTTTGGCTCGAGAATTTATAATGCGTGAAGAAGGTCTTTTATGACAAAATCAGGATTAGGACGAGGTCTTTCGTCCTTGATTCCAAACAATGATGCTGGTGACGCAAAGGCTCCTGTGTCTAAGGTGGTTGATCAAGCTGATGTACAGGACACAGAAGTTCTTATCAACAAAGTGCATCACAACCCTAGGCAGCCGCGGCAAGAGTTTCGAAAAGAAGACTTGGCTGACTTGACTGCTTCGATTAAGAAACACGGTATTTTGCAGCCGCTGGTTGTTTCGGTTCGTGATGATGATGAATATGAATTAATCGCTGGAGAGCGTCGTTTGCGTGCTGCAAAAGAAGCCGGTGAATCAAAAGTACCAATTGTGATCAGGACCGTGAACGATCAAGAAAAATTAGAATTGGCATTGATCGAAAATATTCAACGAGCAGATTTGAATCCTTTGGAAGAAGCACGGGCCTACAAGACCTTGATGGATGAATTTGATATGAAACAGGATGAAGTGGCGGTCAGGGTAGGTAAGGCGCGACCAACAGTTGCGAACATTATTCGACTTCTGGATTTACCAGAAGAGATGAAACAGGCTTTACGTGATGGCAAGTTGTCACGAACCCATGCTCGAACTTTGTTGGCAGAAAAAGATCCAGAAAAGCAAAAGCAGCTTTTTCAAGCTGTCATTAGTGGGGGTATAACTGTCCGAGAAGTTGAGTCTAAGGCCGGTGCGTCTGATCGGGTCTCACGAGCTACGCGTCGTGGTAAAGATCCAAATATCGCTGCACACGAGGCAAAACTACAGGAGAAGCTAGGGACCAAGGTGACTATTCAAGATAATCAAGGTCGAGGTCGAATCATGATCGAGTTTTATTCTCGTGAGGACTTACGAAAATTACTCGATCAAATTGTAGACTAAGTTTTTACCATAGAACGCAACCAGCCTTTCATGGATTTCTTGGTTGCGTTTTTGATTTTCACACGGGCATGATTAGTTTTAACAAATTTTAACCAGTCTGCATTTGGCCCCTTGCGATTTTTGTCTACGATAATTTCGCACATATCACCCGATTGTAATTCTGTGTCCAAATTGGCCATCTTCTCATTTATTTTTGCAGCCACAGCCTTGTCGCCAATATCAGTATGGATCGAATAGGCAAAGTCAATTGGAGTGCCTTGTTCTGGTAAATTGATCACGTCTCCTTTTGGGGTGAAGATAAAAATACGATCCTGAAAAATATCGATTTTTAGTTTTTCAAGTTTATCTAAATAACCTTTTTTATCAGATATTTCTTTTTGAATTTTCGCTAGCTCTTCCATCCATTCCACAGTCCTGGCTTTTTTCGATCCTGTTTCTTTAAAGCGCCAATGAGCAGCCACACCATATTCAGCTAATTCATGCATTTCCTGAGTACGAATCTGTAGCTCCACAATGTTGCCTTTGTCACAGAAAAGTGTTGTGTGCAGCGATTGATAGCCATTTGGTTTTGGTTGAGAAATATAATCTTTGATGCGACCAGACATAGGTGTCCACTTGTTGTGCATAATACCCAATGCGGTATAACAATCGGCCACATCATTCACCACAATACGAATGGCAATTAAGTCATGGATGTTATCAATATCATTTTTTTTACGCTGCAGTTTTTTGTATAAACTATATAGGCGCTTGGATCGACCGTGAACAGTGCTATAGCTAATTCCAGACGTTGTTAAATATCTTTTTACCTTGGTTATCACTTCTTCCACGTAAGGCTCAAGTGGGGTGACGTGCTTTTCGTATAGTTCTAAAGTCTTTAGGTATTCGTCTGGATATGCATAACCGAAAGCAGCATCCTCAAGTTCACCTTTCATTTCACGCATACCTAATCGACCAGCGATCGGGCCATACATTTCTAAAGATTCACGTGAAGTTCGAGTTTGTTTGTGCTGTGGTCTGGCGTATAACGTTTTTAAGTTATGTAATCGATCTGCAAATTTAATGAAAACTACACGTACATCCGTAGCCATGGCCAAAAACATTCGACGCAGATTTTCAATGTAACGCTCCTCACCCATGTAGTAGGCTTTTCGTAATTTTGTTTCTGCATCAACCAGCCCGGCAATATCTGCTCCAAACTTTTTTGTTAGTTCGCTTTTTTTAATTCCACCATCTTCCATAACGTCATGCAACAGTCCAGCGGCAATCACATGCATGCCTAGTTTCATCTCAGCCAACTTGCAGGCAGTAGCTACTGGGTGAGTGATGTAAAGATGACCACTATCACGTTTGGTATCTCCATGAGTTTCTGCAGCAAAATCATAAGCAGCCCGAATTAGCTTCATGTCCGGCTTGTCATAATTTTTTGAAATTATTTTTTCCAAGTCTTTAATTGTTGGAGCAATTGGATCCATACGTTGTCTTATTAATTTACGTTGAATCCGATTTATTGTAAAGAGGAAAAAGCTGCGGACTATTCCGCAGCTTTTGTAAACTTGCATTCTTTTTCACTACATTTGATTGTGTCTTTGGCTCCGTAGATCAGCAATGCTTCACATTCAGGACATTTGTCACCAGTAGGCTTGCTCCAGTAGGCCTGTTCACAATCCGGATACTGGTCACAGGCATAAAAGGTTTTTCCTTTGCGCGATCGTTTTTCTATGATCTCGCCTTTGCCACACTTAGGGCATTTTACACCAGTGCCCTTAGCAATCGATTTAATTGTTTTACAATCAGGATACCCTGAACAAGACAAGAATTTTCCAAATCGCCCGTGTTTGACTACCATTGGTTTATCACACTTTGGACAAACCTCATCGGTTTCTTCAACCTCGACTTCAACTTTCCCGTCTTCGGTTTCTTTGACCGGTTTTGTATTTTTACAATCTGGGAATCCCGTGCAAGCCAAGAATTGTCCGTAGCGACCTTCTTTTACAACCATTGGTTTTTCACACTTGTCACATTTAATATCTGTTGGCACATCGTCTTTTTTAATTTTTTTAACTTCTTTTTCTTTTTTCTCTAAGTTTTTGTGAAAGGGTTCGTAAAAATTTTTAATCAATGGCCGCCATTCTTTGTTTCCAGCAGCCACCTCGTCAAGACTGTCTTCCATGTGCGCAGTGAATTCTAAGTCAACAATATCAGGGAAGTGTTCAACAAGCAT
>CAZDDW010000002.1:32688-127208 GCA_964504365.1 uncultured Gammaproteobacteria bacterium | reverse complement strand
GAAGTTTGTGTGGATATAAAGATACCCCGGGTGTTAACCCGGGGAGTTTCATTTCTTAGTGGGTCGTGCAGTCAGGTTTTCGTTTCAGTAAAACATTATTTCGATCTTGGTGAACATTGGGCAGCGACATTTATGTATTGGGGATATTACTTTGGTTATATCGGCCTGATGCTAGGGGTGTTGTTGCATGAATTTAAAAAAGAAAAGAACGAGGCAAAGGCCCGGAACCATCTTTTGATCTTGTTGACCATATTCTTGGTCATTGTTCCACCATTCATCCTGATCAATATTTTTCCGTCACTGAATTTTTCCTTCCCATCAGTTTATTGTCAGTTTGCATTGATCTATGCTGTTGTTGCTTTGATCGGGGTGCACCTTGATGAGCAGGTCTCACAAACTTTCTTTGATAAAATATTTAAACGATTTAAAAAATAGTATGAAAAAAATCTTATACATTTGTGTTGTTGCTTTGTTCTTTGGTGTGTCCATTTGGTATGTTTGGATGAACCGGGACGATGCTTATGATGTTGAGGATATGGTTGCCTTGGCTGAGCAGGGTGAATGTGCTCAGATCGGAGAAATAAGTTCTGATAACGCTCAGGTCGATGGTTACGGTTATTGGTATTTCAATGTTGTGCCAACACCTGAAAACGAAGACATGAATTTTGACTATTCATGTGAAGTCAATCCTTACACCGGTGAGACCAGGTTGTTTGTTGAAGAAGTGTATAATTGGTACGAATCTGATTTTGACTAATGAATAAGTTACCAAAAACGAGAAATGAGGTGTTTACTGAGCTTTGGCCATCAGAGCCAGCTTTCCGGTTAAAACAGCTTGAACAGGCTTTATTTGACCCACAGATCAAGACCTGGGCCGGTGTCTCGACATTAAGCAAAGAGCAGCGTCAGCGATTAACCGATGAAACCCCCTGGATATCAGTTGCTGCAGTTTCGACACAAGGCAGCAGTTCTGGTGATTCATACAAAGCCGTTCTTGAGTTGTCTGATGGGGCCTGTATTGAAACAGTTTTGATGGCTAACAAGCGCGACGCCTGGACTGTTTGTATTTCATCACAGGTTGGTTGCGCTATGCGCTGTCAGTTTTGTGCGACCGGTCGGCTTGGCTTGAAACGGAATCTGAACATTGATGAGATTGTTGATCAGTATAGATTCTGGCAAGGTTACTTACTCAAGCATCCAAAGTTATCACAAAGGATTAGTAACATGGTGGTTATGGGAATGGGTGAGCCGTTGGTAAATTATGAATCAGTTCGCGATGCGCTGCGAATTCTGATTCGAACAGCTGGCTTAGGTCCAACTCGGATAGCTGTTTCTACTGTAGGAAATTTGTTTGGTATGGAGCGCTTGCTTGATGACCCTGACTGGCCACCAGTTCGTTTGGCCATTTCTTTACACAGTGCTGATCCCGAACTGCGAAAGAAATTGATGCCTTCGAGCGTGCCGAAGTTTCACGAGTTGTTGACTGGTTGGTCCAGGCGATATATTAAAAAGCATGGCAATCGTCGTCACCATTTAACTTTTGAATATCTATTGCTTGATGGAATCAATGACTCAGTGGCAGATGCCAAGCAGTTGGCTAAATATGTTAAGAAAATTGGTAAAGTGAAAGTAAATTTAATTTCTTATAATGTAACAGGTGAAACCATGGCTGCCAGCAGTGCTGAGCGTACTAAAGCTTTTGCTGATGAGCTGCGTGCACACGGAGTTGATGTGACTCGCCGCCGCAGTCTTGGATCCGACATCGCCGCCGCTTGTGGTCAACTAGCAGGGAAGTAAAATCATATGTCCAAGACACCAAAATATGATGCTAAAGTTAGCGAAATATTGGATTCACTCGAGCCTGGCGAGAGGACTTGTGATTTGACTGGTGAGAAATGGCAGATGTCTGATCGAGAGATCGGCTGGTACAAAAAGTTCAATGTTCCGCCATCTAAGTATTCGCCAATGACGCGCAAGAAGCTGGTGCACAGTTATTTTCTCATGTTCGACATTTGGTATAACAAGCACGCTGACACTGGAAAGCCAATAGTTTCTGGGATTCATCCTGGAACCGGGGTGCGGGTTTTACCAGACAAGGAATGGTTTGATCGAGATTTTATTTCTGAGGGTAGGGAAGTTGATTTGGACAAACCGTTTTTTGATCAGCTCTATTCTCTTAGTCAGGTGATCCCGCGTGCTGCTGGTTACAATTTTGTTGAACCAAAGAATTCTGTGGCTTTCATTAGTTTCGGCGATGTAGATAGTTACTTTGTCTTGGCCTGTCGATCGAAACGCTGTTATTACTGTGGCAACTCTTATGATTCGGAAGACTGTGCAGAAACGTCGATGGTTACTAAGACTCAGGATTGTTACCATCTAGTTCGTTGTGACCGAATGCATAATTGTAGGTTTGCTAGTGAGAGTTATGATTGCATAAACTGTGATTTTATTTTTGATTGTCGTAACTGTGAATTTTGTTTTGGTGCAACCAACAAACGAAACAAAAAATATCTTTGGTTCAACGAGCAGTTGTCAAAAGAAGAGTGGGAACGACGGTTTGCAGAAGTAGATCTGACTTCATGGAAGAATCGTCAGGAATATGAAAGTAAGTATTACGATTTGATCGCTAACGCAATCTGGTCAGAAAACTATAATATCAACGCTGATAATTGTGTTGGTGAATATTTGAATAATGTTTCGAATATTCTTCACGGATATTATTCGAACGCACCAGGTTCTCACGATTGCGAAGAGTGCACTTACTTCGAGGGTGGACAAAGTCATAATTGCTATATGATTGGTGCACCAATCAGTGCTTCGGATTGTTATTATAGCGTTGGTGTTGAGGGCAGTAATCTAAAGTTTGCCATGTCGATTAATAGCAAGATGATGGATTCTGAATATTGTGAAAGTTGTTATGAGTGTTCGGATTGTTTTGGTTGTGTTGGTTTGCGGCACAAAAAGTTTTGTATTCTGAACAAACAGTATTCTGAAGAAGAGTATTGGCAAAAGTTGGACGAGATCAAATGTTTCATGATGGATCGTAGAGAATACGGCGACATGCCACCAGCGAATTTTTCAACCCAAGTCTACACTGGTTCAGGTGCTGCGATTTTGTTTGGATCGGACATAGAAGAAGGTAAAAAGTTGGGTGCTGTAGAATTGGATCCGCGAGCAGAAGGAGCTGAAGGTCCAGAGATCGAAGCCGGAACAACAGCCTCGATGGATGAGATCCCGGATCGCGTTGAAGATATTAACGCCCTGGTAGGTAAACCGTTTTTGGATCCAAACCTGAATCGACGCTACACGTATATCAAACCAGAACTCGAACTATATCGTAAGCTCAAGGTCGCTCCACCACGTATGCACCCAGTTGCCCGCGGCTATTCGCTCTACGACCAAATCAACATGCCCATGTTTTCAGAAACAAATTGCGCGCAGTGTGATCAAAAAATCACTGTAGCTTTGAACCGCGCCTTTCCTGAGAGGACAATTTATTGCAAGGCGTGTTATCATCGATTCATCGAGCAGCATGGATAGTTGACAAACCCAAACCCACCCTCGACCGAATGATCCAAGGCGGGTGGGATGGACCCGAACAATTGGTGGACCTGACGGGATTTGAACCCGTAACACCTGGTGCTAACCCATGGTGAGGTTACCGATTACCTCCACAGGCCCAGATCCGATAGTTCAGGATATTTATCAACAAAAAAACTCCTACCAATTCGGGGGGAGTTTTTTTGTAGCACCAGGATGTGGCTGCAGAAGCAACCTCGCCATGGGATTACATATATTCAATCATGTTTTTCTGATCGTGTCAAATCATGTAAAATGTAATAGTAATGTGGATAACAATTAAAAAAACAAATATGAAAAAAGTTATTGGACCTGGTTTGTTGGCCGGGCTGGTCATGCTCATTGTGGCCATGATCCTCAACTATATCTTTGGTGCTATTTGGCCATCATTGGCTGCAGAGTACGCTAACACTGACATCTTCCGTGCTTGGGAAGACTGGCGCATGACATACCTCTTCTTCGCCTATTACTTTGTTGCTGGTCTTGTTTTGGCCTGGGCCTGGAGCAAAACTAAGAAGTTGTTTAAAGGTAAGTGCTGCCAGCGTGGCATGCATTTCGGAATTGCCATGTGGATTGTTATGGCTATCCCAGGAATGTGGATGAGTTATGCAAGTTTCCAGCTCTCGCTAGCAATTATTGTTAGTTGGCTAGTGATGAACTTGATCAACTACATGATCGCCGGAGCAATCTTTGCAAAGATGAATAAGTAGATTAGAAAACAAATAAAAAAGCCCTGGACTGTCGTAGTCCAGGGTTTTGAGTTACGCGAAGCGGAGGATGCTGAAGCTGCCGTGGCGGTGCTGCTTCAGTACGCAGACCCATCCGTTGTTCATCAGCATCAGGTCTTTCAACCGCATGCCGTGGTTGGGTGGTGACGTGTACCGCTTGAGCCGACCAACTGTGGCAACGGTGATGTTCGTGTCCGTGGCCATGAGAATGAGTTTACCAAAGCGGCGCATCCACTTTGTACCCTGGGCTGCTGCTGGGGGATGAAAGCTACCGTCGTGGTTGATCCTCTGGATCTGCTTCTCAGCGTCCAGGACTAGGATACCTCCGTCTTCCAAAGTCACCAGGCCATGCACGTCTCCATCAACGTAGTAGTTCGGCCAGTCACCCTCGGATACTCTGACGACAGACTGACTACTGTTGACATCATTGGCAAAGAAGTAACGCCCCTGGTCATTGACCGCTACTGCGGTGTTGTGGGTGCGGAAGAGCCTCTTGCGCCTCTCGGAATACAGGAAGGGTTGACCGTTTGCAACGGTTACGAATCGCAGACCATGCTCCTGGTTCCAGGAGAAGTGGCGCGGGTCATGAATGTTGTCCCAGACGTGTCCATCGAAATTAACTCGTCCGCTGTCGCGTTCGAACAGGGTCGGTGTTTCACCGAGCTCACCGAATCCACCAAGGATTTGCAAATGCTCGTCTTCGAATTCACTGATTTCCCATCCATGATGGTAGCGGCCGAACCAACGGTGATCGCTGGTCCCGTCGCGCTTGAGCACAGCCCAGATCTCGTGCCCACCGTCCTTGCGGACAACACACTGAATCTGCTCCGGAGAGGTTCGAGCCTTGTCGATCAATGGAAGGGCAACAGGGATCCTTCTCCAGTAGACATGCCAACGACCATCTCTGTCCATGTTGGCCAGAGCAGGGTGCTGGGGCGTGCCCTCGGGAAAGTGTAGGAACCTGACCTCACGCGAGTGTTCCAGGATCGGCCGTCTGAAGAGCAGCTCGTTGAAAGCCCAGGGACTGGTCAGCCAGACTGCGTAGAGATCACTATTCTGTTTTCCGCGCACGGCCATGCGCCCAGTGGGCGAGAGTACAGCCAGGGCATCGCGGTTGGTTGGCAAGGTGCTGGTGCTGATCACTGGTGAGCGGTAGTCTTCACCAAGACTACGTAGAGCCAGGGTGGCTGCCTCCAGATCTTCAGTAGTCAGGGTTCCGGCCAGGTGGCGAGTTCGGATCTGCTCGTCAAGGGCCGCTCGTGCTTCGAAAAGCGCTTCAAAGTCCAAAGGGGGGGTAGGCATGTTTTCCTCCGTTGGTCGACACATGAGCCTTTGTACTGGATTCCCAGGATGTTTCACCCAAGACACCCAAAAGTGCTCACATTCGATCTATGCCTTTCCGCTTCATTGCGGAGGTTTAATTTATCAAGATTCAAGACCTCTGTCAATTAAAAGACCCCGGAACATGTCCGGGGTGTGGGCTAAGCCCTGAAGCGTGGATCGAGCAGGTCGAGCAGCTGCATGTTCCTGACCAGCTGGAGCGGTGGTCTTGGGAAACCGTGCTCTTGAGCGATCTGAAGCGCCTGGCGGGCACCAGCAAAGTCTTGCATCAACATACCCAGAATGCCCAGGTTGTTGAAGAAAGAGATCACTGAATGGGCCTCAGGGAAAACCTTGCCCTTGTAGTAATCGATGATCCATAAGGTTCCAACCAGCTTGTCAGGATTGACTACTCCGGTCATCAGCTCAGGATCGTCAATTACGCGTGGCAGGATTTCATCGCTGGAAGCGGCGTAGACGCGCTCATCGGATCCCTTCTTGTCCAGTAGGAACGACAGGTCCATGAGCAAAGCCCGTGTCTTGGCTGTCAGATGACTTTCGGCGTATTGCCAGGTGGCAGCGAAGACACTGCGGCGCGGATCATCCTCCTCGGAATCATTCAGCAGCTCAACTGTCTGAACGATACTGGTGCGGTAGATGTCCGCGGCCGAGTAGTAGGCGCCAGCCACTTCTTGGAGTGAACTCAGTCCAGCCAAAATAGCGAAGAGCTCCTCGGCTTCGTCTTGTGGTATGGACAGGAGTTTGGTTGGTCGCGTGCTCCGTAGTGCAAAGTCAGCGATCTCAGCCTTCATGGTCAGGTAGTCGGCGATCAGCCCACCGAGAGGAATCAGTTCGGCACTAACTTGGCGAGCAAGATCTCGAAGTGATTTGCCAAGCTCATGCCAGGGAGATTCCGGTAGCATCTGAAGGCTGACCAGGGTGGTAGTTCCGAACGCACGCATTCTTTCTATCAGGGTGACAATTCTGATGTACTCATCGCGCAGTTCGTTGCCACCCAACCGGACCAGCTCTCCAAGTAGCCAGGTTTGATAGGCCTCGATCTGGCGGCGCCATTCAGCGGGCGGAAGCAGTGCGGGGGAACGCAGGTTCGGGAGTTTCATTTCGTTGGTCATCGTGTCCGCGCTCTGTTGGGAGAGGTAAAAAAGTGTAATGAGCAATACTGTGTTTAATTTGCCTTATTTGAGTAATTATGTCAAGATCGCTTTAGGGACGTAGAACGTTCCAAGGAGGACATCATGACCGATGAATACGTACCGAGTCTCGATGAGATTCGTGAGATCTTTTTTAGAGCAATGCTTGAGAGCAGTTGGGCTTCTGGTGGGGAGTCGATGGTCATTCCCAGCGAGCCGCATACCAAGTGTGTGGTTTGGACTGATGGTGGTCATTGGATGGTTGTTGACAAGTGGACGTCGATCCCTGGAAGCAATGCCAGTTACGGCTCGACCATTGTCTACTACAAAGGGCGTCCGGTTTGGATGAAGCACTTCGAAGGTGAGTACACTAAGGAGGCTTCGGCTCTGGTCAAGCAGGCGCTGCTTGCGGCTTGGAGTAAGCGCAACTTTCATGCTTCCCGCGGTGCGCCAAGCTTCTCGGGCAAGATTACGGGTGTTTCTGAGCTGGATGGTCTGGTTTACATCAACGATGTCGGGCCCTCTCGCTTCGGCGACGCTGGGATGGATGACTTTGCCAAGTTCTCTTGCTACGAAGAGGTCTACCGTGCAGATGATCAGACCCGTGTCGGCTGGCATCGAGTTTCAGGCATGGCTCTGATTTGAATCTTTTCCGATCCATTGGGTCGGATTTTTTATACTCAGAATCCCCCTTTAATCCCCCCTTGGAGAAGTGGGAGAGTTAAATTAGCTTGACACAGTTGCGAAATAGTGCTAAATTTCGCTCAGCACATTGAATCCAAGGGAGGACGAATGCGGCTCAGCAGAGAAGTACTACGCACCATCTACGCCATGCATTGCCAGCCAATGCCCAGGGGCCATGCGCGCCCGAACCTGTCCGCGGTCACTCCGCTGGTCTTGTTCATGAACCTGTCCGATCACCAAGTTTCCCCGAATCAGCAGATCGCGATTCTGTGGTCGCTGATGGGTAAGGACCCGCGCTCGCTGATGGGTGAGGCCTACCCATTGCCGATGAGCCTGACCTACCTGGAAGAGTATGTGCCCGGAGGGGATGGAATCCCTGGCCGAGTGCTCGAGCTGGTTAGCGCTCTGGAAGACGGTGGCGAAGAGCTAATCGTTCCGGATTGGGCCTTGCCCGGATTTACCAACTGGCTTTTCCGGCATCAGGATGGGCAACAGTTGCAGGCGACCAATGCCCTTTGGGACTATCCGGTGGCCAAGGGTCGTTCGCGATCGAGCTTGGTTTCGTTGCCGACCATTGCCTGGATTGCCAGGGAGATGGGTCTTGAGGATCACGTCTCTGCGGCTGCCATGCTCTTCACCTATGGTGACCCTGACATCTACGGTGTCGAATCCGAGATGTACCGTGAGGCCTTTCAGCATGAAACACTGATGACTGCTGATGTGGCTCGTGGGACCTGGGCTCATGAGAGCTCTGTCCTGACCGGATTGGAGCTACGTGCAGCACGGCTTCGCAACATCGAGGGTGGGATCGCTCGAGGGCACTACGACAACGACGTGCTCTATGCGCTGATGATCCAGGCGGTCAACGACCTGGTCTGGCACGTGGCCCATGGCTTCGAGTACATACAGCGCTACGAGATGCCCCAGCTGCTTCAGATCGATGGATACTACACCCGCCTGCTCGAGATCATGCGAGGCGCCAAGCTGAACACCGCTCTGTTCAACGGGGTACTTGCTCAAGCACGAGCAATGTATAGCCTGAATCTCTGACAACTCATGCAACGACCCAATCTGGGTCGTCTTTTTTTATCCTAAGTTTATAAAAAGATTCTTTTGACATGAATAGGGAATTCGCGTAGAATAAGCTCGATATGTCTATAAACCATTTAGCAATTATTCTTGACGGAAACCGGCGTTGGGCTCGATCTCACAATCTCCCAACAGTTGAAGGGCACCGTCGAGGATATGATCGAGTAAAAGAAGTAGGGGACTGGTGCCTTGCTCGAGGGATCAAATATCTGACCGTTTATGCCTTCTCAACTGAGAACTGGAAACGGAGCAAAGAAGAGGTTGGGTACTTAATGGATCTGCTACATCGAGCTTTGACCAAGGAGGTTGGTTATTACATGGAGCGAAATATACGGCTGCGAGTAATTGGTCGACGCCATGAGTTGTCAGATAAACTCAAGCAGGCCATTAACGAAGCTGAAGCAAAAACAAAAGACAACACTGCCGGTCAAGTTAACTTGTGTATTAACTATGGTGGGCGTGCTGAGATTGTTGAAGGTGTTCAGAATTTGATCAAATCAGGGGCAACCGAAGATCAGATCACAGAAGAATTGTTTGCTGACCAGCTATGGACTGCTGAACTTCCAGATCCTGAACTAATCATTCGCACTAGTGGTGAACATCGACTTTCTGGGTTCCTAACCTGGAGCGGTGTTTATTCAGAGCTGTTATTTATTGATAAACATTGGCCAGATTTTTTTGAGCAGGACCTGGACCAGGCGATTGAATGGTTTACTGGTCGCTCACGAAGGTTTGGCGGAGATAGCAAAAAATAATATGAATATACGTAAACATCAACTATATCCAATCATTGTTGTTGCTGTGGTGATTTTTATGGCCGCAGTTTTGTCGCTTTGGTCAAAAGTGACTGATAATGGCGATCTACCTCAAGACCAGGTTGTTATAGAAGAATATGAGATCTTAACTTATGAGGGTGACGGCTTGAAGTTTGATTATCCAAGCAAGTACACTCGTGGGCCGCAAGGTCTTTGGTTGAATGAACGGTATCATTATTATGTGAATCCTAGGGTTGGTGTGCCATCAGACCTAGCTCCTGATATTAATGTTTACCCTTCATATCATGATGATAGTATTGAGGATTATTTGCAGACGTTGTATGACTCGGTGGAAGATGTCGTTTGTGAGGATATTGTATTAGATGAAAAAAATTACTGTCGCTGGGACAATATTTTCAATGAATATTCAGTTGTGAATTATGTTGTTGAGATTGATGGCCAGCTGATTATTTTCCGATCGTTTTTTGAAGGACAAGATCAGCAGGAATTACAAGACATGATTTCGACTTTAGAAATACTTCCGTAATTGTTGTTTAAGTTTTTTATAATCGGCTGGCCGGTCTTTGATCTGCCAGTCGACTTCTTTTGTAAGCTTTTTGCAGAATGTGTAATATTGGTCTTTGGTTCGAATTAGTTCAACCCCGAGCTCGTTAGCAAGCGCTTCGAGCTCTTTTTGAATTTTAGACAGTGTTTTTTTGCTAGCCATTTTTTCAAGCTCCAAGTATCGATATTCACCAGCTGAGGCAATAGTAGCGATCACTCCATGACCAAGATCATAATTTTCAGAATCACGTGCGCCAACCTTAGTCCAGTTCCAGTCGAATTGAAGGAATAATTTTGTCATGCCAACAAATTGGCCAGGCTCAATTTCCTGTGCCGTTTCAACACGATCAGATGAATGATGATCGCCTCGTTTCATAACCATTTCACACTCTCCGTTGGTCACGCGAATGCGTAGATCAAGATCTGCTTCTGGGTCACAGCGAAATAACATGACTGACAAGCGGCGATCTTTACTAGTAAGCTTGCCGCGTTTTTTTAATTGTCGTCGCAAGGCCGGAATATCTTTTTTCTTTATAATAGCCCTGATTTCACATTCAATGTTATCCATATTGGCTGGATTATACCACATTTGATAGAATGTATAGGTATGATATTTCGACGTAGACATTTAAAGTACACAGGTTCGATTGTGCTTGGATTAAATGATGCTCTGGTTGAGCTAACAGGCGCCTTGGCTGGTTATACATTAGCTTTGCAAAATACACGTTTAATTGCTGTAGTTGGTTTGATCACTGGGGTGGCAGCAGCCATGTCTATGGCCGCTTCGCAGTATCTTGCTGTGAAGACTGAGAATCACGGACACCGTCCGATTCGGTCAGGTATTTACACTGGATCTTCTTATATTGTAACTGTGCTTTTGCTAATTGCACCGTTTTTTATTTTCACTAATCATTTTTTGTGTCTTGGACTAACGGTGTTGATTGCATTGTTTATTATCGCCGTGTTTAACTATTACATAGCCCGAGCCAATAAACTATCATTCCCAGCTCGCTTTTTAGAAATGGCAGGCATTAGTTTGGGTGTGGCTTTGGTGTCATTTGCGATCGGTTACCTAATTCGTGCTTACTTAGGAATTGAAATATAGTATGGCACTGAAAAGTAAAATCCCATTGATCCTGATCGCGGTTGTTGTTGTTTTGGGATTGTACACGTTCCTGAGTAGTCTGCCAGTGCAGCATGAGCGGCCACTAGTCAAGAGTTCTGATTATTGGTTGAATCTGGTCAACGAGGCCGGGTTGGATTGTCGCGGTCCGATAGAAGGGTATTGGCCAGAAGATTTTCAAGGTTACTTTGATTACCAAGTTGAGATCGGACAATTAATCGTCCTGCCATGCGACTACTTTGCTTATCAGAATAATTACGTTGCTATTTACGTGCACAACGATGGGAATGAGATTTTGAGTTTTGACATTCCAGACGATTCAGAAGAAGACGGATGGCAAACAACACAGACCCCGATTGGCCTCTCGTATCTTCCGGAAGACCAGACCTTTATTCGGCAAGAAAAGTCACGCGGGTTAGGGGACTGTGGTTTTTGGGCAACATATACTTGGGACGAGGCTGAGCAATCAGCTGACTTCCTTGAATGGGAATTCACTGAATGTATAGACATATATGAATAAAACAAAATATTTTATTTTGCCATTGGTTTTGGTTTTGGTCGGCGGCGGTTGTTCTCAGGGACTACCCGAAGATCAACAAATTGAATATGAAGATGTTGAGGAGTTGATTGAAGAGATCGAAGAAGATTATCGTGTTCGCGGGTCATGTAACGTGATTGCTGAAAAGAGTACTTGTGTTGACTATATTGGTTCGTACTGGGACACACCTGAGGTTAAGGCGTTGAATTGTCAGGGGGTTGGGGTTTATTCTGATAACACTTGTCCTTATTCAACTTTAGGCGGTTGTCAGACCACGCCAGGGACAATAACAGAGACAATTGCCTGGTCTTATACTTACGGCGGGCAACCGATTTCTGTTGAAGAGGCAGGATACCAAGCCATTGCTTGTAACGCGCTTGAGGTTTCTAAGTGGGTCACCCCGGACCAGGTTTTCTTGAATAACAGCAACTAAATGAAAGAACAATTTTTTGGGAAAACTTTTTGGTGGTGTTTGTTAGGGATCGCGCTAGCGCATCTGGTGGCATTTTTTGTTTTAGATACGCCAATTGAGGCGGTGATCGTCATTCTGATTAGTTTGGTTGTCTTGGCATTGTCGATCTGGAAGCTTGAGCTTGGGCTTCTGGTTGCGTTTACTGAGTTAATGGTTGGCTCACACGGGCATTTATTTTCGTTTGACTCATTCTCGATCAGGATGGGTATTTTTGTAGCAGTCATGCTGGCTTGGGTTGTTCGAGTGGCCTTGAAGAAGTCACAGTATCGATATGATGATGCGCGGTTGTATCCATGGTTGCTGCTAGGGTTAGCTGTGGTTGTCGGGGGTGTGATCGGCTGGGCACGAGGAAATGATCTCATGAACGTGTTTAACGACATGAATGCATATTTTTATGCTTTGTATCTTTTGCCAATGCTCAGTGTCAACTGGGTGGCAACAAAGAGACGACAGCTACTTCAGGTTCTGTCTGCAGGTGTAACCTGGTTAATTGTCGAGACCCTGGCTTTGCTTTATGTTTTCTCACATGCTAGTGAAGGTTTAGAAGAGGTCTTGTATACGTTCTTCCGTGATGCGCGGATTGCAGAGCTGACTCGGGTTAGCGGCGATATCTTTCGTGTTTTCTTGCAATCACAGTTCTGGGTCATTGTTGGGTTGTTTGTTTTGGTTTCGCTCTGCGTCCTGCTTTGGCAAAGAAAGCAGGATCGCTGGCTAGTCTATCTCGGCCTTGTTGGATCCATGGCCACGATCGTGATTAGTATGTCACGTAGTTTCTGGCTCGGTGTATTTATTGGAATCCTGGCGGCCTTGGCTTTCTTGTTTAACAAAAAGAAATTCAAATTCATACCAGCATGGAAATCTTTTGTTGGACGAATCATGATTGTTTGTTCAGCAGCCATTGTTTCGATAGTATTACTCTTTGGTATTGTTGCTTTTCCGTTTCCAGATAATCTAGGTGCTGGTGGGTTTGGGTCACTGCTTGCAGACCGGGCAACAGAACTTGATGAAGCTGCAGCACGCAGCCGCTGGAATCTGGTTGAGCCAATGATGCTGCAGATAAAAAAACTTCCGTTTACTGGAAGTGGATTCGGAACTGTTATTGAGTATGAGAGTGAGGATCCGAGAATGGTTGCAACTGGCGGCACGGCTGAGACCTATGCGTTTGAATGGGGTTGGTTGGATGTTTGGTTGAAAATGGGGTTTCTTGGAATCCTGGCTTTTGTCTGGTTGTTTGTTTTTTATGTTCTATCGCTTTGGAATTCAGCCAAGAAAGGTGATGCTGGTTGGTTAATGGTTGCTTTCTTGCGCAGTGTGGTTGCTTTGTTTGTATTGCATGTGTTCACACCGTTTTTGAATCATCCGATCGGACTTGGTTTTTTGATCTTCCTTATCCCGTTCTTAACTCCAAGCGAAGCAAAACTGTCTTTGGAAGCAGTTAAAGAAAAAATGAAAACAAAAAAACCAACTGCGCAAGCTACACCAGCCATGACCTCTACGACAGATAGCCGTTGATGAATTGGTCGATGCTCATTGGTTTTTTACCAGCTGGTTGAACCTCAAGCAGATTCAAGCCTGACTCGTCGAGTCGGGCTTTTAGAATTTTAACGCGCTTTTCATCGTGTTCGAAATAAGTTCCAGGCCATGGGGTAAAAGCGCGGATCTTACGATCAATCTCCTGTAGAGTTTCATTCAATGTAATCTCAGCATCAGCGCGTTCAAGCATGTGACAAGTTGTTGCTTGCGAATCATCTTGTGCCACTGGTTTGATTGCGTCGTCCAAATATCCTTGAATTGCATTGAGCAACAACTTTGGTCCAACATCACAAACTCTTTGTTCCAAAGTTTCAGCTGTTTCGTAATCCGTTAGCTTGAGCTTTTCTTGCGATAAAATAGGGCCACTGTCCATGCCTGCGTCCAATAGCATAATTGAGATTCCGGTTTCGGTCTCGCCATTCAGAATCGCAGACTGCATTGGTGATGGTCCGCGATATTTTGGTAAAAGGGAAGGGTGAACATTCAGTGTTGGCGCAAGATCAAGTACGCTCTGCGGAATGATCTTGCCGTAGGCAAAGACTACGAAAAGTTGTGGGTTAAGAGTTTTGAGTTTTGAGTTTGCACGATCTGACTTCAGGTTTTTCAGTTCTAAAACATTAAGTCCAAGCTCTTCAGCGCGAACCTTTACTGGTGACGGGGTTAATACTTGCTTACGACCAACTGGTTTGTCTGGCTGCGTAACCACGCCAACAATATCAAAATTCGATGCCGTATTTAGGGCATCGAGAAAAGGGACTGCAATATCTGGTGTGCCAAAAAAAACAACCCGGGTCATATTACATCTTTGGTGGATTTGTGAAATGATGAGCTCGGTCAGTAAACAACATGCCATTCAAATGATCGATCTCATGTTGAAAAATGACTGCTTCCATGCCACCAATTCGAAACTTAACTTTACAACCATGCCGATCAAGGGCCTTGATAGTGACTTTACGATATCGTTTAACGATTCCAAAAATCCCTGGTACTGACAAGCAACCTTCTTCAGCCTGAACGCGCAACAAAGAACGACTAGCCACTTTTGGATTAATAAAAGCTTGTGGTCCTTTTTTCTTTGTATCAACAATTATAATTCGTTTTAGCACACCAATCTGTGGTGCAGCCAAACCAATCCCGTCTGCGTGGTTCATGGTTTCAATCATGTCATCAATGAGTTCTTGGGTTTCTTCTTTTTCAATATGACGAAGATGGACCTTATCTGACTTAAGGCGTAGATCGTGATTGGGTTCAGTTAAGATTGGTTTGATCATAGTTTTCTAACCCGTTCTGGGTCAATTTCTATTATATACGAATCTGGCAGAGTTTTTAAGATGTTGTTGATTTTTTCAGTGTATTTAAGCTCAGATCGGATGTCTAGGATTTGGTCAGACTGGGTCATCTTAATCTTAGGAATTGCAGATTCTATTTTTTCTTTAACGAATTCAATTTTTTCAGCCCCCCTAGAAAACACACGCCAGATCCGGCCATGTGGCGGATAAGCAAACTGTTTGCGCACGTCGTCTTCGGCTTTCAAGATTGTCCAAGGATTATCCAACATTTGTTTGACGAGATTACTTGACCAGGTCTGAACGATAAACTTGCATCTTTGTCTGAATGCGATTCCACGTAGTTCTAAAAGTCGAATCAATGTATTTTCGGTGGCAGTGTAAAATGGTTCGCGCAGACCCAAGTCTACGTTCAGCTCAGCAACTAATCCGATGTTACGATCGCGGAAAGGATCAAAGATGTTTTCGAAATAGTATTGGGTAGCAAGCATTATATCGTAATCAACAGATTCAGGTTTGTCTATGTCTTTATGAATTCTAGAAATCTTTGCGTGGGGAAAGCGTTTTGCCAACATCAGCCCAAGCTCTTGGCTTTCTTTAAGATTAAAGGAGAGTATCACTTTTTGTTTGTTTTGTAAAGCCATGTCCATTGCCTTGATTAAGGGGTCAGATAGGATTGGGGTGTCGGTTTTTTGACGTTCTTCTTTAAGATCAAGAACGGTCGTGTCGGCTAAAAGTTGCGGGCTTTGAGTTGCAGGTTTTGAGTTCAAGAGTACGACATCGCTGACACGAGGAACCACGTCGAAAAATGCTAGAGTTGCGCCCGTGGCTTGATGCCAATGCCAAGCAAAGTCACGCGCATCATAGCGAGGATTGCGATCGTACTGAGCATGTTCATCAGATCCAGAGCGAACAACAAAGATGGAGCCCAGATCTTTGGCTGGCAAGACTGACCCGATCCTGGTGGCAATTAATGTTTTTATTTCGCCCTTGCGCCAAGCTTTAGCAATATCTGCACGCTGTGGTTTGGTAGATCGGCTATCTAGAACAGTCATGGTTGGATCGATTCCTGATAGTGCGGCAGCGATCATGTCTGCATCATGGACGTGGGATAACAAGATCAAGCATTGTTTATTCGATTCATTCTTACGCAACCAGGTTTCGATCACGGCTGTGCTTTGAACAATGTCTGTTGATTGGATAAAATGATCCCCGCCATTATTTAGTAATTCGATTGTTGAACGGATATGTTCTACTTCCTGCTCGCGAACTTTGTTTGTGATCGATGTTGGTTTAGTGTGTTCGATTGTTGAAGCGCGCTTACGTGGAGGTAAAAAAGCCGTATCAAGGATGGCTGGCACAGATTGTACGATCTTTTCAGCCACGCTCTCGTAAACAGCAAGCTCTGCGTTGCTTAGGAATTCTGGATCAATCAATTCGCCAACAGCCTTGATATTAGCGTGCTCAGATTCTTTTTTTATGCCAGCCACAATCCCGCGTACAGTTTGATTGCGAAACGGCACATTAACCAAGGCCCCTCGTTGCACTTCCATTTCATCTGGGATCCTATAATCAAAAAACGCCATCTGGCGCGGCAGTCGCTTTATCAAATAAACTTCAGCGATCATATTAGGCAAGCTCAAAATTGGCGGTCAGGTAGCCCACGCCAAGCGGGGCTTCATAAGACAAGATGTTTGTTTTGATGTTTTGTTTATCTAATATTCCAAACAAGATCAACAAAGCGCGGTATCCACATTGCTTGGCTTCTTGAACTATTTCTGGCTTTATCTTAATCAACCCAGCAGCATTGTGTTCAGCAATCAGTTCTTGGATCTTCTTGTCGAATTTTGGACCGCTCTTATGAAAACCAGCTGGAGATTCTGTTGTTAACGTGTGCGATAGGTCACCAGTAGCAATCACTGCCACACGTTGCGTTGTGTTCACAATCTGTTCTTTCAGAGCCTGTCCAAAATGAAAGTGCTCTTTTGGCGCAAGGTCAGAAACCGAAACCGGAACAATCTTAATGTCTTTCAACTTTTCAGCTAAGAGCAAAAGTGGCACAGCTGAACCATAGTCAAGCGCGTCTTCAGGGTGAAGGGTAAAAGGGACTTCGTCACGGCGCAACTGCCGCTGTGCTTTATCGATCAGTCGTAGATCAGGGTGATAATCACGTGTAACATCAAGATCACCCAGTTTGGTCAGGTCGATTTTGTATGGATCGTTAAAGTTGATAGCAAACGCATCAGTATATGAATGACTATGGCCAGAAATAACAACGATCGTATCTGGTCGGGCAGCATAAAGTTCGTCTGCCAATTGTTGCATTGAGTCAGAGGTTTTCTGAAGCTTTTTTAGGTTGTCTTTACCAATACTCGGCAGGAGTAAAGGTGTGTGTGGAGTAAAGGCGGCAAAGACTAACATATTAATTCGAAGCAGCTTCAATTTCGTCAGTACTCATATAGACCGTTTCACCAAGCGGGTGTAGCTCAAGAGTTCGTTCGTCAGTGACGATAATGTTTTCCCATTTCCAACCAAGTCCAAGGAAGACTTCTTCGCTTGGGATTGGTCGACGCTCGCCTTCGGAGATTACATATACATCTGGATCTGGACCCTTCACCAATGTCCCGTCAAAGAACTTGGCTGCATCACCGGTTTCGAATTCATCTAATTCTTCTGGAGACATAGGAACAATAGCCCAACCAGCGAAACGATTATCTAAAACATCACGTGACATCAGTGGTTGTTTAATTCCATTCTCAACAAAATAAACACCACCTGTGGTTGAGTTTTGTAGCAAAGTGCCGATTGGATAAGCACTGTCTTCAGTAATCGTTTCACCTTCACTGTAGGCTGCCAAATCCTCCCATTCAACAGCGATCACTTCATCAGGATTAAAACCAATAGAACGAAAAGCTTCCTGGCTAGCGATTGGTCTGATAACGTCGTCCACTAGAAGATAAATGCCACCAGTTGGTGTCTGAAGTAGGGAATAGTTGGCATGAGAAATTGGCGCGCCATCAGCATAAGTCTGGAGTACTGTTGGGTCAACTGAGATAATCAGATCCGAGTTATATCGAGAAAGCAGGGCGGTCTGTGAGGTGATCGGTCGCTTCTCGTCGAATTTAATTAAGTAAACACCGCCAGTAGTGTTGTCTTGCAAAAGAGATCCAGATGGATAGTAGATTCCAAAATATCGATTCCAAATAGTGACAAATAACTCGTTGCCGTGAATGTGTGGTGTGTAGGTGTACAGTGCTGCTGTGGCTGCGTTAGCAAAAGTGACATACTCATCATCAATCCTGCTGGTCAAACCTGGGCCATAACCCATTACTGTGTAACCATCATCTTCAATGTCCTGCAGGTAGCCCTCGTTCAACTGCAAAGCAGCAGAATTAAGTTGTTTTGAAATTCCGCTCCAGCGTTGGATGTCAGGATCATCGTGTGTACAGTCATCACAAACTCCATAGCCTAAGGCCCAATCTAGTTGGTCCTGCGAAGGTGTTGGGTCTTCGATCAGACTCTGCTCTTTTTGTAGCATTACTAGTAATACTTTTGGACTGATTCCGCGCATCTGTGCTGTCCACCAGATGATGTCAGCAATGTGGCGTGTTCGTCCATCAATGTCCTCGGTGAAGTAATCAGCTAGTCCGCCTTTGTCGAGAATGCGTTGAATGTCATTGCGGTCCATGGAAAAAGCATCCGTTAGTTCGTCATCAGAAATTAAAAAATTGGCGTTAAAATCTGTGCTGGCTAACGCCGGAGCCAAGGGTGAAAACGCTAAAGTTAGCGAAATGATTCCTGTTAGTATTTGTTTCATAGTGCTTAAATGCTAACAGATTTTAGCTGTTTAGGCCAGTTGATATAACATGCTGGCCGGCCATGGGGGACTCGGACATTATTTTTGTGAGAAGCGCTCGGCCAGAACGTTGTTGAAAAAAGAGAATAGTCTCTGGGCCTCGCTCGATGTTCCGCCGGGACCAGAACCAATGGTAGTTATTGATGGCAAGATGTGGGCCCGGCTCCACGTGTTCTCACAAAAAGAATATCCTCGTCCTTTGTTTATGGCCGGCCACTTTTTTTGACCGACAGAATATTATGACGAAGGGTTTTGATTTGTGGAACGATCGGAGGCCGGACTATCAGGCCTGTCATATAACGTACCCCTTAACCTTAAATGTTCCGGCCGACGCCGAGTGAGGCCTGACACCAACCAAGACTTAACCACGAATGGGCCGAACGCTTCCACAAACAAAACCCTGAGTCATCCAGTGGCCGGCCTGTTGACAACCTGGAAAATCTGTGGCATGCTATTCATCCGAACCTTCACAAGGAGCGATCATGTTCCCAGGAACACTTCCAAAGACTGATCAGCCGGTGCCCCTAGGGGCGATCACCGAGTCGCTCATGGTGCGTCTGGCTTGGAGAGAAGACATGATTCGAACCTGGCAGTTGATGGACGTGCCGTACCTACAAGTTGACCAGATCGAAGAGAATGGTCGTACCTCGGCCATCCCGATCGTCATCGGTGTGCTCGAATATTCTGACCATGATCTGGTTGTTGTCTTGATACAGAAAGAACGCCATTTCCAGGTCCGTGCATCCAGGCCGGTTCAACTTGAATCAGGTGTGATAGTCGATTTCTGTCTGCCACAGACCAGCGATATGCTTGCCTGGATCATCCAGCAGCTCAAGACCAAGCTCGGTGAGCCATCACCGATCACACGCACCGCTGAGGAGCTGACTGAGGTACTCAGCATCACACCACAACTCGTTTCCATGACGGACGAGCAGGAGAGGGAAGATGGGATATAGAATCGAGACCTACCGTTTTGGTGATAACAACCCGACCGTTACTGAGGACGAGAGTGTTGGTCAGGCCCAGCTCCAGGCTAGCCAGGCTCAGCATGACGGACACGTCAAGCAGATCACTATCCGGAGTGAGCGTGACCACATCGTCTTCACGGGCTATCGTGCAGCTCAGGCAATGAGCCTGCAGATCGGACAGGACGACCTGCGTCCGCCACGTACCGGTCCGCCGGCAAGTCGCCTCAAGCTCGGCCGCGCCGGCGAGACCCCGAGCAACGCACTCTAACTCCGCAACCCATGCGGAGATTTTTTTTGACGAAATAGGTTTGGGTTGTTAAGGTGAAAGTCCTCTTCATGTCATCCAGAAGAGATGTGCTGAAAAGTGCAGAATACAGCTTGGTGCGTGGTGCATGTGACAACACCTCTGAAATAGAGGTGGGCTGTAGGAACCTCCCCGGATGTAGCTCTGAAATGGAGCTTGGGGTGTCCCGATCCTGCTTGGCTAGTAGGGCAATGCGTCTTTGAAAAAAGACCGGTGATAATTCCAACAAGCCTGGAGATGAAATGGCTCTTTTTACTTCCGAACTTTGGCGCGATATCGCGCAGTGTGGTATGCGTGACTTCTACGAGAAGTTGCTCTTGCTGTCGCGAAGCGTTGAGCACCTGAAAAGGATGCATGCTGATCCTGATTTTGTGCCAGCCGACTGTCGACTCTTGCCACCTGATTTCAAGCAGCTACAAGCTGATTGGCGTTGGATGAATAAGGGTGTGGCTGCCAAGGGTCGGCCAACCTATAAAGATCAGGTGGCACAAGCGCTACTTGATCGAAACCGTAAAACGTTGCGTGGGTATTACGGGAAGCGTGTCGAAAGGAACGAGCTCCGCTTACCATCACTGAGCAGGGAACGAGGTCGTTACGTCATATCGGATAGGTGCAGTCCTGATTATGAAGATGACAGGAGAATGTCCTTTTTCTCAATATTGCTTTCCGGTGTCAAATTTGATTTGCGCTGTTTCCTGGCAGGGGGCAGACAACTAATCGTTGATTTAAAGTACCCCCAGTTCTCAGGAGGTGGGATTGATGAACCGGTGGCCCGCCTGTTGATCCAGACAGTGCCAGTGCGATTTAGTGCTGGTATAGGGACAAGTAGTCATCCGCGGTTCTCATACATGTTTCCGGCAGGAGATATTTGGGATCATCTGGAGTTCTTTGACTCCGTTGAGGAGCGCTTTCGTCCCAAATTTGTGCACGCAACTTTCGGTGAGTTCGAATCGGCTTTACTAAAGTTGTTGCAGGACGAAGGGATTCCGGCGACCGAGCTAGAAGCCAGGCCAGTCTTCTTTGTTCAGCCAGAAGGACCGATCCAGCAACAGCCGGATCCGGATGAAGAAGACGACAACGGCGAGGAGGAGTAACTCAAAACTCCGCATCACTGCGGAGTCTTTTATTTTGACAAGTCTGAACAGGATTGTTAAGGTCTAATTCATTGAACCATTACAATCCACAGAGAAAGGAAACACTGTGACTGTTGAGAAAATCGGTTTCGTGGCTATCGTGTTTTCACCCGAGGCCAAGGGTGACTTGACCGAGCAAACTGGACTAGCCATCATTCCAGTCAGTGAAGCGGGAGTGCGAGAGCATGGTCTGAGTTTTCAGCTCATCGTTGACGAAGATAAACGACCAGAAGGTGTGGTACATGTTCGTCGATCCAATGGAGATCTGGAATTAGTTCTGACAATGGACTGCGAGGTTCAGGTAAGAGGCGATACGACTTACTATTGCGGCCATGACCCTGTCAGGTTGCAGCTCAGAGCCCTCAAGGCTTGGATGGAAGCTCGCGACATCGAGCCCAACCACGTCTTCCAGGTCCCGGTCGAGTTCAAGTCCGGAATCTAAAACCCGCAAGTGGTACACACCTGCGGATTTTTAATATCCTTATTTATGAAATAGTGATCTGTTCTTTCCTCGCATCGATTGTGATCGTCGATTCTTCTTCGATCTCAGAGGCGATGATTCTCTTGGCCAGGGCATCTAAGATCTCAGTTTGGATGACGCGTTTGAGTGGGCGAGCACCGAATGCGGGATCGTAGCCCTTTTCTGCCAGCAGCTTTTTGGCCGCATCAGTAATCTTGATCTTGATCTTGCGCCGCTCTTGCAAGCGCTTGGCTACCCGATCAAGCTGCAGTTCAACAATATGTTTGATGTTATCTTCAGACAATGAGTGGAAGATAGTAATTTCATCTAGCCGGTTCAGGAATTCAGGGCGGAAGTGTTCTGTGAGCATACCCATCACTCGTTCGCGCATACGCTCCTCATCGCGTTCTGGTGAATCGCTGCGATCTGATTCGAACCCAAGCTCGCCGCCACCTTTGGTAGTCATTTCTAAGATCGCGTCAGATCCAATGTTTGAAGTCATGATGATAACAGTATTTTTGAAGTTTACCTTGCGACCCTTGGCGTCTGTCAGGTGCCCCTCGTCCAAAATCTGAAGCAACATGTTAAACGCATCTGGGTGAGCTTTTTCAATCTCGTCAAACAAGATAACACTGTACGGTCGGCGCCGAACGATCTCAGTTAGCTGTCCGCCTTCTTCATATCCAACATAACCTGGAGGCGATCCAATAATTTTCGAAGTAGCATGCTTTTCCATGTACTCAGACATGTCGATACGTACCAATGCGCTTTCGTCGTTGAACATGAAGTCGGCCAAAGTTCTCGCAAGTTCGGTCTTTCCGACTCCGGTAGGTCCTAAAAACAGGAATGATCCGATTGGGCGGCCTTCTTCAGCAATACCGGCTCGAGAGCGACGTAGAGCGTTTGAGACGGCTTCAATCGCTTCAGACTGACCAATAACTCGTTTTGACAACACTTCTTCCATGCGCGTCAGTTTAGTCAGTTCTGATTCAAGCATTTTTGAAACAGGAATGTTGGTCCAGCGGGATACTACTGTGGCGATATCTTCATCCTGAACAACTTCTTTCAGTAAACCGCGATCTTTTTGCATGTTAACTAGTTCGGCCTCTGTCTTTTTCAGTTTTTCTTCCTGCGCCGGGATCTTGCTGTAGCGGATTTCAGCAACTTTCTGCAGGTTGCCGCGACGTTCCTCAATGTCAGCCATTGCTCGAAGTTCATCAGTGGCTTTTTTAATGGCTCGGATTTCGGCGATCTTATCTTTCTCATTCTTCCATTTCATTTCCAGTTCACGAGACTGTTCGTTCAGATCCGCTAGTTGCTTTTCGATCTCTTCAAGTCGAGCTTTAGAATCCTTGTCTTCTTCTTTTTTCAAAGCCTCACGCTCGATCTCAAGACGCATAGCATCACGTTTGTAATGGTCAAGCTCCTCAGGCATGGAATCAATCTCCATACGCAAAGCAGAGCCAGCCTCGTCGATCAGGTCAACGGCTTTGTCCGGTAAAAAGCGGTCAGTAATGTAGCGGGCGGACAGTTCAGCTGCAGCGATAATGGCTGCGTCAGCAATGCGGATTCCGTGATGCAGTTCATAGCGGTCTTTGATTCCACGCAGAATAGCAATCGTATCCTCGATAGAAGGTTCTTCAACTAACACTGGTTGGAAGCGACGTTCAAATGCTGGGTCTTTTTCAATGTGCCGCTGATATTCCTTGAGCGTGGTCGCGCCAATGGTACGCAGCTTTCCACGAGCCAGAGCGGGTTTGAGTAAATTAGATGCATCAAGCGATCCGCCTTCTGTAGTTCCAGCTCCAACTAAAGTATGTAGCTCATCGATAAATAACAGAATTTGTCCTTCAGATTCTTCGATCTCTTTAATCACGGCTTTCAAACGATCCTCAAACTCACCACGATATTTTGTTCCAGCAACCATACCACCAAGATCCAAAGCGACTAGTTCTTTATTCTTCAATGACTCAGGAACGTCACCAGCAACAATTCGCTGAGCAAGACCTTCGGCAATCGCAGTTTTACCAACACCTGCTTCACCAATCAGGACCGGGTTGTTCTTGGTTCGGCGAGTCAGGATCTGCATCAGACGACGAGTTTCTTTGTCGCGCCCAATAATTGGATCCAGTTTTTCTTGTCGCGCCATTTCAGTCAGGTTCATTGAATATTTTTCCAGCGCCTGATACTTAGACTCTGGTTCTGGTGAATCCACTTTCTGATTTCCTCGAATTTTTTTTAAAACTTTTAACACCTCAGCCTCAACTACACCAGAACGTTCCAACAAACCTTTAACATTCTTGTCGACCATTAAACCAAGGAACAGGTGTTCAGTTGAAATGTATTCGTCCTTGAACTGTTTGGCAATTTTGTTGGCTGTAGCAAAAACACGAGCCATTGGTTGTGACAAGTAAACCTGGCCAATACCGCCACCACCCATGGCTTCTTGCTTAGGTAGCGTATCCAGAATTGTGTCGACCTCGCCCCGCAAGGTGGCGATATCAAGATTCATTTTGTCAAAAATAGAAATAACCACGCCGTCGTCCTGAGAGAGCAGGGAAGCGAGTAAGTGAATCGGCTCGATCGCTGCCTGACCGTTTTCAACAGCTAGGTTATGCGCATTTTGAATAGCTTCTTGAGATTTGTGTGTAAAGTTGTTTGGTAACATAATAGGCTTAAATTAGCACTCTGTATTATAGAGTGCTAACGGGATTGAGTCAAGAAAAAACCAGCTCAGGTGAGCTGGTAGCTAGATAGGACAGTGTCCGCTGTTGAGTCTGTCCATGGCGCGACCGAAATCGTTGTCATGGATTGTGTCAAGATACGGTTTGACCGGAACCGAGAAGTCGATCCGCAAGGGTCGTTCAGGACCTGGTTTGTGTAGGTAGGTCTTTTGAAAGAACGAAAGCTTGAGGAATTCCAGGTCGCCGTAGTATTGGAAACGAACTTCGTCATCAGATAACGTGATCACCACATCACCGAAATTGCCTGTGACCACAACCTTTGTTGGTCTTGGATCGTTTCTCCTCAGAGCATCGAACACAATCCGTCTGAACGGACCAACCATCTTCAACTTCAGTAGTGCCGTGTACCACACATCTGTTGCCGCCGCTTCGGCCATATGTGAAACGTCTTTACCGTATACTGCTCTTACACGAGCAAGTTGTTCCTGCTTCGCTTGTTGAGCACGTTCCAGAGGCCCGAGAGATTCTCGTACAGCTTCTCGTTTAGTGGTTGTTACCATGACTCCTCCTCTGATCCAGTTTAGCATATTGCAACATGGGTTGACAGGCGCGTTTATTAATGGTAAAACCAAAACTGGTTCTTTTAGGGGGATTAAATGAGCGACGACAAAAAAACCAAAGTCAAGATTTTTTACACCGGCTACGTGATCAACTTGGGTGAGCGATCCTCACGGGTCTGCGCGGCCATGCACCGAGTGCAGGCCGAGTTCGATTTCCAGCGCTGGAACGGACGGCTGGAGAGTTTGCCAACCGACGAGGCAGTGCTTGTCGACGCTTTCACGATTAGGGCCAATGAGCCGGGTATGGCCATGCTGACCGAGCTGGTGGAATTCTGTGCCGAGCATGGGCACTTGCTCTTTGAAGGCAATAGGGCCTTCCTTCAAGACGGTACACAAACTGACAACTGGTTCTGGGTGCGCAAGATTGCTGAACACTTCAGCGATCGGCACCGTGCCCGGGTTCGGACTTCTCCGGCCAGGACTTGATCCTGGCCTTTTTTCTTTATCACTTGTGGAAATATATACAGAGATTAAACCCAAGACACAAAATACAATGATTCACTAACTAACCGATCGGCTATCTAGTGAATCAGATCTGTGATATGATATTTTTGTATGTCTGAAGAGCAAAAGAGAAGAACAACATATAAAAGATCAAAAACTAGAAATGAACTCGGGGAATTGAATCGGAAATTACACTTGCTTGATCAGCCGTCGCAAATAGAGAAAAATATGTTGAGCGGAGCTTACGGTTTGGTCAGGGGACAGATGCGAGGAGCCAATATTCAAGCTAGGCGCCTGGAAAGAAAAGCAAAACTGCAGGCACAGAAACGTTTAGTGGAACAGGAGTTAATTAAATTAGATGACAAGGGCGATAAGATCCTGGTTTCATTGACTGACCGCGGTCGGATCGAAGTTTTAAAACAGAAGGTGATCGACACCAAAAAGGAATTATCTAAAGGTAAGTGTTGTTTGGTCTCGTATGATATTCCAGAACATGTGAGAAATATTCGTTGGGTGATTAGGAACTTGCTCAAAGAGGCCGAGTTCGAGATTGTTCATCTTAGTCTGTGGCGTAGTAAAAAAGATGTTGTCAACGATCTACGCGCCTTAGTTAAAGAAATAGACGCTGAAGATTGGGTCAAAGTTTATTTAGCCGAAGAATAAAATTAAGTGCACTTCACTAACTAACCGATCGGTTATTTATTGAGTCGAGTGTTGAGAGTGTGTGTTTTTGTTCGGGTCAGTGTGTTTCTTGTCCAAACAGGCAGTCTGATGTATTATTCTTATCTATGAAATTACCTGAACTATTGGCCCCGGCTGGGTCTCAAGCGTCTTTAACCGCTGCAATTAAGGCAGGAGCTGATGCGGTTTATTTTGGTGTGGCTGAGTTGAATATGCGGGCGAACACCGCGCAGAAGTTTACTGTTGATGATCTGGTAGATATTGCTAAGCAGTGTCACGAGGCTAATGTGAAGTGCTATTTAGCACTCAATGTTTTGGTTTACGGGGATGAGCTTGAGAAGATCAAACAGGTAATTGATGCAGTGAAAAAGGCAAAGATCGACGCTGTGATTTGTTTTGACCCAAGTGTGATTGAGTACGCGCGATCTGTTGGTGTTGAGGTGCACATGTCTACCCAGCATTCGATCTCGAATATCGAAGCTGTTAAGTTTTTCTCGCAATGGGCAGATCGAATGGTTTTGGCCCGTGAGTTAACTTTAGAACAGATTCGTGAGATCGTTGATGAGATCAAGAAGCAAGACGTTCGTGGACCATCTGGACGTTTGATTGAGATCGAGATATTTATTCATGGTGCAATGTGTGTGTCAGTGTCTGGTCGTTGCGGCATGAGCCTTTACTGTCATAACACTTCTGCGAATCGTGGCATGTGTTTTCAGCCATGTCGACGTGCATATCAAGTATCTGATCCACAAACAGGTAAAGCGATGAAGATCGATAACGAATTTGTTATGAGTCCAGAGGATCTGTGTACAATCGGTTTGCTCGATGAAATCGTGAAGTCTGGTGTGGTTTGCTTAAAGATCGAAGGACGTGGTCGTGCTGCTGACTATGTCGACCGTGTTGTCCGAACTTACCGCGAGGCACTGGAATCGATCGCAGATGGTACATATTCAAAAGAAAAGATTGATCGCTGGAATAAAGAGCTGGGTACCGTGTATCATCGCGGACTGTCTGATGGATTCTATCGTGGCAAGGCTTTCAAATACTGGTGTGGTTCATACGGATCTCAAGCAAGCGAGACAAAAGAATTCGTTGGGCCAGTTACAAAGTTTTATCCAAAGATTTCTGTGGCTGAGGTTACAGTCCAGGCATCAGAGCTTGAAGAGGGAACAGAAGTCGTATTTTTAGGCAAAAATACTGGTGTGTATAGAACCTGTGCCAAGAACTTGATCGTTGATGAAAAACCAGTTACAGTGGCTAAGCAAGGCGAGGTGCTTACTTTTAAGGTGGATGAGCGCGTGCGCCACGGTGATAAATTATATAAAATTTTAAAGACAAAATAATATGAGAAAGATTTCTCTTTTAGCCCTGGTGGCCGCATTTGCCTTGGTCGGTGCTGGGTGTGTTTCAACTTTGGAGGTTGAGGAGCTTGATAAGCAAGAAGCTGATGAGGCTTCTGACGTTCAAGAAGATTCTATCGAAGAGCCTGTTTTTGCTCTTGGTTATGATGAAGGAACACCACGCGTGTTTGATGGTGACGAAGAATCAAGTACTGGAATGGTTTATGGTGGTCAGCAAATGCTAGAGGCCAAGTATACTTATGATTTTCATCTTGGTTGCGTACTTCTAGATTTAAGTGAAGAGGAGGTAACAAAGCTGCCTGAAGCCACTGGCGGAGACCTAGAACATTACTGCTTAGGAACAAGTGCTGATTTACTTGATTATGAAGAGAGTCTAGAATTTGCCGGAGAAGCAACGCTTCGTATTGGAAAAGTTGAAACCACAGAAGTTGGTGGTGCAACACTTTGGACAATCGAGTTGTTAGAGGTGATGGCTGAGGAAGTTGAAGAAGCGGTTACAGAAACAGAAGATGCAGGTGCTGACAGTGTTACTGATGACACAACAGTTTCAATTGATAATCCTGACGTTGAAGAGCTGGTTGAAGATGTTGTCGAATAATAAAGAACATTGGCCGTCCAGTAGATTCGACCTATTGGACGGTTTTTTGTATACTTAAGCTTATGACTAAGATACTTGGGGTAAAAATCAGCAATATTGACAAAAAGGGCGTAATCGAGGCGTTGCGGTCTTATTTGGATTCTGATCGACAGCATTATGTGGTTACGCCGAATCCGGAATTTGTGGTTGCTGCGCAGAAACAAGAGGACTTTTTGGCAATAATCAACGAGGCAGACCTGGCTATTTGCGACGGGGTGGGACTACAGTTCGCTGCTCGCTTTCAGGGTGACGAAGCATTGCCACGGATTACTGGGAACGATCTGATGCAGATGTTGGCTCAGATTTGTGCTGAGCGTAGTCAGTCAATGTTTCTGCTCGGAGGATCTGATCAGTCTGCCGAAAAAGCAGCAGCGATCCTAAAAGACAAGTATCCTACTTTGAAGATTCGAGCAAATGCAGGCGGACCGATATTTTTCAAGGACGGGGAATGGAGTATGAATCCAGCTGTGCCACGGGATATAATCAATTTTCAACCCGCTGTCTTACTCGTGGCTCTTGGGCATGGAAAACAGGAGCGCTGGATCATTTCGTTTCTAAAACATTTGCCAAGCGTACGCGTTGCCGCTGGTATTGGAGGTGCTTTTGACTACTTATCTGGCAATGTGCCTCGCGCACCGCGTCTGATGCGCCGCTTGGGCTTAGAGTGGTTTTACCGTTTGATCAAACAACCAAGTCGGATCAAGCGCATCTGGACCGCGGTCGTGGTCTTCCCATATTTGGTAATTAAGAGTAAAATAAGGCCAGTATGAAAGTAAGAACTCGTTTTGCACCATCGCCAACAGGATATCTGCATCTTGGAAACCTTCGAAGTGCTCTTTATGCTTATTTATTCGCAAAAAATCAGGGAGGGCAAATGGTTTTGCGTATCGAAGATACTGACCGTGAGCGGTTTGTAGAGGGTGCGATGGAGAATTTGGTTAATATTTTAAAGACCTTTGGTGTTGATTACGACGAGGGTGTGTTTTTGGATGGAGATAAAATTGTTCAGCGTGGTGATCTTGGGCCGTATATTCAATCTGAGCGAAGTGAGCTGTATCAGCAGCATGTAGATCAGCTTCTTGAGCAAGGCCATGCATATCGTTGTTTTTGTACCAAGGAACGTTTGGATGAAATGCGTAAGCAGCAACAGATTGCAAAGATGCCAACCAAGTATGATCGGCATTGTTGCGATCTAACAGATGATGAGGTTCAGAAGAAAGTTGATGCTGGTGAAGCTTTTGTTGTGCGCATGAAAGTTCCAGAAGGGAAGACAACTTTTAAGGATGTTGTCCGTGGTGCTGTTACAATCGATAATTCTGAGGTTGATGATCAGGTGTTGATGAAGTCGGATGGATTTCCAACATATCATTTGGCAGTTGTTGTTGATGATTATTTGATGCAGATTTCTCACATTATTCGTGCAGAGGAATGGATTAGCTCAACACCGAAACACGTCATGCTGTACCAGATGTTCGGATGGGAATTGCCAGTGTTTGCCCATTTGCCAATGGTGTTGAATCCAGACAAGTCAAAATTGTCCAAACGCCAGGGTGATGTTGCTGCAGAGGATTATTTGGCTAAGGGTTACTTACCAGAAGCACTGTTGAACTTCATGGCCTTGCTTGGATATAATCCAAAAGGAGATCAAGAAATTTACGAACTTGATGAATTGATTCAGTTGTTTGACCTCTCAAAGGTTAACGCTTCAGGCGCGGTTTTTGATATCGATAAGTTGAACTGGATGAACGGGCATTATATTCGTCAAAAAAGTGTTGAGCAGTTAGTTGAATTGTGTCAGCCGTTTTTGGAAAGAGCAGGGAAGAGTGTTGATTCCGAGGTGTTGAAAAAGATAGTGTCAATTGAACAAGAACGTATGGTTCGTCTGGATGAGGTCGTTGATATGGTTGATATGTATGTTGAAGATTTAAAGCTTGAGGACCCTGAGATCTTGATTTGGAAAAAAGCAGACAAAAATGATGCGGTGCAAAATCTTAAGGGTGTGATTGAATTGATTGAATCACTTGAAGAAGGGGATTTTGCCTCGGTTGAACTGGTCGAGAAGGCGATAAAAGGGTATATTGATAGTAAGGGGCTAGCGAATGGTAATGTTCTCTGGCCTATGCGTGTTGCATTAAGCGGACAGAAAGCTTCGCCTGGGCCATTTGAGTTGGCTTGGGTATTTGGGAGGGAACAGACGCTCAAACGTCTAAAAAACGCTCTTACAGCGCTTAAATGAAACAAAAACTAATACAGCTTGTTATTTTAACTGGATTGATCCTACCAATGGGATCAATGCAGTTTGTTTTTGCTGAGGAGGGTACAACAGAGAAGGTCAATGAGCTGAGTGAGGTGATTGAGGAAAAGAAAGTTCATTTGGATCAGATAAATCGGCGGATTGAGTCGTATCAAGAGCAGATAAGCGCTAAGCAGGCTGAATCGATTTCTTTAGAAACAGAGGTTGCGATTTTAGAAAATAGAATTGCTAAAACAGGTTTGGATATCGAAGCAACAGAATTAGAAGTGGAAACAACCGAGCTTGAAATTTATGCCATCGAAGCCGAGGTCCTTGATCTTGAGGCAAAGTTGGAAGTACAGAAAGAGTTGTTGGCCTCGATTTTACGACGCATGAACCAATATGATGAAAATAGTTTATTGGAGTTGGTTTTTGGAACCGATTCCTTTTCTGAGTTATTTGATCAGTTGCGTTATCTTGAAGAGGTGAACAGCGATTTGGCTGCGACCCTAGATGATACAAAAGGGATGCGGGATCGTTTAGAAGAGCAGCAGACTGTTAAAGAAGAGAATTTGTTGCGATTGGTGGATTTAGAAGAAGAACTAGAAAGGGAAATAATGTTGCTTGAAAACGAGGTCAGTGCCAAGGAGGTTTTGGTGGCTGAGGTGAATTACTCAGAAGCGCAGTTTGCTTCTTTGTTGTACGAACTTAGTCAGGAGGAACAGTATATTGAACAGCAGATCGGAGCACTGCAAAACGAAATCGAGAACAAGATTCTTGATTCTGATATCTATGGAGACGCAACGATTTTGTCTTGGCCGTTAGATCCAAATTATCGTGGTATCTCGGCCTATTATCATGATCCAACCTATCCATTCCGTCATTTGTTTGAGCACTCAGGTATCGATATTCCTCAAATGCAAGGGACCCCAATCACGGCCCCAGCCCCAGGATACGTAGCTTGGGTTAAGCAAGGGCGGCTTTATGGGAATTACATCATGGTAATTCATACGAATGGAATAGCCACGTTATACGCTCACTTGTCAAAACCAATGGTCTCGGCTGATCAATTTATTTCGCGAGGAGAAACAATTGCATTATCAGGTGGAATGCCAGGAACTTCAGGAGCCGGTCTTTCAACTGGACCTCATCTTCATTTTGAAGTCCGTTTAAACGGTATTCCAGTTAACCCATTAAATTATTTAGTAGACTATTAATATGGAAGAGATAGCCATGTTGCTAACCATTTTTGGATTTATTTTTTTCTTGTTTCCAGGAATCCTATTTATTTTTTTAACTGTGATGATGATGAAGGACTTGAAGAGAGAAGATCAAACGGTAAGCACGTTAATTAATGTTGGGATTGGAGTTATGATCGCCGGTGCTGTCATGTTGGCCATTCGATATTTATTTATGCCACTGACCATATAATGTTTTGCGACACATAGAGTGGGGGATAGAGGAGCTCAGAATAGGGAGGGTGTTAAAAGCACCCTCTTTTTGATTCGTGTTTGCTTTTCAAGAAACAAGATAAGTGCATTAATGATAAATAAAAAGCAACAATTTGTTTGTAATGAAAAGTTAAAAGAAATACGTAGGGGATCGTATATTTAAGCGAGATAGTGTGTCGCACAATATATGTTAGACGACACATAACCAAGCTTAAGGCATAAGGTTATGTGTCGGTCTAACATTAGCCACATTGTTACGACACAAACAGCCTGTTATACGTGTTTGTGTACGTAAAATGTGGCTTGGTCCCCGCTGTTTGTTTATCTGCGTTTTATTTCTAAATTTACATATATTCTATAGGTGTCTTGATACCTGTGAAATCGTTACAGAGCCGTTTTCGATTTCGTGTTTTTTATATTTGTTGTTTTTAAATCTACTTTGACTTGTTGTAACACGTTTTAAGAAAAAACAGGTAACTTGGTACCTGATGTAACTGTTTCTTTTTGTCCCTCTCTACCCCACGTTGCTTTTTAATGTTGATGTGTCGTAAAACATATTACACTTTTTTAAATCAAAAAGCGTCACATAAAGTGACACTCTTTGAACGGGCTCTAGGCCCTATGAGATGACTTGCTTATGCAGCTGGAGCCTCCTCTGCAGGAGTTTCCTCAGCAGGAGCAGCAGCTTCCTCTGTAGGAGCAGCAGCTTCCTCAGCTGGTGCTTCAGGAGCAGCCTCTTCTGTAGCAGCGTCGTCTGTTGCAGGTGCAGCATCATCTGCTGGAGCTGCATCATCAGCTGCTGGTGTGAAGTCGTCAAACATAGCCTTGGTATTCTTAAGAATCTTAAGCGGCCTTTTCAGAGACCGCCTGTATTATAGCAATAAAACAAAATAAGGTCAAGGCACTGAACAGGACCTTATTTTGAGCTTAAAATTCGCTTTGCTGTGTCCTTTTCAAGTTTTACTCCAGGTTGGTTGTAGGTATCGACCCCGAATAACTCACCAGCGTAAGCACAGGCGAGTTCAAAAAACATGAATAGTGCACCCAAACTTTCAGGACTGATTTTCGGAATTGTTAGTAATGTATTTGGCGTATCAGTCTTTGTCAGAGCTTTCGCTGTGGCCTCGAGCTCAGCATGGTTCAAGACACTTACTTTTTTACCTGAGAAATAATTCAAGGCATCGTATTTTTTAAATGTCTTTGGAACAACCATGTCGGTTTCAAACTTTTTCACTTTTATCAACGAAATAATTTTGTTTGGCGGACCTTCAAGATACAGTTGTAACTCTGAATGCTGATCTGTGGCACCGAGCGCGGCGATCGGAGTTGGTCCAACTTCATCAGACTTCCCTAGTGATTCAGCCCAAAGTTGGCAGAACCAAAATCCAAAATCTTCCAACCCGTCAGCATATGGCATGCAAACATGTATGTGCTGTCCACGTTTTTTGTAGCCAAGATAAAGCAAAGCAGCAAATTTGGCTGCATTTGACCGATGTCCCCTACCCCGATGTTCATCTTCGATCTGGCGCGCACCTCTTAATATTTTTGCAGTTGAAATCCCAGCACAGGCCGCTGGAAACAAGCCAACAGTTGATAGAACTGAGAAACGGCCACCAACATTTAAAGGGTGTGGAATAATTGTATACCCTTCCCCTTCAGCTATTGATTGCAATGTACCTTTAGATATGTCCGTGGTTACATAAATGTGTGTTGTGTGTTTCTTTTTGCCAACCTTTTTGATCAATGCTTCGCGCAAGATCAAGAATGTAGACATGGTTTCCATGGTTGATCCAGATTTTGAAACTACGTTTATAGCTGTTTTTTTGAGATCAACTTCTGCTAGCAGGGCTGATAGTGTATCAGGATCTGTGTTTGAGCCTGCAAAATATAAATTTACCCCATCACCAGTGTGACCAAGTGCACCATTTATTACTCTGGTACCAAGATCTGCTCCACCAACACCAACAACAATCAAATTATCAAAATTCTTTTTTACATCTTTAGCCAATTTATTAACCAGCCGTACTGTTACTGCTTCATATGGCAAATCCATAAAACCTTGCTGAGCAGTTTCTCGCAACTGAGTCAGTTTCTTGTGAGCCTTTTTTAATTTGTTTTCAACACTCTTTAGCTCTTTCTGTGTTGCTCCACGCGACCCAACCCTGGTCTGCATCATGTTCTTAAAATCAGTTTCAAGATATTTCATATTGGAATTTGGATATTGGTTTTTGAGATTTACTTATAGTATACATGATCCCCAAAGCGCAGATCAATGTACTGAATCAAATTTACACTGTCGATCGATTCACGAAGTACAATCAACAAATTATTTACTTGTGATTCTATGTCTTCTGTTGGTTTAAATAAGATCCAATAACCTTCTGTTGATTTGGCTGCTAGCCAATCATTTTCAACACTTTCGTAACTAAATGAGTCAATTGTTATTCCACCTTGTTCAGCCAGGATCAAGAAATCAATACTGCCTTGAATTGCTTCTGAGGCTAAGACGGTTTGACCAACAGCTACCTGATGGTTATTTTCATCGAAAAATTTGGGAAATCCTGGCGCTTCTTCAAACTCGTCTTGTGCCAACTCACGAATAATAGTTCCGGAAAGATCAACAAAGTAATAACGATCAGCAGTGATCCAGATTAGTGTTGAAACACGCTCTTTGACAGTGATAGTTAGTGTATGTCCTGATACTTCCATTTCGATTGAGTCAAAGACAAACTGTTCGTTAAGTTTGCTTTGCATGCGTTCTTCATGCAGGAAAAAACGGTTGTTGTTTGGAAAGATTAGGAATCGACCACGGTCCAGTTCAGCGTGGGCGATTTGGGTGATTTGATCAGGACTAATGTGTTCAGTTCCCTTAATATCAACATTGTCAATTCGGAATAACGAAGAGTAGATCAGGACCGCAACTATAAAAATAATCGCTACCAGGACAGCAATCGTTTGCCATTTGATTTTGATCTGTCGTTTTGGTTTTTTAAAGTAAGGATTATTAAAACGCCGCGACTCGTATCGCTTTAGGTGGTGTTTTTTAAAAAAGTTTCGTCGTCGACGCCTCATGTGATTATCCGTGGTAATCTTGGATTTATTCGTGTCACTATTTCGTAATCAATTGTTTCGATTTTCTTTGCAAGATCTTGTGCTTTTATTATACCACTTCCCTGCTTTCCAATCAGCACTACCTCATCCTCAAGACTTACTTCTGGCACATCTGTCAGATCAACCATACACATATTCATGCAAATCCGACCGATTATTTTACATAGTGTGCTACCAACAAGAACCTCACCTTTCGAGCTTAGTCCTCTATCAAAGCCATCCCAATAGCCAACTGGGATGATCCCGATTCGGCTGTCGCGTTTTAGTCTTTCGGTTAAACCATAGCCAATGGCGGTCCCGATCGGAAGTTCTTTGATTTGGGCGACGCGTGTTTTCCAGCTAAGCACAGGATGTAGCTCTACAGCCTTATTTTTGGCTTGTACAGACTGTTTTGTGCTCTCAGACGACCAGAGTCCGTAAAGGCTAATCCCAGCACGCACAAGGTTGCCGTGCGTGTTTGGATATAAGAGAATCGCTGCGCTGCAAGCGGTGTGCAGATACTCAGGATCAAAGCCGGCTTCTCGAATTTGCTCGACTGCTTGCTGATATTCTTCGAGTTGATTCATGGCATAAGTTTGGTCAGGCGTGTCTTCGATGTTTGCAAAGTGGGTTGAGACACCTGACACACTAAAATGTGTCATTCCCTTCAGAGATTCTAGAAATCGTGGCAGGTCTGTTGGCATGATTCCCTGACGGTTTGTCCCAGTTTCGATCTTAAGGTGAACATGCGCCTGTTTGTTCAGCTTCGATGCAACCGCATCGAGTGTTCGTACTGTATCAATATCGTAGACTGTTAGCTCAATATTATTTTTAACCACATCATCGAGCCGATTATGCATTGTGTATCCAAGAACCAGAATCAGAGCATCTGGTGCGAGCTCGCGCACAACCAGCGCTTCGTCGATACTGTCCACTGCAAACGCGTCAACGTTTTCATCAAGTGCGATCGAAACAATCTGCTCTACACCGTGTCCGTATGCATTCGACTTAACCACGGCACAGAACCTGGTCTTCTTAGATAACAAAGAACCAAGCGCCCGGATATTCTTCCGTAGCGCTTGTTCATTTATTTCAATCCATGTTCGGTGTTTGGTCATGCAACCGGTTTGATCACTTTCTGTTTACCCATGTACGGCTGCAAGATCTTTGGAATCTTGATTGAGCCGTCTTTTTGCTGGTTGTTTTCCAAGATTGCGATAAGGATTCGTGGAGATGCGACTAATGTGTTGTTCAGTGTGTGACAGAACTTGATCTCACCGTCTTTGGTGCGATAGCGAATCCCAGCACGACGTGCTTGCCAGTCAGTTAAGTAAGAAGCAGAGTGTGTTTCACCATACTCGTTACGTGATGGCATCCAGGTTTCTATGTCGTACATCTTGTACTTGCCTTGACCCATGTCACCGGTACACATTTGAATAACGCGATATGGAAGTTCTAAATCCTGAAGTAATTGCTCAGAGTTCTCACGAATTTCCTCAAGCCACTTCAAACCTTCTTCAACGTCATTTTTACACATTATCACCTGCTCAACTTTCAAAAACTCATGTACACGATAAATTCCACGCGTGTCTTTTCCGTATCCACCAACTTCACGGCGATAGCATGAAGAAAAGCCACCTGACTTCACTGGAAGATCAGCCTCGTTAAGAATTTCGTCTGCATGATAGGCCAACAATGACGGTTCTGAGGTTCCGGCAAGATATTTTGTCTCTTTCTTCCCTTCCCCAGCATGATCTTGCACTTCAAAGATCTCGTCTGATTCACCAGGAAAATGACCAGACCCGACCAGGGCCATGTCGCGGATTATGGTTGGTGCTGACATGACTTCAAAACCTTTGTCACGCAATCGACCCAAGGCCAACATCATTAGCCCCATATGCATCATCATTAACTCATTTTTAAGGAAATATCCTCTAAACCCAGCAACTTTTACACCTCTCTCAGTATCAAGTAGATTCAAATCAGCAGCCAGTTCAACATGATCTTTAGCCTCAAAATCAAACTTGGCTGGCTCTCCCCATTTACTCACTTCAACATTCCCAGATTCATCAGCACCAATCGGTGTGTCGTTTGAAGGAATGTTTGGTGTGGCTAGCATCAGCTGATCTAACTCATCAGCAACCTTACGTAATTCAGGTTCGATCTTAGACAAGTCGTCTTTAATCTTTTTTCCCTCTGAAGCAATCTTCTTTTTATCAGCGTCTGAAGCACCTTTCATTTTCGCGGCTGTTTCCTTTTTGGCTGCGTTTAATTTCTCAGTTTTCTGAAGCAGGTCTTTCCGCTTTTTATCCAATTCAAGAATCTTGTCGATATCAACCTCGACGTTCTTGTCCTTGGCCACTTTCTTGACCAGCTTCGGGTCATCTCTAATTATTTGTATGTCCAACATATCTCAATTTCGAAGATTTATATTTTTCAGGTTTGTGTGGTTTTAATGTCATGACTTTGATCTTTGATCCGGTATCAGTGATCCACTCAGAAAGCTTTTCTGCCAACTGTTCTTGGTCATATCCAAGCGCGATAATATCTGGCTGAATCTTTTGCACGCTTTCAAAGTTTCCGATAACTTGGTCACCGACGATTGCATCGTCAACCAACTCGTTCGACCGAATCGCTTGCAATCGATCTTGCTCACCATGCAGCGGCTCTTGTTTCTTTAGCTCTCGAACAAACTGGTCAGAAGCGACTGATACAACTAACCGGTCCCCTAGTTCACGTGCCTGCGACAAGAACGAATCATGCCCAGGATGAATCCCATCAAAAGTCCCAAAAACCATTACTATTTTCATAAGCCAAGATCCTTGGCCCCCTTTTGCATTGCTTTGAGTGAGATTTCAATCACTTTCTCAAGCGGTAGATCAATTAGCTCTTCACAGCGCGAGATGATCTTTCGATCAACGTTCTTGGCAAACTCTTTTTTCTTGAACTTTTTCTGAACCGAGGCAACACTGACCGAAGCCAGCTTCTTGTCTTTCTGAACCAGTGCTGTCGCAGTAATCAAACCAGTTAGCTCTTCAACACAGAATAAGACGCGATCAAGCAATAGATTCATTGGCAGCCCATGCTCTTCGTTGTGAGCTTTAATCGCATAAACGATGCGGCAGTCAATTCCCTCTTTCTCTAAGATCTCAGCACTTATTAGACCGTGCTCTTCGGCTCGGTCCTTTGTCTCATTCCAGTCGATATCGTGGAGCAGACCAGTAATACCCCAAAGACCCTTGTTCTTTTTGAAGTGCTTAGCAAATGCTTGCATAACCATTTCTGCTGCTAAGTGATGCTTAACCAAGTTGTCTTCTTTGATGTGTTTTTTAAGTAGTTTTAGCGCATCTTTGCGATCAGGGATCTTACCGGTGATTTCCTCAAAATCATCCTCGTCTTTTAGTGTTGACGAGTCATTGGCTGGTTTTTCTGGGCGTAGTGTTGGGAACAAAATTACTTCCTTAAGATTTGGTGCACCGACTAAAGTTTTAAACAACCGATCAAGACCGATTCCAATACCACCAGTTGGTGGCATGCCGTGCTTGAGCGCGTCAATAAAATCTTGGTCAAAGCGCTGGGCCTCTTCATCTCCAGCAACACGCAACTCTTCTTGCTCCTGGAACCGCTCTTCTTGATCGATTGGATCGTTAAGCTCTGTAAACGCATTACACAGTTCATTTCCACCAGCGCAAACAATCTGCATTCGTTCAACATATCGAGGATCATCTGGCTTACGTTTGGTTAGTGGAGATAGCTCAACCGGATGATCAATCATAAAGATTGGATCCATAATTTTTGGTCGAGCAAAAGTTTTATAAATTTCATCGATTAACTTTCCACGTCCATCTGTAGGCTTTATATCCTCGACTCCCATCTTGACCGCCTTTTTGTAAAGCTTTTCAGTGTCTTGATACTTTTCGATATCCAGCTTGGCATACTTCTTGATCAGCTCGCGCATGGTCACTCTTGGATATGGTGGGGTAAAATCAGCAGTTTGATCACCGACCTTAACTTTAAGATCAAGGCCCATGCCTTCAAGTAGATATGGAATCAGCTCTTCCATAAAAGACATTATGTCATTGTAGTCTGCATAAGCCCAGTAGAATTCGATCTGAGTAAATTCAGGGTTGTGCTCGTTGTCGATTCCTTCATTGCGGAAACAGCGGGCGATTTCAAAAACTCGTTCGTAACCCCCAACTATCAAACGTTTGAGATATAACTCAGGCGCAACGCGCAAGTAAAGATCAGCATCAAGTGCATTGTGGTGAGTTTTAAACGGCTTTGCCAGTGCTCCGCCCGGAAGATGCTGCAGTATAGGAGTTTCAACCTCCATGAATTTTCGCTCGTGCATGAATTCGCGAAGTAGCTGAATCATTTTGCTGCGCAAAACAAAATTATGGCGAACAGACGGGTTAGCAATCAAATCAAGATAACGTTTGCGATAACGAATTTCAGTATCAGACAACCCATGCCATTTTTCCGGAAGCGGGAGCAAGGCTTTGGTTAGCATGCGGTACTTGGTGGTCATCAGGGTCTGCTCATCAGTTTTGGTCCGAAATAAAGTTCCTTCGCATTGGATAAAGTCACCAACATCAAAGACTTCTTGAAATTGTTCGTATAATTCAGAACCTATTTCGTCCTTTTTCAAGGCTACCTGCATTTTGCCGTGAGCGTCTTCAACCTGCAAAAAGGTCAGGCCACCGTGCTTACGCAAACCACGGATTCGGCCAACAATAGTTAAAACCTCCTTGGCTTTGAGGAGGTTATCAAAAAGATCAAGCACCCGGTCAATGGTATGGGTTCGAGTAGCTTGAATTGGATATGGGTCAACTCCGAGCTCACGGGTCTTGTCTAGCCGGGCTCGTCGATAAGCTTCTTCTTCAATCATAAATTGTAGTTATAAACACGCTTATTTTACTTGTATTTTAGCTTATTGTCAAAAACACGCCGCTTGATGTTGCGTCGTGCTTTAGGCTTTACTCTTTTAACCTTTGGTCTTTTTCTACAAGATCTTCACGACACGGTAAATTGACTTACCCGAAGGCAGCTCAACCTCAACTTCTTCACCAACTTCCTTGCCAACCAAAGCATTTCCAACAACTGATTCGTTGCTAATTTTACCACTAATTGGATCAGCTTCAGTTGAACCAACCATTTCATAAGTCTTTTCTTCCCCACCAATATCAACCACAAATTTTGTACCCAAGCTAATGTTGTCACCACCTGTTTTTTCTTCAACAATGGCTGCGTCGATGATCATTGCTTTAAGCTCCATGATCCTGGTTTCATTTTGCGCCTGTTCCTCTTTAGCAGCATGATATTCAAAATTCTCGGATAAATCTCCGAGTTCTTTAGCTTGCTCAATCTTGCCGGCAATATCTTTGCGCCCTTGCCCCTGCCTATGAGCCACCTCTTCTTTAAGCTCATCGAGCTTTGCTTGTGATAAATAAGTTGGCATATTCTGCACTAGTTTTAAATCAGAACCCGTGACCTGTGGATCACGAGTACGTAAATCATAACATTTGTCTTTTTTGCACGCAAGAGGTTATCCACAGAAAATAAAATCCCCACGAGTGGTGTGGGGGGTCAGGGCTGCCTGAAGTCATCAGCATGACGTTCCATGAGATCACGTAGCACTTCTTCCGAAGGCTCATCATCATGAAGAGAAGCGACACGGAGTTCTGGTTCGGTTGTTTTTCCGTTGGATCGGATGCCCCAGACTCGAGGCCAGATGATAGCACAGAACAGTAAAATCCCAACAAGCATCAGTCCACAGACGATTTGCGTCGGTGTTAGTTCCATTTGGAAGATCTCCTGCTATCCAGATGATTCTCTAAGAGACATGAAAATACCGAAGATCAGGCAGTATGCAGCCAAGGGAAAGAACGAAGACGACCAGCGCCAGCGCTTGAGATCGAAAAAGACCAGAGTGAACTTACTAAAGGCCACAGAGCCCCAGCAGTACAGACAGGTCAGTCCGATCAGGAAGACCAGTACAAGACTGATATGCTCGTTGAGGCCAACTGTTTGACCAATGTTCGCGACACCAAAACTGAGTGTGGTCATCATCATGACACAGATGAGCCATTCCATTACCGTGCTACCGGCAATGAATTTTGTCATCCAAGTCAGGCTTTCGGTGTGCTCTGGTTCTTGCTCCAGACGTTTGGCTACTTTTTCTGCCTGTTTCCAATCGAACATTGCGTCCTCCCTTTTGTAAAACAGCACGCTGAGCTTAGCATAAATTTGTGAAAAGAAAAAGCCCCACAGGTGTGGGGTGTCAGTGAGAGCAGCTGTGCGGATGCAAGGCGCGACGGTTCTTGCTGCGAGCGATATCAGCCAGCTTGGCAATCGTGTCACGAGCTCTGCCAGGTGGCAGCTGTTCCACAAAGCGTTCGATGCCGCGAGCAGTTCGTTCGCGCTCTTCGAGTTCGTCTGGGGTGGGACGTCGTCGTGCACCCCTGGTCATGAGGCAAGCTCCATCTGCCGACGGTGCAGTACCTCTTCGAGCTGATACAGCCAGTGCGGCCGGTTGAGATATGTGGTCGGAGGTTCCGGGTTCGTGATCCAGGTCAGTGGAGCCAGGTCCCAGTGCTCGATACGATCCGGGATGCGCATCGAGGTTTCGAAGTCACATGGATCCATGCCTAGACCTCCGAGCAGGTTGGCCAGGCCGTGGATGTCGTAGACGTACGGCTCCTTGAGTTCTGCGAACAGTGCAGGGCTGGCAAGGAACACTCGAGCCAGACGCTCGTCATCTATCCCCAGATCGCGCCTGAGCAGCTCGAGGAAGTTAACAAAGGTCATTTCCGCGAATGGGCGGGTCAGATCGTCCAGATACTCGGTCAACAGCCGGCGTGCTCGCTGGAGTAGTGGTTGGTCTTGACGAGCAAGCTCGCAGCGCTGCCGCATCTTTTGTGCGAAAGCCGCCTGACGTACGGGATCAATCCGGATCGGTTCGCTGTTGGCCATCAGTTCGGTCAACTCATCCTCGCTCGGTTCCCACACCAGGTCTTCACGAATCATGTCAGTAAGGCTTCTCTGCCCTGTCATTTCAAACCCCCAGTTTGAGTGTACGGTAGTTAAAAACTACCAATCCTTAGTTTAAAAGTCAAGCTATCGATTAGCAAACCACCAGTTGAATATATCTCGGGCGATTGGTACAGAGACCTCTGAGCCGCCGCCGCCTTCCTCAACTAGAATTGTTAAAACTATTTCTGGGTCTTCGTATGGGCCAAAGCCAGTGAACCAGGCGTGATAATCTTTGTCACCTCCGGTTTGTGCGGTTCCGGTTTTGCCAGCCACTGGTTCAGTCACAGTTAGCAGATAGCGAGCCGATCCTTCAGTAACAGCTTGTCGCATTCCCTCGCTGACGATTCGGATTGAGTCGGCACCGACCTTCTCGTTTACGTTAGATCCTTCTGATTCAGCATCGTGCAACAAATGCGGCTGATACAACATACCACCATTTGCAAAAACAGAAGTCATGCTAGCAATCTGAAGCGGTGTAACTAAGATATCACCCTGCCCAATAGCTAAATGATATGTATCACCAACATACCAGCGCTCGTTCTTGTATTCCATTTTCCATTCTTTTGACGGCAAAAATCCTTCAGCTTCGCCAGCTATCTCAATACCGGTTAGTGATCCTAGTCCAAAGTAGGCGGCATACTTAGTGATCCTAGCTACGCCCAGTCCAACAAAATCATCCAGACCACCACCGATAATGTAAAAGAAGGTATTAACAGATTCAGCTATTGCCTTGCGCACATCAGTCATGCCATGCCCACCAGCTTTCCAGTCCGGGAAAAACCAAGAAGAAATCGCAATCCCGCCTTCGGATAAAAAGCTGGTGTACTCACTAATCAGGCCTTCGGACAAAGCTGCGGCAGCAACGATCGGCTTGAAGGTTGAACCAGAAGGATATTCGCCCGAGATTGCCCTCGGAAATAAAGGTTGGCTTTCATCATTGATCAACAAACCGTAAGCAGCACTATCAATTCCACCTGAGAAATCATTGCTGTCAAAAGTAGGCAGACTAACCAAAGCCAACACTTCCCCGTTATTCGGATCCAGTGCTACCACAGCTGCTTTGTTGTCTCCTGAGGTTTCTTGATTTTCCAACAAGCGCATTTCTATGAAAGACTGAAGGTCTGCATCGATCGATAAAGTAATATTTGTTCCATCAACAGGAGCTTTTTCTGTAATAATAGCTGCTTCAAATCCACGGGCATCAACTTCAACAACCTTTTGTCCGGATTGCCCACGCAGCTCTGTTTCATAAGCTTCCTCGATTCCCTGCTTACCAATCTCGTCCGTACGACGGTACTCAGCAGACAGCGTATCGATTTCATCTGGTGAAATCTTGCCCAAGAAACCTAGAACATGTGACAAAGATCGGGCAGCATCAGTTGCATAGGATCGCAAAGTCGATAAAGTCAGATCTGTACCTGGTAAGGTTTGTTGCTGAGAAGCAATCGCCATTGCCCGCTCATGGCCAACACCACGAGCAATTGGTACTGGTTCATAAGGCACGTCCTTATATTCCTCAAGCAAGGCTTCTATTTCACCACGAGGCATGTTCAAGATATCAGCCAGGTCATCTAGCACTTGCTCTCGTTCGCTATCCGGGATATCTCCATCTGTCAAAGTAACAGTAAATGCGGGCACGTTTTCTATAAGTAGATTCTGGTTGCGATCGTAAACAACACCACGAGCTGCTTGTATGGATTCAATTCGTATCCGGTTTCCTTCTGCTAGCGAGCGGTACTGACTTCCTTGGATAATTTGTAAGTGTGCTGCTTTAGCAAATAAAATTCCAATCACAAAAAGGGTCAGGATTAAACAAAGTTTCATTCTGCGCAAAGAAATAGTTAATCCAAGAAAGCCCCCGGATTTACCACCAACCTCTTGGTCAAGCACTGTCTGAGAAATCGTTGATTTGTCCTCCAGGTTTTCCATCTGAAGGTTTTTAAATTGACTGGTCTCGATTCCAAAAGGGTTAGGTTCGTTGTTGTTTTTACGAAAAAACATTTAGATTATCTTTTTGATTTTATCGCTAAGGTATGAGAGCACGGACAGCAAGAGGATCAAGAATAACAGTTCCCAAGCGGTTTGTGGCCAGAAGAAGGTTAGGTGCAGGATATTTGACAAGAAGAATGCAAAAAGGCCACAGCCAAGAATGCCGTAAAGCGAGCGGTTAGTAAACAGGCGTTGTGAGAGCAGCCAGGACAGAATACCGATTGTTAGCCAGATTAGTGTTTCAACTGGCCAGATACCGATTTGCATGTAGTCAAGATATAGGCCGTAACCAGCCAGCCACCAGATTCCCAGCTTAGATCCGCGATACTGGATCAGATAAACAGCCAAAGCTAGAATCAATGGGATGCAGCAAAGCGGGCCAGTTAGTGAGGAAACAAAGCTTGTCTCGATAATAATCGCGATTATCAGGGTGGCAATAATTACGATTGATTTGATCATAATTCTGTTGTGCCAGTGATCACGCTTACAAATGTATAGTAGCGATAGTCAACCAACGGTTCGATGACCGCGTTTTGAAAGGGGTCGGTTTCATTGCTGGTTATATTGTTGATCATACCAATGACCAGGCCGTTCGGAACCGTCTCTTCAAGTCCAGAAGTGATTACTAAATCATTGACTGATACTTCGACATTCTGTGGAATATAGCCAAAGTTAAGCAAGCTACCACCTGAACCCTCGACTACACCAAGTGTACGATCTGAATTTTGAATTGCTGTTGCAACAGTGCTATTACGATCTGAAAGCAAACGTACCGTGGCTGACTTTTGTCTGAGCTCTGTAATTTTACCAATAACAATTCCTTCTTCTACAATCACAGCATTCCCAACAGCAACTCCATCATCAGATCCACGATCTATTGTGATCAGTGCGCTAGCCGGGGTGATGGCTCGTGTGGTTACAGCCGCAGTTACACTAACTAATTCGGTTTCTTTGATATACCCAAGTTGCAGACGTAAGTTACTGTTTTCATCGCGCAATGTTTCCAACTCAGATGCAAAAACAGCCAAAGCCTCAAGTTTGTCTTGTAGGTCTTGGTTTTCAGCGATCAAGCTAGATTGTGAGCGAAACGAATCCGTAGTCGTGCTGACCCAAGTGCCGAGTTGCAAAAACGGCCGCTGAATTATGGCAAGCGCCCGGCTGGTAAATCCTCCTAGGATAATAATGAAAATGAGAATAGCGATGGCAACGATTAGGGTCGTTAGCGCACGTTTCAGTTTCATAAAGTATTGTCATCAGTTGCTGAAGGTAAAGCAATGTCCGATAGTAGAGTTTGATTGTCTAGAAGTGCACCTGCACCGCGGACAACACATGTTAGTGGATCTTCAGCAATACGAACTGGTATTTCTGCAGCTTGAGAAATTGCCACATCAATTCCCTTTAGCAGCGAGCCTCCACCAGTCATTACGATTCCACGTTCATATATATCTGCTACTAACTCCGGAGGTGTTACTTCAAGTGTTGATTTAACGTTTTCGATTATTACTCTGATCGACCGGGTTAGTGCTTCGCGCATTTGACTGTCGTTGACCATGATTTCTTTTGGTAGCCCTGTGATTAAGTCTCGTCCACGCATTTGCATTTCTAGTTCCTCATCAAGTTCCAGCGCAGATCCAATTCGTGTTTTCACTTGTTCAGCAACACGTTCTCCTAGTAAAAGATTAAATTTTTCTCGTGCGTACTGGACGATATTTTTGTTCATTTCTTCACCAGCGATCGGTAGTGACTTCCAGGTAACAACTCCAGCTAGCGATATAACAGCGATTTCTGTTGTACCACCACCGATGTCAACAATCATTGAACCAACTGAATCAGTGATTGGCAGCCGTGCACCAATTGCGGCCAGCATTGGTTCTTCAACCAAGTAAACTTTACGGGCCCCTGCAGAGATGGCCGCATCCTCGGCAGCCTTGCGTTCTACTTCCGTGATTTCCAACGGCACACCCATAACCACACGCGGTCGCGGCACGATCGTAAATGATTCTTGATGAACCTTATCGATAAAGTACTTAAGCATTTTCTCAGTGACCTCAAAATCTGAAATTACACCTTGGTGCAGCGGTTTTGAAGTAATTATGTGCGGCGGAGTTTTACCAAGCATGTCCTTGGCATCCTTACCCACAGCCACAATCTGGTCAGTTCTAGTGTTAATAGCAACAACCGAAGGCTCGTTAATGATGATTCCCTTTTCTTCAACAAAAACAAGGGTATTGGCTGTACCCAAGTCAATTCCGAGATCCTTTGAGAATTTTCCAAGTAACTTGTTGAGCATAAAAAAGCAAGGCTTTCAGGGCCTCTATTTTATACGATCCTGGCCTGCTGTGCAAGCCTATATTGGACACAAATATTATTCAACTGGTGGACGAGTTGGTCTGGGTTTTGAGGTTAGGAAAAATAGCTCGATAAAGGCCAGGACAACAATAAACAACAAGATCGACCACCAGCGCAGAATATCGAACGAGACCAGGATCAAAGAGCCGATGAGTAAGATGCTGAACAGGATCGAATGGCGGAAAGCAATGTAGACTTGGCGAGCGATCACAGCCGGCTTCTTGATCAGGACACGGATTGCTGAACCGATAATGGCGATCGTGCCGACTAGTGCGATGAACAGGGTCAGATAGAAAAATAAGAAACCGATGATTGAGGTTTCTGTTGGATCAGTCATAAAAAGCGTAATCAACCAGGCTAGCCATGCTCCGCCTGTTCCAATTAGCATTACAGTTATGTATTGCTGAAATGTCATGTAAGTATTTTACCACGACTCGAGCTCGTCGGTAAGTCGTGTTCGAATTGTTTTCAATTTTGCGCGCGGTACTTTTTTACGAAGAAACGCCCGGCACTTGTCTTCTGACTGTGCGATTTCGTTAGCGATAACGCTGTTCAGGCAATCAACGGTCAGTACTCCGTCCTTGTAGCTGATTACTTTAAACTGCTTACTGGCATCGCCCAGGAGCTGCTGAAAAAAACCAACTACAACAGTAACCACATTTGCGGCATACATGGATTGCCCGATCCCAGACCGCCCTACAGCGTTGGGAATAATATCGCTCATTGGTTTTAACATATCGACAAGATTATACCACAGATGAGCGTAGGGGCTGACTAATGTGTCAACCCTGCGGAAAAGTGCTATAATGAATCTGTTATTAAATAAACTCAAAATATGAAAAAAGCGGTTTTTGGCCTGATGTTGTTTTTGCTAGCTTTTAGCTTTGCTCCAACAACCATGGCTGCCACTTTTGACGGTGGTGAAATGTACTCGCTTGGTAGTGGCACAGAGGTCGATGATGACCTATATGTTGGTGCAGCCAACGTTACCGTGTCTGGTGATGCTTTGGCAGACTTAGTTGCTTTTGGAAGCAATGTTTTAATTAATGGCTCAGTTGGCCATGACTTACTAACAGCTGGTGGCTCGGTTAGTGTGCTCAACGATGTGGCTGATGACCTGCGAGTGGCCGGCGGTACGGTAATGGTCGATAGTGTCGTTGGCGACGAACTGATGGCAGCTGGTGGGATGCTGCAGATCCTGTCTGGCACAACTGTTGCCGGAGACATGGTTCTCGCTGGTGGTTATATCGTCTTTGACGGTTTGGTTGAGGGTGAAACAATGATCTACGGCGATGAGGTGGTTATCAATGGTACTTTGCAGGGCGATGTTATGATCGAAGCTGGGACCAAGTTGACTATTGGCAGTGGTGCAGTTATCGACGGTGATGTTTTGTATAAAGGTTCGACTGAGGCTGTGATTGATGAGGGTGCTTTTGTGAACGGTGAGTTTGTTTATGAAAGAGTTTCTCGTGCTCAGTATCATGCTGATGGGTTTGGTGTTGCCTTGGCTGCTTTTGTTGGAGTAATGAATTTGGTTAAACTACTAGTGCTTTTGGTCAGTGCAGTTGTTCTAGTATTGGTCTTTAAGAAATATTCAAAAGAAGTGGTTCGATTAGGTTTGACTAAGCCAGGGCGCGGTTTCTTAACTGGTTTTGTTTGTGCAATCGTGATTCCTGTGGCTGTTGTGATCTTGATGTTTACTGTTGTTGGAATCGGTTTTGGTATCCTGGGAATGCTTGCCTATGCTTTCTTTATTCTTTTGTCAAAAGTTTACGGAGGCATGCTTCTTGGTGGTTTGTTTGCCAAGTGGGCCAAGAGCAAGGTTGGAATTGATTGGAAATGGGCATTGCTTGGTGTGTTGGTGCTTCAGATAGTTTGCCTGGTGCCGATCATTGGTTGGGCACTGTACTGCATCTTCTTCCTGATCGCCTTTGGTTCCCTGCTTCAGGTCTGCTACAAGAAACTTTGGTTGACACGATAAGATAATCAAAAAACCCGCTTGATTTCTCAGGCGGGTTTTTTGGTCTGCTTATAGTTTCCTAAATTCACAGATATCAGCGAAGTCGCAGAAGCGGCAATTGAATCCTGGGGTGGCGTTGAAGTTGCTTTCTTTGATTTTTTCTAAAGCTGCGAGCAGATCGGTTTTCAACCCTTCAAGTTCTTTTGGTGTGCCCAAGAATGAGACCGTTGTATTGTTGTCTAAGTAGTGATAAGTCAACTTTTTTGGAACAAGACCAAGACATTCAACAGCTGCGATCTGGTAGATCAAGAGCTGTCTTTTGTCATCCTTGCTTAGTTTCTCTTTTGCTTTTCCTGTCTTGTAGTCGATAATCTCTACCCCACCCTCGATATCATCGATGCGGTCTATCCGACCCTTAAGAACCAGGTCATCGATCTTGAGAGTGAATCCTATTTCTAGTTGATTAGGTTTCGGCGGTTCAGTTTTGAGCTGCTTCCAGTAGTCCTTAAACGTATCTAGTCCTTTTTGTTTATATTCTTCGCGAACCTTATTGTTTGGATACCAGTCGTCGATCCATTGTTCTTCGTAGATTTTTGTGAGTTCATCTGATGATACAGGTACAGGATCGATTGGTGAATCACCTGCGTCTCCGAATAGATTCTGCTGCGGAGCATTCTGTCGTTCAATCCAAACCCTGAAAAACTCTTGCAATGTATTGTGCATGGTTTTTCCATACGACATTTGGTATTTACCGAATACAGGAATCTTGAGCAGATGAGCAAACTTATATTGCAAAGGACAAGTAGCAAAAGCAGCTAATTGCGTAAAGCTAAAATGCTTCGGAATCGTATACACAACATTTCGGACATTTGTCCTGGTCGGTACATTTTCCCGATTATCTTCGAATGGGCCGACGGATTCGTTTGGGGTGAGTGCTTTATCGTCGACAATTTCTAGCTCGTGCATAAAGCGCGATAATTTGCGTTTGCGCACGCCGCCGTAATCTTCGGCTGAAGTTAAGAACAAACCTTCTTTGGCGCGCGTGATCGCGACATAAAACAAACGCCGCTCTTCTTCCAGGTGGACATCACCTTCAGGAACTTTTTCTTTAACCAAATCGTCAGGTAATGGAATTGGATCCTTGCGACGGATTGTTGGGAAGCGTTGATCAATCATGTTGACCACGAACACGAAACGAAACTCCAGGCCTTTGGATCCATGCACGGTCATTAACTTGACCATGTCCGGTCCAGACTCAATATCAAACTGCAGACTTCCCTCTTCTCCAGCATCGCGTTCGAACTTGAACTCAAACAAAAAGTTTTTCAGTGCCTTGTGGTCTGCCCGTGCTTCGAATCGTTTCACTCGCTCAAAGAACTGATGTAAATATCTAAACGCATCGTGTTCATCTTGCTCTGGCAATGTTTGCGCGTACTTTAATATCCCAGATTTTTGCATGATTGTTACGACCATTTCGGTCACGGGCTTTGTCTTAGCTTCTTGTGCTAGGTCTGCAAGTAGTGATAACAAAGCATCGATTTTCTGATACGTTTCCTCGTTCATTCCTGTGATTGACTTTGCTGACTGCAGGATCTCAAAAGTTGAACGGCCTTTTTTATATGCTTCGAAATTAATCTTCGTTAGATCCTCGTGTGCGATATCCAGCATCGGATGCGTTAGGATTCGATAAAAGCTAGGGCTATCGTATGGATTGTCGATTACGTGCATATATGACAAAAGATCCAGAACTATCGGTTTCGTGTATAGACCACGCAGGGCCAGGAACTGATATGGAATACCGCGGCGTTCTAGTGCAGACAAGAAATTGTTCGCGCTATCATTTGCTCGAACCAGGATTCCAAAGTCAGACCAGTCTGCATCTGGATATTGTTTTTTTAATTCAAGAATCCGATCAGCCACACCCTCAACTTCCAGATCCAAAGTTTTAAAGTGCATGTGCTCGACTAGCCCAGCTTCTTCGCGATGTGCCACAAGTTGCTTTGATAACGGTTTATCCCGCGGTTGAGTCTCGAGTCGGTTCGGATTGTTTTTTTGAATAAAGTTATAGGCATGGTCCAAGATCGATTGCACTGTGCGGTAGTTCTTGGTCAGCACAACCTGCGTCGCGTCTGGATAGTCAACTTCGAATTGCAGAATGTTTGACAGCGAAGCACCACGAAATTTATAAATTGACTGATCATCATCTCCAACAACCGTAACATTGTTTTTCGGAGCAGCAAGTAATTTGATTAATTCGTATTGCGCCCAGTTGGTATCTTGAAACTCATCTACTAGCACGTACTTAAATTTGTCTCGAAGTTCCTTTAGGATCTTCGGGCGCTTCTGAAGCAGGTGCAATGTGTACATTATCAGATCACCAAAGTCCATGGCGTCATTCTCAAGCAAAATCTGTTGGTACGTGTGATACGCATTAGCCAGCTCTTCAAGCCGAGCTACTTCAGTCGTTGCTTCGTCGTTTGATGTCTTTGTATCCAGGCTCGCTTTCTGCTCCTCAGCAAACCTCAGATACTCTTCAGGTGTTATCACTTCGTCCTTGGCTCGAGAAAAATGTTGAAGCAATGATTTCAAGTATTTTGTCTGATTTCCCAAAGGCCGATAATAGTCCAGTTCGAACCTATCAAAATTCTGGCGCATCAGCAGCCAGGTATCAATTTCAGATAATAGTTTAAAATTTCGTGACAGCCCGATCTCAACTCCGTAGTCACGAAGCACTCGTTCGCAAAAAGCATGGAACGTAGAGATCCAAAGATCAACATAACCCATGGGTAGCAAACGATCGACACGCTCTTCCATTTCAGTGGCTGCCTTTTCCGTGAACGTTAATGCTAAAACCTCGTCTGGTTCTGCTAGCTTCTGCTCGATCAACCAGGCCACACGCTGTGTAATCACAGTAGTCTTCCCCGTTCCTGCGCCAGCAATAATCATAAGAGGTCCTTCCTTGTGCATTGCAGCTTGGAGTTGCTCTTCATTTAGGTTTTCAAGTAGGTTGTCGGGCATATGTGGTGTGCGTCGCGCGTCGGAGGTCGCGCGTCGTTCTGGAGACGACATGCGACGTGCCACGTGCGACAAGCTTATTTTCCGGCCCCATTATACCACAAAAGAAAAAGAGCCTTTAAAGACTCAGGTGTGGTGCTAGAGAGGAGTGACGCCCTTGATCGGTTCGAATAAAGGAACAGATACACGCGTTCCGCGCTTGCACGTACGACCGCGGACATGCATGTCCTCCAGGACAAATCTAGGCTGAAGTTCGATCGATCCTCCATCATCGAAGTATTCGATTCTGCAGCCTTGATTTGCTGCTAAGCAGGCTCGGAGCACGCTTGCAGGTTGCGGTTCTCTCATGAGGGCCTCCTTGTCTAGAACTTACCTTCCATCTCGCGGTTTGTCAACCCAAAAGAAAAAGACCCAGGGTTGGGTCGAGGTGTGTGGTCTAGATGCGGCGCATCGTCATGCGGAAGGACGACAGCTCGCTCTGGACCAGGTGGAAACCATCATCACGCTCCTCGAGCAGGCCGTTGCGCAGACAGTACTGGATGGCCCGTTCGACTCGCTCTTCACGAATACCCATAGACTGGAGCACGGCCACGATGCTGGCGCGTGGGAAAGCGATCTCGGTTCCCCTGGGGAACCCCTTGCCGCCTGCGGACATGGCCGTGGCTACGTCCCACAGCCGAGAGTACAGCGAGAAGCTGTCGACCATGGGACCCCTGGGCCGAGGGTCTCGTCGCGGTTGCTGCCGTTCCCTGCATTCATTGGGATAGTTGTCTGAGAGCATTTGTTGCCCCTTTCGTGTATGAATGATCGTTCTGGGACAAGTAAACCAATTTCCACGTATTTTGTCAACCCAAAAGAAAAAAGACCCAGTTTACGGGTCGAGATTTAGGTCTAGATGGGGCTAGGCCCAGTGTGTGTCCATTGGTTTTGCTATAACCGGCGCTTGGGGCGAGTACTGGTCAGCCCGAAGGTGGTCATGTGGAAGCCATCGTGTTCTTCGATGAGTAGATCATTATCCAAGCAGTACGTGATGGCCTCGGCGATGTCACTCTCATGGATGTTCTGTGCCTTGAGAACAGAAATGACGCTGGCACGCGAGAAAGTGGTTGTCGTACTGTTGATCAATACTGCCCCGTCAGTCATGGCGCGGGCTATGCCTTGGAGATACGAGTACAGCAGAGGGCCGCTGACTTGGTCCGGGAGTCTTCTGGCTTCTTGCGGACCTTGTTTTGTCATTCTTCTTCCTGTTGGCCGGTTGCCTGGAAGCATGATTTCTCCTGTAATTTTGTTCAGGAACCAGCGTTAATATATTTGAATCTACACAAATTGTCAACCCAAAAGAAAAAGACCCGAGGTGGGTCAAGTGGAGTCTGAGGTAAACGGTCCTACCAGCCAGGGCTGACTTCCCGCGTGTTCGGCAGGACGATGGTGTACAGATCGGTCGTGAGGTCGGGCTGATCGAAACCACGTGACACATCGTTGGGTTCGGTGCGGTGGAAGAAGATCACGTCGCCCTGTCGCTCGAATCGCCAGGAATCGGTCGTGAACACGGTGTCACGCCACGTTCCGTCTTCGAGGTGTCTCCAGCTCATCCCGATCACAGCAGCCAAGCTTGCGGTGTCGATCTTGCCAGCCACTGGGCAATCCGGACGATGCTCGATGATCGTGGCGCCTTCCAGGTTTATTCTCACCAATTCTCGATGTCTGAGTTCCAAAGTACTTCCCTCCTTTGTCTTCGTTGAGAAGGAAGTAACTTATCAGATAAAGTTGATTGTGTCAAGTCACGTCGCTCGCGAGCGACGTGACAGGTGTGCTAGAATGTATGAGTATGCTAAACAAAGTTCTCAAATGGCTTCCGCGAGTTCTGGTTATCTTGCTCGCCGTCTTCTTTGCCCTAATGTCCCTCGATGTTTTTGCAGAAGATTATCACTGGTACGAGATGATTGTTGCGTTATTCATGCACAACGTCCCGACGTTATTGATCCTGGGCGCATTATGGGTTTCTTGGATACGACCGGGTATCGGCGGGTGGATGTTTGTGCTGCTGGCTATGCTCCCGATTTTCCTGTTCAATCTTGAAGAAATGCTGTTCTCTTTACTTGTCACGACATTGCCGTTACTGGTGATTGGGGTGTTGTTTCTTTGTGGGACTGACAGACGTAAGTCTGTCAAATGACACACTGAAGTGTGTCATTCCCTTCTTAGTCACCCTTGACACTTGACCCCAAACAGCCTAAGATAAACAAAAATTAACTGATACTTTATGTTAGAATTTTTTGGTAAACGAGCAGCTCAAAAAGAAGCTGCGGCCAGCATGGTGCCTGAGGTTGAATCACAACCAGACATGGTTTCGGCTGATACACTAGACAGCGCAGCCATTCAGCAGGCCATGATCGTGTTTGCACAGCGATTTGAAGGCCTTGAAGGAGCTACACGAAAAGCTAAAATTGAAGATGCTCGACGCAGTATTACAGGTGATCGAGATTTGCTAAAAGGCTATAGTTATACTGATCAGCATCCTGGTGTTCAGCAGCTCAACGCTGAGTTACATGCATTGCAGCGAGTCGAGCAAGGAACTTAAATGACAGGCTTACGCCTGTCGGTCCCTCAGATTACAAAAAACCGACCGCAGGGTCAGTTTTTTGTTTGAGCCGAGTTCTCCAATCCAGGTGTTCTTCAGGGTCTTCCCCCTTTGAAAGGCTGTACCTTATCAGGTCATGACACTCGTAGAGTTGCAGTGACTTTATAGCTTCCTATGCGATCCCCGTCTCTTTCAGTGCTTTGTTCCTCCCGCAGATCGGTTTCTGTTTTCACAGTCCTACCCTCTTGAACTTAACTAAACTAGCGCGATCCCCGGCTCACTTCCAGCGTATCGATCCTAGGCATTCGTGTCAAGGGTTTTTGTTTTTAATATCCCCATCTTTTCCACGAATTAAAAACCCGCGCTGAGGCGGGTGTGTGCGTTACGGCATCGGCGGCCGCAAACGGGTCGAGGTGTACATGGTGAAGGAGTGCGAGTCACGCTGTTGGCGCTTGGCCATGTGAACGTCACCGAAGCTGATCGCCTTGTAGTGTTGGGCACCAGACGAAAGCAGGTAGACGTTGTTGTGGTTGATGACGATGGTGGCTGTGTTCATCATGAACTCGGCCTCGATCGAATCACCGGGCTTCCAGTCCTCGGGCAGGTCTGAGCGACGCAGTACGACTACGGCATGGCGCTCACCGAACAGCTTTTCGTCATGCAGACTCTTGGCGATAAGGACCACAGCGACCTCGTCGAGCGAGACAGGGTGGACCAGGTAATTGCCATTACCATCGAACAGGACCACGTCCTCCCAGTGGGCTGGAAACGTTATGCCCATGAAGCCAGGAACGATCTTGATCTTGCGCAGGATGTCGCCCTCACCACAGGACATGCTCATGCGATCGAGCAGAAGCTGAAGAGCAACACGGTCGTACTCAGCTGGCCCAGGGCCGTTTTCGAAGGTGACCAGGATGTGATCCGGGTGCTCCAGGTCGCGCTCACGCTCGGTCTCGGCGTCGAGACGGAAAACGTCTAGCGCAGAAACATTGCCGATGTCAGTATCGAGAATGTGAACTCCGTTTGGCGTGGGTTCCATCTTCGCTCCTTTCAAGGTGCTGAGCAGAACTTAGCATGGACTAAGTGCTATGTCAAGATATAAAAAAAGCGACCAGTGTGGTCGCTGAAGTGCTAGGAGCTTGCCGGCGTGTGCAGGCGGGTGGAGGTGAACTTGGCGTGTTCGAGTAGGGCCAGGAAGCTGCCATTCAGTGCACTGATGGCCAGCTCACCGAATCCACGCGGGCCCCAGCCGTCACGGTGGGACGGGACGCTGAAGATGATTTCGCCATGCCTGATGACGATGGCGGCATGCTCACGTACCTGTTCGGGCGTGAGTTGGTCCGGCTTGTCGAAGAGTTCTTCGGGCAAGGTCTCGCGCAGGACAACGGTCACGCAGTGCTCTTCTTCGTCCTGCTGCATGCTGTGCAGACGCCGGGCGATTCGGCAAACAGCAGACTCGTCGAGCCAGATGTCACCGAGCAGGAACTCCTGGTCACCGCGGTAGAGGTAGGCGGCCTTCCAGGCCGGGGGCAGATGCCCGCGGTAACCGGGCACGATCCCGAGTTCACGCAGGACGTCGGTTTCGCTGCAAGATTGGCCCATCAGGTCGAGCAGGTGCTGGAGTTCCACCTGGGTATACGAGCTTGTCTCGGGTCCGTTTTGGAAACGAACCTGAAGCTTGTCCAGGTCTTCGACCCGGCAGCCCTCTCGCTCAGCCCGGCGCATGAAGATGTACCCAGCTCTGATGCGTCCGATGTCAGAAGAAGCAACAACGAATTCGTTTCCGTCGATTTTCACAAGTGTCTCCTTTCAATGTCCTGGCCAGAACTTAGCATAAACAAAAAGCGGGGTCAAGGGACCCCGCCTATTTAATCTATTTTATCCCTCCTGTTCTACCAACATATCCTTGACCTTCATCAGTGTGATAATCGTTCCGCGTTCTTGTTCTGCTAGCTTGGCCTGGATGTATTTGATTGTTTCTTTCATCTTTGGAATGAAGACGTATTCAAGCGCGTTTACTCGTCGACGTGTTTTTTCGATCTCTTCTGCTAGCAACTTGGCGCTATGCTCTACCTCAGCGAGACGAACCATATCTTTCAAGCTTTCTGAGAAACTCTTCAGCGCCGTATCAAGCTCTGAGGCTGTAAAACTGAATCCATAAGACAAAAAGTCGCCTTCTTCCTTGTACTCGAATACTGGCACGTTCACAGACATGACATTCTTCACGTCAGCCTGCAGATAAGTTTTCATCGAAGGCAATAAGAAAGCGCTTTTCAACAGATCTGGCGAAGTCTTAGCAGAAGCAAACAAGTAAGCTTGAAATCCAACTGACAGATCAGCTTCAACTTTTTCACGCAGATCCTTGGCTTCACGAATGATCTCCATGAACTGTTTCATCAAACCATCACGCTTGTCTTTGAGTAACTTATAACCACGCTCAGAGGTTTTAAGTTTAACCTTGAGTTTTAGCAGTTCTTGTCGGGTTGGGTTGACGCCTAGTGCGTTAGCCATATGGGCAGTGAATGACCAATGATCAATAATCAATGACCGAGATAATAAACAATGATCTAATTTTCGAACATTGGTTATTTGGTCATTTTTTTGATCATTGTGATTTGGTCATTGGTTATTTTTAATTTTTCGGTAAATACTTGTCGATTTCTTCTTCCTTAACACGTTTCAATTCTCGTTTTGGCAAGATTGACATTAGTTTCCAACCAAGCTTCAAGGTTTCTTCAATCCCACGATCCTCGTCCTTGCCCTGTGTTACAAACTCTTTCTCAAATGCGTCAGCAAACTTAATGTATGCACGCTCAGCATCTGATAAAGCAGATTCACCAAGAATCACAGCCAGCTCACGAGCTTCTTTTCCGGTGGCGTATGCAGCGAAGAGCTGGTTAGCAACACCAGAGTGATCACCACGAGTCTGTCCTTCACCGATTCCGGCTTTCATTAAACGTGACAAGGATGGTAACACGTTTACACAAGGATAAATTCCTTGTCGGTACAGGTCACGTGAAACAATGATCTGTCCCTCAGTAATGTATCCAGTCAAGTCAGGGATTGGGTGAGTGATATCGTCTTCAGGCATGGTTAGAATAGGAATCTGGGTCACGCTTCCCTTTCGGCCTTTCATCTTTCCTGCTCGTTCGTAAATAGTTGAAAGGTCAGTGTAAAGGTATCCAGGGTAACCACGTCGTCCAGGAATTTCTTTTCGAGCAGCAGAAACCTCACGCAAGGCTTCACAATAGTTGGTCAAGTCAGTCAGGATCACCAACACGTGCTTACCTTTTTCAAAGGCTAGATATTCTGCGGTTGTCAGAGCTAGGCGCGGCAACGTGATTCGTTCAACAACAGGATCATCAGCTAAGTTGATAAACAAAGTGGCACGTTCGATGGCTCCAGTTTTCTTAAACTCGTTAATAAAGAATTCTGATTCTTCAAAGGTTACACCCATGGCTCCGAACACAACAGCGAAATCTTCCTCATTAGTTCCCTCTTCAATCACCTTGGCCTGACGCGCAATCTGCGCCGCGATCTCGTTGTGTGGAAGTCCAGCACCAGAGAACACTGGCAGCTTTTGTCCACGCACCAAAGTGTTTAGTCCATCGATAGTTGAGATACCAGTCTGGTAAAAGTCTTTAGGCATTTCTCGTGAGTACGGGTTGATTGGTGCACCGTTAATGTCCAAGTATTTTTCTGGAATCACATCTGGCATGCCATCCTTAGCAGCACCGATTCCTGAGAACACACGTCCAAGCATGTCAGTTGAAACACCGATTTGCATGGTCTTACCTAGGAATGTGGCTGTTGAGTTATCAACATCAACTCCGCTGGTTCCTTCAAACATCTGAACCACAGCGTGCTTGTCAGTAATTTCCAGTACACGTCCTTTGCGCTTGCTTCCATCACCAAGTTCTACCTCAACCATTTCCTCATACATAACGTCCTCGATGCCCTCAACGATAACGAGCGGCCCTTGGACTTCTTTGATTGTCTTGTATCGTTTTTCCATATGTTTATGCAGCAGCGTTAATGGTTGACTTAATCTGCTCCTGCGATTCTTTTTGAAGTGCAGCCAGCTTTGATTCATCAGTCTCAGTCTTGGCACGTGCAATTTTATCTTTTACATCAAGAGCCGTAATATCTTTGACTGATGCACCTTTGTCTACAGCATCAGAAGCGGCTTCGTGAAATGTTAGAATTGCTTTTAACATCAAGTGCATGCGTTTCGGAGGTGTGTATCCATCAACTTCATCAAAAGCAAACTGCTGCAAGTAGTCTTCTCGCAACGCCTTAGCAGTATCAAGTGTAACCTGCTCTTTGCTAGACAAAGCATCAAGTCCAACCAGCTTTACAATCTCTTGCAAACTTGCCTCTTCTTGCAAAATTCCCATTGCCTGAGTTTTCATCTCTGGCCAATCCTCACCATAGTTTTGACGTGAGAAATCTTCAACGTTGTCATTGTACAAAGAGTAGCTGTTCAACCAGTTAATCGCTGGGAAGTGTCGTCGATATGCCAGCTTGGCATCCAGTCCCCAGAAAACTTTAGTCACACGCAATGTGTTCTGAGTCACAGGCTCTGAAAGGTCACCACCCGGAGGACTAACCGCACCAATCGCAGTGAGCGATCCTTTACGATCATCTTCTCCAAGACAGTCAACGTAACCAGCACGTTCGTAGAAAGCTGCAGTACGTGATCCAAGGTATGCAGGGTATCCTTCCTCACCAGGCATTTCCTCAAGACGTCCAGAAATTTCACGCAAAGCTTCAGCCCAACGTGATGTTGAGTCAGCCATCAGGGCCACGTTATAGCCCATATCACGGTAATATTCAGCAATTGTGATACCAGTGTAGATTGACGCCTCTCGAGCAGCCACGGGCATGTTTGAGGTGTTTGCGATTAGCACAGTTCGTTCCATCAAAGGCTTTCCTGAAGTAGGATCAATCAGTTCTGGGAACTCATCAAGTACCTCAGTCATCTCGTTTCCACGCTCTCCACAACCAATGTAAACAATAATCTGCGCGTCACAAAGACGGGCTAGTGATTGTTGAGTAACTGTCTTTCCTGCTCCAAAAGGGCCAGGAATACAACCAGCACCACCTTTTACGATTGGGAAAAATGTATCAAAGATTCTGGTTCCAGTGATCAATGGTGTCTTTGGTGTAAGTTTTTCTTTGTAAGGACGTGGTACACGAATTGGCCATTTTTGCAGCAAAGTAATTTCTTTACCATCAACTGTTGCGACAACATCCTCGACTTTGAACTTACCACTCTTGATTCCTGAAACAGTTCCATTAACACCAGGTGGCACCATTACTTTGTGAACAATCAATTCTGTTTCCTGAATAGTTCCAAGTACGTCGCCCTCTTTAACCGGCTCACCATCATTCATCTCAGCCTTGAATTCCCATTCTTTTGTACGGTCGATTCCAGGAACATCGATTCCTTTAGTAATGTATGGTGACTGTGCTACAGCTTCGATGTCCTTTAAAGGACGCTGCACACCGTCGTAAATTGACTTCAAAACTCCAGGACCAAGCTCCACAGAAAGTGGCATACCAGTCATGAAAACCGGATCACCTGGCTTCAACCCTGTTGTTTCTTCGTAAACCTGAATCGAAGCTTTATCGCCTTCAAGTTTAATAATCTCTCCAACCAGCTTTTGTTCACCGATTTTAACCACGTCGTACATACGAGCCTCGTTCATGTCCTTGGCAACAACTAATGGTCCAGAGATTTTAATAATGCTTCCTTGTTTTTGCTCCATATAATTATTTGTTAAATAGAATGTCGCTTCCGACAGCTTGCTCAACAATTTTCTTCAGATTCTCGAGCCCAGCCTTAGTGGCTCCTCCGGGTGACGGAACAGTCACCACGGCCGGTAGAGCTGCATCCCGAAAAGCTTCATCTATTTGGTCACGAACGCGAATTGCCCAGTCTTCTGTGATGAAGATTGCTGCAAACGCGTCGTTTTTAATTTGATTAATGATTTCTTTAATTTGATCGTCTTCAGTTATTGGAAAACAAGTAACACCCAAGGCCATAAATCCGGCCACAGCCTCTTCGGTTCCGATAATGCCTATTTTGTAGTCCTGCATATTAGTAAGCGTTAACTAAATGTTTTCTGATTTCCAATGGTTCAATCTCACCGAACTTAAGAGCCATGATTGTACTTAAGTTGCGAATGGCGTACTTCTTAGCAAAGAAGTAAGCAACCACAACTTCTGGTCCATAACCAATGATCTTTGCCTTTTGCAAGTGTTCGATAATCACATTGTGTAGTGCAAGCTCGATGTGCCAGATAGCTTTGTCCTTAGCAAACTCTTCAAGCTCAGGTTCGATAATACCTGGCAAGAAAACACGCATCTGTGTTAGTAAAGACTCATCATCACTGTTATCGTAGATGTTGTCGTAAACATCCGCTGGAATATTTCCAGTTTGATTAACTCGTTCCATAAACCAACCCTTACTCTTTTCAAGACGCCGAGCACGCAGGAATAAGCGAATGTTGTTCATGTCTGCAAGATAGCGATAAAGATCAGTGATAAATGCATTGTCAATCTTTTCGGTTAGTTCGCGATTGCGTTTGTTCATTTTCTGGTTAACCAAGTTGGCAATCTTTTCTGGATCAGTTGCTTCCCCAATTTCAGATCGCAGATCATTGATATCACCTTGAACTTTAATGTCGATGTCTGATTCCAGTTCATCAATAATATAACGTTTGAGCTGATCTACCTTAACTAGTCCAGGTGATAGCTCTGAAAGATCCTTTGCATCTTCACCTGCTGCCTTTGTCTTTAACAAGAAACGAATATTAAAGTAATCACGCTCCAAGAACAACAAGCGATGAAGATCTTCGTCAGGAACAATATGATGTAACACTTTTTTCAGCCGAGCCATTTTGCGATCCATTGCCACACGATAATCTTTGGCTTCTAAATCCAAAAGCTCACCAGCATAATCAAGACTATTAAAAGCCTTAAAAGCAATGTCTGGCGTTTTGGCATCGATTACACGTGTCATGTCCGAATCAGAAAGCAAGTGCTGTTCAAGCGAACGAATCTTCGAGCTAGCGTAGATGTAGGCGTCGTGAGTCACAGAGTCTAAGTGTTAAATAATTTTGCATGAACATCAATTAAGGTTTGTTCCTTAGTCTGGTCAATCAAGGTCTCAAATGTATTGTCGATATCAGTCGCTTCCGTGTGGAAGATAAAACCACCAACAGAGTCTAGGTCATCTTTGATATCAACTTTAAGGCCGGCTTTTGACAAAGCTTGTTCAAGTTCAGCCTTGCGTTTGGCACAGGTCGACAGGCTGCCTTCGGTTCCCTTTAGGCTTTTAAGCAGCTTAACCATCAGCTCAGTATATTCAGAATCTGATAATTCTGACAAAGCTTCTAGGGCTTTGCTATAAACTTCGTTGATCTGAGCCTGCTTAGCTTTTAACTTCTCAGCATTAATTCGCTCGCGGATCTTGAATTTTGCCTGAGTCAACTTTGAATCAGCATTGCGATTGATCTCGGCCAGCACTCGCTCGCGCTCATCAACCAACTTCTTTTCCCACCCTTCTTTACTCTCTTCAACCTGCTTACTTGAAGCAGCCTGAATCTTAGCGATCTGCTCATCGGCCTTGGTTTGAATGTGTTTTTGAATTTCGGCCAATGCCATATTAAACGGAAATACTAGTGACTAAGAGAATGGTAATCAGCAAACCAAGCACAGCATAGGTTTCTACCATGGCTGAAAGAATGATTGCTTTTCCAGCTTCACCTGGTCGTTTTGCTAGCACACCCATACCTGCAGCAGATACACGTCCCTGCATCCAACCAGAACTTAAACCAGTAATAGCGATTGGTAAACCAGCAAATAAAATGGCCCAACCAGTTTCTGGACTTATTGCCACAACTTCACCACCAAGCAGACCAATTTTCTGCAAGATCATGATCGCAGCCAAGAATCCGTAGATTCCCTGTGTTCCTGGAAGAGCTTCGAAAAGCAATGCTTTACCAAACTTTTCTGGATCTTCAGAAACAACACCAGCGGCACCTTGTCCAGCTGCACCCATTCCTAGGGCTGAACCAGCTCCGGCAAGACCGATGGCTAATGCGGCACCACATACCGCAAGAGCAATTCCTAATCCCATAATTTTAACTTTTAATAGTTATATATTTAGCTTCTTTTACCAACGGCTTGAATCTTCGTCCACCACCGACAAGGAATTTCGGGAAGTATTCGACATACTGCAGACGTCCTGCGTGAATAAAAGCTCCAAGTACATTGATAATCAAATTAAATAAGTGACCGCCAACAATAATCAGGATCCAGACCAACCAACCAACAAACGGGATCATTCCAGCAAACAGATCAGCAACCAAGTTAACAACCATGGCGATAATTCCGGTTGAAAGTCCAAGTGCTAACAAACGTGAGTAACTAAGCACGTCGCTTAAATATCCAACCAGACCATACAAACTTGCTACACCAGCTCCAATTTTTACGAACACGTTCTTGTGCTGACGCCCTTGTGTTGCGACCAGCATTAGGATTCCGAGCAGTAGAACAACATTAGCAAAAGTTATTAGTGATACTGGCAGGACTTCGACTTTAACTGTGATCCAGAAACCAATCATCAGCAGGAACAAAGCCCAGACTCCACTATCAAGTATTCCATCCATGACCTGTCCATGACGAATCTTCCAGAACATACCAACCAAGTTTCCAATAACTAACTGAATAAAACCCAGAATCAGTGACATGATCAGTACGGTCATTGGATTTTGTACAGGATCGATGATACGAACTGCATTTACCGCGTCCTTGATTATACCGTTTGGCAGATCCGCAATTACGATACCAAACCAACCACCGAAGAGCGCTCCAGCAACAAACGTGGCCACTCCACCAGCAATTAATAGCTGGATCAGTTTCTTGGCTGAACCTTTTGGTTTCATTAGTTTCAAAGCAGCGAAAGCAAGAAGCGAAAGCAAAATTCCATATCCAGCGTCAGTTAAACAAAGCGCAAAGTAAACAATAAAGAATGGTGCTAAGTAAATAGTCGGATCCGGTTCGTTGTATAATGGCGCGCCATAAATTTCAGTTACAGATTCAAATGGTGTGACTGCTTTTGGATTGCTCAGAACGATTGGAATGTTCTCATCTTCTTTGATCTCAAGTTCCTCGATCATGTACTGATCGGTTACTGTGTCGATATGCTTACTTACATCTGCAATATTATTCTGTGGTAGCCACCCAATCAAACTAACAGTCTCGCCTGTAACCAAAGCTTTACGAGAAGCGTCATCCTGCTCTTTTTTCCATGTTAAATAATCATACAAGATCTGAAATTTGCTCAGATGCGGTGCGAATTTTTTAATTTTGTCCTGAACTTCAGTCATCACCTTCTGATCAAACCCAATCAATTCATCCAGCTTAGTCAAACGCTGATCAATATCCCCTGCCCCGTTTAGATCCAACTCAACCGTCTTGAAGTCATGGGTTTCGAACAGTTCTGTTAGCTTGGTTTCCAGATCTTTGCTAGCGATCAAAACTAAACGGATCTCATTCTCGCTTTCATTGATTCGAATCAATTCTGATGTCCCAAGATCAAGCACTGCTTTCTGAAAGGCTTCGAAATGAATCACTGGCACAGTTCCGGTATAAAAAACAACAAAACGCAGATCTTGCGTTTCTAATTTTGGCAGCCCTTGCCATTCGCGCAGCGACTTCTTTTCTTTATTGTACTGAGAAACCTTGTTTTTAGCAGCGTTAAGCTCTTTGTCCAAATTTTCTAGTTCAGCAACAACTTTTTTGTAATCAAACTCAGAAAGTAGTTTCTCTATATCACTATTATCAACTTCCTGCTTTGCACTTTTCAATTTGTCTAAAAAGCTCTTTTTCTCTTCATCTTGATAGTCCTTGAGCAAATCCAGGGCAAACTTTACGTTAGTTTGCCAATATTCAGCTTTTGAATCAGGACGATAAAGGTCCTTTTCTTCAGCCTCAACCTGTTCTATCTCGATTACCCCATCAGAATGCAAGATGTCGATCACCTGATCATAAACATCTTTTACCGCAGTCAACCGGATTTTTGCCATTTTACTGACGGACATATTCTAGAAACTGATCTTTTACGTATCCAGCAGCTGAACTGATTCTGCCTTCAGAATCCTTCTTCATCGCAGTCATCTCTTTTTTTGATTGTTCACAAATCTCCTCTTTAAAGGCTGTAGCTTGTTTTTGGATTTTTTCTACAACTTGCCCTCGTTCTGAATCAAGACTTTCTTTCACTTGTGACAACTTGTCTTGATATCCGTCCTCAAGCTGATTTATAGTTTGTTGAGCACTTTTTTCTGCTTCAAGGATCCGATCTGCAGCAGCTTTTTCTGCATCTTGGATCTGCGATATGGTTGCGTCCTCACTCATAGAGTAAATGTATTCACTAGCCTAAAAATTTCGCCCGTAGTGTATAACAAAGGCGTAAAAAGATCAAGGGTATAAAATTTATGGAAATTAAGATGCCGCCCAGCTGAGCTGAGCGGCAATGAGTTCCTGCTAACGCAGGCGGTTGATCTTCAGGCCGGCCTGAGTGACCAGAGCCTGGATTTCTCGGACCAGAAGGCTTCTGGCACGGGCGTTCTTGTCCCTGTGATCGAAGCCTGTTCGGATGGTCGTCCCATCAGCAGCCAGTCTTGCGTAAATCGGGTTGGGGTGGGTTCGTGAACCAACGCCTGTTCCCTTACGCAAGTCTGACACAGTCACATCCAGCCAGAGCTGAGCCGGAGCTTCTCCAGCTCTTGCTTTGGTGATGTTTCGCTGTGCAGCTGCAAGCAGCTCTACGTAGCGTGGCTCTGCCTTGAGGTCGTCATCGCTCGAGCCATCTGGGGGCGTCGGTGGTGGCGGTTCTGCCGGCTGAGTAGTTCGAGTAGTTGCCTCCGGTGGAGTCTTCTCGGGAGGAGGAGGCTGCTCTTGCGTACCATCAGTCTTCCGCAAAGCTCCGGGCCTACCACCTTCTGCACCACCTTCTCCAGGCATCGAAGGCTTGGGTGGAACCCCGGGCTTGGCCGGAGTCTTCGGCTCAGCTGCGGTTTTCGCAGGTTCATTCGCCTCCTTTGATGCTTCCGGCTGACTCAAGGCATCCTTGATTGCTGCTGCGTGTTTTCTGTTGTCGTCTTCGTTGTTCGAATCCGTGTACAAGAGGTAGCGCAGAGCAATGTCAATCAGCTGAACGGTGAGGCTGTCGTCTTCTGCCTCGATCCGATTCCGAGCTTCCTGGAACAGGTCTTCCGGCACAGGATCGGTTTCCAGGTCCGTATCGATCCCTTCCAGAACGATGATGATCAGATCAGCAGCTAGACCAGAATCATCGCAAAGCTCTCGGAAGCGTTCATCCGCGGCGTCCTCTTCCCTGGCCTGGGTGAACGTTGGTGGCTGTTCACCGTCATCCTCATCCGGCCAGTAAGGGAAATTGGTTCGTAGATCATCAACCCAGGGGCTGATACTCGCTTCTACGACCCTGATATCCATCTGAGTCTCGTCATCGATCGTTTCTCGTTCGTCTGCAGGGACCATTTACTGTCCTCCGTAAGTGTGTGAATGAGCTAATAACAACCTAAGTTAACACAAAATACCAGTTCTGTCAAGCCTTAATTAGGCTATTTAGGCTTGACAAAGGCAAAAAACTATGGTAGTCTGATCAGTCTAATAAAAAGGACGACAACGGTCATTTTAACCAGAACAACACGAATACTGCCCAAGAGGCAGATGGAGGCGAACAATGAGTGACGAAATGTACAGACAAGAGATGATCAGGATCAACAGAGAGGTTTTTCATCCGCTGGGACACCGTTTCCGGCAGAGTGATCTTTCCTACGGTCAGGTCTTCTTTGGCAGCGACGGTCCTGGTACCACGGGAGAAGATGGATTGTATCGCGGAAGAGTGCTTGGTCAGTTCACGCCTGTGGAAGGCGGCCAGACATTCGAGGTGGTCATTCCGGATCCGACCAGGCTGTTGGTGCGCTTGGGTGCGCCGATCATCTGCGTGGCTGTGAAGCCGTCTGCGATGCGCGGGAACACCAGTCTGGCGTGGCCGATGTTCGAGCATACCTGGCTCGGCGAAGAGGGTGCGCTGGATGGTGAGGTTGTTGACCGCAACTTCCTTTACGTCGCTTTCACCAAGAAGGGTCAGCGTTGGATCGGTGATTTCCGTGGTGCAGAGGTTCTCTGGCGCGGTCCTCAGAACGAGGCCCCGTACTACGACGACGAGATCGAGGCCGGTGCGGTCAAGGATCGTTCCCAGGTTCCGATCATGTTCAAGGTGATGCACCCTGGCTTGATCCACGCCACTGCGCGGGCAACTGCGCAGATGGTCGATGCCGGCGAGTTCAACGATGGCACGGTCAAGATCGATGAGTCCAAGGCCGAAGCCCTGATCTGTCCCCCGGGATCGATCGTGGCACGCACTGGTACGTTCATGAGCTGCTGGGAAATGTTCGGACTCGATTCCGAATCGGACAAGACCAGTTCGAACGCAGTCGATGCGCGGGCCAAGGCCTTGAGCGATGTTCGAGATCCAGGCGCTGACGATCCGGTCTTCCAGGTCATGATCAATGCTGGCTTCCCGGGTGATCCGAGTTCTGACCAGGGGCGCAAAGAGCGTTTGCAGGTCATCGAGGATGCCCGGCGTGAGCTGGTCATGACAGGTCTGACCAAGTACAACAACCAGGTTTGGATTCCCCAGCCTGACGGCGGTCGTGTGAAGATCTACGTCATGGCTCTGGTCGGCAAGACCATGAGTGCTGGCAAGGGTGAGGTGGCTGATCTGTTCGATGCGGCTCTGGTCATCAAGTCCGAGCAGCTTCAGGCAGACCATGCCTCAGATGTGGCTTTCCAGGCCATGCGCAGCGCAAGGTGGTCTGGTGATCCGAGCTCGTCCGACGGACGCAAGGTGCGCAAGGCGCTCTTGCGTGAAGCACGGGCAATCGCGATCAAGCTGGCTCTTGGCAAGGGGGAATTCCTCTTCAGTGTTCGTGGTAGCGGCGTTCCCGAGAGATACCAGGCCTTGACGGTTCTGGGTCTCGAGGACGATGCCGATGCCGATACGATCCTGGCCAAGCTCGAGCTCATGCTCGGTGTGAGCTTCGATCAGCTCGACCGCGGACATGACACCGGCTACAAGGCCGTGCGTCGTGGTGGTTGGGCTGGGCGTGTTCATCCCGGAATCATGGGTTTCCGGGCGACCGTCTTGATCAAGGCGGCCAGGTGTCTGGTGGATTCGGAACAGGTCGACCAACTGGTCGATCGGATCCAGGAAGCCAGGGCCGAAGCCGAAGCCGAGTCAGCGGCTGAGGAAGGTTCCGAGGAGCCGGCACCGCGCAAGCGAAGTCGGCGTCGGCCCCGTAGGCCTCGTAAGCCTGCGGCCGAAGCACCGGACTCCAGTGGTGCCGAGACCGAGGCCAAGCCTTCCGAACCGGCACCTGCGGCCGAGAAGGAAGCCGAGGCCAGTTCGGAACAGCCGGCAGACCAAGCCTAGACCAGTTCCTTCACGTTTCTCATCGACGTCACCCCCGCGGGTGGCGTCTTTTACTTTTGCTGGCGCGCATCAGGTACTCGGACTTGCTAGATAACAAAGACGCTCACTCGAGCGTCTTCTTTATTTTCTGACATTTGTCCTGATCAGGACAAATGTCAGAAATCAAAATTTGATATTAAAAAGTTTTTGCGCATTGTTACCAGTTGTTTCAATCACCTCTTCCAATGACATGCCCTTTAACTCAGCAATCTTTTCTGCAACATGTTGAACGTAAGCTGGTTCGTTCCGTTTACCACGTTGCGGTACTGGTGATAAATATGGTGCATCTGTTTCAACCATGATTTTATCAAGCGGAACTTTTTTTACAACCTCTTGAATCTCAGTCAGTTCGACCCCAGCACTAATCTCACTTCGTCGTGGCGGAAAGGTAATGATACCTGTGAACGAGATCAGAAAACCTAGCTCGAAATATTTCTCAGCTTGTTCTAGTGTTCCAGTATAACAATGAACCACACCTCGGCGAGCCAACTTCCCTTTTCCAATATAATCCTTTAACAATGCAATTTGGTCATCGTGTGAATCACGGCTGTGAATGATCACTGGCAAATCAAGCTCATCCGCGAAATCAAGTTCTGCTAACATTGATTCTTTCTGATCTGCTATCAACTGATCACGGTCCAGTTGTTCAGGTAAGTGAAAATAATCAAGACCAAACTCGCCAATGGCAACAACCTTTGGATCCTTGGCCATTTCCCGATAATCCTCAGGGTTAAACTTTTCACACCGCGTCTTCACTGTAGAAATCTCTTCGATCTCGTTTGGATCCATAAACTCTTGCTCACACAAATGATTCGGGTGCAAACCAACAGTCGCCCAAACACCATCGTATTTATTTGCCACTTCAATAGCCTTGCGGGAGGTATCTGTTTGTGTGCCAACAGTTATCATCAAAATTCCGGCGTCCAAAGAACGCCGGATGACTTCATCTGAATCTTTTTTGTATGCGTTAAAGTGAACGTGACAGTGTGTATCAATCAATTTCATAGCTACTCAGTCGGCGTGATCTGGACATCAATATCAATGTCAGGAACATCCACATCAATATTCTGAACCGCTTCTGTTGCTTGTTCTATTGCAACTGGCATCAAGATCGAAACAACACCAGCAACCATTAGTAAATAATCTGCAACTGCTGACATTTCAAGTACTGAGCGCACGCCTTCTTCTGGTAGGTATTGCATGGCATAGAACAAAACTATTCCGATCACGATCACACCTTCGATAAAACCAAACACCAGTCCTAATAATCGATTTAATGATTTTCCAAATGGCACAACCGACCAGATTTTATCAACGATTGCAAATAGCATCCCAACAACTTTGGTTATTATCAAGAAAATTATAACAAACAGAATAATCCGACCCCAATGTCCGCCGCCGAAAATAAAACCAATCCAGTCAAAAACCGTATCAATTATTCGACTCGTAATAATCGCGGCAATAATGGCACCAATCAAACTTCCTAGGCTGTGGATAAACCCGAAAAACGCACCATAAAACACAAAACCGCCAATAATTATGACCAAGATAAGGTCAACTAATGCTACCTCCATATTATTCTATTTTAGGGAATAATGCTTCTCCTTTTTCTATTTTACCACCTGGCTCAAGTTCACCCCAAACCCAGGCAGATTCAAATGATTGTGAAAATTCTTTTGGCGCTTCTAAGCCGAGTTGTGCAAACATCTTCTCTGCGGTTTCAGGCATGAATGGATAAATCATCCAGGCAATGTGCCGAAGCGTCTCAAGCAGTACATACAAAGTATCACTAAGTGTTTTTTTGTCATCAAGCTTAGCTAGTTCCCATGGTTTTTGTTGTTCAACAAACTGGTTTGCTTGGCGAATAACAGACCAAGTAACTTCAAGCGCATCGTGAAAACGCAGTGTATTCATTGCCTCTTGATAACTTGGCCAAGCACTGGCCAGGAACCCGTCAGCCTTGTCTGGAACCTTGCCGTCAAAATATTTTTCAGTCATGGCACAGACACGACTCAATAAGTTTCCAAGGTCATTAGCCAATTCACCGTTGTACCGTTCTTCCAAACGTTTTACAGAAAAATCACCATCCTCACCAAAATGAATTTCTTTCATTAGGAAATAACGCACTGGATCGATCCCATACTTTTCAGTCATCTCAACTGGATCAACTGCGTTACCTAGTGACTTGCTAATTTTTTCACCATTGATAGTAAAGAATCCGTGTGCAAATACTGTTTTTGGAAGTGGTAGATCTGCGGCCATTAACATAGCGGGCCACAAGGCACAGTGGAACTTAATAATATCTTTTCCAACGATTTGAACATCTGCTGGCCAAAATTTCTTAAATTGCTCAGTTTCTTCAGTGTAACCGATTGCGCTAATGTAATTAATCAACGCATCAAACCAAACATAAATTCGCTGTGACTCATCAACTGGCACAGGAATTCCCCATTTCATACTTGATCGTGAAATCGAAATATCGTCCATGAACTTTTCGATGTAACTAATTACTTCATTGCGACGTGATTCTGGCATTATGAATTCAGGATTTTTTTCAATGTGTTCAAGCAAAGCATCACGATACTTTGTTAATTTAAAGAAATAATTTTTTTCACTAATTTGTTCTGGTGCTTTCTTGTGATTCTGACACTTTCCATCAACCAGATCGCCCTCAGTTAAAAACGCTTCACACCCAACACAGTACAAGCCCTTATACTCACCTTCGTAAATATCACCGTTATCGTAAACCTTTTTGAAAAACTTGGTTGCAGCAGCCGCGTGTCGATCCTCTGTGGTGCGAATAAAGTCATCATTAGTAAACCCAAGCGAATCAAAAGTAGACTGCCAGCGCGATGCCATCTCGTCGATATATTCTTTTGTATCTTTCCCAAGCGCCTCAGCCGCATCTACTCCTTTTTGCGAGTTCTCATCAGTCCCAGTCAAAAACATGACCTCTTTGCCCAACATTCGATTATAACGAGCTAAAATATCCGCAGCCACGGTTGAATACGTGTGGCCAATATGCGGCTTGTCGTTAACATAGTAAATCGGTGTTGTTACGTAGAACTTTGCCATATTATTTTGTTGGACCAATTACGATTACAAATTCGCCTTTAATACTACCAGTTTTAAGCTTGTCTGTCACACTGGCCGCAGTACCGCGATAAATGGTTTCGTGTAGTTTAGTTAGTTCACGACAAAGCACAATCGGACGGTTTTCAATTCGTTCTGCGATTTCGCTAAGTGTTTTTTCAATGCGGTGGGTTGATTCAAAGATAACCATTGTTGATTTAATGTCGAACAAACGATCGAAAAACTTTTTGCGCCCTTTCTTATGCGGCGGGAACCCAAGGAATAAAAATTCATCAGCTGGGAATCCTGAGATCGATAATGCAGAAGTGATTGCAGACGGTCCGGGAATCGGGATGATCTCGATCTGATCTTCAAAACGATGTAACGCCTCGGCAACAAGCATGCCGCCAGGATCAGATATGCCAGGTGTACCAGCGTCCGTTACCAGAGTAATGTCTTTGTCTTCCTTGAGTTCATCCAGAATTTTATTCACTTTTTTCTGATCTGAATGTTGGTGGTAACTTTGCAAAGGTTTCTGGATTCCAAACTTCGCTAACAATTTCGCAGTTACACGTGTATCTTCACAAAGAATCAGGTCAACCGAACGCAATGTTTCAAGCACGCGCTCAGATACATCACTTAAATTACCAATCGGTGTAGCGACTATGTATAGTTTCATAAATCTATTACTTCAGTTTTATTAATCGCTTCCTCGATCAATTTTATTACATCCAACTTCCCTTCTTCGGATCGAGCAACGGCGATGTTCGCTTTCGTAACTGGATGACGTGGCACAAACAATGAGCAACAATCATCGTGTGGAATGATTGATGTCTCATAAGTGTCGATTCGTTTTGCCTTTTCAATAATTTCATTTTTATCATCACCGATCAATGGTCGTAACACTGGAATGGTAATGGCATCATTAATTGCTGCGATATTCTCTATGGTTTGTGAAGCAACCTGCCCCACAGACTCACCAGTAATCAAAGCACCGGCCCGCTCTTTTCTTGCAATCCGCTCAGCGATCTTAACCATGAATCGTCGATACAACACTACTCGATACTCGCCACGACACTCTTTTACAATCTCTTTTTGAATATCCAAAAACGGAACCATGTGCACTTTTGTTTTGATCTGCCACTTAGACAATATGCTTGCTAGCTCCTCAACTTTATCAATAGCTGCTTTTTTGGTCTGTGGCGCAGAATGAAAATGCACAAAGATTACCTGACAACCGCGCTTCATTAACTGCCAAGAAGCAACTGGTGAGTCAATCCCACCAGACAACAAAGAAACAACAGTCCCGCTAGATCCAACAGGCAAACCACCTCCACCAGGAATCTTGTCTGTGAACACATGGGTCTTTTTCTCAGTGATCTCGATCCTAACCATCAAGTCTGGATTTTTAATATCAACCTTCTTGTCAGGCATGTTTTCCAAGATATAAGCCCCAACATCACGACTAACCTCCATTGAGGTCGCAGGAAACAGCTTCTGACTGCGTTTAGTGGCGACTTTGAATGTTTTCCAGTCCTTGCTTGCTTGAGCTAATTCTAGAGCGGTTTCTTGAATCTTATCAAAATCATTTTTTACACTAACAACTGGTGAAAACGAAGCAATTCCAAAAACACGTTCAAGTTGTCTGGTTATCTTATTGTCTAGTTTTCTGGTTTCATCTAACTCAACCATGATACGACCAAATGTACGTCGAACTCCTTTGATATCGCAGCCTTCCAGCGCTGTCTTAATATTACGAACTAACTTCTGTTCAAAAAGTGCTCGGTTCTTTCCTTTCAAACCAATTTCAGCGTAGTGGATTAATATGTGGGTGTATTTCATAAATCACTTTCAAGTTCGGTCCCTGGATATGCATTGGCCCAGCAGAACCAGTACGACGGAATCGAATTCTCAGTTTCACTTTCGTAAGCAATGGCTGATTCTGTGCCATTATGCACACCATAAATCAACTGCTTTGCCATCAAGCGCCCATCAAAATTACTAACTATAAATTTGATCTCATCAGTCTCATGATATTGCCAGTACGTATCCTGGGTGTAATCTCGCTCGTAACCAGTGTTTCGACTTAATACTAGTCCATATGAATACTGGTCTTTGAACTCGCCAAACGTCATATGGTGCGCTGGATACTGTACTAGCTCTTGTCCGATCATGTCTCCAGCAACAGCAGTCCCCAAAAGCTGTGGCCAAAGAGATTCACTTTGCCGATCGTACATAACTAAGTTGTTATTTAAGAGCAATCCGGTTGTTCCAAAGTCCAGAATCTGGTCTTCAAAAGTGCGTTCATAAACCACAGAAGATCGGCACATCGGACAATAAGAAATCGACAACGGTTTACCTGCAAGAGTGTCATTAACAATCTCATGCCAAGACATGATCACGAATGGATAAAAATACGGTTGGCCAGATACCTCAACAAAAATTCCCTCACCCTCATCACTGAGATGTGTATCCGCTGCGTAAACAGATTCATAATCAGGATTCATCAGGGCTGGAATTGAATCACGGTTGGTCCCACCAGAAACCAATTCAAATCGGTCAACCAAATAACTCGCCTCTTCTTCAACAATTGGCTCAGCTAACAAATACGAAACACCAGCTCGAGCTGGTTCTGGCTCGAGCGTTGGTGGAACACGCCGTATTTGGTACTCATGATAAGTAATTGCACCAAGCAAGACGATTAGCAATATGTACGGGAAGTATTTCCTCATCTTAGTATTTTCTTATCAATTCTAGCATGGTCCGCACCCCAACTCCAGTGGCCCCGTACTTGTTGTAGGCACTCATTGGTTTTTCAGCAAAGGTTGGGCCGGCAATATCCATGTGAACCCACGGTATATCGTTAACGAAGTTTTCCAAGAACAAGGCAGCATTAATTGCTTCTCCGTATTTGTTATCTAGATTCTTAATGTCCGCGACCTTGGATTTTATTTTCTTCTTATACCCCTGCTCCAGCGGTAATTCCCACATTTTTTCACCACTAAGATCGGCTCCTTCGAAGACTTTGTCGAGTATCTTTTCATTGTTACCAAAAACTCCGGTGATCTCTTGACCAAGAGCAACAAGAACTGCCCCGGTTAGCGTAGCCATATCGATTATTGCATCCGGTTTTTGTCGAGCAGCGTAACTTAGGCTGTCCGCTAGAGTAACCCGACCTTCAGCGTCTGTGTGAACGATCTCAATCGTCTTGCCGTTCATGGCTGCGACTACGTCTCCGGGCTTGATTGCGTTACTAGAAGACATGTTTTCACAGGCAGCAAAAATTCCATCAACTGCAACTTTAATATCGAGTTCTGCCAATGCAGAGAAAACGCCGAGTACTGCTGCGCCACCGGCCATATCAATCTTCATTGTTCCCATTTCATACATCGACATTCCAGGCTTTGGTTGAAGACCACCTGAATCAAAAGTGATAGCTTTTCCAACAAGAGCAATCTTTTTCTTAGCTCCTTCAGGATGATATTTTAGATGCACCAAATACGGTTCTGAATCCGCACCCTGGGCAATAGACAAAAACGCACCAGCTTTCATCTTTTCTAATTGTTCCCGGTTCTTAACAATGACGCGAATCTTCCCTTTCGAATTCTTTGCGATTTTCTTTGCAGCCTCAACCATGTCCTCAGGCTTCATGTACTGCGCTGGTGTGTTAACCAGATTGCGGGCAGTTACTGTTGCTGCTGCCATGGTCGCCCCAAGCTCAACACCTTTTTCAGCAGCACGAACTGTTGGAATGCGTCGTGTCACAATAACAAATTCCTCAACCTTGTTCGGCTTCATCTTTTTAAAACGGTCGTACTGGTAAGCAGTCAGATAAACTCCTTCAGCCATTGCCTGAGCAGCATCTGTGGCATGTAATTCACCCCAGCCTGCACCATGTAGAATAGTCACGATTTTCTTCAGACCCAATTTCTTGGCCGCTGCAAACGAAACCGCAGTTGCCTCGCGCACTGCTTCCATTCCAAAATCCTCTTGCTTACCCAGCCCAACAACCATAACTCGTTTGGCTGGTAACACGCCTTCGGTTCGGATCAGGATGCTTTCACCAGATTTACCAGTAAAGTTCTCTTCTTTCATCACTTGTGTGATCAAACCATCAGTTGCTTCATCGATCGCACCAGAAGCGCCACCCAACTTCTCAACCCCCTCAAACTCATTAACAACCACAAGATCGCATTTCTCCTGCGTCAAATCCCCCTTTTGTACTAATATCTGCATATTTTCCTAGTATTAAATTATTGAATAGACTGTATACTAATTCCGCCTTATTTTCAAGGGAACAGGTTGACAATAAGCTTATTTCATGTTATCGTAATCAGTCTTTTGCACCTTCAACTTCAACGAGGATACACTCATGTCCGAACCAACGAATCTGTTTTTCACCGAGCGTGTGGCCATCCCCTTGATCATCAAGGGGTTCAAAAAGTGCCTAGAGAACCATCCGGAACTGAAGCAGTTCCTGGCCGTGGTTGAAGAGACCTTTGGGCCTGAGGTGATCGGCATCACTGGTGGAGCGCTGCGCGACTTCATCTTTGGCTACCAGCCGAATGACATCGATATCTGCCTGCACGTCCCCAGCAAGGATCTGGAACGATTCCGTCGCTTCTGGCATTTGGTCAAGAAGAATGCCTTTGGTGGCTACAAGCTCCAGCTCGATGGTCAGGCAGTCGACGTATGGGCGTTCGAGAACACCTGGGCCATACGTGAAGGTCATAGGGACTTCGACGACCTGCTCGATTTCCCAGAGTGCTGTGCTTTCACCACAGATGCTGGCATCGTTCGCCCATTCATGCGTGACGGCAACCTTGCCTACATGCTCAAGTCGCTGGCAACCCGCCAGATCGATACGATCTTCGCTATCAACCCGTTGCCGATAGGCACGGCGCAGAAACTCTGGCGCCTAGTGCATCGCTACGGACTCGAGCCGACTGACGAAGCACTCCGCTTCGTCAACGAGAACATCGAGGCTTGGCAGAAAGAACAGGCTGGAGGTGGTGAGTGATCACCTTCCTGCAGTTCTGGGCCGGGGGTTTCTACCTGGCTAATAAGGTCTTCCTGGCCTTGACCGAACGCAAGTTGCTCGATCACGAACGTATGTGGCGAATCATCGCCTGGTCCGTCTACCTAATCGGCTTGCCGGCCTGGTGCGTCCTTTTCGTGATCAAGAGCAACTGGATTGCCCTTGGCGTGGAAAGTGGCGGCGGACTGAGCATGATCATTGGTTTGGTCATCGCTGTGCGTGGTCAGAAGAAGACACCGGCCTGGCTAGATTGGATCGCCTTGGGTACTGCTGTGATCGGTATCGGCTACAGCCTTTGGGACTTTGGTGGAATCAACACCTGGAACCAAGGTCTGGAGCTCGGTCTAGTCACCGGCTTCCTGATCGGCACCTACCTGCTGGCCAAGAAGCGCCGTAGCGGCTACCTCTGGTTCATGTTGATGAACAGCTGTGCTGGTTCGTTGATGTGGATCCAGGACATGCGCTGGCTGACCTTGCAACAGGCCATATCGCTTGGCCTGGTCATCTACACCTACTACACCAGCCGGCGTAAGAAGACTTCTTGAACCCCACCTCGGGTTCTTTTCTTTTAGTGGTACGGTTTGGGTTACGAAACCCGTATCGTCAATCGTTGTACAGTTACGTAGCCGACCATCTCTTAACGTTACGGGCTTCCTAACCGTATAACGTTAAACGAAAATAAAAGGACCAACCGTCGTGGTTGGTCGTGGTGAGGTATCGATGTTGGATCTAGTGCAGAGGCTCTAGTCCTTCATCTTCGTCTTCAGGTACGGCTCGGGCATGGTGGCCGTGGTCAGGTGTGCTGCCTCGACACCCTTGGTCGGCTGGCCGCCGACGGAGTGGACGATGAACACGGGCTGCTTCGGGACCTTGGCGGCCTTGTCACCGGTCATGCCCGGCAGGCTCTCGAAGCCCTGGTCGACCAGGCCGGCATCGGCCCAGTTGGTCTTCTCGACCTCGCCGGTGGTCGGCAGCTGCCCGTCCTCGGGAATGCCGCCCATGACGATGGCCAACGGGAACTCCTGGTAGTCCTCGTACATGAGCAGGGTGTCGTCGCCGCGCGGCACTCGCACGATGTTCTTCTGGTTTCCGTACGTGATCGGGGTGATCTCCATGTGCGTCTTCCTTTATGCTGGGGCTGTTTTCTGCCCCCACATTCGTTGCACGCTGCGAGATTACACCCAAAGCAAAATCTTGTCAAGTGCCTAGCCGATCAGCCCAGGCGCCCACATGAAAGGCTCGCCACCTTCGGCCATCAATCGATCGTACTCCTCTCGGTTCATCAGCTGCAGCGGAAGCTTCATTTCCCACTGGTGGGCGTTCAACAGCGATGTGTCGAAAACAAAGCCACCCTCTTCGTCGATCAAGGCAAGAACAGGCATGATCTTGGATCTGCGATCTGGAAGTCCAGCGACCACCTCCTCGATCAAGTCACGTGATGTGGTAACCACGATCCGATGCTTGACATCGACTGAATCACTGAAAATTGCTGGAAACTGACCCATGAGTCTGTGATCCAGCTCGGCATAGAAGACGTAGCCGACCCTGTTGCCTAAAAGATCCTGATCCAGAATTTCACCCAGTCTCGAAGTTGCAGTAATCTGCACAAGCGCCTCCCTTCAAAGGTTTGTGAATCGACCTTAACAAGTTTTGATCTTAACGTCAAAGCGAGATATCATACCGACATGACACACTGAAGTATGTCATTCCCATCTTATGCAAGTACCAAAACGTAAAGCCGAGGAAGATCGGCGGAAAATGCAAGAAGCACCGGACCGATATTTGTCGACTGCGGCGATTTCACGTATGAAAAAGAAGCTGGAGCGCTTGAAGAAGATTGATCGGCCAGCTGGAATCATTGAACAACAGCGCACAGCAGAGATGGGTGACTTTTCTGAAAACGTCGCGTATCAAGAGGCCAAATGGAAGCTGCGGCGAATTAACTCACAGATCGATTCTTTAACAGACAAAATCGCTCATGCAATTCCAATCGAGTCCGGTGCATCAGACACGGTTCGCATCGGTTCGACCGTGATTCTGCAGAGTCGAGACAAGGAACTTAAATATCAAATCGTAGGCGTCCAAGAAGCTGATCCAAGCAAAGGGCGCATTTCACACAAAACCCCTGTTGGCACTTCCCTTCTTGGAAAACAAATCAGCGACCATATTATGGTCGCTGACTCTGAATATCAAATTATCGAGATCCGCTAGCCTACTTCTTCTTGGTAGCTTTCTTGGCAGCAGTTTTCTTAGCCAGCTTTTTAGCAGCGGCTTTTTTGGTTGCAGCCTTTTTAGCCGGGGCCTTTTTCTTGGCCTCTTTCTTAGCTGCTGGTTTCTTTGCAGCCGCCTTCTTCGTGACCTTCTTCGGTTTTTCTTCCTTCTTCACTTCTTTCTTAGTCTTCTTCTCATCAAGATCAACAGTCACTGTCGGTGTGATCACTTTCAAAATCTTATCTAGCTTTGTATTAATCATCTCAAACTGCTTTTCAAAATCTCCACCCTTGCCTCGTCCACCACCTTTTCCAAAACACTTATCACATTTAATTGGCTTGTCACCAGATGGCTTAAACGGAACTTCACAGCGGTCTCCACATTCATCACAAGTCGCCTTGTACATTTTCCGATCCCCTCGATCTCGGTCTCCACCGAATCTTCGTCCACCGCCACGACCACCCCGGTCTCCACCTTGAAAACAGTCGCTACAAAAAATCGGCTTGCTGCCAGTTGGTTTAAAGGGCACTTCACATTTCTTACTGCACTTATCGCAAGTTGCCTTATGCATTCGTTTTTCCATATTGTTGTTTTATAGATTATCGTCTTAGTTCAGTGTACTCTGTTCTTTCTCCTATGCCAAGATCCTTGATTTTAAATCCTAGCCGGCCGAGCACCTGGCCACGTTCAGTTTCAACGCTAACACGCCATTTGCCTGCGTGCAATTTTGCTGTGGTTGAATAGCCACGATAGCCTGTTTCGCTTCCACCTGAGATTGAGAATGACAGCTCACTGCTGTTGATCCATTTCCAAGAATCTGAATCCCAGTACTGCCAGTTGTGAACAATTGTCGTATCCAGATCATCTGGGGCAAAAATTGATGAGAAGGCATATAACCTATGACCTTGATGTAGATGAATAGTCTGGCCTGGCACCAATCGTTCAAGCCAGTTCTCTTGTTCGACTTGAAGCACGTATGATCCATTGGATCGAGTTAGCACATGCGCGACATCAACTTCACGTAATGACAACGGGATTGGTGGAATAATGTTTAGGAAGTATAGCGAGTTCATGATCAAGAAGATAATCAGAACTGAATGCCTGAGATGTCGCTTGATCTGAGAAATATGTTCGAGCTGGCGCGCGAGCATCCTGACAAATCCATAAATTAGGATTAAGGAGACAAGACCAGCCAGCAAGAAAATCCAGGCTTGGATCGAACTGAACAGATATGGTAACACCAGGGTTGCATACGTAAACAAAACAAAATAAAAAACCGAGATCTGGACCACGGGTTTTAGATAATGATGTCGTAGCACGTCGTTAGACATGATCAACAATGCAATGACAATCAAGAACGGCCAGCTGACTGAGACTGTTCCGCTGAAAAAGTAGAAGATCAGTGTAGCGCTGAGTAGTGCTCCGAACGTAAATTGCACGATCAGTGGTGACACCAACCTAAGGTGTCGCAGAACCTTTAGTTTGGAACTAATCACATCAGCATCGTATAGATTCTTATACGCGATCATTCCAGCAGCCAGGATCAGGTAAACCCCAAGAATCGTAAATGCAATGCTGATCTCAATGGTTTTGAAAGTAATAAAATCAACCACCAGTCCAGCAATAAGCATTCCCGGAACCAAAAAGCGGCTGTATTTAAGTTGTAATTGTTTGATCTTGGTTTTTGTCATAGCACAATCATACCAATTAAGCTTGACAAGAACAACCGTAGATGGTAGTCTGGGTTTTTATGTCACGAGAAGAATTTAAAGAACATGACTTCTATGGCCTAGGGATTGCCCCTGGCCTACTCAAGCGCATTAAAGCGCTTGGTTTTGTTCACCCAACCCCAATTCAGTTCAAAGCCATTCCAATCGCCACTTCAGGCGAGGATGTTGTCGGAATCGCTCAAACAGGTTCTGGAAAGACTTTGGCTTTTGCCATTCCGATGTTGCAGCAAATTTCAAAGACAAACAAAATGGGATTAGTCTTGTTACCAACTCGTGAGCTGGCTGTGCAGGTTGAAGAAACATTTCGCAAAGTAGCCGGACCAACTGGATTGCGCACAGCAATCATTATTGGTGGAACGAATCCAAAACCACAGATTAGACAACTCAAAGCCAAGCCACATGTTATTGTGGCTACTCCTGGACGATTAATCGACCATGTTGAAAACAGACGTATTTCTTTGAACAACGTTAGTATGTTGGTTCTAGATGAAGCTGATCGTATGTTGGACATGGGATTCGCACCGCAGCTGGATCGTATCCTGAAAAACATGCCAGATGATCGCCAGACAATGCTTTTCTCAGCAACTATGCCAGACGAGATTGCAAAGATTGCTCGTAAGTACATGCAGAAACCACTACGTATCGAGGTGGCAAAATCAGGAACTACTGTTGATACGATCGATCAAGAAGTATACGTGGTTCCTCGTAGCGAGAAAATGGATTTACTAGAAAAGTTGTTGCATCAGTACAAAGGGTCGGTTCTGATCTTTAGTCGTACCAAGCACGGCGCAGCTAAGATTGCTCGTAAGATTCGTAAGCAAGGACATTCAGCTGATGAGATTCATTCAAACCGATCACAGAACCAGCGACAGAAGGCCTTGAAAGGTTTTGCCAGTGGCCGTTATCGCATTTTAGTTGCCACAGACATTGCTGCTCGTGGAATTGACGTCGACGACATTGAGCTTGTGTTGAACTTTGATTTGCCTGAACAGATTGATGATTATGTTCATCGCATTGGACGAACTGGTCGTGCTGGACGATCCGGTAAAGCGATTTCATTTGCTGCGCCTGAGCAGAAAAGCGATGTGGCTCAAATTCAGAGACTGATTAATATTACATTGCCGATCAAGTCTCCGGCTGGTGAGTCGCTGAAGTCGATCTCAAAAACAGAAACAGGTGGTTCTCAAAAAAAGAAATCAGGCCAAGGTCGACGACGCAACAAAGGCGGCGCTCGAAGTCGACATGGTGGAGGGGGCGGCAGCAGGGGTAAAAAGTTTACACCAAAACGTAAATCATCTGGCAAGGGTCGTCCTCACGGAAAAAGCCATGGCAAGAAACGATCGCCTAAACGAAGAAAATAAAACATCCGCAATAACGTGGGTGTTTTTGTACAACACAACGTAATGGAACCCTTTAGGGTTCCATTTGTATTGGATGTTTACTCAAAGATTCGCGGCAATCATTTTTGCAGATTCTGTTGCCGAAGTTTTGCTTGTGTCGATTTCCAATGTATCCAAATCAGGAAAAGTTGCAGCATAATCTTTGTTTGCCAACAACCAGTCGAGTTCTTTACTATCTTTTGTTTTAGCAAACTGTTGTCTAGACTCATTGGCAATTCGTTGATGCAATTCCTTTGGGTCACAACTAAGATGCACTAAGCGGATATCTACGTCTTGTTCGGATAATCTTTTTACGACCTCCTTCATAAAAGTAAACTCGTCTCTAGCAAGCTCGGCATACGTATAGATCAACCCCTCAAGCCCAGCTTTTGCTGCTTGTTCAAAAACATCAAGACTGACACGATCTAAGATTCCAAGACTGATTGGGTAGCGCTCTTTATCGAAGACGCTTTCTAGAAAATCATAAATTGAATGAATGTGGATCAATTTGTATCCGGTTAGTTTTTCAAGCTCTTTGGCTATGGTGAACTTTCCTGAGGCAGGAGCACCGTGCAGTATGATTAATTTCATATCAATGTTTTTACTTCATCCACCAAGCGATTAGGCCGTGCTTCTTTATCTTGTCTTTGTACTTGGGGAAACTGTAATATATTATCTTCATTTCTTCGACCGAACCGACAAATGGCATCACTTGTTTGAAATCTAGTTCTTCAAGCATCTCGTCGATGCCTTTATATACTTTTACTTTTTTAATTTCTTTCTCTAGTCGTTCACCTTGATACACAAAAGTCAAAATATCCCCGGCTTTGATTTTGCGATACCTCGGTGTTGCTGCTCTGGTTTCTATTACTTTTTCACCTTTAACAATAGAATCAAAGACCGGCTTGTCAACTTTTCTAATTTTGAGTGTATGACTACTCATATAAATAAACACTTCCTTTTTTCTTTGTCTCGGTCCAGGTGGGAAATTTAAACGCGTTTGAGATAACGTGTGCGCCTGGTTTTAATTCCTGTTGCAATTTCTTTTCCAGACGCCTCATAACATGGCGCATACCGTATACAAAAACAATATCGTATTCAGACAGGTCAGCTTTCCAAAAACTTTTATGGTGAGTAAAAGCCAACTGTTCCATCCCGGCTTCTGCGATATTTTCATTGGATCTTTTAACAAGCTTATTATTGATCTCAAATCCATGCGCTTCTGCCCCAGCAGAAGCAAGAGCGATAATCACTCGACCATCACCAGAACCTAGGTCAACCGCCTTGTCACCAGGACGTAGTTTAGCGAACTCCATCATTATATCCAACACCTTGTCTTGACTTGGAACATATATTGCACCCCAATGAAAAAGAGGCTGCATCAATTTACTTACCCACCAAATAAGTGTTGCAATCAAAAGCAACAAAATTGTCAGATACGCAAAAAGGTAAACTAGTTCATTCATGTTATCCCAAAAGGTGATGCACCAAGAGTGCCGGCCAAACAATAGCCTTTAGAAATCCAAGGACTCCGACCCAAAAAGTGTCAGCGTGCTGAATGTAATAAATTACAGCTCCGAGGAAACCTAGAAAATAAGCTCCGCCATGACAAGCTGTTTTGCACTTGCCCATACATTTTTTCTTCATATTGTATTTGATTAATTATTAGTCTAAGTATATCACAGGTTGACGATCTGCTTGTTGTAAACTAAAGTGCCCTCAGGAGGAAATCATGGACACAAGCTCATTCAATATTGGAGACGTTGTTGAGATCTGGCCTTGTGACCAGTTCGAAGATTTTGCCCTTCGCAACAAGAAGGGCGAGGTAGTTGATGTTGACCCGGAGCGCGGAGCCCAGTGTATTCGAGTCAAGGCCGGTGGATTCGCCCGCGGCTCATATGGTCGGATCGAGAAGGGTCATGTCTGGTGCGAGCCAGACGAGCTCGAGATCCAAGAGGACGGCTGGACTCAAGAGGATCGTGCAACGTTCCTTTTCGGCTCAAGTTGGCACTCAATGTGGAACCTGAAATTCCCTTGGCAGGAAGGCAATCCTTGCATGCACAGCGCGCATGACGGCCAGGACCGACCGCCGGCTGTTCGTCGAGTGATGATGAACATCTGGGGTTCAGTCTGTGAGCTGGACATGTGCGAAGAGCACCTCGAGTACGACGGAAGATGTGCCGATAGTGCGCCATACGGTGAACCCTGGCGACGCAAAGAAACAGGCTGATTGACACCAAGCCGTTTACCGGGTAATATGGCCTCTGTCGCGGATGTTTAAGGCAAGAGGAATACAGACAGCCTGAGGAGCTGGTACGAAGACTGGATGCACTCACGTCCCGCGTGAATGTTGGGTTTCATGGGCACCCGCAATTCAGTCAGACCTGGCAAGTCATGTTGAAAAGATTCTAAGCCTCCTGTTTAGGGAAGCGTCGCAAGACGGGAACAGGTTGCTCGTTCAAGCTTAGACTAGTCAACCGCGATGCCGCGGTTACGTTGCCTGTGCCACCAGGTGACGTAACCGCCAACTTTCTACGACCCCATCCTTGAGGTGGGGCTTTTCTTTTTGTCCGTTTTCTACATTCCCGCCAAATCCATAACAACACCAACAACCAAAGCCACAATTGTTAAGACAAAGATAATTAACGAATTCCATCTGGCCTTTGAGGTAAGTGTTGTTTTAACAATATAATTCATGGCTTGCTTCTGCTCGTCGTTTTTGTACTTAGTCGCATTCACAGCATTAATCAAATCATGGTCTTCTATTAAATCAGCTCGTTTCTTTTGAATCTTGAATCGGTGCCAAAAATAAAGAATGAAACCAACGGTACCAACGTACCAAGATATCTTGACCCAAATGGGTGAATAAAAACTGAATACGATAATTAATCGGTATGCCACAGTTGCGGCAAGACCAATCCAAAAATACAGTAATCTAATTGGTTTAGGACTTGGTTTTATCATATCTTAAGTGTTCTGAATTTAATTTGGCACAGTACTCTTGACACATTACCATCAATCATGTAGTCTATTCATTGTTGAACGAGGACCAATGGATGAATGATTGGTACGAAGGCTCGATGCTACCAGAAGGCTGGTTGTAGGGTACCCCTGTGTCTCCCGTACCCGTAATCTTGTCAGACCCGATCCTCTACCAAAGGTACTCGTCGTACCCTGCCCGCCCGCGAGCTGCTCAAAGGCTGTGGCGGGGTGCACTCGCGGGTTTCCAAGGCCCGCTGCCCCCTTGGGAACCCGCACTCATCTCTCACTCAACGCACGAGTGAGATTTTTTATCAACCATAATCTTATTAAACCCACGATTCCAATAATAACAACAACCACTCCAATCAACTGCCCGCCTGGGCTATCATCAACTCCGGCGTAGACAAACATAAGCACACCAGCCGGTATTGCTAAGATGAATAAAATTATTTTAATCAGCTTTTTCATTACATTCAGTCTACAACAAAACCCGAACAAATAATAGTTCGAGTTTTATTGATTATTCTATTCTTGACCTTAAATTTAAGATACGATATAATCTGCACACAATTGAATATTCCGAGGTAGCTCAGTGGCAGAGCAACTGGCTGTTAACCAGTGGGTCGCGGGTTCGAACCCCGCCCTCGGAGCCATGAAGTAGAAACCAAATCGGTTTCTACTTTTTGTTCGGCCGATTTGGTTTCACTTCATGGCTATACCCATGAAGTGACAGGCTCGCTTTCTACCCTGTCTACTTCATGGGAGCCAGGTGGCTTAGTTCATGGCTTGCCCCTGTAGTGATAGGCTTACCGTCAGCCCTATCTACTACAGGGGAGCCGTGTGATATGCTATTAGTGTATGCATTTTGTCTATATCCTAATGTGCAGCGACAACAAACTCTACATCGGCTACACAGAAAATATTGAAAAACGTCTGAAACGCCACAGATCGGGCCAGGTCTTCTCAACCAAAGGACGACTGCCTATCGACCTGATTTTCTACGAAGCATTTCAACACCGTCAGGACGCCAAGCGTCGAGAAAAGTATTTCAAAACCACAGCTGGAAAACGAGCCACTAAACTAATGTTGAGAAGATATTTCAAAGATCGAACATAAGCCAACAAAACTCGAACTATCATTTGTTCGGGTTTTGTTATAAAATTAGATAGTATGAAAAGAATGATAATATTAATAGGTGTACCAAGTGACTTTGGGGCTAATGAAAAAGGCAGCAGACTTGCCCCAGACAAAATAAGAGAATTTTTAATTCCTGAACTAAAAAGAAACAAAGTAGAATTTGTGGATTTGGGCAATGTAGATATCCCAAAACAAAAAAGGGCCACAAATTACAAAGCAAAACATTTTCTGGAAATACAAAGAGTGTGTAGCAATTATTCTCAGCTTCACAAAAATATTTTCACAAATGACGCCCTCTTAATAGTCTTGGGCGGTGATCACAGTATGACCTTTTGTCATGTAAAAGAGCTTGCCGCAGAGAAAAAAATTGGCTTGATTTGGCTAGATGCACATGGAGATTTTAATACTGAAAAAACATCTATAAGTACTAATATTCATGGAATGGTATTGAACAAAATAAGCGGCAAGACATTGGACACCTTATTAGACTTAAAAAAATCTGCAATTAAGGAACAGAATATTTCTTTGTTGGGCGTAAGGGACTTAGATCCCAGCGAAAAGACCATGCTAGAACAGACAAAAATAATGACAGTACCAATAAAAGAATTTAATAAGAACATTGAAACAGTGATTAAAAAAGCCTTGACTAGAGCAAATAATAAAACAGAAGGCTATCATGTTAGTGTAGATTTGGACGTTGTTGATCCAAAGTATGCTCCGGGTGTATCCACAGCAGTAAAAGGTGGTTTAACAAAAACACAGCTTTATAAAATAGTTGATCTGGTTAATTCTAAAAAGTTGATATCAATAGATTTTGTTGAAGTAAATCCAAAACATGATAAAAAAGACAAGACTGTTAAACTGGTAGCTTCGTGTATACTTAGACTGTGTAAATAATGTTTTACTAAAAAAACAACGAGCCCCGCACCAAACGAGATTCGTTGTTGATGCGGGGCTTGACCGCCCAGCCTCGAGCGTTGCACCCGGGGGCGGTTGAGCGTCTGGTCTGACTTGGACCAAGGGTTCTAGCTGTTGTAGCGAGGCGTCTTGTCCCAGCCTTCTGGGTGATCAACCCTGTTGTACGCCAGATCCACGAGTCCCCGGTGAAGTTCCGGGGGAAGCTGTCTCACATTGCTGTCCGGACTGAGAATTTGCACCCTACCATTCACCAGATCCATTGCACAGTAGTTGCGCACATCCATGAACAGACGATGGATGAGTCCATCCCACCGAACGAACACTTGGCCGGCTTTCATAGCTTCTCGGATGGTTACTTCTTTTTCATCTGCCATTTCCTCGCCTTTTGTTAGTGTTTTTGCCACTTCTGCTAGATTTTCTTTATTGATCTTAAAAACAGAAGTACGGGATAGTATAGAATATTTTCATCCTCTTGTCAAGGGGTGTGCAGAGAAAATTAGCTAATTTTAGTACAATACTATGAAACTACTAATTTTTTATTATAAATTTCTATTACCCGATTTTACATGGAACTCGAAATTATCTCGAAGCCTACAAAACACAAAAAAACTGCTTTGATTATTAATGGGGCATACAAACATTATATTTGAGTTGAACCAACCATCGGCTCAAATTCCAACCAATCAACTGTTCTCAATGCGTCCATTAAAAACAGCTCGAACTATGAAATGTTCGGGTTTTGTTATAGAATCAATACATTATGAAATACAAAGCAATCTTTTTTGACGCAGATGGAGTCTTGGTCAAAAATAGACACTTATTTAGTGAGCAATTAGAAAAGGACTTCGGTATCAAGAAAGAGATTATGACGCCCTTTTTTACTGGTGTGTATAGTCAATGCTCGCTTGGTAAAGCCGATCTTAAAAAAGAACTCACAAAAGTTGTTGATGATTGGGGTTGGAAAGGAACAGTTGATGAGTTGCTAGCTTATTGGTTTAGTGTGGGAACCGAGATTGAGAAAGACGTTGTAGGGTTTATAAAAGAACTAAAAGAACAAGGAGTTCGTTGCTTTATGACTACTGACCAAGAAAGATATCGTGGTGAACACCTAAGGAATACTCTTGGTGGCGGAAAAGTCTTTGAAGACGTTTTCTTTTCAGCAGAGATTGGAAGCCCCAAGAAAACAGAGTCTTTCTGGGAAGAGGTATTTGCACGAATAAATACAGCCTCTCGTGATTCGTTTTCTCAAATTATTTCAAAAGACGAAACATTGTTTGTTGACGATGATGAAATTAACATTGAAGCTGTATCGGGTTTTGGAATCAATGTATTGTTATATCGAAAACTAGATGATTTAAGAAAAAAAATAGCTGAATAATATGCATAATCACGCACCAAACGACTATAAATGTCCTATCTGCATAGCCATGGATGGGATAGAAAATGAAGACACTTGGATAAAGCAAGATGACATTTTTTACAAAGATGACCTCGTTACTGGTTTTATTAGTTCAAAGTCAATCAAGGGGAATGAAGGACATCCATTAGTCGTTCCAAATGATCATTATGAGAATATCTACGATTTGCCAGAAAAAATTAGTCATCGAATTATGGATGTAGGAAAGAAGATTTCCGTTGGGCTAAAGGAGGTCAGAAATTGTGATGGAGTAAATTTTGTTCAAAACAATGAGCCAGCAGCAGGACAACATGCTTTTCATTATCATTTACACTTAATCCCTCGATTTGAAGATGATAACTACAATGAGGTGTTTTGGAAGTCTGAAAAGTCTGATCCTAAAGATCGTGTTCGTTATGCTAAAGAGCTTCGTGAATATTTAGACAGACAGGCATAGCCCTCCAATTCCATCCAATCAACCGTTCTGAATGCGTCCAGCAAGTGGAGCCAGGAAAAGCAGTCGTCTTTTGACGGCTGTTTTTCCTTTCTTTACGGGTGAAGGATTAAGAAACTACAAATTGTTCAAGATTTGTTGTAATATTGTATCATGTTGATTAAAAGCATTATAAATAAGATATGGAAGAAAATGATCCGCGGCGAAAATTTGCTGCACAAATGGAGTCTAACGAAAGACACGAAGAAGACGCACCGAAAGATCTTTCTAAAAGGCGTACCGAAAATGCTGAAAAATATCTAGAAGGCAAAGAGGATGAATTGACCATAGAAGAAAAAAAGCAACTTTTGCGTGATACTGAGATTGTTGTGTCTATCGGACAGATAATGCAAATTCATGGCAAAAGAAAAGTGGATTCTAACCAGTCACACCTGGAGAGAAATGCCATCGATCGCATGAAACAAGGTCTATTGATGGACGGTGATGCAGAAGGGGAAAGGCAAATGGCGAAAGTTGTGGGAAAAGCTATTCAGGACAGAAATGATTTTTTTAGTTCTTGTCGTCGATTAGTAGATAAACATGGACTTGATGTATCAAAAGCGAAAAAAGAGCTGGCCAAAATAAGACAGGAACAAAAGGACTTGGTAAAGGAATATCACGATGCTGAACCACCAGAAGTTTTATCAGGGTTTTCAGACGAGGATCGTGATACGATAACTGACCAAACATTTGCTATAGAAATGACAAAGGGCTGTAGTATAGGTTGTAACTTTTGTGGTTTTTCTGCTGAACGTGGTGTGAAAGATGCCATGACTTTTTCTGATGCTGCTTGGTTAGCCACACACACCAAAGGAATAACTCCTTATTTTGCTTCAGACCCATTAGATTATGTTGCAAAAGATGACGCTGAAAGAACTTATGCTGATTTCATAGGTGTTTATGAGGCTTGGCACGGAGAACTACCATCAACCATCACAGCCTATCCAAAAGGGAAAAAGGGTGAGATACAGAAAGTAGCCGACCGCGTTAATAGAATTAGTTTCAGTCATATGAATCGAAAACGTTTGGTTGATGATGGATTATTCAGCCAAACAGAAAGCGGGAGTCTGATTCCAAAAGACCCAGCAATGGTTGAGCATTTGTTTAATTCAATGAAGTTTGTTGGTACTGTTTTAGATAAGTTTCAAAACCCTAAAACCCCAAAAATGAGCAGGGGGATTTATTTCCAACACCTTACTGAGGGTTATGCTGGTGACAGGATTATTGTTATTGATGGCAATGACGAGACGGTTAAGGCTGGTCGTGGCCGTAAAGAGGATCAGGAAGACCCCACAGGGACAATCCTTTGTGAAGATGGTGTACTAATAACGATTGATGGAACAGAAAATATTGTACGCACTTTTTCAACAAGTAAATATGAACAGGGTTTAATCAGGGCTGAAATAACACCAGATTCTTTGAGCGGAGGTCAGGAACAATTTCAAGATTTTAAAAAATCTCTAGATGATGGAGGGCAGATTCTGTTGGAAGATATATTGCCATACTGTGTTGTTCTGAAAAATCGCAGGCCCTCGAATGCTGAAGCTGGGTTTGATATTTATTCAGAAAGAAAAAAGCAGCTTGAAGCAATTGAGCAACCTTCTGAGCAAGAAGAAAAAAAATTAGCACTTTTGGGTACCAGAATAGTCAAACTTAATGTGTCTGGAACGATCTGGGATTGTCGATATAGCGAAATCAGCGGTCAGGTGCTAGAACTAGCAGCATGATAGCTGTTTTTTCTTTGCTCTTTTTGACCAATAGAAATATTATGCTAAGATCGATTTCAGGAGGTAGTCATGACAACTACACACTTTCGATGTCACATCCCCACAGACCAAGAAGATTGCGGACACATTGGTCCGAAAGAAGAATTCGAAACAGCCGAGGGTCATCGTTGCCCCAAGTGCGCAAGCGAGCACGTTTTCCCGTATCGAATCTTTCGCTGTGAGGAATGTGAAGAAACCGGCGAGCTTGATGATTTGACTGGCGAGACTTCAGCAATTGATCTCGACCCTGTCGAAGAAGGCTGGGATTCGCTGACGTGTAAATGCGGCTCTGGTCGAATCATTCAGGTAGACCACGCTGATCATTCAATCATCCTTGGGCGACTTCCTGTTGACGAAGAGGAGCCCCCAACCGTTCCCGAGCTCTTTGCCGATTGGCTCGACGATTACGAAGAGGTTCGGTTAGCCAGAGCGCGTGCTAACGAAAGCAAGGAAGCTCTCCGAGAAGTCCTTAGGCCATTGATTGACACCGCTGTTGAGATGGTCAATAAGGAACATCCTGGTAACTTCCATATCGCTGAAGTAGACTTCGAGGTTCTAAGCAAGAAGCAGGTCTTGGTAAGGATCATCTCCCTGAAACATGCTGACACTATGGAAGATGTTCCTGCGAAGAGCTTCCTGCATGATGCTGAGATGCCTTGGCTTGAAAGAATGCAAACGATCATTTCGGAATCAATGGATCTTGGTGAAAGTTTTCCTTTTGTCTGCGGCATTGATGTAAAATATATCTACGTAGGTAAATAGCCCGACCGCTGCTTGGTCGGTTTTTTTTCATCAAATAAAAAGACCAGCGGGTTTCCGCTGGTAAAGATTTCACAGGTGGTTCAACGCCTGCTCGATGTGAACCGTATCCGTAGTCCCTTCGACCCTGTAGGTCATCTCGACGTACTGATACGGGCAATATTGTCGACTTGGCTTTCTTACCCGCCAGACCTGCCCTATGCTGAACCAATTCTTCTCAAGACCAGCACGCATGAGCACTCGTCGAAAGAACGGGTTCCATCCACCAAGTGCCAAGCAGTAGACAATCTTGCCTGTTGGCACATTTTCTGCTGCCACCTGGATCAACTCCACAGAGCCACTGATCCGCGGCACAATCTTCCACTTCAACTCACCCAGCTCTTGCCAGTATAGCACTGAATAACCACGAATGTCCTTCTTGTAGTACTCAGTCAGCCAAGCGCGAACAGTCATTGATTCTGACTCGGCAAACATGAAGATCATGGCCAGGAACAGGAGCAGCCAGGCAGAAATCGCTATGATGGCGATATAAATCGGTGGCATAACCCAGACGATCGCGGCAATATAGATGAGTGGGCTGCAGGCAATGAACATCAGTTGCCCGGCTTGCGCCATCGGCAAACTTGGACCGATACTTTTGGCCACTTCGTGAAAAATCTGAGGATGATACGGCACCCCTTTGGGCGCTTGAACATCAAGGGCAACTGATCCCGCGAATATCGCAAGGACCACGATCATGATCAGATTACCTTCGCCACCAATGATCACTCCGCTCAGATAGCCCAAGCCGGCGTAGGTAACAAGGATCAACGCTGGCAAAAACGCACCAAGCATACTTCTCTTCTTCCCAGGTCTGGATTGACTTGTTGTAGTAGACACTTAACCCCCCATGTAAAGTTCGTTTCCCAGAGATTAGCAAATAAAACACACCAGGTCAATACTGGTGTGCTTGTGTCTTGTTATAATTTCTACAGATGTAGCAGGATCGACTTGAAGATATTGTAGAAAATTTCCTCGTCTGCTTTCTCGCCTTCAGTAGTTATGAAGGAACACTCCGGAGCAACATATGTGTCATCTTCTGTTTCCTGTGTGGTCTGAATGTAAATGTGGTACCAGTAACCCAAATCCTCGGTCATTGGCTCGCCCATAACAAATCCAGCATTTGTTTCAGAGGTCAGGTTAGAGACAATTTCACGAGTATCTAACCTGACTGTTTCCCAGGCCTCGAATCCTGTTTCCGGCGGTGGACAATACAAGGTCATGGCGTCCTGACCTTCCTCATCGTAGTACTGAACCCGATACTGAGCATCTATAGCATCGCCGCTTCCTGAATCCACGGTTTCGTAAGTCCAATCCTCTGGAATCCGGAATGAGTATCCGCGGAACTGAATAGGATCAGACATTCCTTCATTGCTTGGTGCGGCGCCATCGCCAATCATTGTCTCATCATCCATTTTATCTTGTGCAGACAGCTCATCGATCTCTTCAACCGCTTCGTCAAGCTCGACTCGGAGATCTTCTATCTCAGAACTGGTTTGGGAATATTTAACAAATGCGTACGCCGTGAGTGCAATTAAAACAATAATTACGATCGAAATTATGACTCGAGCGACCATGCACTTCTTACTGTTGCACTTGGCCTCAAGTTGAACCTCTGGTTGTGCTTCTTCTGGCATAATATAAATTTTTACTCTAATTAATTAACAATCCATGGCAATACACAGACACCTGATGAAAAATATCTAAAAGCTTCACATACCTCTTGTTCGCTTAATTGGCAATAATACTTCTTTCCATGGTCACCATTTATTTCTTTATACTCTCCGCCTTGCTGCTCACAAAATTCATCTGGCATCGGCCCTGTGTAAGGACCATCGGCAAAGTAACAACCAGTGGTCATTGCTGGCAACATCCTGTCACACAGATCTACTGCTCGAAACTGACCACCTCGTTCTAGACAATCATAGAAAAAAGCTTCATCACTAGTAGCCGGCACATCCTGACTAAATCCGTTGTCATAAAGAATGCGCCCATCATCTTCGCAGGTCTCTAAAATTCGCACCTCTTCTTTTTGCCAATCTTCTTTCTGTTCACACCCAAAACCCATCAAGACGATGACACAGAGCAAAAACAACGCTGCGAATTTCATATTAATAATCTCTTAACTTTTCAATCGCCATGTTGCCTTGGATGCGTTCTAAGGCCTTGGCCTCGATCTGACGGATACGCTCACGGGTAACGTCAAATTCTTTTCCAACTTCTTCGAGCGTGTGAGATACACCATCGGTAAGCCCGAAACGCATTTCTAGAATCTTTTGCTCACGTGGTGAAAGATCAGCCATAGCCTCGCCAACGTAATCACGAAGCAGCTCGCGCGCAGCTGCTCGATCAGGACTAATATTCTTTACATCTTCGATAAAGTCCTCAAGCTTTGAATCCTCATCATCTTCACCCACAGAAGTTTCTAGCGATACCGTATCTTGCGAAATCTTCATGATATGACGAACACGATCCAACTTCTCATCCATTTCGGCAGCAATCTCCTCTGGCAACGGCTCACGTCCCAGATCCTGAATCAAACGACGTTCAGTTTGCTGAAAACGATTGATCGTCTCAACCATGTGCACTGGAATGCGGATCGTACGAGACTGGTCAGCCAGAGCACGCGTAATTGCCTGACGAATCCACCAAGTGGCGTAAGTAGAAAACTTGTATCCTTTTCGATATTCAAACTTCTTCACGGCCCGGAACAAACCAATGTTTCCTTCCTGGATCAGATCCAACAAAGACAACTGCTTACCAACAAACTTCTTAGCAATCGATACTACCAAACGCAAGTTAGCCTCAATCAACCGACGCTCAGCTTCTTTTTCGTTTCGTTCTTTTCGTTTAGCCAAAGCAACCTCTTCTTCGGCAGTCAACAAAGGAATCTTTCCGATCTCACGCAAATACATCTGAATTGAGTCCTGTGTAATTTCAGACAGATCAACCTTTTTCTTGTCATATGAAACACGAATCTTGTCATAAGCCTCATCTCGATCTTTCTCACGCCCTAACAAACCTTCTTTCATTTCAATCAAATGTACACCACTGACTTCCAATCGATCCAAGAAATCATAATAAACCGGCAAGTATTCTTCAACCTCTGCGAAAACATACATGATCTCGTTTTCAGTAACAAAACCCCGCATCTCACCCTTTAGCAATAATCGATCAAGTACTTCGGGTGCTGGCGGTGGAACACGTGGACGTCGCGGCTTACGTGTTTTCTTAACCTTCTTTTTTGCAACCACTTTCTTTACAGGGTTTTTCTTAGTAACGGTTTTCTTTACTGGTTTCTTTTTCGCTACTGTCTTTTTTACCACCTTCTTCTTTACAGGTTTCTTTTTTACCACTACTTTTTTCGCCCCCTTCTTTGCTGCTGTTTTTTTAGTTGTAGTTTTTTTCTTAGCGGGCATAAATCAAAAATAGGACTTGTTACCAAGTCTTTAGCGAATGGAATTAAATTCATCTAATAATTTCTGCACGACCTTGTTGTCGCCTTGCTCTTCAGCTTGGCGGATAGCAAGCTCTAGCTCTCTTTTGCGTTTGTCTAAGCCGGCTTGCTCGATTACGTGAATAAAGTCGTTCAGTTGTGCCTGCACCTGATCTTGCGAAAGATCATTCGTCACCTGTTCACCTCTGAGAGCAATCTCGTCGAGGAGCTGTTCTAAATGATTGAGCTCCGAAGTAGAAGTGATTTTTGTGCGAAGTTCCGCGAAAAATGATTTCTGTGCAGTGCTTGTTGCGTTTGAATTATATGCTGAAACCAGTTCTTTGTAAAGTGTTTGTAGATCATCTGGACCTATTTGAGCTGGATCTAACTTATCCACAACCTGTTTTTGCAACTTCGGAGCCTGTAAAAATAAGCCTAAAATGGCGATAACAGCCTGATCTTCCCGAGTTCGCTTATTAGTTCGAGCCTGTGGTTTTGAGACTGGTTGATTTGCAGCTGCTGCTGGCTGTTTAATCTTGTTAACCATCCCTCGAAGCACTTCTATTTCAACCCTTAACAAATCAGATAACTTCTGCAGCCAGTGCTCTTGCTCAATTGGATCTGCCACAGCCGCAATCTCTGGCACCAAAAACTTACCAATCTCACGCTTGTGTTCGACATTGTTTAGATCACGATCTTTGGTTGCCTGTGCAAAATAATATTCCATAATAGGAATCGGATTTGCCACAGCATCAATCCAAAGCTGCGGGTCTTTTTGAACCGCATCATCAGGATCCTTACCAGCATCTGCTGGCAAGATGACGACTTTGACACTCATGTCTTTATTTAACGACAACCGGATACCACGCTTAGCTGCTTCGAATCCAGCGGCATCTTGGTCAAATGAGAAGATCATTGTATCTG
>CAZDDW010000002.1:0-32678 GCA_964504365.1 uncultured Gammaproteobacteria bacterium | reverse complement strand
CCGCCTGGTGAAACGCTTGAGCAAGCGCATTTGCATTTCAGTCAGAGCTGTTCCAGAACTAGCAACAACATTTTCAACACCGGCCTTATGTGAAGCAACCACGTCCAGGTTTCCCTCGACCACAATTACAGATCCAGCATGTTTGATCGCACTCTTGGCCAGATCAAGCCCATACAATAACTCGCTCTTTTTATAAATCAATGTCTCTGGTGAATTCATGTACTTGGGCCCTTGGTCTTCCCCACTCTTGGCCATAATCCGCCCAGTAAATCCAACAACATTACTATGATGATCTGACAACGGAATCAGAATGCGATTACGAAACTTATCAATATGACCCACACCAGACTTCTTGCGCTGTGCCAAACCTCCACGCTCGATTTCAGTTGCTGAGTATCCGCGCTTAGACAGAAAGTCAACTAGTGTGCTCCAAGCATCTGGCGCAAAGCCAAGTTGAAATTTGTCAGCCAATTCTTTGTCGATCCCGCGATTCTCAAGATACGCCCTAGCATTAGTCGCTTGCGTTGAGTCCAACAGCACCTTGCGATAAAACTTAGTTACTAATTCATGCATGGCAATCAGCCGCTGTCGTTCATTAGAGTCAGAAGATTCATATCGGGTTATCTCAACCCCTGCCTTTTTCCCTAAAATACGCAGTGCCTCAGGAAAATCCACATTCTCGATCTGCATTACAAAAGCAAAGATATCCCCACCCACATCGCAACCAAAACAATGCCAAATCTGCTTTTCCTTAGAAACGTGCAGCGAAGGTGTCTTTTCCTGATGAAACGGACAAATAGCCTTAAAAGACCCGCTGCCAGCGGGCTTCAACGTCAAATATTCGCTAATCAACTCAGCGACATCAATCCTCCTACGGATTTCTTCTTTTGGTTCCATTAAACTAATGCTTCAACTACTCTGAAGCCAATATACAACAAATAGAAAGCTACGAACAGGACTCCAGTCCAGCGGTCCAACCGATGGCGTGTTCCAACAAACATGGTCACGAACAACAACAGCGAAGCAACGATAACGATTAAAGAGTCTGTAAAGTTTCCAATATCGAAAGTTATTGGCGCAATCGTTGCTGTTAGTCCAAGGACCAAGAAGATATTAAAAATATTTGATCCAACAATTCCACCAACAGCCATATCTGTTTCTCCTTTACGCACAGCAACAATCGCTGTGACTAATTCTGGCAGCGAAGTACCAAGTGCAACAATAGTCAAACCAATAATCGACTGTGAAACACCAATCACTTCTGCAATGTAAACCGCGTTCTGAACAACAAAGTGCCCACCCAAGAACAAAGCCGCTAGTCCTCCAAATACATATACCACCGCCCTCCAAGTTGGATAAGTTGGTTTACGACGCTCTTGTTCAGGCAATGCCTTACTAGCAAAGTAAGTGTAATACAAGAAGATTATGAAAAAACCAATGAACGCCAGTCCATCGGTTCGTGAAATTATATTCTGTGCAGCACCATCTAGTGTAATATCGCTGACAAAAATCAAAACTAACACAGCGGCCAACAATGAAAACGGAATTTCCTTACTCACGGTTTGTTTCTGAACTGTTAACGCACCCATAGCAGCAGCAAAACCAAGAACCAAGAATATATTGGCCATGTTTGATCCCAGAATGTTACCAATAGCAACCTGGTTGGCACCCTGCAACGCAGAAACAACGTTAACTACGAGTTCAGCCGCAGAAGTTCCAAAGGCAACAATAGTCAAACCAATAACCAACGGGCTAATTTTCATTCGATTAGCAATCGATGAAGCACCGTCAACTAGATAACTAGCACCTTTGATTAAAACAAAAAAACCAATAAGTAAAAGTAAAATGCTTGTAATCATACCATTTGTGCAATTTCCGCTTGCATACGCTTTAATTCTTCAACTAATTTTGGCCCTTCATATTCGCCAGAGTGGGCCGTTGTTCCTTTATAACTGGCTTGCTTTTGATCAATGTGAATCTTAATCGTCATCCCCTCATCAGTCTCATCAACATATACATGAAACCGTGGGTAGCGTTCCGAGCTTAAACGTCGGGCATAACTAATCGTATTATGCTTACGATCAACAATCTCAGCATAACCGATTCGACGCAATATATCACGTGGTTGTCCGGGTAACTTACCCTTTATGTTCATCTTCATACTGTTTCAGTGCTTCCATTTGAACGTCTTCGACATGAATCTCTGGACGTTTTTCTTGAATCAATTTAATTGAGTCTTCAAGTGACTTGCCTTCGTTTATTAAATACGCAGCCACCAAAGTCGGTGATCGACCATGTCCATTCTTGCAGTGTACGTAAATTGTATCCCCCATCTGTTCCATCTTGTTCATCGCAGTCACACCAAGATGTAATTGCTTCTGAGTTGGTGCCTCATGATCTGCCACAGGAATCCATAAATAATAATCAACACCTTGAGCAGCATCGATCTTTTCTTTTTCCAACGAAATATCAGCAGACACTTTTTTCTTAAGCAGCTCTTCATCAAAGTGTGTTTGGCAGCACATGTTTGTGCCAACATAAATCTTATCGCTGATTTGCGAGTAGTTAAACTTTACGTGCATATTTAGATCTTAAACGGTAGCTGCAAACAAAAACCAGCTAGAATTAAAATAACACCGACTATTCCTACGTACTGCTCGCGACGCATGATCCTGAACACAGCCGCATCGATCTTGTGTTCTTTAAGAAATCGGTGATGTACCGCAATCGCGGTATAAGCGACCAGCAGCTTGCCAATCACATCTAAAACAAATCCTGTTAGTTCCATACTGGATTATTATAACATACTTGATCAGATCCAGCTTTTAGGCTAGAATAAGCACGTTATACAAGGTGAGATGGCCGATCCGCTCAAGCCCTGGCTTCGGACAGTGGGCTGAGCGGACCCGCCCACTCCTCTGCTCTTCGTCAGGAGTTGAGCGGGGCGGTAATCTATATGTTCTACACTTACGTACTTCGAAGCAAAAAAACCAACAAACTCTATACCGGATCAACCCATGATTTAATATCACGTATGAAAAGACATAATCTTGGGCAAGTGACCTCAACAAAATCTAGCTGTCCTTGGATACTGCTATACTACGAAGCACACAGAACAAAAGGACTGGCTATTCAAGCCGAGTTATTCTATAAAACAGGCCAAGGACGAAGACAGCTAAAACAAAAACTGGGATTGTTAAAAATTTCATAGACCCAGTGGAGAGTTGACCGAGTGGCCGAAGGTGTGCGCTTGGAAAGCGTATGTACGGAAACGTACCGCGAGTTCGAATCTCGCACTCTCCGCCGGGTCTGGGAAATGGCCCGCTCAAGCCTTAGTTTAGGACAGTAGGCTGAGCGGGTCCGCCCACTCCACTGCTTCGCAGCAGGAGTTGGGCGGAAAAGCGTGTATACGGAAACGTATCACGAGTTCGAATCTCGCACCCTCCGCTCTGACGTACAGATGGTCTGGTACATACCGAATCCCGCTCTCACCGCCATAATCCAATTTCTTATGAAAAACAATAAACTAATCCCAGTTGCCCTGTTGCATGCGCTTGGTGTTTTCCTTTACACCCTGCTCATCTCCTGGGTAATGATGAACGGTGAAAACTGGTTTGGTGAAATGAACAACGTTGCTGGCCCAGCCCTGTTCCTTCTCTTGTTTGTTACTTCAGCAGCGATTACTGGTGCATTAGTCCTAGGTAAGCCAATCCTGCTATACTTAGACAACAAGAAAAAAGACGCAATTAATTTATTCTGCTTAACCGTGGGTTGGATGGTTATCCTGATTATCCTAACCATGGCCGGTATAGCAATTATCTAAACAAATATGTTTAAATTTCTAGGATTCGGTCGCGACCGTCAATCACCACCACCAGAAATAGTTGAGCCACCAAAACAACAACCAGAACCAGAGGCTCCAAAACGAACTCCAGAAGAGCTACGTGCAGCCATGAAAGAGCGAGCACGATCACAACGCAATCAAGAACTTAAAAGACAAATGGAATCTGAGCCAGAACCAGAGGCAATAACTGACGTGCAATTTGAGACCCGCCCATCAGGCCCTGCAGGCAAGGGACCAATGATATTTTTCGAAACCCGGACTGAAGCAACAACTGCTTTACTAAATGCTGTGGCAAAAGATGTTCTTGAGGGACAATCAAACTATGTCTTTCATCAAGTCGGTACCGGAAACACACCAGGACGCCACGGATGGGAGCTTGGAAATAGTGTCAAAGATCAACTACCTGAACTCGTGGATGAGATTAAACGACAGGCCGAAGGAATCCTTGAATTAGCAGCATAAGCATATGATCGAACAAGGACCAAAATTTGAATCAGGAGAAGAATTCGAACTGATCGAGCCAAAGCCAGAGAGCCTTGAGTGGAAAGGAATTTATCCAGAGATACAAATCACGGAAATGGGCAAAGACTCTTTTTCAGTTAACGTTAAACCAGAGCAATCGTCACTTAATACTTTTGAATTAGAATTTAACCATCTTCTGGACCTAGGAAGTTTTGATTATAAAATGCTTCCTGGTAGCACAGATACAAGCTTCAGAATTAACCAAGTAACCAGAGACCAAGTAGAAGTCTTGATTGATCAAGCACAAGACCTGGCCATTCAAGATTGGCAAATGGATCAACACGGGACAGTTGAAATTCCGCCAGCCGCTGCTGAAGCAGCCTAAAGACGATAAACAAAAAACCGCCTCAGAAGAGGTGGTTTTTTGGATGCTCCACACACCCGTACCTTTTGGCTCTGAACGTAGTCGGACAAACAATGAAGTTCATCGCGGAGCTCACATGCTGCCACCACGGTGACAGCGGTTCTAAGCTCATAGGCAATTTAGTCCAAATTGTTCCGAGCACGTGAAGCTAAATTCACTATAACACTATTCCAGTTCAGCATCAATTACCGCCTTAAAACTCTCGTAAGGCACTGCTCCACTAACTAACTGGCCGTTAACAAATGTTGCCGGGGTTCCCTTAACACCAGCACTGCCACCAGCACTCATCTCAGCCGCGATCTCCTCAACATACTTACCTGAATCGTAACAAGTCTGCCAAGCAGAAACATCTAGACCTAGTTCACTAGCAACCTGAGCATAAAGCTCATCACCTAAATCATCCTGATTCTCAAACAACTGATCATGGTATGCCCAGAACTGTCCTTGCTCACTAGCACATTCAGCAGCCATTGCAGCTGGCACAGCTTCTGGATGAAAAGACAACGGGAAGTGTCGGAAGACGATAGCCACCTGATCACCGTAATCTTCCTCAATACTCTTCATGGTTGGATAGTGCCGGACACAGAACGGACACTCAAAGTCTGAATACTCGATCAAGACAACCTTAGCATTTAGATCTCCAAGAACATGATCGTCTGCTGTAATTCCAGGAACTGCAGCATAAGACGGCTCTTCAACCTGTGTTGGGTCATCCACCACAACAGCAGGATCACCATCCCCAGCCTGCGCTGGCAGATCAGTACCGCCCATGGTCATATTAGCTAAATAAAGGCTCGCTATAACTGCGATAATGGCCACACCAGCAACAAAGCCTGAAAAGAACATTGTTTTTGGTGAACCACTGAAAAATTCGTTTTCTGACATAGGTATTTTTATTATTTGGTTTGTAATAATTTATTTTCGTCCACACCTCAGATTAGCATGTTTTAGGTGTGGACGCAAGAACAGGATCAGCCCAGTGATAATCATGAGTACTGACGCAAATTGGGCAGGAGTTAGGCCAAGATAGGTGATGTCTACTGCGCGATAGAAATCTAGTATGAATCGGGCCGTGCCGTACCAAAGCAAGAAAACGATCGCATATGCGCCTTGCGGTGCACGTAATCGATACATTAATAAAAAGATCGCAAACAAAACCAAACCATTAAACGACAAATATAATCCATGGTCATGGCGGATTATGCTATCTGGATATTCAATTCCAAGCAGTGAGGTTGTTTCAGTTCCAGGATGATCATGGATTAGGGCACAGCCGATGCGGCCGATAAATAATCCTAGTGGCAGACCAAACAAACCAGCTTCTGCGTATTTTGAAAATGAAACTTTGCGACGTGACAAATACCAGCCTCCGAATAACAATGCACCAAGAAATCCACCGATCACGGAAAAACCTCCTTCCCATAACACAAACAAGTGCAACGGGTTTTCCATAAAGATCCCTGGCTCGTAGAAGATGACGTGAAAAAATCTACCCAAAAGGATCGATCCAATAATCACCCAAACTAACGTGTCCCAAAGAACACGTGGGCGCAATCGCTTTTTACGAGCAAACCAAGTTGATGCAATGGTGCCAACCACAAAACCTAGCGCAACCATTGTGCCCCAGACTTGAATCGTTAATGACCCTATGTCAATTGTGTGTAATTCAACGTATGGAATCATAGTAATTTAATGATTCGATCTCGAAATAGCACGCCGAGCATCGAACCGGTTAAAGCACCGGTAATATCGTACCAATAATCCCGGATCGTATCTGTTGGCTGACCAAGTTCGCCGTACATCATTGTGCCGAAAACCTGGTCTCCAAAAAGTTCGAACAATTCGTTGATAACTCCTCCAAATAAAGTCAGCGTAGCTACAACCAGAATAACTGCCCAAGCATGCGGTCGAACTCTTGGAAATACAGCGTACGCAAGCGACACAATAATAATTGCCAGTAGCAACGAAGCTGTAAAGTGAACAAACGAATCGTAGCCAAATCCCCAGCGATATGGTCCAAAAGAACCAATCCAAGAAAGAATCATTGCTACGGCCGCCAGGATTTCGATTAAGGCCACCACCTGTCCAGTGATCCGTTTTGAAATAGCAGAAAGCAACCATGGCACAAGCATTCCAAGCGCTGATAAATACATCATGCCAGACAAAAACCATTCTTGATCATGTGCTCGTATATCAATCCAACCCAATTGCAAAAGCACTCCAAAAACAATAAACAGCCAGAAAACTGTGTGGCTGATATTTCGAATTCCTACCTTAGGTCTGAAAAATGATGGGATCATATATGTGGCCGGCCTAAGAGAACGGATCGCGAACATGCCAATCATGTTCAGCCTGATATGCTTTTCCAACCTTGAACAATGTTAGCTCATCAAACGGTTTTCCAATCACCTGAAACCCAACTGGCAAACCATCAACAAATCCACAAGGCACCGCCATGCCAGGTAGCGCAGTCAAGTTCAACGAAACAGCGTACATATCAGACATATACATTGCCAATGGATCATCTGACTTCTCTCCAATCTTCCAAGCAGTTGTTGGCGATACTGGCACGATCACACAATCAACCTCTTTAAACACTTCGTCAAAATCACGTCGAATTAACGTTCGCACTTGCAAAGCTTTTTTATAATATGCGTCATAGTATCCACTAGACAATGCGTAAGTCCCAATCATAATCCGGCGCTTTGGTTCTTCACCAAACCCTTGCCCACGCGATTGTTTATAAATTGTATCAAGGTCTGTAGATTCAACTGACAATCCGTAACGGATTCCATCAAACCGAGCGAGGTTCGAACTAACCTCACATGGCATAATTACATAGTAAGCCGCCAGAGCATACTCAGTGTGTGGCAACGACACCTCGTGCACTTCAGCACCCTTCCCTTCCAAAAACTTTACTGCATCACGGACTGTTTTCTCAACATCTCCATCTAGCCCTTTTCCAAAGTACTCCTTTGGGATACCAATCTTTAATCCCTTTATATTCTTGCTCAACAATTCAGGAACAATAACTGACTCGTCAGCCACACTGGTCGCATCCAACGGATCATCTCCACCCATTACCTCAAGCAACAGCGCCGCGTCCTCAGCAGTGCGAGTAAATGGACTAAGTTGATCTAGACTTGAGGCCATGGCAACAAGACCTAACCGTGACACACGTCCGTATGTTGGTTTCAGACCAACTGTCGAACACAGCGAAGCTGGCTGTCTCACAGAGCCACCAGTATCTGTACCAAGCGCTGCTGCACAAAAGCCAGCAGCTAATGCGGCACCAGAGCCACCAGAAGAGCCACCAGGAACGCGTTCAGTGTCCCAAGGGTTCTTGCTTGGTCCATAAGCCGAGTTCTCCGTAGAAGAGCCCATGGCGAATTCGTCGCAGTTGGTACGACCAATAAATATTGCACCTGCTTTGCGCAACCGAGCAATTCCAGTCGCGTCATAAGTTGCACGGTGATTTTCTAGAATCTTAGATCCGGCACTAGCGATCTTGTCTTCAATCAAAATATTATCTTTGACTGCAATCGGAATTCCAGCCAATGGTCCTAGTTCCTCACCCTTAGATCGCGCGTGATCGATTGCCTTTGCATGATGAATAGCATCGTCGAACACTTCCAGAAAAGCATGAACTTCACCATCGTGCTTTTTAATCCGGTCCAAATAGAACTGCACCAACTCGACCGCAGTGATCTCTTGCTTTTCCAAAGCTTCTTTCAATTCGTAAATTGTTGCTGTGGCTAAATTCATAAATCTTCGTTTCGATCTGCAAACACTGCTGCTGATTCCAATAAATCTCCTTCACGGTGAGGAAACGCTTCGATCAGTTTCTTGCGAGTTTCAGCATCGCAAGCCCGCACCTCGTCTGCGCGCAAAACATTAACACCCCCAGCAGCATGTGCCATCTGCGGCGCTTCGATCGGCAGCTTCAGTTCATTCAACTTGTTCACGTAATCCAAAATCTCTGTCAATTGCTTGGCATACATCTTAACCTCTTTGGCTGACAGTTCGAGCCGTGCCAGCTCAGCAATGTGCTTAACCTCTTCGTCTTTCAGTTTCATAACTACTTGATAATACCTAAAAATTCTTTCTCGGACAAGACTGTGACACCCAGCTTCTCTGCCTTGGCCGCCTTCGATCCCGGACTGTCTCCAATAACAACATAGTCTGTTTCTTTGCTAACCGATCCAGAGGCTCGCCCACCAAGATCGCGCACCTTTTGTTTTGCCTCGTCTCGACTCATCTTTTCCATACTTCCAGTAAAAACAAACTTCTTTCCAGACAATGGCTTGTGTTTTCCAGTTTTGACAGAGACCACCTGCACACCATGCTCCTGATACTGCTCAATTGCTTTCTTGTTTGTTGGATCAAATAGATATTCAGCAATGCTCTGAGCGACCTTGGATCCAATTCCTGGGACTGGCGCAAGATCTTCTGATGTTGCCTTCAGAACTTTATCTAGTGAACCAAAACGATCAGCAATATCAATCGCAGTTTGCCCGCCAACATGTCGAATTCCAAGTGCAACCAAAAACTTTTCTAACGGAATCTGTTTCTTTTCCTGAATTGCTTCGACTAATTTCTGCGACGACAGCTCTGCAAACCCTTCAAGTTCGAGTAAGTCAGCCGGCTTCAGAGTGAACAAATCCGGAGCAGACTGGATCAACCCAGCATCAAGCAACTGAGCCACGATCGAATCACCAAGCCCATCAATCTCAAACGCGCGTGCTGCATATAGGATTCGATTACGATCCTTTGCAGGACAATTATCATTCCCACAATAAACAGCCACTTCTCCGCTCTTGCGTTCAGTTCTGTGTTCACACACCGGACACTTTGTCGGCATCTTGATTGACTTTGCAGATCGCGGTCGCAGCTCTTTCATCACACTCATTACTTTCGGGATAATATCACCAGACTTAACCAAAATGACGGTATCCCCGATCTTAAGCCCCAATCGTTCGATCTCATCAAAATTATGAAGCGATGCATGCTTCACGGTTGTCCCGCCGATCTGAGTAGGACGAACAACAGCCACAGGCGTCAGTGCACCAGTACGACCAACAAACCAATTCACATCTTCAACAACAGTTGTTGTTTCCTCAGCTGGCAACTTCCAGGCAACTAGGCCGCGCGGTGTCTTCCCTACCACACCTAATTTTTCAAAATGTTTATTTCTGTTCACGCGAATCACTGTGCCGTCAATCCAATAATCAAACTTGTTCTTTCGATCCGGCATGCCTGTCCAATACTTTTCAACATCTGCAATCTTTTTTGTTTGTAAATATTCAGGATTAGTTCGGAATCCAATCAGCTCTAGAAGATTAATTTCCTGGTCATGTGTTTGCTGTCCAATGTCTTCGACCAGGTCCCAAGCAAAGAAATCCAACTTACGCTCAGCTGTGATGCGTGGATCTAGCTGCCGAACAGTACCAGCTGCAGCATTCCGCGGATTAGCAAACTCTTTCTTACCAGCCTTTTTCATCTTCTTGTTGTATGCCTCAAACGCTTTTACTGGATAATAGATCTCGCCGCGAACAATTACTCGCCCGCGCTGTTGCGATACGATGCGCTCAATATCTGACGAATTGACTTTGCCTTTGTGCTTTTTCAAAAAACGATCTAGCTCAGTCTCAGTTGGAACTCGCAAACGCAGCGGGATCGATTCAATCGTCTTCACATTCGAAGTAATGTTCTCACCAACCTTGCCATCGCCTCGTGTTGCAGCGCGTTCTAGTACACCATTCTCATACAAGAGTTCTATCGCCAAACCATCAAGCTTGACCATGCAAAACATTTCAAACTCCGCATTACCAACAAGCTTTCCAGTTCGCTTGTGCCAAGCCTGAAATTCCTCGTACGTAAAAACGTCCTCGATCGACAACATCCGATGTGTGTGCTTCACCTTCTCAAACTTTGGCAACGGCTTACCACCAACACGTTGTGTTGGAGAATCTGGTGTAATCAACTCAGAATGCTCTTGCTCAAGCTGATACAACTCATGCTTCAAAGAATCAAGGGCCGCCTCTGAAATCTCCTGTTTGTCATGTACATGATAAAGATAACGATGATGAGTAATCGTTTTTTTCAACTTTGCTATTCGTTTTTCAGCCTCAGGTTTTATCATAAAAATAATCCAAGATACCAACTGATGATCTCACTGCCCCACAACAATGAAATGAATGTTGTTAGGGCAAGAAAAGTACCGAACGGAATTTGTGTATGCATCTTGGCTTTTTTTGACATGATCAGAACTACCCCAACTACGGCACCCAAGATATAAGCAAGAAACAAAGCAACCAGACCATCTTGCAATCCAAGCATCAGCCCCATCAGCACACCCATACGAATATCTCCGTCCCCGATCCATTTTCCTTTTGAGATCCAATACTGCCCCAGAAAAAAACCACCAAGCACAAGCGCGCCAACGAGCATCGACCAAACTGGCACGCTGAGGAACAGATTAAACAACAAAGCAACGATCATTGCCGGAATTGTGAATCGATCTAGCAAGAGCTGGTACTTTAAATCATAAACAAAAAGCACGATCAAAAAGATCGTAAAGATTGCATCGCGGATAAAAAATTCAATTGAAAAGTCGGGTCGTAAAAACAATCCAAGAAACAGTAGCCCAGTGGCCAGTTCAATCAACGGATACTGCCAACTAATCGCGCTCTTGCACTTACGACACCGTCGACGCAGCAAAATAAAACTAAGCACCGGAACCAGGTCGTACCAAGCAATCGGTACCTCACACTTAATACATTTAGATCGCCCGCGCATGAATGAGCGCTCATCATGGGTCCGAAAAACCAAGACATTCAAAAAACTTCCAACACATATCCCGATTAAAAATACAAAAATCCCGTATAACATACCCAAAGATTATACCCTATTTTAAGCTCCGGGTACAGCAAACCCCGCCACTTGGCGGGGCTGCCTGGTGGACCCAGCGGGGCTCGAACCCGCAAATTCAGGTGACAACGCTGACGAGGTTGCCATTTACCTCCATAGGCCCACCTTTTGTAAAATAAAAACAAAACTCCCGAAAAAAAATGGGGAGCTTTGTTTCGTCACCCGGAAAGGTTATCACCTCGCCAGCGTTATATATATTCCAACACTAAAAAGCCTTACTGTCAAGCAAAAGTTGTATATAACTCAAAATTAATGTTATTCTTTACCCAGGAGAAACTATGACACCTACACTTGCCCTTTTGTACACCTGGATCGGGATAGATCACCCTTACGAGCTTGGGTTCACACTCTGGACCTTGGCCGGAATCGTCGCAGTGATCGCCCTGATCTGTCTGCTGGTCATCCGGCTTCGTTCTCACACTTCCCGCACCTAGTGCGGGTTTTTATTTCAGCTCATTCTGCAACCAAAAGATCGCCGGTCGGTCACTTTTTGGTCACATTTGGGACACAATAAACCCCGCCGATTTGGCGGGGTTGTGATTCAATCAACTTTTACTTTGTTCATGCACTTAATCGCTCGTACCGCGAGCGCAAGGCAGTGATCTCTGTCTCGTGTCGATCCAGAACCGTCAAGAAACCATCCAGTTTTAAAAACGCCTGTTCAAATAAAACCTCAAGGCGAGATACTCGCTTATCAACTTTTTCAATGGAAGCTCTATTTTCTAAAACTGCTTCTAGAATTTTATCTTGCATTTTCATATATTTCGTCCTATAGAAAACAAAATGACAGAAAACCTTAGTGGTCTTTTTATTTAAACGCGAAAACACCGCCTTGTCAATCCATATTTTGTGTATAACTTGAACAAAATCGGCTTTCGTGATTAAATAACCATCCGCAATCAAGCGGGCTGACGGCTGAGGCTCTTAGGCCCTCGGGGAAACCCGACCTGCCAATAAAATCCTCCCCCCGTCACTTGGAGTGCATCATGGCACCTAGGCAAAAAAGGGACTTCGGTCCATCCATCCAACAACTGAACGCTGCGATCGGGGCCATGCCCCCTGATCCGTTCCAGTTCGATCAGGCGCTTCGAGCGGCCACCGGCCAACCGACCCGGCTCCTTCCATTCGAAGAACATCGTTCGCGCACACCAGCCGGGCACATCCCACCGGATCATCCGATCCTGATCCCGACAGACACCAACCGAATTGCGTTTGTCGGACAGAAGAATCGTCGCTCGCAAACCTACACCATCTACGGTGGAAGTACGGGTGACCTGAAAAACGCCAGACCAGTTGTCGAAGGTGCAACTGCAGTCAAGTTCTTCCAGATGCCGCTTGACGAGCATGAGAACCTGGGACTGAACTACTACCCAGCAGGTCTTTACCAGGACGAGGAGAGTCGGTGGCACGTCTGGTGGCAGGAAGTCTGTGATATCGTCCTGGACTATATTCCGGACGAAGGAATCCTTCATACCACTTTCTGGAGCCAGCACAACGTACCCTTGGATGCTTCTCATAACCACATGGTTGGCCTGACTGCATCCAATGGAAACAAGATCGTGCTGGTAGTCTACAAGCTTGATCGTGAGCACGACATGCACGCTGTCCGAAGCTATTCTGAGGAGGGTTACATTCCTCGAGTAGTCGGGCTTCACAACGAGTGTGAGGTTGTCCTGTTCGAAAGAGAGGACGGTGAAACCGGCTGCTTCTACGAGTACAACGGTGTGCGCACCCATGAGGCAAAGTACCCGCTGCCATACCACATCACCCGAGGTGGACACATCCACACAGCAGGACAGATCACGATAAGGGAACAGTTGGCCCACATTGTGGATGATGAAATGGAAGGCTGGCTTCACTGGGACGCGAGCATGCCCCCTCCTGCACCTGACCACCGGTACGGTGCTTGCGCTTCGCATCCACGTCATGGGTTCTTTGCAACCTCACAGTTCAACAACCATCAAATCAAGATCGTACAGCCTGGTGGATCTTGGGAAATGAGTTCTCAAGCAGCCATCTCTGACTGGCCGGATGAGCTGCACGTGCTCGATGGTAAGGTGGTTGTTGCCGTTATCCGAAAGCCAAAAGACCACCATCCTGGCGATCAGCTGATGATCTTCGATCCGGACGGCAAATTGATCGAAGCTCCATTCTTCGAATACGACCCAGCCGGGACGTTCAAGAATGAGTACCGAGTGTTTGGCTCAACTCTGGTTGTAACCGATGGTCTTGGCCAAGTCCGCTGGTTCGATCCGCTGGGCTTCAACGAAACCTTCCCGGTTTCAAGAAACTTTCCGGAAAAACTGCCCTCCTACGGTTTCCTGATGCACCAGCTGACCATGCACCGTCATGGTTACCTGACTGCAGCAACGCATATCGGAGGTGGTCAGATGAGTATCTACCGCTGGCGTCCTGAGGATTTCATAATCCCGGTCACCTAATCTCACACCCCCCGCACAACGCACGTGCGGGATTTTATTTTCCAAAGAAAAAATCCGCACAAGAAGTGCGGAAGTGTTTAGTATGCAGCAGCCATGTCCTTGGAGGCTTGCTGGTCGTAGGCACGGCGACGCGCGTTGTCGATTCGGTCCAGACCATCGCGCAGATATGTTCGAGCCCTTGCTCGAGCATCTCGATCTTCGATCCTCATGATCGCGCGCTCGATGTCTTCCACGTAAATGAACTGTTCGGAAGTATCCAGACCAAGCCTGTGGATTCGGATGCAGTCCAGCATCAGCTGACGCATGCCCCGTTCGTACTCTTGTTCGATAACTCTGTTCGACACGATGTCTCCTAGACTATGGTCTACATGGTGTGCGGAAGATCCGCAATCTGCGGACGCAACTCCTGCCACAGACCACGCAGGAAAAGAACGATTTTTGTTTCGTGTTCACCAAGGGTGCTGACCAAACGATCCATGTACCAGATCATCTGCGTCTTTGTCACCCCATTCTCGACCATACCTGCCAAGAACGCGGCCATGTCTCTTTCCATGCCATCACGTACGTAGAGCAGATCAGCCATGGCCATGGCAGCCACGATCGTGATCGTTTCAGCCTGACAGGCATTGAGCATGGCAAAACCCTCTTCGATTTCACCTCGATCATACCCGACCCCGTAGTACAACGGGTGCTCTAGCGGCACATCCAGAACCAGCTGCATCACTTGCTCGTTTACGTACGCTGGCATGTGGTCAACGTAGACGGAAACATCGTCAAGCAACAGAGCGTAGATCACTGCCGCTGCCCGAACATCTGGGTCTTCGGTGAACTGATCGAGAACAGCTACGATATGGAAAGGATCAAGGCCAGAGGTTTCCTTCATCTCCATCTGCTTGTGGTTCAGTGCTGCACCACAGAACATGATCGCACCCAAAATTTGTGCTCCTGCTGGATCGCTCATTGCATCCTCCTTGCCGCAAAAGATTAGCATAAATAAAAGACAGGGTCAAGTCACCCTGTCTATTTTCCTATATCTATTCTGTCAAACAAGCACCTGCAATCAAGCCTGTTGGTGTAGCACAGTTCACACCCTTAATTATTCCTCGCTCAGGTATATTGCGCTCAAACTCAACATTAATTGCGTATGATGCGCCGTCCTGTAGTTGTGAATAACAATAGGCTGTTCGCGCTGGATCACCACACTGAACCAAATCCTTTAAACCACCACCATAAATCGCTGGAACAATTGACATAAATACAATCGAATCACCTGAACAACTTGACTTGAATCCTTCAGAACTAATACAAGCGCTTTGTACCGTATCACCAAGTGGCAATGTTGAACCCTCTGGATAAATATTGTTCTGATTAAAATAATCCTCCAACGCAGACTGAATCTCAGTCATATCTGCCATACGCTTGAAATCGCGCGACTTTTCTCGAGCAGACATCACAGCCACACCAGCCATGGTTCCGATCAAGGCAATGATGGCCAAAACAACCAACAATTCAATTAATGTAAATCCTTTATTTTCTTTTTTTTGCATAAGCTAAACGTTTAATCTTTTTTGCAGCTTCACTTGGCACAAAGTGCCCCTTGATTAAATAATCTGTTGCTCCTTTTTCCAGTCCCAACTTAACACTTTGCCGATCTCCAAGTTGCGTAATCACTATCACGGGCACAGTTTTAAACCCTCGTGTTTTGCGAACTTCTTCAATAAACTCAAATCCGCTCTCATTTTCCATAGCCGCGTCAACCATTATTGCTTGCGGCTTACTTTTTTTGTAACGCTTACGTGCTTCAGCTAGATTATCAACCACCTCCACTTCACACTGCTCCAACTCCAACTTACGTGCATAAATTCCAGCCAAGTAAGCATCTTCCTCCACAATCAATATCTCTGGTTTGTTTGACATACTAATCAACGTCGCGCATGGCCAACCCAATACCAACAGCCATACGTGGACCGATCTCGTCTAAAACCGGGCGCATATCCTCTGCATAAACAACCCGAGCCCAAGGATCACCAGCGTAGGTATTCAAACCTGTCTTGTCTGCTATAAACTTAACCATGCCTGGTAAATGAGCTGAGCCTCCGGTTAAAATAATCTTTTCGACCTTAGTTGTTTCTGTTGTATCCATCCGAGCATATTGCTCAAAAGTATAATTGATCTCATTCAGAATCGGGGTCATTGTTTGTTCAACCACTGGTAATATGTCACCGCTCTTGTGTTGGGCAGCCAGATCATATTTTAGCTGCTCAGCCTGCTCCTCATCCATGCCCATCTGCTGTGCGATTTGCTTGGTTACCATTTGCCCACCAATATTCACACTGCGAGTCAAAAACGGTATTCCCTTTTCAACCACAATCAAATTAGTTCGAATTGTTCCGATATCGATAATCAAAATTGGTGACTTGTCCTTACCGATCAACGATCGAATCAAAGCAAATGACTCTGTTTCTAAAGCAACCAACTCAAGCTTGGACAAACGGAACATCTCAACGTACTTCTGAACCAAGGTCTTGGCTGCACCAGTAACTAAAATCCGGACATTTCCTTTTGGTTTTTTTGGATCTTCTTTTTTACCTTTCTTGTCTTTCTTTTTTTCTTTTTTTTCTGGACCCTTAACCTCTAACTCATCAATCAACTTGGAATCCAAAATCATTTCTTCAAACGGCAGCGGTACTAACTTGCGTGCCTGTACCTCAATCAAAGGCTTTAATTCTTTCTCATCCTTTGTCCTTGGCACAGAAATTATAGCTGAAAAAACTTTTGAAGACGGCAAAGCAGAAACCACACGATTGGTTTTTACATCAGCCTGCTTTATAACTTTAGAAAGCAAAGCAGCCGCTGCTTTTGGATCTTCTAGCAACGGCGTATGAGATTTTGACAATTCACGTTGTGAGTAACCATAGGTCATCAAACGTGAGCGGCCTTTTTCTTCTGTCATTTCGACCAACTTTATTCCTCCGGCACCAATATCAACCCCGAGAAATGATTTACTTGTTGGTCCTCCAAAAAGTGGCATAGCCTAAATATTATATCACAAATTGGCGTCAATTGTATTGTTAACTAACGCATCAGCCTCTTTATTGTACTCGCGGCGGACGTGATTATACGTAACCTTATTAAAACCTTGTGACAAATTCCAAACCTTAACGAACAACTTAGCAAGCTCAGCATTCTTGACCTTATACTCACCTTTCAACTGTTTAACAGCCAGTTCCGTGTCCATGAACATATCAATCTCTTCGGCCTTTAATTCCTTGGCTTTTTCCAAACCAATAACCAGAGCTGTATACTCAGCCTGATTATTTGTTGCATGCGGCATGTATTCTGAGACCTCAGCTATAATCTCGCCTTCATGATTCATTAACACCGCTGCTGCTGCAGCTGGTCCAGGATTTCCCCGCGCCCCTCCGTCTGAAAAAATCTTAATCTTCTTTTCCATAATTTATATCTTTTACTTTAAGTTGAATTTCTCGATTACCGTTCCATTCATTAATACCAAGTTCATAAACAATGTCGACCGGGTCGCCAAGTTCTAAGCGCTCAGCCCAATCTCCTAAACGAAATGCAATCGCTTTCCACATTTTACCACCTTTTTGAGGATTTAGGGTAAGGCGCAGGTGCTGGCCGTCTTTACCAACTGTTTCAGCAGCAATGACTTGTGCTTGACGAGTAACAAACAACGGCTGTTCATTTCTTTCCCCAAACGGCCGAAATTTTTCCAAATCTTCTATTAACTGCCAATTAATCTGATCCATACCGATCTCAGTGTCGATCTTCATCGATGGCGCAAGATCAACACCTGCCAGCTGTTTCTCTGCAAATTCAGTCATTGCCTTCACAGCTTTATCAAAATTATCTTTCCCAATAATTGAAAACCCGCAAGCTTGTGGATGACCGCCAAAACGATGCATATATTTCTTAGCATGTTTCAAGGCATCAGTTATATTAAATTCTGGAATAGATCGACCTGAAGCTGAGTATTTTTCCCCGCGCTGACTTACAACAAACACTGGACGATAATTTTCTGAACACAACTTCCCTGCTGCCAAACCGATTATTCCTTCTGGCCAATCTTCACCCGTTGCCACAAGCAATTTCTGATCTTCGACCTCACCGACCTGTTCTTTGGCTTGCGTGTACAGCGCACCGGAAATACTTTGTCGATTGCGATTCTCTTCGTTCAATTTCTCAGCCAACTTACTGGCGTGCGTTTCATCTTCACTGGTCAACAGTTCGAACGCTAACGTTGCATGATTAACCCGACCAGCAGCATTTATCCGTGGTCCGAGTTGCCAGCCAATATTCCAGCTGTCCAGATCACCGATTTTCAATCCAGCCACTTCGATTAACTTGCGTAAACCGATCCGTTTTGTTTTATTCAAAACCATTAAACCATATTTTTCCAACGTCCGATTTTCACCAATCATGTGCATCACATCAGTCACCGTAGCAATGGCCACCAGATCAAGCAGCCACTTTTCATGACCCTTTGGAAAATCCATTCCTCGATCACGCGCCTCATTGATCAAAGCATGGGCCAACTTGAAAGCAACTGCTGTGCCCGCCAACTCTTTAAAAGGATAAGTTTCGTCTGGCAAACGAGGGTGAACTAAGATTGCTTCTGGCATTTTTTCTGGCACATCATGGTGATCCGTCACAATCGTATCAACCCCAAGCTCATTACCACGATCAATCGCTTCACGATTAGAAATTCCACAGTCAACAGTAATAATCAAGTTCGTGCCATGATTTTTGTGCAAGTGTTCAACCGTTTCAACTGACAAACCATAACCCTCTTTCTCACGATGCGGAATGTAAACATTCAAAGTCGACATATCCTTGCCTAACTTTTCTCCGATCTCCTTGATCGTCACATACAAAACCGAGGAACCACAAACCCCGTCCGCATCATAGTCACCGTGAATCGTGATAACCTGATCGTTTTCGATCGCCTTGAAAACTCGAGCAACTGCATCGCTCATCTGTGAAAACAACCCTGGATCATGTACGTCGCGCCCATAGTCTGGCCCCATGAAAACATCAACCTCTTCTTGTGTGCGCACCCCTCGATTCCATAACAATTGCAAAATAACCGGATTAATTTCCGGGAAACTCTCCTTTTCCTTGTCTGTTATCGGGTCAGCAACAACCCACCGTTTCGGCATGTTTAATCAATTACCTATGACCAGATCCTCCTCTGACCATGAATCTCTGATCAAAATCCGATTGCCGCTGTCATCAAAACCATACTAGCGATAATCATCACGCTCAATATGGTCCAGATAATTTTTATTGTTTTACGTTTCATCATAAGTATTGGCTCTTCCCCCTTTCCAAGGGGGAACTTAAAGGGGGTTCTGCTTAAATTAACACAAACAAATATTTTTAAGAAAAGGGGAGGAGCTGCTCCCCGAGAGTTGACTAGACAATGCCGGCGTCTTCGCGCTCCATGTCGCGGTGGTGTGCGATCTGACGACGACGAATACGATCGAGGTCGTATTTCCTTCTTTCATCCGGGGTCATTTCCATCATTGCCAACGGATCACTGTCGAGCGACTTGTGAAACTCGTCCTTACGAATCCAAAGCCGATACCACCAAAGCAAGATGTACTTGTTCCAGACAATACGCTTGATCTTGCCTGGCAGATTCCTCAAGCCATACTTGAAATCGAACCAATATGACTGGACCCGAAGCACAAACCGTCGTTTCCAATGCATGTAACCTCCTGTGTAGATTTCTCTTAGAAATATTTGTTTTAAAGTCCTTAACCTATTATAACATCAATCAACTCCGGGAACTCGACTGTCCCCATGTGGCTCTGAATATAATGACCATAGCCTGGGAGTTCAATTATCTGCCCACCAAGCGCATCATGAAACATTTTTAATCCAATCTTACCAGGTTCCGACTCATTGTCTGCTGTAAAATAAATTATCTGCCCTACGCGTTCTTTAATACTCTCATCGATTGGAAATGTGTAAAACTCTTTTTTGTAAGACCCTCCCTCGGCCCTGAAACTCCACGGAGCAACCAATATCAACTTAGCCACTTTCTTCTTTGTTTCACCAAGCCAACGAACTAAAAAAGTACAGCCACCACTTGTGCCAACTAAAATTGTATCTTCATTGACCTCAAGCTGATCAAATACCTTTTTGTATTTGTCGTAGACTGGATCCCACGGCGTTGGCATCAACGGCACATCGGTTGGGATACCCCTTGCTTCTAGTTGTTCTTTGGTCCACGGCATCCAGTGCTTGTCGTATGTACGAAGCTCTGGATCGTCGGTCGGACGAGTCGGACAGCCATGAACGATTATACAATTCTTTTTCATATTAAACAGGTCGTTTCTTAGTCGTTGCCTTTTCGTTTTTAATAACCACATCTGCCAAATCACGATCACCCTGAGCAATCGGTCGCTCATCACGATACGAACAAACCCGGATATCAATGCCACTCAATTCCAAACCAATCTTGGCTGCTGAATCTTGGACTAACCGATCCTTAGCGTTAATGAACGTTCGCAATCGATCCTCTGGCATGGAATCACCTATACTTCCCTCTGCACCCAAAATAATCACCCCCTTTTTTGAATCAAAATAATTTTGCCCAAAATCAAGTTTTGTTTTCACGGTCTGATGACCGATCTGCCGAGCCTCACCAACAGCCACATGAGGAATACGCTGTCTTTCAACTGCAATGGCCAACTCACTTAGAAAACGAGTTTTTCCAACATCATAATCATTAGCCAGTGGACCTGAGATCGCAACAACAACATAATCCTTATCAACCAAAAGCTGCTGAACAAGCTCTCGCACACGCTCAACCCCTTCTTCAAATCCGAATTCTTTTTGCTCAGCCATAACATCTGGCCGCCGCTCTCCTTCAGTCATATTAGGATAGTTCTTTATACATAAAGGTGTAATCTGATGGACTGGCTTCGTAATTTTGTTTTGTATACCAATTTTTTAGCGTTTGATTATTCGTATTTACCAGCAAGGCCACTTCTTTTAGTCCGCGCGCACGAACAATCTCCTCGGCCTTTTCCATTAACTGTTTTCCAATGCCTTGCCGACGTTGATCTTTGCGCACAGCCAAACGCCAAATCGTGGCTGTCCATCCGTCTTCAACAATAAAGACACAACCAATCACCCGTTCACCATCAGCGGCAACCAAGATTGACTCCTTGTCCTTCTCGATCTTCCTAGCCAAATTCTCCGGCGCTTCCCAGGTCTCATCAAACAAATCAGCTTCCTGCAGAACCTGCTTCACTGCATCGTAATCTGAATTGTTGTAAAACCTTATTTCTATCATGCTGTGTCTTTATCTATTCTTTGGAGTCCAGATATTTTCCCACCATTGCGACAGGTCGCCGTTTAAAATTTCTTTCCCCAACTGTTTCCCAGACTCAGTTTGCAAATTACGATACTGAACATTAACCTTCTCCGAATTTCCTTTTCCACTCAACCAAATCTCGGCTTCGCTGTTTCCCTGATGAACATATTCCTTAAGCAGAATAATTTGATCAAGCAAATCAGCATCCTTGGCCACGACCGCCTCCTGACTTTCCCGTGCCTCGTACTCTTGTTCTATCTCAAATAGATCACTGAACGGCAACTCGCCTAATTGATCTTTTGAAATTTCATCTTCATAAACCTTTACGTATTTCTTGTGAACGTAATTGTGGTCACCACTTCTAACTTCTTTAACATCGTGCAACAAGGCCATCATTACAGATTTATATGGATCAGCCCCTTCCTCCTTGGCCAAAAACCAAGCAATAATTGCTACTCGATAAGAGTGAGTGGCAATATTGTCAGATAGATCTTGCGATAACAACATCTGCTGATGCATCCGCGGTAGTTTCCGCATCGTACCGATCTCAAACAAGAAATTCATTATTCGTTTGCTCTGGTTTTCTACTTCCATACACGTTGTTTATTTATCTCCTCTTTTGCCCGGAAGGCTTTTTCTAAGTCTATATCGTAATGATTACAAATGTCGAGCAAAAAGATAAACACATCCACGATCTCATGCTCCAGTTCTGGAATGTGTGAGTTGTTATCCGTGGACATGCCCTCTTGCTTGCGAATCGCCTTGGCCATTTCCCCAGTCTCTTCCGTAAGCATCAAAAAAATCTCAAGAATCGAATTATCAAACCCCCGCTCCTCAATCATATCGGCGACGTACTTTTGATATTCCCCAAGTGTTGAATCTTGTTTTAAAATCAATTTACTCATATTGTAAATTTTTGTATAAACACCACGATGCTAAGAAATGGGCATTTATTATATCTCCGCTTTTGATCATTCTAGAAATCTCATCCTCAGAGAACCAGAAGCTTTCAATATCTTCCTCCTTATCACCTTCAAGTGAATCCTCAACTAAATCAGTTGCTAAGTAGACAAACATTTTCGCTGTTGAACGTCTGTTATTCATCAAATAACTTCCTAACAACTTCAGATCATTTGCTCTAAATCCTGCTTCTTCCATAAACTCTCTATTAGCACCGACTTCCGGCTTCTCATCAGCTGAAACCCCACCACCTGGAAATTGAAAAAGTTTTTTATTTATTGGGTAAGAATTCTCGCGTTGAACAAGTATCTTGCCATCCTTTTTTGCAATAACAGTTACAGCACAGCCACCATTGTGTTTATATTTTAGATATTTTGTCTTGTGCCCATTTGGCAAAATAACATCATCCTCAATCAATGTTAGCCGAGGATGACTAAATATTTCTTTTGACGAAACTGTTTTCCACATAAAAATTATTTTGTATTCACCTATAAACTTAATGTCCTATTACACCTTTTTTACCCTCACTGCCCAGATAGCAAAGAGTAACGCTGTAATGATAACAGCCAAGATAACTGTAATAAAGCCCACAACCATTGCGAAAGTGTGTATCATCTCGATACAAGATGGCGGCATATAGAGAGCAGGTTCATATAGCCCGTCGGAAGCAGAGGACTTGGTAATTTTTGAACAGTCAAAAAATTTAGTATAGATCTTGGCAACAAAGGCAAACCTTATATTCAACCCAACAAGAATAAAGATGATCAAATCTGTAATGATGACTATTTTGTGTTTCATGCTAGCACCTACTTCCATACCCTTTGTTTATTAATCTCCTCTTTATCCCGGAAGGCTTTTTCTAAGTCTGCGACCACCTTATTATGCGATCGCATAATAAGGTGGTTTATTTTAAGCTCAGTGGCGTGTCTTTTGGTCCGACCGTACCAAAACACGCCCTGCTTAAATTCACACCCCAAGACCTGTCACGTCGTTCACGAACGACGTTAACCTGACCCCATTAGTTTAGCATCTTTACTATATTATTCCTTGGGTACAATGAAAACTAAATATAGTCCAATCACGACCGGGACTGCACCAAAATAAACGAGGCTACTTGGTGTAGCGTACCAAGAAGTTAGATAGGACACTAATCGAGCCAGTAGCAACACCAGACCAACTACAAGCAAAATCTTTCCTGTCATATGAAACGGGATTGGGACAAACCCGGGCATGTGTTTACGCATATTATTTCCAAATTCGTTGTTTATTGATCTCCTCTTTTGCCCGGAAGGCTTTTTCTAAATCTATATCGTAATGATTACAAATGTCGAGCAAAAAGATAAACACATCTGCAATCTCGTGTTCAAGCTCCGGTTTGTGCGAGTTATCATCAGTGGACATACCCTCTTGCTTCCGAATCGCTTTAGCCATTTCCCCAATCTCTTCCGTGATCATCAAAAACATCTGAAGAACAGAATTATCAAACCCCCGCTCCTCAACCATGTCGGCGATATACTTCTGATAATCCCCAAGCGTTGGATTTTGTTTTAACTCTAAATTCGACATAATTTTTACATCCTAACTTTTTATGCGGTCGGGTAAAAAGTTAAGACATTTAAGCTCAGTGGCGTGTCTTTTGGTCCGACCGTACCAAAACACGCCCTGCTTAAATTCACACCCCAAGACCTGACCCCTGTCGCTTCACTATCGTTTCAACACCTTCAAATAAGCATCGGTTGGGATGTCGACTTTTCCTTTTCCCATAGCCATCATTTTGGCTTTACCTTTTTTCTGCTTCTCAAGCAACTTGCGTTTTCGGGTTACGTCTCCGCCGTACAATTTTGCGGTTACATCCTTGCGCATGGCAGAGATGCGTTCGCCGGCGACAATAGTTCCGCCAACTGCAGCCTGGAGCTTGATCACAAACATCTTCTTCGGGATTTCTTCTTTTAAAGTTTTTACAATCGACTTGCCTACCTCATGCGCCTCGTCACGATATACCAAAGAAGACAACGCCTCAACTGGTTCTTCGGCCACTAAGATATCCATGCGGACCACATCGGCCACGCGGTAATCCATGATCTCATAATTCAACGAAGCATACCCTGCGGTAACGCTTTTCAGTTTGTCATAAAAATCAACGATCACAGAAGCCAGTGGCATTTCGTAGTGCAGGATGACCCGGTCACCCTCCAGATACTCTGTGTTCTGATAAATCGCGTGCTTGTTCTGACACAATTCCATCACAGCGCCAACATATGCCGAAGGTGTAACAACATCTGCCTTAACCCAAGGCTCGTCAATATGATCAATAAAAGTGACTTCTGGTAGTTCAGCCGGGCTTTTAATGGTCAGCACTTCATTATTAGTCTTTGTCACTTGATAAGCAACGGACGGCACAGTCACGACCAACTCAAGATTAAACTCGCGAGCCAAGCGCTCTTTAATAATTTCCAAGTGCAACATTCCTAAGAACCCACAACGCAGACCAAAGCCAAGGGCCGAAGATTGTTCGGGCTCGAATGTAAGCGCTGCATCAGATAATTTCAATTTAGCCATGGCATCGCGCATCCGGTTATACTCTGAGCCTTCTTTTGGAAAGATACCGGCAAAGACCATTGGTTTGACCTCTTCGTAGCCTGCCAAAGGTTCGGCTTTTGTCCCAGAAGTAGACATCGTATCACCAACCCGGATCCCTTCGATCTCCTTTTGTCCAGATACGATATATCCGATCTGGCCGGTGGCTAAATCTGCATCAGTCACAAACCCAGGGTCTAGATGACCAACATCCAGGATCTCACTTTCAACCTTTGTCGCGATCATACGCAGCGTATCACCGGCTTTGAATGAACCATCAACAACGCGAACATATCCAACCACGCCCTTGAATTCATCATAGAAAGAATCAAAAACCATGGCACGGGCTGGTGCGTCAGAATCACCTGAAGGCGCAGGGATTCGATCAACCACGGCATCAAGCAACGCTTCAACACCCTCGCCAGTCTTGGCTGACACAGTCAACACCTCGCTGGCGTCACACCCAATCAGACTGATCAACTCTTGTGTTCGTGTTTCAACATCTGCGGCAGGTAGATCAATCTTGTTGAGCACAGGAATTATTTTCAAATCTTGAGCCAGGGCCAGATATAAATTTCCGATCGTCTGGGCCTGTACACCCTGTGTTGCATCAACTAACAAAATAGCACCCTCAACTGCTGCCAGTGAGCGCGATACTTCGTAGTTAAAGTCAACGTGACCAGGGGTGTCGATTAGGTTCAGGGTCTGATTATCCCAGGCCATTCGTGCCGGTGCCAGCTTAATCGTGATTCCCTTCTCTTGTTCAAGCTCCATTGAATCCAGCAACTGTTTTTTCATGTTCCGCTTATCAACCGTACCGGTCAATTCCAACATCCGGTCAGCCAAAGTCGACTTCCCGTGATCAATATGCGCAATAATGCAAAAGTTTCTAATTTCGTTTTGATTCATAGTAAGCTTATTCTACCTTAAACAGCAGATTTTTCAAGGGCACGGCCGGCTATTGACAAAATCCGCTTTTTTGTGTACATTTAAGCGTCTAGCAATAGGAGGAATGACATGGCTGACAAGCTTTTCGCAATCACCGCAACTTCGATCGAAGACACATGTAGAGTCTCTTTCGCTTTCATCATCAACTCCGGTGTCGCGCGACCGACTGTCGAACACGTTCTCGAACACTTCGGCACACTGACCCTGCGCAACAGGCAGGAAACAGATGATCCCGCTCTCCCGCCTGAGATGCTGAACAGGACGGACAAGAAGTGGGAGGTCTTCGTCTTCAATCACGGAAAAGTCCAGGTGGCCACCGGTCACGTCAACGAGGACCGTCTGCACGTGCTACTGCGCGACATTCCTGACTCCATTCTGCTCGTGCACCGCGATCAGTTCGACCAGGTCAAGGCCGCGTGCGAGAACGCCGGGATCGAACTCGGCTTCCACCACTTCGAAGGTGAACTGAGAACATCCTGACACTTTACCGAGCACACTTGCTCGGTTTTTTCTTTTCTTGTGTTATAATTGATTTTGGAATCAAACAAGGAGGCCGTGTGCCCAGATTCTGCCAATCATGCGGCTGGGACACACCGCCGCATGCACCTGGATGCTCAATCCGCCAACGTGAAATCTCTGAAGGGAAAGAACAGCCACCACTGGAGCCGATCGAAGATATCCCGGCCATGGACGGTGATAGGGACTGGTACGCCACATATGGTGTGACAGACTCGAATACACCCGATCAAGACCGTAAACGCGCGGAGAGATGAACCAATGGCCTACGACGAAGGCTTTGTCCGTGGACTTTTCCACGAAATCCCTCACCCTAACCTGAGCGGTTCAAAAACCGCAGTCGCCGAATACATGCACGGATTCGAACACGGCCGACGCGCCGCAATCGGTTTGAACATTCGGTCATCTGAATCCAATCGTCTGTTCTATCTACACGTGGGCGCAGGCTAGCCCAAACCAAAAGCAGGTGACTAACCACCTGCCTCGCCCGTCCTGTACCCAACCTGGTGCAGGGCTCTTTTATTTATTCTTCTAAGCTATGTTCAGGGCTTCTTTCAATTTTGTAATTTCTGTCTGATGCTGCTCAACCTCATCTTGAATTCTACGAACCCATTCAGTAGTGAAAATTCGCTCTTGATCTAAACGTTTAGCAATAGTTGCTATATCATCAAGGGTGTCTAAAACATTTCGCATATCATCCTTGGTCGCCATATCAGACCCGATATGCTGCAACTTCTCGTCATGCTCAATTAATTTGTTGATTACTTTATCTTCATCCATACATTTCAATAATATATCAAACCTGTCTTTGTTTCAAGTTATTTTATAATCCCACCACCGAGCATTACGTCATCCTGATAAAATACGATTGACTGGCCGGAAGTGACAGCACGTTGAGGTTCAGTGAATCTGACTTTGACACCCTTACGGGTGTCGGTCCCCACGATCTCACAGTCTTGCAACGGCTGACGATAGCGAATCCGAGCTTTACATTCGAAGGGACTGACGCCCGTCAGGGCGTTATTTTGTTCTTGTGAAGTAACGTCCTTACGGACGTCATTCCCTACTGAGAACCAATTCAACTCTTCTACTTCCAATTCCTTCTTATACAACTTCGGATGGTAATTACTCGACACGACCAACTCCTTAGTCTCTGGCCGTTTTTCAATCACATAGTATGGTTCGCCACCACCGACGTCGAGTCCGTGACGTTGTCCGATCGTGTAATATGCCAAGCCCTCATGCTTTCCAAGTTCACGACCTTCCATGTCCACGATCGGACCTGGATCCGGCTTGATCCGTTCCTTCAAAAATTCCATTAGATCAACTTCGCCAATAAAACAAATCCCTTGCGAATCTTTTTTCTTGGCTGTAGACAAACCGATCTCTTCAGCCTTGACCCGAACCTCTGACTTTAACATCTCACCAACTGGAAACAAGACGCGTGGCAGAACGGCAGGATCGATCGCCCACAAAAAATATGACTGGTCTTTGTTCGCGTCACGACCAGCCAGAATCTGGTTGGTGTTTTCTGTTTGTGGTTTTTCGTCATTCCTCATTCTCCATTCGTCATTCACGACTCTTGCATAATGCCCTGTCGCGATATAATCACACTTCAACCGATCTGCTTCTTTCAAAAACAAATCAAACTTCACGCACTTGTTACACATCACATCCGGATTCGGTGTGCGCCCGGCCTGGTACTCACGATACATATACTCAACAACCTGGTCGCGATACTGCCGCTCAAAATCAAACGTATAAAACTCGATCCCTAGCTTAGCTGCCACACGCATGGCATCACGCCGATCCTCGCGCCAATCACAGTCGCTCCAGTTCTTCATGAACCCACCGATCACCTCGTATCCCTGTTCCAACAACAAAGCCGCGGCCACACTTGAGTCCACGCCCCCAGACATTCCAACTAATACACGTTTTTTATTCATAATATCGAGACTTAACGTAGCGGAAGGCTTTAGCCTTCCATTTCGTGGGAATGACACCCGCAAGGGTGTCCATGGAACCCTTCAGCCACGATTAATACGGGCTGATCCCGCCAAGGGCGGGAAAAGGGTTCCTCTACGTTGCTTTGTCGAAATAGTCTAACAAAAAAAGCCTTGAAGATCAAGGCTGTGAGCTCAGAACGGTTGAGGGCTCAAGACGTTGAGCGTGTGATTGTGTTCGGGATCATAGACCGTGCCAGACCTGTTGCACGGAATAAATCCTCCGCAATTGTAGCTGTATCTATACTTAAGCATGACTACTTGGCCATCTTGGCCAAGATACCTGCGAATATACACACTGCTGACCAGCAGCTGATCCCCAACACGGTCGTCCCCCCAGAACAACTGCCAGCTGGTCTCGTCCTCGGGTCCAGAATGGAAATCCAGACTCCTGCCGAAAAGATCAGACCAGACGATCTTGTCATTCGAGTCGCGAATGACGAAAGCACCTTCTTGTGTGGCCTGATAGACCCAGCCACCGAACTCGGCTTGGTAATCAGGAGCGTGATCACGAGCAAAAATCCAACGATCACCCCAGTAAAGCTGCAAGTAGTCTCCCACGTACGTGAAAATCAACGGCTGGTCATTGTAGTCACCCAAGATACCCAAGAACTGGGGCGACTCCACTTCTCCATTTGCCCACCGAGCCAGCATCCCACCTTCCTCGGTTTTGACCACCTCGATGTCGATCTGCTCATTGCCCATGTGCTGGTTGATGTAATAGACGTACAGGACTTCTTCGACCCCGGTCTCGGCTTCGTCAGCCAGATCGATCTGACTGTCAGTCGAGTCCAGTTCACCATCCGTGGGCGCGGGCACACAAGAGACCAGGCCGAACAGAACCAGGGTTGTGGCGATGTGTGTGAAAGTTCGCATGTTTTCCTCCTGGGTTTCTTTTCCCAAATCAACCCTAACAAAAAAAGCCTTGCGGGGCAAGGCTTGAAGAGTTCTACATGATTCCGAGCAACTCACGGTGTGGTCGCAGCTGTTCGAAGTCACCATCGCAGTCGATCAGGTATCCAGAAATATCGCCGAAGGAATCCATCAGTCGTTCTACCCTCAGCTCCAGGCAACCACGTGTCCAGCTGGTCTCTTCATCGTAGTAGATCAACCAGCTCTGCTCGACTGGTGCCCGATAGGTCATCTTGTTTCCGAACAGGTAGGAAAAGACCGGGGTCGGGTGTTCATCGTTCAACACCCTGTCACCGATGACGACCACCCCTTCCGGAAGTACCTTGAAAACCAGCCGCTGGTCGTAACCCATCTGACTGTCCGACGCGGCCTGTGGATGCTCGTCGTGGTTCCCGTAATACATCTGCCAGGATTCACCGTACCGCAAGCGTATCAAGTAATGCGCATTGAGAATGCCGTGCACATAGGCGTCATCTGCCAGTCTCTTGGTAAGACGGGACACACCGCCCTTGCCGTACCGGTAGTAGAGTATCGTGCCCGAGAAATCGCCCTGGTTGATCACACCGATAGTGTAAGGGCGGCGTTGTTCACGGTCGTGCATGATCAGGATCTCGTCTGGCTTGTACCTGTTGCTTTCCAGATAACCGACCCATTGCTTGCTCTCATCTTCCGGTTCCTCGTCCAGGGCCACAGGCTCGGCCTCCGCCGGCTCGACCCTCTCCTGGTCCGGAGCCGGTACGTTGACCCCGTATCCGTAGTCCGTGGCTTCGTCGAATCCGTTGTCAGGGCCGTCACAGGCCAACAGGCCAGCAAGCATGGTCAGGCAACAGATCATGGTCGCGATCTTGAAAGTACGCATGTTTCCTCCTGCATCGAGACTAACAAAAAAAGCCCTGCTAGGCAAGGCTATTGGAGTTACCAGCGCTTGCGAAAGCTGCCGGTTGTTGGCCACATGGTGTAAAGGGCGTTGGACGAGCCCCACGAGCAGTAATCGATCTCACAGTCAACGTCAATTCGTTCGGCCTCGGTATCCGTCTCAGCATGCCGATACAGCCGAAAGTCTCGACAAAGCATCAAGGTCTCATGCTTGACCCAGTCAACGTTCCAGTAATACTTGACCCCGTTGGAATTGAAGTCAATCCGCTTGTCGCAATAATGAGCCCAAATCAGCTCGTCAGACTCATCCAGCAGCCGCATCATGTTGTCGCTGCCAGCCTCGAACGACCAGGTCTTGACCTCGTCTTCGATCGAGACGACGTCTTCATGCTGAGCAACGCGGTTTTCTCCATGATAGAGCGTGAGCTGACCCTCTTCCAGAGTCAGGATCAGGGGCTGGTAGTTGTAGGTGCCCATGAGCCAGACCTCATCAGCCGGACCAACCGTGCGCTGGCAGTCGCAGCTGTGCCAGTAGTCCTGCTGCTCACTCCAGACCGCTTGCTGCTGTCCGTCATCGAGTTGGAACGTGGTGATCACAATACCAGTGAACCTGTCGAAGAAGCTATCGATTTCGATACCGATCGGCTCTTCGTCCTGGTCCGACATGCCAGCAACTATGAAGTCGTAGTTCTCGATACCACCCTTGGCGTCATCGACCTGGTCCAAGCCAGCACAGCCCATGACCATACCCAGAGCAATCAACGCGATAGCGCAAGTAAAGGTTCTCATGATTTCCTCCGTACTACGGCTTGGCCGTCAGGTGCTGTAAGGCCCATGGCGGCTGATCGGGCTTATTGCTGATTTCCACACCAGGTCCTGGTAGCGTGACCATGTACTCGGTGTCACAGGCATAGTTGAAACCAGCCACATTCCCATCAGCAGCGAAGAACCGCTGGACAACCATCTCCTGACAGAAGAATGCTGTCTTGCAAGCTGAATTTCCATCAAGAGCCTTTCCATCCCAAAGGATTCTCCACTGCTCTTCGTGCCCTTCACGCAAACCCTTGAAAACAAGGGTTTCGCCAAAAGGGTCAGCGAAGATTATGGAATCATGTCCACCGTAGGCAATTTCCCTGATCTGGAAAATACCCTGCTCAGTCACCTGGAATTCATAGCCCCAATGGGCCAAGATCTCGAACCGGATCGGCGCAGAGACCTGCTCCTCGTCCTTGTAGATGAGAATGGTCTCTTCGTCCCAGGTCAACCAGATCAGCTGGTCGTTGTAGACGCAGAGCTCTCTGACGGTCAGCCCGCTATCCTTGCTATCCTGAATCGCTTCAGCAACCGGATTGGCAACAACAGGCAGGTTTTCCTCAGCAGTGTCGTCACCCGTCGGTCCGGCAGAACAAGCCACCATCCCAAGGGTGATCATCATGGTCGTGATGTGGATCAAAGTACGCATGTTTCCTCCTGGCCCAACCCTAACAAAAAAAGCCTTGCAGGGCAAGGCTTGGGAGTTGTGGTCACTCGACCTGGTAGTCGGCCATGCTCCAGTCCAGGATGTACGTCTCATCCAGTGGAAACTGGTAGCCGGGTCCGGGCAGAAGCTGATCGATCTGGTCGTCACAGGTGTAACGGAAACCGATCGGTTCGCCCTTGACCCCGAGCAAGCGCTCGGTTGTGAACAGATCACTGCAACCGAGTGGTTCGTCGCGCAAAGGCTGATCGCCCCAGTAGAAGACGAACCTGGGTGTGGTCCGGTTGGCCTGTCGGATGTAGCTGAGCCGCCCGAAGGTCTCGGCATACATCAGCACCTGCTCACCGTTTCGCTGGTGAAGAACGATGTGGAACACCCCGAACTCGTCGAGCCGATACTCGATCGAGCCGTCAATCGGGAAATCTTCCTGAACCTTTGGACCGACCCGTTCGGCCCCCAGATACAGATAGATCATCCCGAGGTCATCACCGGCGACGAATAAGGGTTGGTCGGTGTAGATGCCCATCAACTTGAGTTCGTGCTCAGGACCGATCTCGTAGTCAATGGCAAGGTGTGCGCCGTCGAGCACGCCGGTCTGCGTCCAGGTCCGCCAACGAGCGGTCCGTGGGCCAAAGGCCTCCTGCTCGGTGACGATGACCTCGATGTCCTTGATGCTCTGTGGACTCTGATAGGTCATCCTGTAGACGACCTGGTCAACAGACCGGGCCCCAGCATGTCCGACCACCTGTTCGTTGACATCGAATCCGCTGCTCTTGGCTGATTCTTCGCTCATCATCTCACAGGCAACAAGAACAGCACCGGAGCCGACCGCGAAGATAGAACCCAAGACGATGAATACACCCCATAGCAAAGTTCGCATCTTTCTCCTCCTTCTCATCGAGCCTAATGAAACTCCCCGGGTTAACACCCGGGGTATCTTTATATCCACACAAACTTCGT
>CAZDDW010000001.1:252603-275625 GCA_964504365.1 uncultured Gammaproteobacteria bacterium | reverse complement strand
TTTTTGAAACTTCGGTAACCGGCCCTCTTACATTCGGTACACTCGAGTTTAATCAAGTTATCTTGGGACATATATATTCTTGGTTATTTGACGGCCTGCCATCCGAAGCTCCAGCCAGGACCTCTTCTGAGGCCCTTCTTCACCAAGGCTTCGAAGGGCATCCTTCGCTCCACCAGCAAAATATCTTGCTGGAGCGAAGGATGGAGCCACCTCCCGGGCTCGAACCGGGGACCCACAGTTTACAAAACTGTTGCTCTGCCAACTGAGCTAAGGTGGCGTAATTTTATATCAACCTCTTCCTAACAAAAGCCATTCCAGAAGCTGTCTTTAAATATTTCTCAAATTTTAATGCTTTTTCTTTTTCTTCAAAAGCACAATAAAATTCAAGTCTCCAAGGTTTGTATTTATTTGTATGCTTTACCTGACCGGTATTGTGTCGGTTTATCCTGTCCGACAGATCAGCTGTAAATCCTTTATACGTCTGACTGGGATCAGTAATACTTTTCAAGATATAAACGTAGAACATGTTTCTACTTATTGGAACTGTGTGGCCTGCCATCCGTAGCTCCAGCAGGACCTCTTCTTAGGCCCTTCTTCGCCAAGGCTTCGAAGGGCATCCTTCGTCCCATCAACAAAATATCTTGATGGAGCGAAGGATGGTGGGCCGGGTAGGATTCGAACCTACGAAGGCGGAGCCAGCAGATTTACAGTCTGCTCTCGTTGACCACTTGAGTACCGACCCATTTTAACTTACTAATTTTTTAAAGGCTTCCCCGCCTTTGTATTTCTTTATTTGATTCTCTCTTTTTCTAGCTTCACTTCTTGTTTGATATTTCTCTTGATACACGACCGACCACGGTCGATATGCCTTAGTTGATTTTACCAAACCTTCATTGTGATTTGATAATCTTTTATCAATATTTTCACAGCTGCCTATATAATGTCTGCCACAAACTTTGCTTTTAATGATGTAGACAAAATACATATCTGGAGCCACCGTCGGGATTCGAACCCGAGACCTCATCCTTACCATGGATGCGCTCTGCCGACTGAGCTACAGTGGCAAATTATTTCTGTTAAAAAATTTGTGCTCCCCCGCCGTTGGCGGGGTCCCGCCGCAGCGTAGCGTAGGCGGGATACCACTGAGCTACGACGGCATTAAGTTTTGAGCTACGACGGCTTGTGTTTAAATAAGCGACAGAATAATATCATGACCTACTCCTTTTGTAAAGACTTCGATTTGGGGGTAACACTGATATCCTTTATTCTCTGCTCAAAATCCTCCAACTTCTTATTCTCCGGATTCGCTGCCCTTAACTGATCGATCCCACGACGAGCTGGCTCTATCTCTTCAAGCCTAAGTGCTGTATCAATCAGAAAATCCAGATACTTTGGATTATTCGGCCGTTTTGCTACTGCCCGTTCAAAATAACCCAAAGCTGTTTTCAGATTCTCCTCTGCCAAAGCAATCTCACCAAGTGATACGGTCACACTGGCGTCATCTGGTTTAAAACTCAAAATGAAATCAAAGGTCTCTCTAGCTTGCTCTGGTTTTTTGGTACGAATGTAAAGTCGACCAAGTTCTTCGTACGCACGGACATTCTTTGAATCATGACTAATAATCTCAACATACTTTTTCTCAGCTGCCCCATACTTTTCCTCACGAACCAAATCAGCGGCATCTTTCATCATCCTATCAACTGCTGAAGCATCGGCCCCACCGTTTCCATTAGCTGGCGCCTCTTTTAACTCCTGATAATATTGCTCTAAAGCCTTAAGCTTTTGCACACTACGTCGACCAAAACGCATTGTTCCAGCAACTGCGGCCTCACCGCGCTTAAAAACACCTTCCAACTTTGGACCTCGTAATCGCTTCAAACGTTCAACGATAATTGCCTCTTTAATTCGCTTGGCTTTAGTCTTGGCCGCGTCTTCAATATTCAAAACACGTAGCTGCGGAATCTTGCGCAAAGCAAGAACAATTAAAACCACCAACGAAGCAACTATTAAAACCAAAGGGATGAGCCAAAATAACATAGGCATGATTACGAATCTAAAGTCTCAGATGCGGACTTGATTATTCTATTTAGTTCACTTAATTTTACTGATGCACCTCCCACCAGAACACCTTCGATTGCTGGCTCACGTAAGAATGAATACGCGCTTTCTTTGTCTACGCTGCCGCCATAAATGATATGCACTTTCAAAGTCTGATCATGACCATAATTTTCGTCTAACCAGCCCCGAATGATTTTATGCATATCAACCGCATCTTCTGGTTTAGCTTCTTTAACTAGATTTGTAGAGATAGCCCAGATCGGTTCATACGCGATGTAACAAGTATGATTCTTTGGAAAACTAATCCCATCAAATACAGCCGCCAACTGTTCCTGAATAAACTTTTCCGCTTCCCCTTGCTTCCGCACTTCAGCCGATTCTCCAACACAAATGATCGGTACTATCTTAGAAGCCAAAGCTGCTTTAATCTTTTTGTTGACCATTTCGTCTGTTTCATTCAACTCTCGACGACGTTCTGAATGCCCAAGAATCACGTACGAACAAGAAAGCTCTTTGAGTTGACGTGATGAAATCTCACCAGTAAAAGCACCGCGATCATCCCAATAAACATCCTGCGCTCCCAACTGTACCCGCGAGCGAGCCAAGATCTTCCGCATTTCTGAAAGAGCAACAAACGAGGGACAAAGAACAATCTCTGGTAAATTTTCTTTACCACGAACACCTCGAAGCACGCCACGTGTTAAGGCCACGCTTTCACGAACTGACAAATTCATCTTCCAATTGGCAACGATGGTTTTCATATATTTTTTCTTAAATATGTTTCAATAACTCTTTTGGATTGCGATAAGGTCCAATACCAGCCACAGACAAACGCCCTTCATCCAAAATCTCATTCGCTGCCTTTTGTACCTGAGAACGGGTCACTTTGTCAAACTCAGCCAAGCGTTCTTTTGGTGTTAGGATTTTATCCTGGAACAACTCTTGGTCAGCATAAAAATCAGCTTGGCGCATAGAGTCTTCCAGGGCCAAAGTAACCCGGCCGCGGACATGGTCTTTGGCTCGACGTAATTCTTCAGCAGTCACACCATGTTTTTTGATTTTACGAATTTCTTGTTTGATTGTTTTCATTGCTAGATCTAATCGAGAAATATCCAGTCCAGAGTGAATCATAAACGTACCCACGTCTTCGTATTCAGATTGGGTTGCTCGAACCAAGTAAGCCAGTCCCTTGCGTTCGCGGACTGAAATAAACAATCGCGAGCTCATAGTACCACCAAGAATCGATGCTAAAAATTTGGCTGCCGGCGTTCGCTTGTCAGTCTTACCGTATGAAGGAAAACCAAGAGCAATCTGAACCTGTTTGGTTTTTTTGTACTGTACTTTAGTGCGTGGTGTTTTTTGCTTGGCAATCTGACCGAACGGAGCAAAACATGGCGGACGTTCGGTTTTCGGAATTGGAACCTTTCCAAACGTGGCCTCAAGCAACTTGCGAGTACGTGCCCCATTTATCTTCCCAGCAATAGCAATAACGATTTCTGACGGTACATAGTACTGATCACGAAAAGCAATTACGTCAGCTCGGGTCATACCAGTCATACTCTTATGTGAACCAGCAATTTCCCAACCTAATGTGCTACCTTCAAAAATAGCCTGCTCAAACAAATCCTCAACATACATCATTGGATTATCATGATACATGTTGATTTCTTCTATAATCACACCGCGTTCACGCTTCACTTCTTTTGGTTCGTACTTGGAATGAAAAATCATGTCATAAAGCAAATCAATCGAATTGTCCAAATGTTCACTAGCTGCCTTAACGTAATATCCAGTCCGATCCTTACCTGTGAAAGCATTATACTCTGCACCAACCGAATCCAGATCACGACTGATATCAAGCGTACTCGGTCGCTTCTTTGTTCCTTTAAACATCAAGTGCTCAATAAAGTGTGAGGCGCCACTGATCTCAGGCCGCTCATAACGCGACCCAACTTTAATCAACACAAGCACGGTTGCTGCCTCAGTTCCTTCAACAGGAATCTGATGAACTCGAATCCCATTCTTTAAAGTAAATCTTTTGTTCATACTAGCTCAACTTTTCTTTGAAATAATTTTCTAACTCATCAATAGCAATGCGATCCTGTTGCATGGTATCTCGATCACGCACAGTAACCTGCTTGTCTTCAAGCGAATCAAAATCCACAGTCACACAGTACGGAGTACCAATCTCATCCTGCCGACGATATCGTCGACCAATTGATTGAGTCACGTCGTAATCAACATTCCAAATCTTAGACAATATCTCCCAAAGCGGCTTAGCCACTTCCATTAACTCTGGTTTCTTGGACAGTGGCAGAACAGCGATCTTGAACGGTGCAATCTCCTTAGGTAGCTTCATGACCACTCGTTTATCATCATTCACCTCCTCTTCCGTGTACGCGGCACACAAAACTGCCAATACACTACGATCAACCCCTAATGAAGGCTCAATCACATGCGGTATATATTTCTCATTACTTTCCGGATCTGTGTACTCCATACTCTTACCACTCACCTCTTGATGCCGAGTCAAATCATAATTTGTTCGATAAGCTAACCCGTACAGCTCACTCTGACCAAACGGGAACTTATATTCAACATCAACCGTACGTTTTGAATAGTGTGCCAACTCATCACCTTCAATTTCATGATATACAACATCCTCATCTGGCAGACCAAGGAAAGCCACCCAGCGTTTCATTTCAGAAAGCCAGTGTTCAAAATGTTCTTTCCAATCTTTTTCATGAATAAAGTATTCAATCTCCATTTGTTCAAACTCACGTGTACGGAAGATAAAGTTTCCTGGCGTAATCTCGTTACGAAAAGCTTTACCAATCTGAGCCACACCAAACGGAATGCGTTTACGCGAAGTTTGAAGCACGTTTGGAAAATCAACAAAAATCGCCTGCGCAGTTTCAGGTCGAAAATATACAGTTGCTGCATCATCTTCTTTTGCACCAAGGAAGCTCTTCAACATCATGTTGAACATGGCTGGTTCAGTTAACTCACCTTCTTTACCACAATCCGGACACTTATTCTGATCTTCAAGATGATCAGCTCGATGCCGGGCATGACACTCTTTACACTCAACCAATGGATCTGTGAAATGTTCCAAGTGACCCGACGCTTCCCAAACTTTTGTATTCATTATCAAAGCTGCGTCTAGTCCAACCATATCAAAACGTTCGTGCACAAACATTTTCCACCAAGCTTGCTTGATATTATTTTTCAACTCCACACCCAAAGGACCGTAGTCCCAAGAATTGGCCAAACCGCCATAAATCTCAGAACCTGGATAAACAAACCCGCGTGTCTTAGCCAACGAAACAATTGTCTCCATGTCTTTTACTGCCATACTAAATTTTCATTATCTCATCTTCTTTATTCTTACCAATCTCATCCACCTGTTCAGTATAACTCTTGGTCTCCTTATCAATCTCTTCATGCAACTTATACTTGTCATCCTCACTAATCTCCTTATCTTTTTCCAACTGAGTTACTTTTGAACGCACATCTTCGCGCACTGAACGAATACTTACTCGAGCTTCTTCAATCTTTTCTTTCATCTTCTTAACCATGTCTTTACGATTCTCTTCAGTCATCTCTGGCATGACCAATCGAATTACATTACTATCAGCCACTGGACTAATTCCGATATCTGCATTACGAATCGCGGTCTCAATATCTTTCAAAACCCCCTTGTCCCATGGATCAATCGATAAGGTCTTAGAATCCGGAACATTAATCGAGGCCAAGCCCTTAACCGGAGTCTGGGCTCCATAAGCCTCGACCATAATATCCTCCACCAAAGCCGGAGTTGCCCGACCAGTTCTAATCGAATTCAATTCCCCCTGCAAAAATTCTATCGGCTTAACAAAGCGCGGCTTGGCTTCTACAATTACTGCATGCATAATTTTTCAGTTCTTTAGTTTCTTAGTTTTTCAGTTTTTTAATCTGTACCAATCCCTGTCAAATACATTATATTTCCATCCTCAGGATCAACCAATAGATTTGTTGGTACGCGTGTTGTTGGTGACTTACGTGTTTGCCAGTTTAAACCGCCATCAATCGAAGAATAAATAGTCCCCTGAGTTGCATAATATATCTTATTTGTATCATTTGGATCAACAGTTATGACTGGAATTTCAATCTCTTCAGCATCAGTTAACAAATCCATTTCTTCCCAAGTGCTACCCTTGTCAGTTGAACGAAAGACAGCATAATCAGTACTCATTATATATGTACCCCCGGTAGCATCTTGTGAAATATGATTAATATCATTTGCATTTGAATCAATCATCTTTAAAGTCTCTTGCATATCAACCCAGGACTCCCCGCCATCTGTGGTTTTTCTATACCCTCGTCTTGATGTGGCAGCAAGCACAATTCGGCTATCCTCTGCATCAATTAAGATCTGATTAATCGAACTGGATGCTCGATACAAGGTGTCCCAGTTGTCTCCACCGTCTTCGCTTTTCAAAATATCACCATCACTTGTTCCCAACCAAACCACATCTGGGTTAAACCAATCTACTGCCAAAGCAGTAACCGAAACATTACTACGCCCCTCAACATACACTTCCAGATCAAAAGTACGACCACAGTCCTCACTCTTAGTTAACTGTGTTGAAAGCAAAGCATAAATAGTACATTTATCAGCCGGATCAATGGCTACAGCACGAATGTAGCCTCGTTTTAAAGAAGCCTCGCGCGGCTGTTGCCAGCTAATTCCGCCATCATAAGTATAAAAAAGCCCGTTGTCACCAGTACCGATATAAATAGCCAAATGATCCTGTGGATCCATTACCAAATCAACTATACTGACACTGGCAAGTGAAGATACCCCCTTCGTGGTTGGCAAAGCTACTGACTGAACCCAGTTCAATCCAGCATCATTAGATTTCCAAACAGCACCATCAGTCGTGTTTGTAGTATCACTGCCAAGACCTAGACAACCTGCCCCCATAAGAGCCAGGGCCATAAATGGAACAAATAATTTAAAAATATGCATATTACAAATTTATTAAAAAGTTTTCTAATGTTAATTGAGGGTTTGTGTTTTTTAGTAATGCTTGTCGACAAGATTGCAAGGTCTTTAAGGTCTTGGCTGGTTGCTTAGCCTGTGAACGTGACTTGATCGCAGTCAACTCGTTGCAACCAAGGCTTGTCAGCAGTTGATCACGCAATACCCGCTCCCAGGTCCCGAATTTAATCAAGACTTCTTCACGTCCAGCCGCACCCTTGGGTGTATTTTCTGTAACATATTTCAAACGAGCCGAAATCGGAAGATCAATTAATTGCTGAATGCTTTTAACTTCTTGTGCGTGCTCATTAAAACACTCTGGATCGGCTGCGTACTGAAAAGCTGCTCCAGGACGTCCGAAAGAAACTGCAGCGATCTGTTCAGCTTGCACCTGACTCTGGCCAGCGTCTATCAACGCTTTGACAATACGATCAGTGGCTACTAGCCCAAAACGAAAAGTTTGACAGCGCGAACTAATCGTTGCTGGCAAACGAACTTCATTTGAAGCAGTCAAAATAATTGTTGTCTTTGAAGTTGGTTCTTCCAAAGTCTTGAGCATAGCGTTACTGGCTTCAATGCTCATAAAATCCGCACCTTCAATCAAAGCTACTTTATGACCACCACTAAGCGAAGACATGCTTAGGCGTTCACGTAGATTCCGGATCTGCTCGATCGAAATATTACTCTTTAGATTCCCAGTCTTTTCATCTCGCTCACGAACCACAATCGAGATGTCCGGATGTGCCTCAATGCCTCCATCCAACAATTGCTCAGCCACCCACCTTGCCACAGCATTCTTCCCAACCTGCTCAGGACCTAAAAATAAATAAGCATGTGCCGGGTTACCACCAGCTATACTTTTCCCTAAAAAATCAACAATTTTAGTATGCCCAATAATGGGCTTGTGCTCTTGAAGCCTCATACCGATCAATTATATCACCCCTTGACGAATAAGCCTAGATGTGCTATATTACTACCTCGCCCTTTGACTCAAGCTTAGTTCAGTTAGGCCGGTTCAGTGCGGTAGCCTGACACGGGAGAAGGCTAATCCCGTAATAAGTTCAAGGCCCGCCTTAAACTATACGCACAACACCGAGACAACCAATCCCTCAGATCTGATGAAAATGCAGCACCTACTGTGGCGTGACCGCAAAACTTCTGAGCATTAGCGTTCAGACCTTATATGAGGACTGCAGAAGTGGTGCCCCATGGAAACCAGAGACTGTCGTGTTTGGCCTTGGTAGCGTACACCGAATCACGAAAGGTTAAGGCTGTGTAGTGACGGTGATGGCAACTGAGCAACCCTGCTGCGCGAGTAGCAGGGGTTTTTTATTACCTTAATAGGTTGACAAAACCGCGTTTTTGTGGTATAGTAACCCGTTCACAATTTATAATCGCGGGGAGAGTGATTTACTGAAATGACATCCGGAAGGATGTCATGAGCCGATCGTTGTGTTTGATTCCCCTCCCGAATTAAACCCAGCGATCGGTTTTTTGCAAACACGTTTCTTTGGAGGCCCTTGTGCTCAACTTCCACGGCTACCCCATCTTCGGCAACCCGCTCGACTTCACCTGGCTGATCAACGCCCTGAGCAGCAAGCTGTTCTGGACCAGCTTCGAGCAGTGGGGCATGCTCTGCCTGATCCACTGCATCCACACCCTGGCCCTGCCACTGACCCTGTGGCTGCTCGCCGCCATATTCCTGAACAAGGGACGCACCGGGAAGTGGATCATCCGCCGTCTGGGCCAGCTCAACCTCTGGCTGGTCGTCGGCTTCATCGGCATCTTCGCCCTGCCCTACATCGGCCCTCTGGCCATCGGTGCCGCTCTCATCTACGGATGTGTGCGACTGGCACAGCGCCTCGACGAGAGTCGACGTCGCAGTCAGAACCGCAACCAGCAGACCTAGCTACCGCTTCCTGCTGTTGGCCGGATCCCGGCCCTGCCCCACGAGCAGCTCTCGTGGACCTACCCAAGATCATGATCTAGATCGTGCCCTTTGGTGAGTTTGAACATTCAACCCAACACACGGAGGACACTTGTCCGAATTTCTGAACAACCTGGCTGTCCAGATCATGGCTGCCGAATCCGCCTGGATCGCCACATCCCTTCTCGGGATCGCGGCCATCCTGGCTGCGCTCGCAGCTTGGGGTCTGGTCTTGGTTGCCTTCGCGGTCTGCAAGATCAAGATGCCCAAGTGGGCCAAGCAGGGAGCCAAGTGGGTCCTGAGCTGGTCCGCACTGGGTATCGGCGTGATCGTGGGTTCGCCCCTGATCGCCCTCGCCGGAATCGGCTACGCTACCTACCGCGGCTGGAAATGGATTCGAAGGTAACCCGGAGGAAGGAATGACACAAGAACAGCAAATGCAGCAGCGTGGAGCAGCTGCCCTGCGTGTGGCCGTAGACAAGGCCGATGCAGAGCAGCGGCTCAAGGACCTCGTCGTCGAGATCTTCTTCACCGGAGGGGCGAGCATCACCGTCAACTGGGACGAAGAACCCATGGAACGAGGCGCACTCGTGCTCCCCGATGCGGCGCACAAGAACATCAGCATCATCGCCTACATGTAGGCACGCCTCTAACCTACACCGCACCCACGAGCGGACCTGAGTAACTCATTCTGAGTGAAAAGGAAATCGTGGACCCACCCAAGATCATGATCTAGATCGTGCCCTTTGGTGAGTTTGGACCTTTTGCAATGTTTGCAACCACGGAGGAGACTTTGAGCTTCTACATTCAGGCGCTGGAAGACCTGCTCGAGCAGATGAATCGACAGGTCGGGATCCCCTGGTGGGATTACATGCAGGATCGCTACAGCGACGGTGGTGTGGTCCTGGTCGATTCGTTCGCCCAGTTCCAGGCTGCTCGCCGCGAGTTCGCGATGCCGATGATGGCACGTCGCCCCATGACCGACATGCGATTCGCGATATGCGACACGCCCGTCGTTCCCAGCACCACCCCCACCCCCTTCCACCCGATCCGCTCGGCCCTGGGCTGAAGCGGATTTGAGGAGAGAAACGATGAGCAAGGACGAAGTATTCGGCCACTGTGACAAGTGTGGCCAGCCGGTCGCTGCCGGCAACGATGCAGCCATGCTGACCGTTGCCGTAGGCCTGATTCGGAAACATGGACACGGCTTCGCGCCGGAGGACATCGATCGTGGTGCTCTGGGGTTCGCCTTCCTGAGCGTCGGCAGCCGGCACCTGAAGCCGGAAGGTGACTGCCCAGGCTCGCCAAGCCGCGCGCAGTACCTCAAAGGGCAACCGCGTGACGATCGTTACCCCTATCTGGGGAGCAACGAAGTGGAGATCCGTGCAGCCTGGGCCTGGCTCAAGGCACACGACTTCAGCTTCGATCTGCCCAGCGACAACACGACCGACGAGGGCTGAGGCGGAGACGAGGAGATAGAAAAATGGATCGACTGATCGCTTCGGAAACGTTCAAGGTGCAGGTTCGTCGCGCCTGGGGTCAGCCCAGAGGAGTAGTCGAGGCCGTGCTGGATGAGCTCTTCCGGCAGCCAGAAGGCAGCGTTGGTGATCTGGACTATGCAGATCAGATCGACTTCGCCGCCAAGATTGGCATCCTGGCCGGCGAGTCCAAGAATGACGGCCCGGAGACGTTCATCGAACGCTTCGAGAACGAGATCCTCAACAACAGTTGATCAGACCAACAGACCAACCAACGAACATTTCCTTCACCTGGCCATCTCTCATCCGCGGGCGGCTGGCCACCGCCCCATCGATCAGAGTATAGAAAAGTTACTATTTCTATCCTCCGACCGGTGAGGCTAATTAACACGAGAACAGCCAATACTTTCCGGAAGCGTTTTTTCCCCAAATCAGGGCCGTTGTGCCCACATCGGAGAATTCAATGTCCAGTTTCGACGTTCCCGACCATCCTCAGCCCAAGCGCGAGCTGGCCCGTCTTCAGGCCATGCAGGAATACGACGAACACGGCAACCCGATGATCGACACCGGCCAGAAGAAGCTGCGCCGCGACGATACCCGTGTTTCCCTGATCGGAGCCGTGGGCAACCGCGGTGAGCTGTCCTTCGACGAGTACGTCGAGGCAGTTACCGAGCAGATCCGCCGGACCTGGAACCTGACCGACCTGCCCGCGCAGGACAACCCGGTCGCCCGATACGAGGAGATCGTTGCCGTCTACGGCGAGATCCGCCCCAACGGCGACCTGGTCTTCGTGGTCGACACCTTCCTCGAGCTGACCATCAGCGCCAAGGACATCATGTCCACGGCCAACGGTGACCTGGTCCACAAGGACAAGGTCGCAGCCGATCGTCGGCAGCACAAGCATTACCAGGCCTTCAGCCTGAAGCAGCACCTGGACCACCTGCGCAAGCAGATCGTCGAGCTGACCAACGGCTCGATCCAGGCTGCGGACGACCGCCAGGCACGGACACACCTACTCCTGTCCAAGCTGGTCCGCAATGAGGACACCGGCGTGGCCACCCACTTCCGTTACTGTGGTGGCTTCGACGTGCTCCTGAGCGAACTCTGGGTCTTCCAGAGCAACACCATGATCAGCACCCGCGGTGACGTGAGCATGCTCCAGTACCTGGCCATGCAGCTGGTGCGCAAGGTCGAACTGCCCAGCCACGACGATCCGTACGATCGCTTCGAGGCGATGAGCGCCATGGAGGCCGAGGTCAACGGGGTGAACATGATCCACCTCGGACACGGCGTGCACGTGCCCCGGGAGCGAGTCGGCTTCCGCGTGCTCGAGATCGAGTACGAACTGGTCCTGAACGAGTTCGAGTTCAGCTGGCAGCGGCACATGGAGTGGATGCTCGACCTGTTCGTCCAGCACGAGGTCGGTGGCATCGAGGAGATGTCGCCCAAGGAGCAGCGCGGACACGACGAAGTACGACACGCTCAGCGTGAGCACGACCGGCAGCAGCCACAGCGCCCGGTGCGTCGCGGACCACGCATGGATCCGACCACGCCCGGCCTGAGCCGCCAGGACCGTTCCGCGGCCTACGCCGCCTCGCAGCGCTAGAGCAATCAAGACATCAAGATCGCACCTTTCCCACCAACTACAGGGCGTCGAGACCTTTCGACGTCCTCCCACCCGAGAACATAAATTACTTGTGTTCTCAGGTCGGAGAAATCCTTCTTCGCTCTTCGAGCTACGAAGGACAAGTCCGAATCAGAACAGCCTGTTCTCTCCCCCTGTCAAATCGCTTGCGATCTGACTTACAGGCTGTTTTGTGTTTGTAAGATTCCACTTAACAAAGCCAAAAAATAACCCTATTTTTTAGCTAAACCCAGCCATTTCATTTTGTGTCTAGCCCTTGACAAACATTTCATTACATGCTATACTGTATTTACAAGATTCAAAAACGCACATGATTAGCGGGGTCGAAGCCGCAGATCAAACAAAACTGAATAGGGAGAGAGTTAAGCTCATTGAGCTTATATTAAGAAAGCCGTTTGTGGTGTTTCTCTCCTTATTGAGATGAACATTACAAATGGCTTTTTTGCTCAATAACTTGAAGGGGGAGATCCTTCGTCGCTCCTATGGAGCTATGAAGGATTGAGACAAACCGTTACCAGTAGGGCTTATGCCTGAGGGGTGCGGCGAGGCTTAAGCGCTTAATAAGACCAGGCGGAAGCTTGCTCTATAGCGACCTTAAGAATCACGAGTTTATACCTGTTCTTCGGAACGGTCACTATGCTCACGTCCTTGTCCCGTTCTACGGGAAACCTTCAAGTTTCTGGGCAAAAGGCAAAGATTCAATTCAGAACTCTGAGGAGGAACTAACCGTTGCCAGTAGGGCTTATGCCCGAGAGGCTCGGTCGATGATCAAGTGGCATATTTGGCTAACGCTGAACCATGCCACACCTGATTATCACGGTGTATACCAGCGGCTTGCCGCAGGTCACTACACCACATCCCTCTTGTCCTTCGTAGCCTTGGCGAAGAAGGATCTGGGGATCCCCTCAGAGTCCTGGATCGAATCAACACATGTGGATCGAGCGCCAAGAGCGCCGATACCACGAAGGAGAACCCCATGTCCCGCATCTACACCGCCCTCGGCCTGATCGCCTCCCTGTCCATCGCCCCGGCCCTGATGCTGGCCCTGGTCTTCGTCGCCGGCGACCTCGGTCGCGGCCCGAACGGCATGGCCAACGCCATCGTCGACCAGGCCATCGAGGCCTGCGAGGAGAGCTCGACCTGCACGGTCGCCTCCTCCACCGCCCCCGCGGTGGTCGCCGACGCCAGCTACTAGCCGGCACTCGCACTTCGGTGAAAGCTGATCCTTCAACGCGTTTCGCGACGCCCTTCCCTGGGAACCTCCGAGAGGTTCCCAGATCGACTTGATACACGAGAATTCGCTCGTGTGCCATGAGATCTGTAAGTAGAAAGTAGAGAGTAGAAGGTAGAAAGAAACAAATTTGTTTCCTTTCTACTATCTACCTTCTACTTTCTACCCTTACAACCTACAACCGGAGCAAACGCTCCGTAACACATATTGCCTGCTGTGCAGGCCTTCCTTTTGTCCGGGGTAACACACCCTTGTCCGATATACATAGGGAGTCCCCACGCGCATGAGCGCGTCCTGGATTCCCGTTTGCACCGACCACCAAGAACAAGGAGAATTTCGATGAACGAGCATACCAAGATCGGCGGACGGACCCTGGACGGCCTGTTCACCCACGGCTTCCGCCTGGGCGACATGTCGCAGGATCGCGCCTACGTCAGCGCGGCCCAGTTCCTGTTCGGCTTCGGTACCGCAGAGGTGGCCGAGGCCATGATGAACACCGGGCTGACGCGCGAGGACCTCGGTCTGCCCCCGCAGGCCCTGGCCCACCGCGACGCGGAGTACATCGCCGCGGCCAAGCGTTCGCGCAAGGCCGAGTGGTACTACGCCCGCGTGCCCGCCGCGACCCGGCAGACCGAGCTGACCCGCCTGGAGCTGGACCGCCGCCTGCGCGCCGCCGATGCCATCGAACACGTGTTCGGTGACGTCGCCCTGCAGCAGAACGAGCAGGACCACGAGGACGCTGTCATGGACGCCATCCTGGCCGAGCTCGAGGCCGACGACGACCTGGTCAAGCGCACCACGCCGCACGGCCGCCGCGTCATCGCCGCGATCGAGGCTCACGAGGCCGAGATCGCGCCCCACGTGGAGCCGGTCCGCAAGGCCCGGGGTGAGATGGACATGCAGTCCAAGGCCAGCTACGGCATGGCCGCCAAGGCCTACTCGGTCCTGAGTACTCCGGCAGAGCGCCACGAGTACGACGCCCGAACCAAGGACGCGCCGCTGGAACTGGTGTTCCCGCGCATGTTCGACCTGAGTCGGGAGCGAGAGCTGGTCAAGGCGATGCGGATCGTCACGTGCCACCTGCCCGATCCGGCCGTCAAGAGTGAGTTCGGTCAGCGCATCGCCGAGATGGCCGCCGAGTACGGCGTCAAGGTGGACGCGGTCAAGGCCGCCCGCCGGCCCTACCTGGCCATCCACCGGCTCTTCACCGAGCTCGGTGCCAGCGCCCGGGAAGACATGCGTCTGTTCGGCCGGAACGAGCCGAAGCACGAGGCATTCCGCTGGTTCAACGAGGCGCGCGAGCGGCTGCTCAGCGGCATCTTCAACCTGGTCATGTCCGTGTCGCAGATGCGGACCAACGACCTGGTCGAGCTGGTGCGCAGCGGCAAGATGGACGAGAAGACGGCCCGCGGACGGCTCAAGTACGAGCTGCACGTGGCCAAGGCACGCTTCTCCCGCCGCGACGTGAGCAACGTCGAGCAGGCCAAGAGCCGCTTCGAGAGCGCCATCCGGCAGGCGATGCCCTCGGCCACGCCGAGCAAGGGCCTCCGCCCCGCAGCGCCCAAGCCGCAGCAGTCGACCGCCACGGCGGACGACCGCTACCGCGCCAGCCTGCGCGCCAACGAGCCGGCGCCCCGTCGTCGACCTCGCCGCAACCGGCGCCCCCGACACGGCGCGACCCGGCGGCCCACGGCCAGCAAGTAGCTGACAGCTCACAACCCAACGCGTAGCGACTGATCGGTCGCCGGCGTTACAAGCCCAAGAGTTCCTTCAACATCTCCTTCGCCCTCCTGTAGTACGCCTACGGGAGGGAGAAAGACAAAAGCCCCTGATGAAAATCAGGGTTTTTTGTTATTTGTGTCTAGGGGTTGACAATATTCTTAAAACATGGTATTCTGACATCTTCCCTACTATGGAATCGTCGTCCTTGGTGGCATTTAGGAAGTATGCCAAAAGCCAGGACCAATTACCTGGAGGCAATAAGTAAAGTCATGACCACGAGTGCAAATCGGGCTATACGGCTAAGTCCCGAGCAAGCAACACTGTACACACACGACAGCCAGAGCGAACAGGTCCTGGCTACTCACAATATTGGTTTCAACCCGCAGCACAAGGGCTACATGCGCGGCGTATTCATGAACGGTGCTGGGCACTGTGTCCCCACTTGTGGGCTACACTAGCCGACAGTTAGCACGAGGAGTCTAACTAGTCGGCAGAAGCAGATCTTTCATATCGGACTGAGGTCCGTTAAAACATACCAAAAGACAGCCGTTTCGGCTGCCTACTCTACCAAGCGTTGCAGGACTAATGTCCTGCTCTTTTTGTTTACTTGTTGTGTTTATGTAGTGGGTACTCCTCTGCCCCTTTCCAAGCCAAGTCAAATAAGGCTCGCACAGTATCAGCCAAAACCTGACTAGTAATGACAATGGCTACTAAAGCTGATTTATAAGAAAACAAGATCACTCGATCCTCGCGTACGGAGACCTCGCCGTGGATTGGAAAATCTTTTTCAGGGATTACTCGAATATCTGTATTTATCGGTTCTGGCAAATCTTCAAGGATTTTTTCATTCTTTACTACAGCCAGAGCGCGTATCGGAATATGAGCCCGCTTGACATCAGCTTGGACCTGTTTGTGTGACTCATCCATAACCCGCCCGATAAAATCATGCACATCATCCATTGGAAAAATCTGAATCACTTCGCCTTTGAGTTGGGTCATTTCATGTTGAATTGTTTTGATCCCCTCAAGGCCTTCTAAAAAACGAATCTGTGGCTTAGCTCCTTCAACATTATACAAAGCCAACAGCTGCGGCAAAATATTATTAAACTCAGCTTCTTTGCCTTCCAGCTCCTGCCGTTGCAAACGAATCATTGACTGGAGACGATCTGGAGATTCAGCAGCAAAATACTTTTTCTTTCCTTTGGTAAACGAGCTGATCAGCCCACGCGTCTTCAACGAGTCGATCATAACGTAAGTCGAAGCTCGGTTGACTTTGGCTTTTTTAGCAATATCTTGAGCAACTGATGGACCAAGTTCCATAGCCGCAAGATATACTGCGGCCTCTTTTTCAGTTAGCCCAAGATGGGTTAGTTCTCGTGTTAATTCATCCATAGGTTTTTATTATAGCACAATTTATTCAAGTAAGTTCACGTCTTCGTCTGAATGTTCAAGATGCATTTCTGATTTCTTTGTTTCAAAACTTTGGAATACTTTCCAGGTTTGTTCTGCTGTTTTTTTCCAAGAAAACTGTTTTGCCCGCTCTAATCCTTTGGCCACAAGATCATCTCGTTTAGTTCCATTAGAAACCAACTCTTGCATGGCCTCAGACCAACGCTCAGGCTCTTTTGGCGAAACAAACAATGCAGCATCTGCAGCCACCTCACGTAAAGCACCAATATCTGAAGCGATCAAAGCAGTACCACAGGCCATTGTTTCGAGAGCAGGAATACCAAATCCTTCATACCAAGACGGGAACAAATACAACGTCGCTGCATTAATCAATGCTGGCACATCATCTTCGTCAACTCTACCCAACAAGCGAATCTGGTCTTTATAATCTGATCCATCAATATACTTCTTGATCGTGGCAAATCCGTAGCCTGGTGAACCAGCCAGCACCAATTGAAACGGATCCCCTACTCCACGCCGTTTCTTAAACGTGTCAAAAGCACGGATCAAGATACTGATATTTTTCTTTGACTCTAAGCGACCAATGTGAAAAAAGTAGTTGCGGCTTAGTCGATGTTTGGCCAGTACTGGCTGTTGCTCTTTATCTTCGAGTTGTCGATACCGCTTCGAGTCAGCAGCTAACGATGTGACCGCGATGCAATCCTCTGTGATCTGATACCGATCAATTAGCTCTCGCTTGGTAAATTCAGATATAGTAATAATCTTCGTTGCTTTCTTCCCAGCCACTTTAGTGGCGCGAGAAATTTTCTTTCGCACTTTTGTCTCATACTTACTAGGGATCCGATCTGGTCCGATATCATGAATTGTCGTAATAGTGTTCTTGCCAATAATTCGAGGTAAACGACTCCCAGGAACAAAAAGAATGTCCGGCTTGCGTCGCCACATTTCCCATGACAATCTAAAAGTATTCCAGCCAAATTTTGGTGGCCACTTTAATACCTCTGACCGCCAGTTACTCGGCAGCTGTTTTAAATCATCCTGCAATGGTCCGGCTGAATACAAAATCACCCGCTCAGAAGCCGGGATGACCTCCTTTAAGTTCTGGATCAGGTGGAAGGTGTACCACTCCACGCCTGTCTTTTCTTTTTTATTGGCTGACGTTGCGTCAATACCGATAGTCATAAATCCCAAATTCCAATATCCAAATACCAAATAAATTACAAGCTCCGAGCACCAAACATTTTGATATTTGGTCATTGGAATTTATTTGGAATTTGTTATTTGGTGCTTGTTATTTCTACGAAGTAAATATACTTCTCTTGTAAGCCTCAAGATTTTCCAAGGCAATACCAGTTCCTTTAGCCACACACTGTTGTGGATCCTCTGCCACATAAGTTGGCACACCAGTAGCCTCAGCAATAAGTGTATCAAGATTTCGCAGCTGTGACGAGCCTCCAGACAAAACGATTCCCTTATCCATCACATCAGCAGATAATTCTGGAGGTGTTTTATGCAAAACGTCTTTTACAGTTTCAATTATACCTTGCAGTTCGTGTTGAATCGCCTCAGTCACATCATCAGAGGTAACTTCAATAATTTTTGGCAAACCTTCAATCATGTCACGGCCCTTCACTTCCATAGCCAGCTTGTCATCCATATACATAGCTGAGCCAATCTGAATCTTAATTTCTTCTGCAGTACGCTCTCCAACAGCCAAACCATATTTCTTACGAATAAATTCTTGAATCGCTGCATCAATCTTTACCCCTCCGATACGAACAGATTCTGAAGCAACTATCCCACCCAATGAAATCACAGCCATTTCTGAAGTACCACCACCGATGTCGATGATCATGTGTCCGGCTGGAGAACCAATTGGAATGTTGGCGCCAATAGCAGCAACGATCGGCTCTTTAATAATGTAGGCTGCCTTGGCTCCAGCAGCCATGGCTGCGTCGATAACAGCACGTCGCTCAGTTGATGTAATACCACCAGGCACAGCCACCATGACTTCCGGTCGGAAAATTCGCACCCCACCCAAGGCCTTATTAATAAAGTAGCGCAACATTGCTTCAGTGGTTCGATAGTCAGCGATCACTCCGTCCTTGAGTGGCCGACGGGCAACGATCGTGTCTGGAGTGCGCCCAAGCATATCCTTTGCCTCTTTACCAACTGCTAAAACTTTTTTATCAATCTGTGACACAGCAACCACTGAAGGTTCATGAATAATAATACCTCGTTTTGGAACGAAAACGAGGACAGTGGTTGTACCCAGGTCAATGCCGATTTTCTTTTTGAACATAGTAGTTAAAATTCCACCACGAACTTTATGTTCTGATCAAGTTTGGTGTTCAGATTATACACCTCATCACCAAACTGATCTGGCTCCTCCCCAGGATACGCTGAGCGCACCTTTTTGTCAAAGTCTAAATTCAATTCTAAATTATGATTTGCAGCTCCGATTTGTTTAATTAAATCAAGCTGGTAAATCCCTTGTGTAATCGCAGCTGAAACAGATTCTGGTAAATAGTATTCGAATGACAGGGTTCGAGTCTCATCTGGCTCGATTGAGGTAAAGGTGCCAAAAGCAGTCAAACCAAGTTCTTCAGTTACATCAACTGTTCCTGGCTCAAGATTTGGACTCTTTAGTTTATCATTAGCCAAGTGACCTGAAGAACTAATCAGCTCGCTTCCTAACGGAACGTAAACGCGGGTGTAAGTTCGATAACGCGAGGTTTTCCAATCAAATGTTCCCTGATGATCATATGTGACATCTACCTTTCCGACCCAACGATCACTTGCGTCTTGAGAGATCGAATATGAAATCGCCCGCTCAACCGCTGGGTCTGTTTTCAAACTAGCCATATTAGCATCAACAACCATTAGTGTATCAGCATCGCCTGGAAAGACTCGGCCAGCCCAATCTTTTCGTGCAATAACTTCATTGATCATTGGATCTGTACTATAGAAAACCAATTGCTTTGTTTCTAATGCATCACCGATCACACCAAACACTTCACCCCATTGATCAACCGGCAAATCAAACAGTCGTTCCTTAAGCACATCAGCCAAATCCCCTATTATTTCCTTACGCTGTTCAAACGGAATCCCGCTTTCTTGGAAACCGTATTCAACAGCATACTCAAGTGTTGTTAAAATATTTTCTGCATCAAAAGTCTGATCATCAATAGTAATCGATCCAACAATATCAAGTAATCCGGAAACGAATGTCGGAGTCAGTCCAATCACAGCAGCAAAACTCATGTATGGTTGCAAAACTTCTGTTCCAGACGGAGCACCACTAGTTTCATCATGATACAAACGCAATCCGTTTTCCGTGGACACGGCAAAATCTGGAGACCAGTTAGAATCACGGAAGTACCAAGTGTCATTAGTTAGATAATTCCGGATCGCTTCCGGTGGAGTTTCAGAATGGAAGGACTGAGCCGGTGCATCGATCTCCATTACCCCATGGGTTTCGAATTCTGTTAACTCAGCATCTTCTAGAGTAGCAATTCCGTAAGACCCAATAAATCCACCGCCCGGACGCATCTCAGCATTGTTCAAAAACAAGAGCAAAACGTGTTGCTCATATTCTAAACCAGCCATTGACGGAAGCATATAAGCCACCGGTACCATGGCATCTAGTGCCTGATCAAAAAACAACAACTGTTCCGTGAATGGTTCAAGCACTGCAGCCAACGGTGCGGCTAAAGTGTCATCTGGTAGATCTTCAAGATCGCGTAGAACTAAGTCGATCTCAAGCTTTGCTAGTTCTAGATCACTGGCCGATGCTGCTAGGCGCAACAAGATTGCTTGTTTAATTTCTGATTCTAACGTTGACCAAGATACTTGTTCATCAACCTCGAGTTCACCAAGCATTGCTTCCGTATCAATCGCCAACCGAACAACATCTTCACCAATCTCTAGTAAATCTGCAATAACAGTCACTGTTGTTGCCCCGGCTTCGAGCAAACCATGAACAACCTCAACCTGATTTCCAGCCCAAGGCAGAATCTTCACTGGCGCCATCCACTTCATCGCATCTGCCGCATCCATAAACTCTTGCTCGGCTTGCAACAACTCAGAACGAGCTGTTTCAAAATCCAATTCAAACAAAGCCGCTTCTGCACGACTAACCGCACCCTTTCCATCCAGCGCGTGTGCAGCGGCTCGTGCTGCAGCCACACCCTGAACAACTAACAAAATAACCAGAACAGCAATCAGTCCAACCACAAACTTACCGAAAAACTTTCGGCGCTTGCGCTCGTGCTGAACCGGTTCTGGTTCAGTGTGTTCTAGAAAATTTAGACTATGAGTCATAGAAAAAACTAGAGGTAGAGAGTAGAAGGTTGAAAGTAGAAAGGAACTAATTTGTTTCTTTCTACTATCTACTCTCTACTTTCTACTATTTTTAAACTCGCGGATGAGGCTCGTTTCTATATTTTTGAAAGTAATATCTAGCGCTGCGAATCTGGTGTCGTGTTACTGGATTCAACAGCTGCTGTAAGATATTTCCTTTAGCTGATTCCCTTCTATGATAGTGTACCATGATTGATGCTGGATGATATACCACTCGCCAATTGTTTTTCCAAAAACGTCGGCATAAATCCTGTTCTTCGAAATACATAAAGAATGCAGGGTCAAAACCACTAACATCATCAAGAGCTTGTTTACGAACTAACATGCAAGCCCCAAGCAAATAATCAACTTCGCGTGTATCAGCATGGTCCCAATCAGCCATCAAATATTCGTCCAAATGCTTCTTAACTGCAGGAAAACGATTAACAAATGGTATACGTCTATACAAAACTGTTTTTGGCTCTGTAAATTTATAACAAGACATCTGCACTGAGTCATCAGGACTCTTCAGCTGCGAACCAACAATTCCCACTTGAGGATTCTGATCAAGATACTCAACCAACTTTTCAAGCGATCCGGGTAACATTGAAATATCAGGATTGGATACCAATAAATAACGGCCACGAGCTTGATCGAAAGCTTTATTCATCCCTTGGGCAAACCCAACATTGGTTGACTGAATCACTTTCATCTCTGGAAATTCCTGATGCAGAGAATCAGACAAACGTGCTTTCGGATTATTATCAACCACGATCACCTCATACTTCAGACGCGGTGCAGCCCGACGAATACTAAGCAAGGTCTGCCTGAGCAGCCCGGGAGTATTATAGTGAACAATATTGATACTAACATCCATATTATCTAAACCATTTCCTAATATCTGAAGCTTTGCTTCTGCGGTTCTTAGCAATCGTCCAACGCTTGCGCAAAGTCCTTGGAAGTAGTTTGAAAAAGCTAGGCACGATCCAAAGTGAACGAGGTTCAAAAATAACTATGTAACCAAGACGAGCAATCTCGAGCGACACGACAAGTGGTAATGACAGAATAGCGTTCAACCAATGTTCATTCTTTAATAAAACAATCCACTGGTTTCTGGTAGACAAGGCAGCAAAGAACGGGCGTTTTTTACGACGGTCCCTGATCCGACTAAACGGTCCGGCTTTTTCTTTTCCATAAATTCCACGCCAATGATATGCCACAGCCTGAGGCACATAGCGTGCTGACCAACCGTGCGTTTGCATTCGCCAAGCCAAGTCCACATCTTCGCGATATGAAAAAAGGTCTTCGTCAAAATAATCTTTACCTAGTTTTGTGTCGGACAATACACTGGCACGATACAGAGCCAAGGCGCCAGATACTCCAAACAGCTCCCGTTCCTGATCGTGTTGTTTCTCATCCATTTCCCCTGCTCCACGATCTGTAAACCGTCGCCAGCGATTGGCCCGCAATCCAGTTGAGTCAATCCGCTCTGATTGCACAGTTTCTTTTAACGCATCGTCGTTCAGATTCTCCCCGTAGGCTCGTAACAACTTTCCACAAAAAGCCCCGGCCTTCAAATTAGTATCCGCTTCTTGAACCAAGCGCTTTAAAAAATCTGGAGTCAAAATAATGTCTTGATTGCAACAAAGAACATATTGCATTTCCTGATCAGCCTCATCCCAACGATCAAGCGCAAAACGCATGGCCTGATTATGCCCAGCAGCAAAACCATGATTCTTCACATTACGTACTAACATGATATCTGGTCGTTGCTCTGCCAAATACTCAACTGTCCCATCATCAGAACCATTATCAATCATGCGAACAGTAAAATCACGAAACGTCTGCGCATCAATCGATTCTAACAACTCTGGCAAATAACGCAATCCGTTCCAAGTCACTATGTTTAAAGAAACTCGAGCCATACTATCTTTTCTTCTGCGTTACATTAAATCCTAAATATTTCCCTAACATCAATCTGGTCTGAGCATCAATCGCTGGGAAGGCTCCAAAAACAATAAACGTGATTGGTAACAAGGCCCACTGCACCACCATAATTATCCAGGTATGTGGTTTCACTTTTTCTGGCCGACCTGGCAAGAAAGCCAAGGACAAAATTCCAGAAGCAAAAATACCAACCATTGCAAAACGCATAATCCACTCCAGGGTAAAAGGAGCGTTGCGGAC
>CAZDDW010000001.1:234086-252593 GCA_964504365.1 uncultured Gammaproteobacteria bacterium | reverse complement strand
GTTCTGAACCAAAGCGCTAGTCGAAGACGAATAACTAATAACAAACAGCGGCAACCAACCCATGATAAAAATCAAAATCGGTGCTGTGCCCCAGGTGTACATTCCTTCTATCTGATTAAACAAATATTTCATCTTCACTCGAGTCGGAATCAATTTATCACCCATGAAAGCTTTAACCATCAACGGCAAATGCTCCACCCCCCAAGCCCAACGCCGTTGCTGCTTGTACAACGCCTTCATATTATCAACATAATTTTTTCCAGTAACCGTATCCATGCTCACTGGAATATACATTGGTTCAACGCGATACTCTCCATGATAGGTGATCAAGGCCTGCAAGAAAATCCGTGAATCCTCGGATACAATATTACGTTGCCAAAATCCAACATCAACCAACATTTGCCAAGGCATTGAGTGCGAAGAAAAAGTCCACAAACGATTCGGACGAGCCAGTTCAGTCAGCAACCAGAAAGTTGTTCCAAAAGCAGAAACACGAACTGGCGCTGGCGCATCCCAAATATTATTAGTCAGCAAAGTAACTGGCTGATAACTAGTTCGCGTTGGTTCAGGAACGGTCAGATACTGATAAGTCAAGTACGATAGATACTGCGGGTGCATGATAGTGTCCACGTCAAATGCAGTAACCACAACATCTTCATACGGAATCTTCATCTCGTTATCGATAATCTTTTTAACTTCGCGCCCCATCCAGTTCATGTTCGATCCTTTTCCAATAATTTCGTCTGGTAGGTCGGCTGGGTGCTGAGTAGCAATGATGCGAGCGAAAGTGTCACCAAACTCCTGTTTGATCTGATCGGAAATCGCTTGAGCATGGTCATTTAATCGAGCCTCACCGCCAAGCACAATCACAATCCGATCGTTTGGATACTCGGCCCGAGCAATCGCTCGCACTGTCTCACGCACGATATCAATCCCCTCATTAACAAACGGCAAAAAAATGAAATGATAAATTCGATCACGTCCTGGCACCTTCTGAACTCGCTGCCACCAATTGCGTTTTGTCTCTCGTCGATAGCGTCGCCAAGCCAGAATCATGTAAGTGATGAAATAACTAACTCGAAACAGCCAGTACAGATCAAAGACAATGATGAAGATAATCGCCACGATTGGGGCCACGAACGAACAGACAATGGCTAAAATAAAAGTAGCCCAGATCAACGTGCCTGGGATAACCTCAATCCAGCGGTAATCTCCGTAACCAATTGTGAAAAAATTCTTGCTTTCTTCGACTCTCATATCAAGCCAAGACTATCATTTTTAGCCTAAATAAGCAAGGAGTTATTTAGACTCTCCCCCTTCTCCAAGGGGGGATTAAAGGGGGGTTCTGGGTACACGGGAAAGACGCCCGTAAGGGCGTCATGAGCTTGACAGTTTAAGCTTATCCTAATATACTCACTCCTTGTTCTTCAACATTTGCCAGGAGGAGAAAATGGCGATTTCCGAACAAGAATTCAAAGACCTCAAGCAAGGCGACCGCCTGATCGATGGCCGTGACGATACCTGGCATGTCCGTCAAGATGCGGTCATCCGCGACGGAGCTGTTCACTGCATGATTCGGCAAGAAGGCTACGGCATCGACGACTTGCGCTGGAGCAACATGCGCAACATGGTCGGTATCATCGACGAAGAGATCGCTCTGGTCGATGTCCTGAACCACCCCGACGCCCGGGTTGAGAAAGCGAGCTGAACATGTACTGGTACATACGAATCCCAGCGGTCCTCCTTGGGGTAATCGCTGCGATCTTTGCTGTTGTCTGCATGGTCGTCCCGACCGAAACACTCAACGGCAAAACCTACCACGAGTCTCTGACTGGAATCGGTCTGCTCGGCGGTTGGGTCTACCCAGCAATCTTCGTCGGTGGTATTCTCCTGGCCGTTGTGGCCGCGACCTGGGAAATCCTGAACGAGTCGTTCAGGAAACCAGACCCTGATCCAGAACCTGAAATCGACAGAGGTTTCCTCGATTGACCAACAACCCTCGAACTTCATCGAGGGCTTTTCTTTTTCCAAACAATTTGCTAGGCTGGGGGCAGGAGAAAAAACCATGCGCACAAGACTGTCCGACCTACGTGACTTCGTGCAACCTTTTTCACCACTCTTCCTAACAATGATCCTTGGCCGTTACCAGATGGAGCTCAACGAGCCAACCATGGCCTACCTAGCTCTTTCCTGTTTGATGTGTATCCTCGGATTCCTGATCGCCCCGCTCTGGATCCTGATCGTCCGGCACTGGTTCAAGAAGTACGGAACTGATCATCCAGGGTCCTGGATACCTTTCCAGACTCAAGTGATCATCACCGTATTCGGCGCACTCTTCCTGGCTGGCTTTGGTATCGCTGGTGTGGTCGAGCATTACCAGGCTGTAGCCGAACTAATGCTCATGTAACTCAAGAACGAGCCCGAAGCTCGTTCTTTTTTCGTCTACAAAACACTGAAACCATAGGCGGCAGCCCTCGCTGCCGCCTTGCTCGGCGGGAGCAGGGGCTCCCGCCTATATACGTAGCGGAAGGCTTTCCTGTCCACCGAAGTCTTGGCGAAGGTTGGGCGAAGGTGGAAGCCTTCCATTTCGTGGGAACGACACCCTCAAGGGTGTCCATGGAACCCTAAAGGGTTCCGCTACATCTTTAATCTAGCTCAAACTTCTTCAAAACCTCTTTTAACTTCTCAGCTCCCTCGAATTTGAAAGCTTGCAAACCAAGAGCGCGAGCGATCTCGACATTACGATCTGAGTCATCGAAGTACAAACACTCTTCTGGTTTTAGATCGTTCTCATCAAGGATTAACTGATACGCTCGCTCATCTGGCTTTACAAAACCAGTTTGCCAGGAAAAGTAACATTTATCTGTAATGTCAACCAGGAACGGAAAATTCTCCTCATAATAGTTAGTTCGCTCCACAAAGTTGTTCGACAGAATAAAAAGCTTAGTCCCCTGCTCCTTGAGCTGTCGAGCGATTGCCGTCATCTCAGGAACTTCGTGCTCAGCCTTGAACCAGTAGTCAGCAAACTGCTCAGGTGACAGATCCACTTTCCACTTATCAAAGTATGGCTGCCAAAGTTCGAACACACCCGGCGCATCAGGCAAACGAACTTTGCCCATAACCTCTTTCAACGCTGGTAAAAACTCCTCGTTAGAGACATTAAAATCCTCTTTGAATCGATCGCTTAAATAACGGCTGCTAACGAACACACCATTTAGATCGAAGATAACTGCTTTTATCATACTTGATTAGCATATCAGAAAATCAAGAATAAACAAGCACACATACCTTTACACAACCAACTAAACGTGCTAATTTTTTCACACGGAGGAATCGTGACAACTACTCAGCCTGATCTTTTCAGATGCACATGCGATCAACTAGCCGAAAAAACTGGCCTGGTGCGTGGGTACCCTGGATACAAATGCCCGAAGTGTGGTGAACGATGGGGGTACACCACCTGTTGGAACTGTGGCAAAACGATCGATTTGCGCTTTGCCAAAGATTGCACGGCCTGCCCTTACCACCACTGTCAGAACTGCCATGCCTGTGGACCCAACAGCTGCGGGTGTCGTGGAAACTGTGATGCAACCACTCAGGCGCGTCTTGTGATCAGAACAATTCCGGAACCCGGTTCTGGACGAGTCCATGTGCGACGTAAGAACAGGATAATTCGGGACCTGCTACCCGAGACCGTGCCGGTGGCTCTGGCTCAGATCTATGGCCACAGTAACTACAACCCGGCTTTGCAGGAGCTGCTCCGGCATTTCCATGAAAACACATTTGCAGATATCACCGAATTGATCCAGGTGATTGATGCCCTGTTGTACTTCACTGTTGTTTCTTCACCAGTGGTTCAAGACCTCTTGGCAAGAGCCCTGCAGGAAATCAGAAAACGAGCTGCAAGAATCACTCAAGATGAGTACAACCAACTGATGCAACGCTATCCTGCTGGTCACCCGATTCAACGAAGTCGTTTGCGAATCTTCGACACGATCAGGCAGAGAGCATCGTACCTGAGCGTGTGACTCAAAACTCAAGAACGAGCCTTGCGGCCCGTTCTTTTTAGTTGGTTTCTGTTCTTCGAAATAACGCCCTTACGGGCGTCAATCCCTACTAACTCGCAATATCCTTTTTCAATCGACTCAAAACACTTTCAGCGTAGCTCTTACCACCAAGTCCGAAAGCAAGACCTCCGGCCAAAGCAAGCATGGCGACGAATCCAGTGAACAAGATGTTAATCAAGTTCTGAGCGATTCCCAGCTGAGTCAAAGCAGCCATGAAGCTGAAAATCAAAATGGCCCACTTAGAAACACCAGCCAAGAAATCAGCTGAGTGCAACTTAGCGGCTTTAACAGCGGTTCCAACAACCTTGTAAACAAAGTTTGCTAGCAATACTCCGACCAACAAGATGATCACAGCAATGATCACGTTTGGCAGGTACAAAACAACCTCGTTCAAAAAAGCGGTCAGTTGTGACCAGCCCAAGATGTCAGTAGCAGCAATTAAGGCAACAACAACCACAAACCACTTAACAATCCAACCAAGCAAACCAGCGATGTTGAGCTTAATTCCCATTTTCTTAAATGAATCCTTGACTTCAAGCTTAACAGCCAAGTCATCAAGGTGTAAAAAGTTGGAGATCCTAACAATGATTCCCTTGAGAATAATTGCGATAACCAGGCCTAAAATAAAGACCACAATCGCACCCAGGAATAGCGGTAGGAACTGCAACATACTTGCCCAAAGGTCAGCAAAAGCTGTTTGGACAATATCTACAGCAGTAGGCATATTTTTTGTTTTTAATTACGAATGACCAATGTTCAATAACCAATGATCGAGATATTGGGTGATTATCTTGATCATTGTAATTTGGTCATTGGTCATTCATATTGTACCTCAAACCCCTCAAACTGTCCTTCCACAGGTCCATGATTAACTCTCCCCCCTTTCGAAGGGGGGACTTAAGGGGGGTTCTGGGTAGAATCATTATCTGGCAAACTTTCTATAATAGTCTTGATCACTTCTTCGATATTGTTATAGATATCAAGGTTAGTAAATCTAATCACACCGATTCCTAACGACTCTATGTATTTTTCTCGCTCGCGATCAAGTAAATCAGACTCGGGATCGAAATGGGTATCACCATCTACCTCGATCACCAACTTTGCTTTTGGACAATAAAAATCAACAACATAATTATCAATGCTGGCTTGCCGTCGAAATTTAAAGCCTTCCATTTGACCTTTTCTTAAATAAGACCAGAGAACCTGTTCAGCTTTTGGGCTTTCGTTCCGCAACTGCTGACGTAGTGACTTGTGTGTTTTGCTATTAAATATTTTCATGGTCTTTTATAACCAGAACCACCCCCTAACCCCTCCTTGGAAAGGAGGGGGGACGACCTCTGTCAGTATAAATTAGATATTCAGCAAGTGCTCATTATCCCGAAGCCAGCGGCGGCGTTCTTTATGATCAGGAATAGTCTTGGCCACTCGGCGCCAAAACAGCTTGCCGTGATTTTTGTGCACGATATGTGTTAGCTCGTGAACAACAATATAATCAATCACTTCAACCGGGGCCATGGCTAAACGCCAGGAAAAGCTAAGCGAATTCTTGGCTGAACACGAACCCCAGATGCGTTTGGCATTTGAAATGCGAATTCGAGCATATTGCAGATCAAGTTCGCTAGCAAAATAACGAACACGTTCAGGAATGATCTCTTGCGCTTGCCGACGATACCATTGTTCATCGCGCGGATCTGATGCGCGCTGGATTGCCGCTTGTTCGATCTTAGACCGAGCCTCAGCCTGAGTTCGTACAATCCAGCTGCGCGAACGCCACAAGAACATATTAATCTCTCGATCAGAAATCCGGTTTGGTACACGCACAACCAGCTCCGCTTGTTTGTTCACCTCAATAGCCATTGTCCTCCGCCGCGAACGAATTAGTTTGTCAATTTCAATTTGCATGAAACCATTATACCAGAAAGAAAAAACCGCGAGACGAATCGCGGTTGAGTGTGATCTAGGTCAGGCCTGCTCGTGCAAAGGAATGTTCCATTGCCTGACTGATGGTATGAACTTCGTTCAGCAGAACTCGACCATCCCTGGCGTCTTCATTGTGCAGTCGGAACAGCTGCCGGTAGTACTGGACCATGAAGCCGTACGGATGTTGCAACGCAGGATACTGATTGTGTGGGCCTGGGAAACCCTGGAAGAAGCGCTGCCAGATCGCAAGATCCTGGTGCTCCTCAGCCATGGCTGCCAAAGCAGTGATCCGGTAGTGCTCGTAGGCCAACCAGACCAACCGACTGACCGGCGGGGCACCACGGAGATGACCTCGCAGAGAAGCTGCTGCTTCTCCCCACTCAGTCACTTGGCCATTGCGCTGAGCCATGATGTCAGTCCAGGACGCGGCTCTGTGCCAGCGAACCATGTCCTCACCAAACTCAGCCAGCATGCGTTCGTAGTCATACGTGCTTCTTTGATCACAAGCCCCGAAGAGCAAAGCCAAGGTCCAGGCATCTTCACTGGTCCCGCTCCGGACCAGGTTGGCCATCATGATCGTTGGCACAGTACCAAAGCACTTCTCGTCGACAGTCCAGATACGATCTCCATGAACTACCGCTGCTACGCTTGCCGCTTGCCTTGTCTGTCCTGAATACACAATCGGTCGAAATGACACTTTTTCTCCTTCAGCTGGGTTTCGAACCTTCACGTACAACGCGACAAAATATAACATGGACAAAAAAATTGTGCAAGGCATTCATAAAAAAGACCTGGCATTATAGCCAGGTGAGTAGTTAGGCGACCTCGGAGACCCGCTCTGGCTCCTCGATCTCGGCTGCATCAGCCAGATCCTGGATCAGGTCTAGGACCCTGATCGAAGCGGCTTGTGCCACAGGATGATCATGTCTACCCAAGGCATCAGCAATCGTGGCCAGCAGTTGATCGCGAACTAACGGCTCGTCCTCTTCGAGATGCGCTGCCTGCACGGCCAGCTGAGCAGTGATTGCCCAAAGTGCCTCGCGTTCATCATCACGAGCATGGGATTCAAGCTGACGACAGAGGCGATGAAGCAGATCGATCGGATCCTCACGCAACAGACCACTAAACTTTGAACGCAGGGAGAGTAACAAACTCCAAGCACCATAACCAACTTGTCGAAGCACCTGCATTCGATCGAACTGGCTGCTGCTGGCCATGTCGTAGCAAGCAATCAAGGCCAGTCGTTTCTGCAATGTGCTTGCACCAGTACGGTTGAGCAACTGCAACACAGCCATCGGTTCCGGATAGTTGATCAGACCCATGCGACTGGTTGGGCAACCATATCCTGCTTCCATGTAGTGAAAAAAGAGCGCCTGCACATCACGTCCAACTTCCAGCGTATCAGCCGACATCTGTATCCCCTCGTTGTTTGGCGTTGACGATGCCGCCCATAATACAATAAAAAAACGACAGTGTCAATCACACTGCCGGTCGATCGTATTCTGGAGATAATGGTTTGAATTTATCTGGCGGTTTTATTTTCGTTGTAGCAATCAGATCTGCGGCAGCGACTCGATCTGGATTAGTCAGTCCGACCACCGGTATCTTATTTACAAATCCAATTGTGTTTGCAATGGTTACCGTTACACGCAACGAGGTTGGCGATCCTGGACCCTGAACCACAACAACACCGTCGACCTGATCAAAACTAGTCTTCCATTCAGCCAAAGCCTTATCAATCTCAGCCAAAAATCCTTCTGGGTCACATTCAGCCTTTTTTTCTTGAACCAAAGAATGGCCATCTATCAGGCCAACAATTAACTGGTTTATATCTTGTGCTGATAAAAACAGCATCATAATTTATTTGGTAGTCTTCAAGCGATCAATCATCACAACCTGCTCTCGTTCTAAAATCGAGAACAAGAATCGATCTGTTATTTGCTTGCGATACAAGAACTCTTCACGTGGCATCAAAGTATAATTTATTTCATCACCTAACTCAGTTTCAAATCCCTTAACCACTTTCTGCAATGCCTTTTGATCAATTGATCCAACAATAACTATATCAGTCGGCACATCCTGCTCACCAACAAACTTCCCTGTAAACGATAAGTAGTCAATCTTTCCCTTAGACTCAATCTGGTGAACAAGATTCTTCTTCAATAGAATCTTGCTCTTCTGCAACAGGCTGGCCAAATCATCAAACAGCATGAACTCTACATTGGCTGTGTAATACTTTTTCTTATCTGAACCTTTTGCATCCTCAGGTCGTTCAGCACTAATCACTGCCCCTAGGGCTAGCAAGTTCTCAAGCTCCCGACGAACCGAATTAAGCTGAGCATCAATCTTCCGAGTTAGCTCACGAACAAAATAAACCTCTTCTGGATTTTGCAAAAATAAACCGAGCAAGCGAGCTCGCGTCTTTGAACCAAACAGCTGTTCAAGCTTAAAGTTTGCCTTACCCATAAGTTATTCAAGTTGAGGATTTGCGTTCCACCCTTACTTTAGTATAATGTACACGAAGAGTAGATATTATGGCAAGGACAGAACTCAAGATAGGTCATTTTGACGAATCTAGCCAAAATGACAAAGCAAGCGTGAATACCATGGTATTTTCATTTGAAAAATACGATGGTTTTGTTTTTGCTGTTCTAGATGTGCGAGGTAATCATGGTACTGGCGAGATGCTCTTCGAAATTATTGACGAAGAACTAAATGACTTGGCTACTGGTGCCGACGAATCCAGTAACTGGCAGCACACCTTTGAACAACTGTTGGCTTCGATCAATGAATCAATTGAACACCAAGCCAAGACTAAGAATTGGAAATTGGTTCCGGAAAAGTTTAGTGGATTAATTGGTTTGGCTGTTGATGATCAGATGTATATGAGTGGAGCCGGGGACATGGTCGGTATCTTCTTGCACCAGAAAGACAAAACACGTTATCAAATCTTTAATCTTTTCCGTGGCATTCAGACAGAACAGTCTAAGGCTGATTGGGAAAAGATTTTTTCAGTTGTCCTTGATGGCGACCTGCATCCAGGTGATATTTTCTTAACTGCTAACAAAGAGCTGACAAACGAGGTTAGTAAAGAAGAGCTCATGAACATCTTGTCGACTTTGCCGCCGTCAGGTGCTGTAGTTAAATTGCGCCAGTACTTCCCTTTGAAGACAAACTTTGGTGCAGTGGTTTTGAAAGCTGATGGATCTAAGAAAAATGCTGCCCTAGAACAAACCGAGAGCAAGGCCTCTGTTGAAAATCTGCAAGAGGTTTCAGAAAAGACGCAGCGCGTGCTAGCTGATCAGCGTCCAGATATTTCCAAGGCGTCCGTAGCTTTCCGAATGTTGCTTGACCTTGGAAAAATCCTGATCGCTGCTGTTGTTGTTGCCGCTGGGCTAGTTTGGACTTTGTTGCGGTGGTTAGGTAAGACTGGTTATGCCTTGATCCGAACTGATCGTGCCGAGACACTGAAGCTGACCAAGTCACATACTGACAAATATCTTGATGGAGCCATGGGACGAATCAATCGCTTACCAAAAAGTAGTCGATATATTTTACTAGCCATCCTTGCACTGATTGTTGTTTTTGCAGTGAGTGTGCTTTTCATCTCGCGAAGCAAAGCTGTTGACAGGCAGAATGAACTATTTACAACAAGTGTGCAGGCAATCGAAGAAAAACGTGACTCAGCAATGGCTAGTGTGATTTATCAGGACGAGAACCAGGCACGTACTTTATTGTTTGATGCCTTGGCCTTGATTGACACAGCTGAGGTGAACAACGAAGAGCAGCAAGCCCAACTTGATACACTACGATCTGAAATCAATGTTGCCTTGGATGATCTGCGTCATGTAAACACAGTGGAGGAACCTGCTGTGCTGGCTGACCTGCGATCAATCGAAGCAGAAGCCAACGCATCTAATCTTGCCATTACTACAAACGGTTTATTCCTGTTTGCTGATAATAATCTTGTTTACCAACTCGATACTGAAAACAAGACCTTGAACTTAGTCGATGTAAGTTCTGACGCTGTTGGCACAGCAGTGGCCAGTGGTTGGGATGACACAAACAACCTGGTCTTCTTCTTGGACAATCGTCCTGGGCTTTCTTTGTTTGATCCTGATCAAAATATCTTGACTGATATGTCAGCCACGTTGGTTGGCTCGATTCCTGATCTTGAGGTTTATGCTCGCCGTGTTTATGCTGTGTCACCTGAGACTGAACAGATCTTGCGCTACGATCGTGTTGGTTATGATTTTGGAACTGGTACACCATGGATCGAGTCGCACAAGACTAGTTTGACCGACGCTGTGTCTATTACTATTGATGGTGATGTTTACTTATTGAAAGCCAACGGTAGTTTTGTAAAATTTGACTCTGGAAACGAGGTTACTTGGAACATTGATGTGATTGACCCGGCTCTTGCCTCGGCCAACGCCCGCATCTGGTCAACTGATACTAGTGACTTTATGTATGTGCTTGATCCTGACCAAAAACGAGTGCTAGTCATCCGCAAAGAAACCGGCGCGTTAATGGTCCAGTACTATTCTGAAAACTTTAACGATCTCAAAGATTTCATCGTTGACGAGTACACAAGCCAGATCTACTTGCTCTCCGGCACCCAGATCCTAAGCATCGAGGCGATACATTTGAACTAGCTGACTCCTCCTCCTTTCGAAGGGGGGGCTTAGGGGTGGTTCTGGTTATAATGGGACCGACAGGCGTAAGCCTGTCATTTTGTATTAAAAAACCCGCACGAGCGTGCGGGAATGTACGTTCTTGGTCAAGTCCTGGTTGTCCTCGCGCCTAGCTCCAGGGCTCCGAAGGCTGGATCTGCTTGGCACGAACACGGGTTACGAACCGATACAAATCTCCGAAATTCCGTGCTTGACGAACCAACAGCCAGTAGCGCGGACGCCCATCGTTGAGCAACTCGTAGTGAAGTACGCCTCGGGTATTCTTGTGTATTCCGTCCCAGTTATTCTCGCGGAGACTGAACACACTGCGTAGCCAACGGAAGAAATTGAATACACTCTTCCACTTCGATTCCGAAATGAACTGATGCGCATATCTTCCAAGAATCAACTTCCCCTTACTGAAGAAGTAAATCTCGGCTTCGATGTACTCGATCTGACTTTCACGACCAAGCATGAAGCTCGGCAACTCGAAACCATCAGGACCGAAATCGAACAGCTTGTGGTTCGGGTCATGCATCAACCACTGCCCACGCTGTTTCTCGAAGTCAAGACAGCCGAGCAAGTTGGGTGGCAATCCCATCGATGCCGCATGCTCGTTGTACCACTCCTTGTCCTCGTCACTGACGAAGCTACTTCGAACAAAGCCCTTGACCCTGTCCTGGGTGGCTCGATTGGGAAACCGTATGGTGTCCGAATTGAGGTAAAAAAACAGTTTTGCTTCCATCTCGTCCTCCAACCATGCGGGGGTTGTGTCCTGCCGGGTAACCCGGTCAAAACTCCGCTATGGCTTATCGATATTAGCCTAATCCCGAACCTTTGTCAACCCCAACCCAGCTAAAAAATCGGACTTTTGATCCGACCGGATCATTTTTCCGACTAATATCTTCGTTCCGCTTTTCGCACGATCGTCGCCTTTATCGAACACGATAAGCTTATTGCCTTAACATTTCATAACCGATCGGTTGTGAAATGTTTTTATTTAAATTGTTCTGAGGATAGAAAAACCCGCACGTGTTGTGCGGGGTGGGCGTTACTCGCCCGGAGCCTTGGCGGCCATGTAGACCGCCTTCATGTGGTAGACGAACTCGCGACAACGAGCACGGAAAGTGCTTTCGGTCACATCCTGATCCTGGAGCTCGTAGAGCCGCTTCCAGATGTGACTGAGCAGCGGTGCTGGCATGTACAGCCGGCGCATGATGTCGCCAAGCATGCTCATAGCTCGGTCATAGACCTCGTCGTCGAGCACCTCGAGTCGACTTTCCAGGTCCCCGGCAACCATCCGAGCCATCAGGTAGCGGTAGCTGAGCTGCTTGGCGTACATCATGGCCAAGTAGGTCTCGTACTTGATCTTGACTCGCAATCCGTTCTCGAAACGGATGACCCAGCCTTCCCGGTTGGTAACCGAACGATCACCAATGTGCTCGACCAGCTCATCCAGATCGTTACCCTCCCAGAGCTCGGCTTGGTGCAGGCCCAGGGAATCGGCAATCGGCACCAGTTCATCCGGAAGCAAGTCGTGCAGGGTATAGCGGTTGTTGGCTCCGATGAGAACAAAGCCATGCTCTTCCCTGCTGTAGTCCAAGTGAATCCGAGTTTCCGGATGGATCATCTCGACCATCAGGGTCAGCGACTCGTACTCATCCCAGTCAACACCAGAGCGTCGGTAGCGGTCGAGCATACCCTGCCCGATCTGAGCCGTGGTGCTGGTGAACCTGCCCCGAGTGGTCAAGATCCATTCACCCTCGTACTCGAAGATGATCCCCAGGTGACCGTCGTACTTACGCGGCGCCCACCAACGCACCCCATCTGGAAGCGCGTCGTACATCGTCTCCGGATCTTGATTCAGATTGAAGAACTTGACGAAAGGCAGGGCGATCAGCCGACCAGTGGTGTCGAAGATGATTCCACGGCAAAGACGCAACTGTGTGGTCCAGCCGTAAACGTACAAATGCAGCAGGGCATGGGCTGGCTTGGTGTAGTTGAGCAGAATCAGCGGTTTGGTCTCATGAAAATCAGGCTTGACCAGACTACGAATGTCCGGCATGCCTGCTTCCCGCTGGTAACCAAACCACTCGTTCATCTCAGCTTCACGATCTGCAACCCAGGCCTTGTAGGTAGGCATATCCTGCACACCAGCCTGAACCATGGCCTGGATGAACCCACTCAACGAATCGACCCCGTGTCGAATTACGTGCTCGGGAAACCGGGCCGGATCTTGGGCATCGTTATCTGGATACATTGAACCAGGAAGCGGCATCTTTTTCTCCTTTGTGCCGGTTGTAATAAAAGGAACTTTGGCGGATTAATTTAGCACGCGACGATAAAATTGTCAACCAAAAAGGGCGGGCACAAGGCCCGCCCCTACGCTGGATCAAGAGCTTATTTCAACTCACAACCAGCACCGGCTTCTTCTAACTTTTTCTTGTACTCTTCAGCCTCAGCCTTAGGTACACCTTCCTTGATCACCTTAGGAGCACCGTCAACCATATCCTTAGCTTCCTTTAGTCCAAGACCAGTGATCTCACGAACAGCTTTGATCGCGTTAATCTTCTGATCACCAGCTGAAGTAATCTCAACATCAAACTCAGATTTTTCTTCAGCAGCTTCAGCTTCACCACCGGCAGCAGCACCACCAGCCATCATAGCTACAGGAGCAGCAGCGCTTACTCCGAACTTGTCCTCAAGAATCTTTACAAGTTCTGAGAGATCAAGTACAGACATCTCTTCAATTTCCTTAACAAGTTTTTCAAACTTTTTAGGAACCTCGACATCCTTCTTGTCGTCGGCAGGAGCGTCAGCTTTTGCATCAGCCGGAGCTTCAGCTACAGCCTCGTCTTTCTTTTCTTCATCAGCCATATTATTTTCAATTATGCTTTTGATTCTTTAATAGCGTTTAACACTCCAACAACGTTTCGCAGGTTAGCGTTCAAAACACCAACAAATCCGGAAACAGGAGCATTGATTGATCCGACCACCTTGGCCAGAAGTTCTTCTTTGCTTGGTAACTTAGACAAGTTAAGTACCATCTCAGCGTCTACGGCTTTACCCTCAAGGATACCAGCGAGAATCTTCATATCATCGCGACCCTTTAAGAACTTTGCCATGACCCGAGCTGGAGCAACTTCATCTTCAAAACCAAACGTAGTCAACACACTACCTTCAAGGGAACGCGCGTCCATGCCCTCGACACCAGCGTTCTTTGACGCTAAATCAAGCAGTGTCTTTTTGGTAACTGTGATTTCAAGACCTTCTTTCTTAGCTGTTTCACGAAGTGCATTTGCATCATTCATGGTATAGCCGTAGGCCTGAGTAAACACAACAGACTTGGCCTGACCTAATTTGTCAGTCAAATCCTGTACCATTTGCTCTTTTTGTTCTCTAGTTTTTGCCATAAATATATCGACCTTTAAGTAAAAAATCTGCGCTTTAACGCAGACAACAGTGGGTTATCTGGTTTTCTTGTTTTCTAGTTTTCTGGTTTTTAACCAGATAACTAGACAACTAGATAACTAGATAACTTTTCCCTAAACAGGTCTTACAAACCGCCTGTTGTCTACGGTAAAAATGATTGTGCTAAGAGTATACATTAAGCTTAAGGCCGTGTCAAGAGCTTAAGCTCAAATAAAAGAGCCCCGCTTATCAGGCGGGACTGAGTTGTTCTACGAGGCCTCGGCCCCAGCTTCCGGCTCGGGCAACTGGAAGGCCCGGCGCAAACGAGCCCGAAGGCTCTGCGGACCACAACTGATCCAAATACTTACAAGGTCCTGCTCCTCAGCGATCCGATCCCAACGCTCTTCGTCAGCAGGCGAGCCGGCCGGAGCCACGTGATCAACATACTGTCGGACATGTTGCCTGTATGGTGATTTGATGCCAGCCTTCAATTCGGCTCGTTCAGATTTGACGATGAAAAGGATCCGGGCAGCCAAACTATCGAATCGAGGACGCAGCTTGGCTAGATCCTCCTCTGGCTGACGTGCATGCTGAAACCCATTCACTCGCCGCAATGCACTTTCAAGAGATCCCCAAATCTCGGTGTGCTCGCGCTCGTCCCTACTGCCGTAGCCGCTGCGTAGGCCAACCCAAACGCCGTCATGGGTCTTCAGTTCCCAATTCCCAACCAACGGGACGCTAATGATTTTGGTCCGGAAATTCTTGCGCAAGAACTTGAACCAACCACCAATGGCTAGCTGGAAAATGACCCCCTCAGCGATTTTGTCAAAGTGCTGTCGCGGATGGTTGTGGCTTTTTCGATAGACACCGTCCTCGCTCCGCTCCCAAAGCTGACCTTGTTTGTCGCGCATGAAGCGCGGGAGAGACAAACTCTGGCGCAAGTGGACTGATCCATGCTCTGATTTTTCGAAAAAACCATAGACCAGACTACCACTCACATTGTAATGCAGGGCATTACGAAGCCGGGGAAAGTAGAATACCAAACCAACCAGGACAAAAAACAAACCCACACTCCACAGGAAGTAATTTTCTTCCTGTACCGCGCTGAAGATAAACCAGGTACTGATAAACCAATAGGCTAATGGAAACAGGGTCCACAGACCAAACCAGCTCACCGGTTGCACTTCTTTCACTAAACTCATGACAATCTCCCAATATCCGCTGGCTCGTAAGTCCAGACGGCGGAAGCGGTTCTGGTGGCTTGGCTTGACCCTATGTCAAACGATCCATCCAGAACGATAAAAAGTTCTAGAGGTTAGGTTACAGGAACCAGCGGCTTTGTCAAACTAAAAAGCACCGCGGTTAAACGGTGCGAGTTGTTCTACGAGGCCTCGGCCCCAGCTTCCGGCTCGGGCAACTGGAAGGCCCGGCGCAGACGTTGCTGCATCTTATGCGGACCACAGGAGCACCACCCCTTGACCAGTCGATCACGATTCTGCTTTGATAAGCCACGCCATCTGACCATGACACTACCAGTGATCCACTCCTTGTCCAAAACGATCTTCTGCAAGAATTGACGGGCGCGTTGCATGTGAGGCGAGTCAATCTGCTTTGGTTTTTTGAATCCACGCTCCTCGTCAGCCAGATCAACGGCAGCGACCAGATCACCACCAAGTTGATCAAGACGCGAACAGGACACCTCTAACCATTCTTCAGGCTGGGTCGTCAAACTATATTCACCAGCAAAGCTGATCAAATCGGCCAGCCGACGATGGATCTCATCATCAGCACCATCAATCAACCAGACTTCCTTGGCATCCCAGGTTCGGATTCGCCACTTGGAAGATCCGATCACCTTGTGCAGCTGACCACGGCCCCGACGCCACTTGCCGCCGGCAAGCATCCTGAAAACCAGACCATGAGCAACCCAGTCACTCTTGTTTGGAATGACCGTGGAAACACGGTAGTTTCCATCATCCTGCAATTGCCACAGCCTTTCGCCAACTCGACGAAACAGAGGTGGAGCATCTAGTAAGACCAGGTCACCTCCACCACTGACTATTCCATAGACAAAATGCCCACGCAAGGTGTAGCGCCAGTACTCACGCCCTGGGCCACGAAGCCAAAGGACGGACATGAACACAACACCCAAGATCATGGACAAGAGCCAGGTTCCCCAGAACTGAAGCGCAGTCAGCTTTTCGTCCACCGAATCATTCCAGCCGACCACCACGATCAGGCCAACAACGAATCCCGCACCCAGTCCGAATATGGGCATCCAAATGGACGGCCACCAAGGGAACTCTTTTGGTTTGATGTGCTTGTGGTAAATTTGACGTGGTTGCTTCATGACACTCTCCCAATATCCGCTGGCCCGTATGTCCATGCGGTGGAAGCTGTTCTGGGAACCCGATCCAACACCATGCCGGAAAATTTCTCCAGAACATTTGAAGGTTCTGAGGTTAGCTTACAACAATCACTCCTTGTGTCAACCTTTTATGTTTAACATTTCATAACCGATCGGTTATAAAATGTTAGGATTTAGGCTTATTATGTTCGGTATTTATTGATCGATATAAAAATCAGACAAAAAGAAAAGGTGCCCAAGTGGGCACCGAGTTTATCCAGCTTTCAAGCTCCAGATGAACATGCCGATGAGCACACCGACGGACACAACCAACATGATTGGCAAAAAAACCTTGGGCTCGGAAAGGTACTTTCCAGGATTTCGAAGGAACTTGCTCAGAGCGTTCTTGAACATCCACCACTGAAATTTCGGTATTCGCGGGTCACCCGGAATCATGATCACTCCCTTAGCGAGATATTTTTTTACTACGAAACGCCACTTTTGTCAAGCCGAGCAAGACAACCAAACTAATCAGCCCACCAAGTGCATACCAATACCAAGCTGCTCGGCCAGAAGCCATGATTTCATCGTCTTCATAAACCACCACCTCGTTCAAAGCGATCTCGATGTCGGCTTCCTCAGCCTGAGCCACAACTTGATCTTCTTGAATCACTGCGCTTTGATACGAATATGTCCCATGAGCTGTACCACGCAAGCGCACCTGATAATCACCAATCTCTTCCGGATTAAGAATCACGGCAAACTTAGCGTCTTCTTGATCAAGCACAAAGACACCATCGTCAATTCCTAAAACCGAACCATCAGCATCAAGAATAGTCACATCAACCGGCGAACCAAAACCAAGCACATGAGCCTCAAACCAATCAATACCTTGCGAACCGCGCTCAGCCAGTTCATCAACTACTTTCACAAAACACCCAGTGTAGCCACCGCACTTTTTAAACTGATCGTAAATAATTCCTTCAACACAGTCGATGGCGCCCTCAATCAAATCAACAACGATCCCAGCTGCATTTCCAATCACTGGCACAGCATCAGCTAAGTTATCTCCAACATCAACCGTGAACAACACCCCAGTGACAACAGCCCCAACCGGATCACCACCTTCGGTGCGCGAAGCCATTTCACAAATATCATTTGCAGCCAAAGCAACAGCAGTTGGTTTATCTAAATACGGGACAAGATCAGCCAGCTCTGCCAAACACTGCTGACCAGAATTGAAAATACATTCCATGGCCTCATCGCAATCTGACTTGTGATCAGTTTCAGAACATTCGATCACTGGTAGCGCACCTTCGGCAATGTTACCTGTGATTCTGAAAGTGGCATCGGCCTCGGAAGGACCGTAATTCAGATTGTCACCTTCGTAATTTGCCGTGATGGTCCAGTTCCCAACACGATTAGCCGTAGTCCGAACCTTGGCCTCAACCCAGCCAGTGTATCCATCGCTCAAAGTGATCCCGGTCGACGGTACAACATAATCACCGCTACAGGATTCGTAAGCCAGCGAACACGGGATAGTGAAACTAACATCTTTACCAGACACATACTGATCATTCTCGTCCGGACCAAGCCGGGCGCGCATCTTCAAGGTCTGGACCGTATCGCTAGCGCCAGTTAACGAACCAAGATCAAATGTGCCAGGATCAAGTTCTACAGTCATGAATAACGATTCTGGTGGAACAATTGTAATCTGTTGCTCGGCACGATCCTCGCAAACGCGGCCGTTATAATCTGTGTAGCGCAGATACATATCCAGGGTCTCCAGCCCATACTCAGCATCTTCAGCCACCTGAAACGGCTCGCCATTAACTTCAGAAGGATAAATAAAATAATTCGTATCCGGCTCAACGGTTTGATCAAATAGTTCAAGCAAATTGTCACCAAAAGCCAGACTAACGTAATCCGCAGTCAGATCATCAAAGTCCAAATTTGAAATCGAAGTCTTTGGGTCAAAAGTTTCCTCGCGCTTCAGTGTTTCTGGCGCCTCCCAAATCTGAGCCACCATTTGGGCGCAATCGTATCCGCAAGCGGTTTGATTACAACTAACTACCTCATAACCGTTTGG
>CAZDDW010000001.1:57388-234076 GCA_964504365.1 uncultured Gammaproteobacteria bacterium | reverse complement strand
GTCGTACACGCACACCCTGATTGGCATAATCAGCACGATATACTTGCAAGCACTTACCAGCAAGCAAACTGTCGAGATCAGAAGCATTATTCCAAACAACAGTATCAGACAAAATGCCAACATCGTAAATATCGCCTGAAATCGTATACGGCGGATAAACATTCAACTCAGTCACCCCAAGATCAGTATCAGACTCACAAACCGCGACTCGTGCATACTGTGCATCAGCATCTTCGTTGGGCAGTACACGACCCAACAAATCAATCGTTGGACTATCTTCAATCACCTTGACTGAAAAGAAGCCCATTCGATTTCGGCTGGTTGATCCAAACGAAGCCTCAACCTCAACAAGATCATTCAAAAACAATGGACCACCCTCAACCCGATCTGGCAAACCAGATAAATAAATTTGCTCACTCCCGTATTCATTAAACACTTCAACCAGCTCGCCCCTGTGATCCATAACTGTCTTAACCACATGCACATCAGCTGACCAATAGTCGCTGACTGTTGGCTCAGAAACTATACGCGCCTCAAACTTCACCTTGTACAAACCGTTCTCGCAATACTCTTGATCATAACAACCAGTGTCATTACAGTCATATCGACCATCAAGATCATTATCCAGATCATCATCACAAACCTCTGGCTCAACCAAAGCCTCGTCAGCGGTTAAGCGATAAGCGACACGATCAGACAAGTCCCAGCAAGTGACCGCTGGATAAACATCAAAACGAACCCAGATGTATTCATCTTCAATCAAGGGCAAAGCGCTCTTAGGAACGCGAAACTCTAAAACATTATCACCAGCTACAAAATCAGATTCAGTAAACTGGTGCACAATAGGCGGTGGCCAAATAGTAATCGAGTCTAGATAAACTCGGGTGTACTCCCAATCAACAACACCAAAACCAGCAGTCCACTCAGCTGTGTATTCATTAAGGCCGTCATTATTAGTATCAATGCCAGCCAAAAAAGAAGAGCCGGTGGAGATCATTGGCCAAGACTCCTCATCAGCGGTGTTGATTTTAAAACGAAAATAAAGATAGTCCGCGTCATCGCGAACTCGACCCTCAACCAGATCAACATTATCCTTAAACCACTGATCACAATCTCCAATAGCGTCGCCTGTAGCATCAAAAGTAATACTGGTTTTCGGATCTGACCAGTCGGTCATGTCCGGCGCAGCCAAGACCGGGCTAACCAGAAAAAGAGCCAGTGATGTAATCAGGCCTGCTAAAATTTTTGTGAACATAGGTTTTTTTATGAACTTTTTGCGTGACGGATAAGAGTATTCGCTCCCCAACCGATCAGCCAGAGTATAATTGCCCCCATGACCGCTGGAACAACACCAATAATCTCAAAGCCAGGAACCACTGAGCTGGCAATCCAGAGCATGGCTGCATTTATAATAAAAGTAAACAGTCCAAGAGTCATGATATTCACTGGCAAGGTGAGTACGAAAACTAGCGGTCGGACAACTGCATTGGCTAAACCGAGCACGAGCGCAGCTAGCAAAGCAATGTAAAAACTAACTACCTCAATACCAGGAACCAAATATGCCACAGCCAAAAGACCCAGAGCAGTAATAATGAGACGTAAAATTAAAAACATATTATTCAGTTTCCTCTTTTGGTTTTTCCAAATACTGCATCGTCCCATCAAGAGCAATGGATCGATACCCCTCTCCAATCAACCGCCCGATCTCTTTGTCGCCACCCGGCTGACTATTGTCGACTACAACGGCTTTACCTGCCTCAACTAAAGCTTGTGCCTCTCTACTGCGAGCCGCGATCTCCTCGTCAAAACGTGTCTTTGTATAATCTTCCATATTGATTATTAATTTATTCTAAACAAACTTCTTTTTGATCTCAGAAACTTTATTCTCGACTTCAGATAATTTTTTCTTACAAACAGAAGCCAGTTCCAAGCCGCGTTCGAACTTTTTCAAACCTTGATCAAGATCGACCTCCTCGGTCTCAAACCATTCTGTAATTGCTTCCAGCTCTTCAAAAGCTTTAGCAAAATCAATTTTCTTTTTTGGTGGCATACTTTTTTATTATTTCAGAATCAACTGAACCTTTACTTAATTGTACATTAATCTTGTCGCCGGCGTCGAGTTTGCTTGCATCTTTAACTATCTTGCCAGCTTTGCTAACGATCGAATAACCACGAGCCAACACGCGCTGCGGATCTAAACTTTTTAGAATTCGAACCTGATACTCCAACCCTTCACGCAAGCGACCCAACCAAGATTCAGTCCGCAGCATCAAATTCTCAATCATATTTGATCGAACATCCAGCTCACTTTGCACATGATCAACCAAACGCGTTTGCATCATCTCAATCTCATACCCAACCTCACGCCGATCCGGAACAATCCGCTCAGCAGCATTCGACGGCGTGGAAGCACGAACATCAGCAACATAATCACACAACGACTCATCACGCTCATGCCCAACCGCACAAACCACTGGCACCTTAGACCGAAAAACCGCACGAGCAACTTCTTCATCATTAAATGCATGCAGGTCTTCTAACCCACCGCCGCCTCGTGTCAAAACAATCACATCCGGACGATCCTTCGCAGGCAGTGCATCAAAATGCGAAAACGCCCCAAGGATCTCACCCACAGCTTCACGCCCTTGCACATGCACATGCGCGTGCTCAACAGCAACACCAGACCAACGATTATTCAAGATACGAACAAAATCACCAAACGCTGCGGCATCACGAGAAGTGATCAGCCCGATCTTGTTTGGAAAACGCGGTAAAGACCGCTTACGTTCTGGATCAAACAAACCTTCCTCATGCAGCTTCTTCTTTAACAACTCATACGCCCGTCGCAAAGCCCCCTCCCCAACTGGCGCAGCAGAAGTAACATTCATCTTAAAAGTCCCAAAGCGCTCATAGATCTTTGGATACCCTGCCACGCGCACACGCATACCATCTTCCAAAGGCGTCTTCAACTGCCACACAGTGGCAAAACATTTCAAAACTGCATCAGCCTCTTCATCCTTAAGGTCAAAACTGATCCATTTCTGCTGCGAAACTCTATAATCCGAAACCTCCCCCTCAACCACAAATTGGTCTGAAGGGATGTTTAAACGCAAGGTCTCATTGACCAAGGTCAGAAACTCGTTCACTTGCAAAACATTCATAATAGGGCTATTATAACAGACCTGGACTTTTTACACAGGAGGATAACCATGAGCACTTCTGATTTGGCTCACCGAATTGAAAAAGCTATTCGAGGTCAACGTCGCGGGCCACGTGATACGGCTCGCATTCGAAGAGAACAATTACAAAACTTCGCTGACAGCATGCAGCTGATGCATGAGCAGGCTCAGGCTGCCTTGGTCCTTGACCAGATTCCAGACTGTATTCGTGAAGCTCGTCAAGCTGGCCATGACCTGATTCATCTCTACAATATCGGACCGTGTGGTGATCTGAGTAAGTTGACTGGTGTGGCTTTGCAGGTTTACGTTGCCATGCGCAACGAAGGCCTGTGGGATCAGTGCTTCATCCAATTCGACCAAAGCGGCTTCCCCGAAAGTAACAACCGGCTCTGCCTCCGCTTCAAACAAGCGGACTGAAGTAACACGCAACCCGCAACACACGCGGGTTTTTTTCTTTCGGAAAATAAGCTAGAATAGAAACGTATGAAAATATTATCTTATCTAATCGCTATTATTCTGATACTTGGGTTGACCCCAATACAACCAGTTAGCGCCGCTGATGTCGGAGACCTTGTCTCTTGTCCAGACATTTCGTCTGTTTATTATTTAGCCAGCGATGGAAATCGTTGGGTATTCCCTAACGAAGCAACCTTCTATACTTGGTACACGGATTTTGATGACATTGTTGAAATCACGTGCGAAGAACTGGCTGGATATTCTATAGGCGACCTTGTTACTTATCGCCCTGGAACCCGGCTGGTCAAAATTCAATCTATTCCAAAAGTTTATGCGGTTGAACCAGGGGGTGTGTTACGCTGGATTGTCACTCAAAATCAAGCCGAGGATCTTTATGGTGTAGACTGGGCAGATCGCATCGATGATATACCTGATGGTTTTTGGTCAAGCTACACTGAAGGCAACGCTTTGCCTGCCAACGAATATGCAACAGGCACCATTCTAAGAAGTGCTGTTTCTGATCGTTACTTTTATGTTCGTTCAGATGATAGTTTAGGCGGAGTGAACGAAGCTCGTCTAGATCCGATTCGTGAAAGTTATGCCATCGAAGTCCCAGCAGATTACATCGACGACTTAATTGGTGAAGAAGTTGGTGATGAAGAATGGGGCCAAGTCGAAATACCTGAGCAGGAAGCGGTCGTTGAAGATCTAACTGAAGACGAAGAACAACAAGTTGTCGAGGCCATTGAAGAAGCCGAGGCAGAAGATGAAGCCATGGATGTTGAACTACTCGAAGAAGAGGAGGAGGAATTAGTGGTTGATGAAGAAATGGAAGTTGAAATAGCCGAGGTCGAAGAGGGTCCGGCTTGTTGGCAGCAATCATGTTTCTCACTTGGCGATCTTAATGGTGACTGTTCTTTAAGTGCGCAGGACGTTCTACTACTCACCAACGCACTAAATATTAATGAAACTGACTCTTGTTACGATGTTAATCAGGACGGATCAGTTAGCCCAATCGATAGCCTGACTTTAATAAATAATATTAATCTTGGAGTAACCTGCCCGGCAGAATGTGTTCCTCAGCCGGTTGGACTTGGAGAGATTTGTGGCACAGGAGCTGAAATTGAATGTGAAACTGGTTTGATCTGTAACACGGTTAGTGATGATCCTGAGGCTGAAGGAATTTGTGAAGAGGAGAACACTTGGCACTCACGCGCGGTCAACGTTGAAACTGATCATCCTTACGCAAACAACGCGAGCGAGACCTTCACAATCACCGTTGTTGGAGCAGGTGAAATCAAGGCTTACTTTTCTGAATTTGAAACTGAGACTTATTACGACACTGTTTGGCTAACAGCTAACCCGATAATGTCCTGGTCAGGAATTCGCGAACCATTCTGGACTCCTGCTGTCAGTGGCGACACTATCAGTATAGAATTAGAAAGCGATTCATTTGTTAACGAGCAAGGATTCGTTATCAACGAAGTTGAATACTTCAGATAAAAAACAAAAAAACAGGGTCTTACTTGATCCTGTTTTTTATATATTAAATTGCAAAGTAAAACGGACGGAACCAATCGATAGCCATCTGTATAAAGACGCCGATCAGAATCATTGTGATCAGAACCTCAACCCAAACCAACTTCCCCTCTTTTTTTCCAAACCAACCAAAGCCAATTACCGGAAAGATAACTAACATAACTACGATCCAGGCATGAAGCGCATACCAGAACAACGAGGCAAAAGTGTAAGGTGAGCCAGTAATGTAAAGCCAATCATTAACTACGGCCACTGGATACATTAATCCAAACAAGCTACCGATAACCAAGTGCACAAGAAGCGCAATCAGAAACATTTCTGGATGCGTTACTTTTTTCCCCCAAATTTCTTTAACGTCAACTAGCAGCGGCAAGTTGCGCTTGTGCTTGCGGTCAAACACTTCAACAACAAGAGCTGGAATTGCCAAAGCGAAGGCAATCAGGGTTCCTAACGATGCTCCAAGTAAATAATCCATACCTTATGGTTGTATCACAATTACGACTTTTTCTCCAGACAAAATATCATCTTCCACCCAATCGTGGATTGAATTCATAAAATGTTCATACTCATAAATCCAGTTCTCTCCCCGTTTAGTCCCAGGATCATTTGTGATAAACCCGTCTTCTGTAAATCCTTTGATCACCAGCATGTGATATTCCGGGCCAGGTGGTGTGAAGTACGGATTAGCCAAGACTTGTCCAGCAGCTGGAATTACAACCGGGTGACCAGCAAGTACTTCGTCTTTGATCTGATCAACTGTTGGATCAGTAATCAACTCGACTGTGTAACCATAAAACATTTCCACAAGCTCGGCCGTTTGTGCAGCAGTTGTACTTTCAAAATATCCGAACAGTTGCATTTGCTCTTCGACCAGATCATCAATCGCTGCATCAGCAATATCAGGATCGATCAGACCCTCGGCTACTCCACGGTAAAACTGATCAACCATATAAATAGAAGCTTCTTCACAGGCCTCCTGATCACGATGATCCCAAACCGCATGCGGTGCTTGCGATGTCCAAGGAACAGCGAGATTGAATTCGCTCGGATCTTCCTCCCCCTTTCGAAGAGGGAGGTCAGGAGGGGGTTCTGGGTACGGGGCACTCTCCGCGACTTCAGGCTCAACTTCAATCTCGTCCGCGACCTCCTCAAAACTCACCGCTGGCACATCTGCCACCTCCACTTCTGGCTCTTGATCCAAATACAAAAACACGCCAATGAAGACGAGAAGGAAAACTACAGTTGGTAATAATCGCTTATACATGAATGATTAATGGTCAATAACCAATGATCAAGATAATAATCAATGAGCGAATTTTCGAACATTGATTATTTGGTTATTATCTCGGTCATTGGAATTTGGTCATTGGTTATTCTGCCTCCTGCTCAGCACACCACTTCTTAACCAACCAAGTTGCACGCACATCATCCTCATTGTAATCAACCACTCTTTTCAAAACTGAAGTCTTACGCCGATTCCCCAAATACTCTTCAAACCACAAAACTGAATTAGCACCTGACGCTTCAGGATGACGCCATTTGAAGCCAAGGTACTGAGCAATGTCTTTCAAAGAATAAAAGTAAACCGGAAAAATGATTTTCTCACGAATCATTGGCAGCAAGTCAATCATGTTGTTTTCAATCTCGTTCAACACCTTTTCGTCTGTGCCGTACTTCTGACCAAGCCGACGGACCACCTCAATCTCAAACCAACCATAATGATAAATCGGCAGACCAGCGCGTGAACGCATAAAATCAATAAACTCCTGCCAGGCCTTACCCTCATCCTCTGGCTTCTTGGCCAGAAAACTATTGTAAGTCGATTTCTCGCCTTCGACCTCAAGAATCCCGAACAGATAGTCAATATCACGCAACGGATCAGACTCAATATCAAAGTATAATTCTCGATCAGCTGGCGGAAACTTAACTGGCTCAAGAACAATGTGCTTTTCCTGTGTAATGGCTGTAGCCTGCTCGCGCAACAAAATTAAACGATCACTTGATATGTCTGGCACCTTCTTTTCCAGCTCATCAATATCCATTTTAGAAAAAGCTGAGATGTTAGAAATGCCAGCACGGCGCAAAGCCTCGACCTCACTAACAAAAACTCTATTAAGTAACGAAATGTCATTACACTCCACAGCCTCAAGCTGACACTGCTTGTGCCATGGTGACTGTTTACAACCAGAAGTAACAAAGTGTGCTGGACGCTTGCCGGCCATGATTCTTTCAATCACATCCAATGACAGATGAAACTGCGACTCAAAATCTTCAATCAAATATTCCATCACTTCTCCGTCAGGATCGATCACATAGCCTTGCGCTGGCTTAGCACCTTGAATCAGACGAAGTAGCTCAGCGTAAAACGCACCTTGGAACATGTACTCTTTACGCAATCTGCGATTACGTTTGAAATCCGCGGCTACATAATAATGATCACCCAGCTTAGACTTTCCCTGAACCTTCTCCAACACATCTGGCCTACCGACCCAATGTCCATGTACAAGCACGCCATGATAAATCGTTTGCACCCCTTCCTTCATTAGCTTTATCGTTTTTATAAAAGCCTCTTCCACATCCTCAATCTCAACTTCAGAAAAATCCCGATCAGAAATGAGTTTGCGCTGCAAATCGTCAAGCAGCCCATCTTCTTGCAACCGATCCATCAGCGGATCATGCAATTTCTTTTCATCTTCATGCTCATCAAAATAAAGCCACAACGGGCATTTGATGTACTTATAAAAATGTTTTTCAGTTAGTTGGGGCATGTACAGGGTATTATATCACAAAATGGGATTGGTATGATTTGACTCTCCCCCCTTTCCAAGGGGGGATTAAAGGGGGGTTCTGTTTAGAAGTGCCTTCATGATCGTTTTAGTCACTTCCTCAATATTTTTATAGATATCAAGATTTGTGAATCTTAATATTTTAATACCTAACGATTCGATTTCTTTTTCGCGCTCACGGTCTTTGTCCGAGGCTTTTGGTTCGAAGTGAGTATCTCCATCTACCTCGATAACTAACCTGGCTTCTGGGCAATAAAAATCGACAATATAATTATCGATACTAGTCTGCCTTCGGAACTTAAAACCCTCAATCTGTCTTTTACGCAGATGGAACCATAGAATCTGTTCAGCTCGTGGGCTCTCATTTCTCAGCCTTTGACGTAGTGACTTACTGGTCTTACTATTAAATATCTTCATAACTTATTTCTGCACAGAACCACCCCCTAACCCCCTCCTTAGAAAGGAGGGGGGAGCACGCTACAACCCGTAATAAGCCCCCTCCTCGTACACATTGCGCGCATTCCACATAATCCAACCTGAGGCACCGGCTTCACGTGTGGCTCGAATCTGTTCTTGGATCTTATACGAATCATAAACAGCTCCAATATCAAAATCCTGTAGCCATGGCCGGAACTTGTACTGTGCCTCTGCGGCCGGAACAAGCGCCTCGGCCCCAAGCAGTTGAGTTCCTTCAGTCAATGATGAAGTGACAATCGCATATGGCTGCTCTGCCGGATTTCCTAACCCGTGAAAATTCCATTCATAGTGCGAAGGATAAACCATTGGTGAAATAAAATCTGTGTATGGATAAACATCGGTTAAACGTTGCCCAATGTTAAATCCGCTATTCGAATGGCAGGTCATACCAAAAACATCAAACGAAACCGGGATCCCTTCGTCACGCAAAGTACCACCAACATGAGCAAAGAACCGTGCCATAACATAGTTCTTGGTTTCGGTGCTTGAATCGTAAACAGGATAACGGATCGAGCTCAAGTTCCCATCAGAAGCAAAACGAACATAATCAAACTGAATCTCATCAAACCCGCGATCATATGCTTCTCGAGCGAGTTCTATATTATAATCCCAAGCAGCCTCGTAAGCCGGATCAATCCAGAGCGAACCAATGTCATCTTGCCAGATCGATCCACCTGGCCAGCGCAATGCCGCATCTGGTCGCAAAACCGCATAGGCCCCGTCACGCATGACCGGGACACGAGCAATGCGATAAATATTATTCTCAGCCAACAACTCTAGAACCTGATCCAGATCTTCAATCACTGGATTATCCTGGGCAAACTCTTGCAGTGATTCTGTTTCAGGCAAAAAACCAATCTCGCCGTTATCCAGCTTGAGGTCAATCACAACAGCATTCAGCCCAGCCTCGAGCATGAAGTTTAACAAGTAATCTCGATTTGATTCATAACCAGCCGTGACCGCGGTCCAATATATGCCACGAACTTCATCTGGTAATTCTACATGAGTCACGCCGAGCTCAGATTCTTCGACCTGACTCTCCCCCCTTTCCAAGGGGAGATTAAAGGGGGGTTCTGGAGAAGACCAGCCAATCACAACTCCAGCCAGCACAATCGTTGGCACAGCTATAAACACGGTTAAGATATACTTTGAACGAGACTTGTCATTCACATATTGACATCGTAGCAAAATTATAGTACTATTGCTAACCACAGTGACCTTGTCACACGTACCTTTCACGGAGGGAAAAGAAAGAATGCGACTGGGAAACATCAACGACCCGATCGGTCGACCCTTGCGAACGACCTATTATGGCACGATCGGCTTTGCCGTCGTGATCATGGCCCTGTGTCTGTACGCCTTGATCTCACCGCCAGCCTGGGCTGGTGAGACCGAAGATGCCGACGAGACCGTGCCTGGCGTGGCCATCACCGTGATCTTCGTCAGCGGAACCGGAGCTTCCTACGAGATCGCGGAAGAGGCCTTGGCCCAGCACGCACCCATGATCAACATGTGCTACGAGGCAGAGCTCAACGCTCAGCCCGAGCTGAGTGGCTCGATCTCCTTCGAGACCTTCGTTGCTCAGGGTGGATTCGGAAGCACAACCATTGCCGAAAGCACCATGAACAACCCGGTAGTCGAGCATTGTGTGCTCAATCGGCTGGGACGAATCAGCTTTTCCGACGAGGACAAGCATGTCTGGTGGGCCGGGCGAGTGATCTACAAGATGCACTTTGCCAAGCGCACGATGAAGGTGATCGATCCGGAAGTGGTACACGAAGTCCACTACTTCCCGGCTCCGACACCGCTGGGCGAATCCGAACGCCGCGTTGCCTACCCAGTTTCCAATGCGCCAAAACCCCTGGATCCGTTCGCACCGCCGGACGATGACGAAGAGGAGGACTAGCCATGAGCAAGTCGACCAAGACCACCCTGTTGATTGCTGTCCTGGCAATCCTTGGCGCTGTGGCTATCTCAGCCCGCGCTGACGAACTGGCTGAGCTGGATGCTGCCGTGTCCACGGCCGAGGTCGAACTGGATCAGGCTCTGACCGAGATCGACGAGCTGACCCGCAAGCTGACCAGAGCCACGATTCGTCTTGACCAAGCCAGACGCGACCTGCGCCAAGCCGAACACGAACGCGGCCTGTACACCGATGGTGACAGTAGTCGTCTGCGCACCGTGCCCCCGATTGTGCCCCCGGCCCGAGTCGAACTGGCTCCGTTGCCAGGAGACCTGATCATGGGCCCGAGTCGCAAAGAGGCCGAACGAGCCGCTGGCCGTGCCTACATCCTGGAACGCAGTCGAGAACTGCAGAGCCTGGAACCGGCCGTAGTTCGCATCCCGGTTCCCACAGGCGTGTCCCCCAGTCTCCCGCAGACCAGGGAGCCGCTGATGCATGACCTGGAAATGGGCGAGGCTCGTGGACCAGACCAGACGCGCCATGACCTGGACAACGTTCCACCTCCGAGCATCCGGGATCCCTTGCCCGAGGACGAGGACGAGTAGTCCGAACACTCACACCGCAGAGCAATCTGCGGTTTTTCTATTGACAAACTCTCAAAACCTGCTAAGCTCACATGCAAGGAGGAACTGATGCACGGATATCTTTACGCAGTGCCGGAAATCGCCGGCAAAATTCTCCAAATCGAAGCAGTGCTCATGGCCTTTGGTCTGGACCTGGAATTCAGTGACCCAGATGACCCTACGGGTTCCCTGGACATCAGCCACGGCCTGCAGTGCGGACCGTACGAGCTGAGCTGGGGAAGTTTCGACCGCGGTCCCAGACATCGGGATCGCTACATCGCCTCGATCAACATCGGGATGCACAAGGGAGACACCAGCCTTGACCTGGAGTTGGTCTGGGAGGCTGATGGTGATCCGTTCTGGCGAGCCACGCATAAAGTCACTGGAACCGAGTCTCAGGTCAGCGACTTCCCTGAGCTGGCTGAGCTAGTGGCCCTGCACGACGGCTTCAGTCGACCAACATCCCAGGCCATTTCCGTAGATGAGGCTTTCCGCATCATCGGAGCCATGGCCAAGTGGTTCAGTTCGCGCGTGCAGGAGCACGAGGGCGAGTGAACATACTCCGCCTGATCCTTCTCATTCTGACCTACGCTGCCATAATTCTGCTAAGCACCTACCCTAAGGCCTACGCGGAAACCGAGGTCAGCCTACTCTTCCACTGTGCAGACCACCTTGGACTGGCTGGTGTCATTGGCAGCGGCATTGGCTTCTTGGCCAACAGAACTCTGCACAACATGCCGTAAACCAAAAGCGGGATCGCAACGGATCCCGCTCTTTTATTTAGATTCTAGTCTTTCAACCTTTAGTCTTTCTTACTCTTTATCCTCAACAACCACAGTAGTCATCTCGTCTCCGACAGTAATTGCATCAACTACATCCATCCCCTCAGTTACACGACCAAAGATACTGTACGCTTTTGGTAATCCAGTGTCACCAAGCATTATAAAAAACTGGCTACCATTGGTGTTCGGACCAGAGTTAGCCATGGCCACGATTCCGCGATCATAACTATATTCATCATCCAACTCATCATCGAACTTGTATCCAGGACCACCCATACCATTACCTTGTGGATCACCACCTTGGATAACAAATCCTTCTTCACGACGGTGGAAAGTCAGACCGTTGTAGTAAGTACTGTTAGTTAGATAAACAAAGTTTGACACAGTCATTGGTGCAGTGTCTGGAAAAAGCTCAAAGACAATGTCGCCTTTAGCTGTAGTAATACGCACCTGTTTATTTTGAATTGTCTCGTCTGAGAGAACACCTGGGAACTGCCAGGTTTGTGAACTTGGGGTTGTTTGCATATTTGTCTCTGTCTGTTCGACAGGCAAGTTAACTTCATCAGCAGAAATTAAATCCTCTGACGAACTATTGACGCACCCGCCGCCAACAAGCACGAGCACACCAAGAAGTAAAATTGTTTTCTTCATAATATGTGTTAATTATTTCCACGCATAGAATATCTTGCTTGACCTGATTTGTAAAGAGTAATAAGCTGGGCTTACCGAACAAGGAGACATCATGCCAGCACATGATCTGACTGACATGGTCGACGAGGCCAGAGAACTGACCACCCGGATTCGTGAACAAGTCCCTGGAATCACTAGCGTTATATTCGATACTTGGGGTGAACACGAGCACCCACGAATCGTTTGGGGCTACGAGCACTGCGACCACAACTGTGAGTCCTGTCCGCTTTTCCAGGCCGTTGGAATGGATCCGAACAAGGAGATATTGCAGTCGCTACCTTTCGCCTTGACCCTGGAGCGAGCCGCAGAGCGACAGCTCGAACTCTTCCCTTCCAAAGAACCAATGCTCAATTGCAAAGGCCTGATGGATTACCTGAACGCCTATGCTGAGTGGTTCATCCATGAATGCCTGACCGAGCATGAACTGATCGACGAGGTTGATTGGGTAAGCAAGTTCCGCATGCTGTATATGAACGGCATTGAAGATCCAGATGAGCTAACGGTATTCGAGCGCTTGGCCCGTCAGCAGGTGATCATTTCGGTCTACCTACGCTACCGCACCACAAGTGACCTGCGTATCAGGACTCTGGCCCGCGAAGCGTCTCGACTGGGCTTGCTTGGAAGAATAGCGCTGGTACCTTGACAAAAAACCGACCTTTCTGTAAGGTCGAGTTAGTTCCTTAGGGCGTATGGCGCAATTGGTAGCGCAACGGATTCCAAATCCGTCGGTTGCGGGTTCGATTCCTGTTACGCCCGCCACAAGAACTCCGGTCCTGCTCACGCAGGACCTCTTTTATTTTATCTCTCGAAAACCCCTGAGCTGATCACCGACCACAAAGCCAGACAAATAACCGTTAGTCTGTGTGTTGTGCAAATCACTAGGTTCCAATTTGCTAATATCGCCTTTGGTGCGAATATACAACTCTATCACCCGCATGATGAAATCATGGGTGATGCAGAGAATATTTGTATGTTCTGATTGTTTGATAATCTGAAAAGCCTGGTCAATCTTTTGATACATCTGTTCAACCTGATCAACACCAACACCATCAGCCATTCCCTGAAGAACCATTCTGTTTAACGTACCGATATCAAACTCGCTTTCACTGATGTCATTAACCTCTAATAGCTTAGCTAGATCAAAACTAACCTCTTGCAAATCTTCAAGCACTTGGATATTTACGTCTTTTTTATCCAGCACTTCTTTAATTAAATATGTAGTCGCTTGACAGCGTTCTGATGGACTAAAATAAATAGTCTCAATTTGTTCAAGTGGAATACGAGTCTTTAGCTGATCGATTAATGCTTGGGTATGCTCACGATCAATTGGTGGATTTAGTTTTCTAGATGCTAAATCAGCAATAACACTCACGGGCATCTCGCCGTGATTTTTATATGGAAGATCAAGCTTCCCGTGTCGAATGAAAAATATATTTTTATTTGGCATAGTTTAAAAAAAGGAGGGATAGGCGGAACCTATCCCCCAGTGATCAAGAAAGGATCTCTACACAGCCTTGCGGACCGTTGACTCGGACGGTCATCCCGGTCTCGAGCCGCTGAGTCGCACCAGGCACGTTGAGCACCGCAGCCATGTTGGCTTCGCGGGCGTAGATGGCACCATGAGCCAGAACTCCACCAACCTCGGTAACCAGACCGCCGGTCGAACCAACAATACCGAGCATGGGCACCCAGGCCGGATCGGTTGTCTTGGTTACCAAGACGCAGCCGGCACGCAGCTGAGCAAAGGCTTCCTGATTGTCGTGTCGATCAACAACGACCACTTTGCCCTCGCAGACCTGATCGGTCACACCAATGCCTCGCAGGATCTTGCCGCCGTCATCATCGGGCAAACGCCCGATGGCATCCAGCTGATCCGAGAAAATCACCGGCGGTACATACAGACCTCGGCTGGCCTGTCGGAACTCTTCCCGAGCCAGAGCCAAATCTTCCATGCCTGCAACGTTCCCCGACCTGATCCCGAAGACCTCCTCCGGGTTGAGATTGAAGATCAGTCCAGGCTTCCAGCCCAGCTGACGCTCAATCTGCAAACTGAGATCTCGCATCATGGCGTAGGCCCGCAGATACTGGAACTTGACCAGCTCGCGCAAGGGCAAGTAGGTCCGCGCCACCTGAATATCAGTGGCCAGTTCCTTGCGTCGAGAACCAGCCCCGGCCAAAAGCCGAGCCTGAACCCGTTCGAAACGATCGACCATGGCTTCCTGTTGTCCTGGATCAACCTGCACGCGCTCAGCCATCTCGACCAAGGCTGTGGAATCGTCCTTGAAGCGCGGCACCGAAATCTCCAGCTCATGAACAGCCAGATGACCAAAGCGTGCCAGCACTGAATCGAGCGAGGTACGCCCCTCAGCCAAAGCCGCCAGCTCCAGGTTGAACTGGAGATTCGGGTTGAGCTCGAGCGGAATCCCTGAAGTCAGAGCAGCCAAGTTGGCCTCAGCCTGGTCACCGGTCATCTCCTGGAGCATCCGGGTCAGCCGGGCGTAGACGAAGAAGCCGAGTCGTGCTGCCTTGACGAACATCCGACAGGCATCATCGCGCAGACCATGGGCCAAGACCTGGTATCGCTGAACCAGCTGGGACAGTTCACCTGTCTCCGGCATGGCCTGCTGCTGCTCGAGAAACCCATCCCAACGGGGTAGGAACTCATCGCGGCACTCGCCAATGGCTTGCATCTCCACCATCCGAATACCAGCGAAGAAGTGATCGTAAAGATCGGTAATCGCATCTGCTCGCCCAGTTCCGAAAATCTCTGCCAGCAGCTCCCGTGATGGGTTCTGCTCGTAGAGATGGACCTCCGGATAGTTGGCCAAGCGAGGATCATCAACGATCCGGTCCAGATAGTACTGGACCATGCGCGAATACTCGTCCAGAGGAATCCCATCGATGCGGTAGGTCAACGCATCGTGGACGATGCTGCAGCGCGGCTGACCGCCAACCAGCAGCTGGAAACCAGTCTCCAGCTCGTTACCGACGGCGTAACCCATTTGGTTTCGACCAGTGCGGATTCCACCCTGTCCATGAGCAAACTCGAAGTTGAACAGCCCCGAGGCCATCAGGGTCGGGTGCGGGGTGAGGATCTCAGCGATGTTCTGATCGCTGTATACGTCACCACTGACATCCAGACCCAGACTACGCAGTCGATCCAACTCACGTTCGGTGTGCCCAGCCAAGGCATCGATCACTCTGGACCGGACAGCAACGACACCATTGGCCTTGGCCACGGTGACATCTCGGCTCTGGTTGATCCAGAGTTGACCATCCTGGTCGAAAGCCCACTCGATGTCCTGTTCGACACCAAACTGATCCCTGATCTGGCTGGCCACTCGAACCAACTCGATCAGCTGCTCATCGCTCAGCTGGGGCTCATCGGCCCCTTCGACCGAAGTCAACCGGCCTTCGTCAGTCACGTAGTAGCGTCGCGGCTCGCGGCGTCCGGAAACCAGGTCCTCACCCAGACCGGCCACCGCTTCGATGACCATACCCGAATGCCCGGCATCCATCGGATCGACCGTAAAGAGAACGCCAGCTGACCTGGCCCTGACCATCTCCTGCACAACCAAGGCCAAGCGCCCGGAAAAGGCACCGGTCTGATCGGCATAAGCCGCAGCAACCATACTGTCAGCACCACGAACGCACTCGAGAATCGCCTCGACGATCTCGGCTCGAGCAACGTTGAGCCTGGTGTCATACATGCCCGGGAAGGCAAACTGTCCACCATCCTCACCGTGTGCTGAGCTGCGCACCGCAGCACCAAAGGTATCGATATCCAACTGCTCGTCCATCAGGGCAATCAGCCCCTCAGGAATCTGACCGCCCTGAAGAATCTCGGTCACATCATCAGTCTCGATGATGAAACCTGGCTTGACTCGATGACCCGCTGCCATGAGCTGGGCCAAGCGCAGTCCTTTACCACCAATCCTGGAAACGTCCAGCCCACTGGCCTCGTTGATTCGGATCATCGTACTTTCCTTTCCTGTTTTGTTCTAAAGACCGAAGTTCGGAGCTTAACAAAAAAAGCCCGTCTTCGCAAGCCTTTTACCTTAAAAGCCTTGAGAGGACGGGATTTCCCGCGGTACCACCTCTTTTCCCTGCTTAAAGCAGAGCACTTTCACGTACTCCGTGGATATACGTTAGCCCATGGTTACGGGGGCTGCCGGCTAATCACCTGCGCAATCAGCATCTCACTTGGTCCACTTTCACGTCTGGGCTAAACAGGGCTCACACTATCCCCTGCTCGCTTAATTAGCTTAACAGTCGCTACTAACTCCAAGGTCATTGATTTTACTTCTTTGAAGATCTGAACAAAGCATAACAAGTGGCCCACAAGCTGTCAAATTTGACTTGCCCACAGGAACCAACTAAGATCCAGACAAGCCCTTTACAACGGACGGACGCGATGGAAGACTCAAAACCGAAATCCAAACTTTTCTATGCCGGACTGAACATGCTCGGCACAGCCATTGCGGCAAGCGCTTTCCTGGTCTATGCCAACGGGGTCAAGGGATACCCGGTAGCGGCCAGCTATGTCATCTTCATGCTCTTCTCGATCCTGACCATGTTCCTTATCCCGGATCGCTCCAAGAGCCTGAACCCGATCCCGACCTGGGGACGCTGGATCAGGTCTTTGAAAAAAGGTGGCCACGGTCTGCTCCTGACCAACGGAGTGACCTACTTCCTGGTTTTCTACTTCATCCTCAACGGCATCAAGACTGATCAAGAAAGTGTGGTTGTCACCTTGTTGGTGATCAACCTTTGCCGGCCCCTGGTCTCCACCTTGCTTGGATTCCTCATCCTTGGAGACAAGTGCAAAAACTGGATTGCCTTCTTTGCAGGCACTTTGTTCTGCATTGCTGGCATCTTCATCTACAAGACCAAACTCAATCAGGCACTGAACATCGAGTTTTTTGATACAGTTCTCTTGATCGCACTGATGATGCTCTTGTTCCAGGTGCTGGACAAGATCATTGCCGGGCGCTACCGACGAGAGTACGATATCCCAATAGTCGATGCTGTGCGCAGCGCTCAGCTACTGGCCTTGATTCCAGGCCTAGTCTGGCTCGGTATCGAAACAAGTAACTCCGGTCAGCTGATCCTGCCCAACCCAGGACAGCTTCTAGCACTAGCCTACCTCGGTGTGATGCCCACAGCTATTTCCCTGGTACTGATCAACCGGGCCATGGACGTCATCGGCATCATGGTCTCTGACGTCATTGCTGACATGCGAGCCATCTTCGTCCTCCTCCTTGGCTTGCTGGCTGGAATCGGTTTCTGGCCCTTTACCTGGTTCAACACCGGAGAGGCCTGTAACTCACCGCAGCAGATTGCCGGGGTTGTCCTGGCCGTGCTCGGCGTTGCCTTGGTCATCTTTTTTGCCAAGGGCGAAGCAAACACCAAGGACGGTCGCGAGTCGACTTAACACTCAACCTGATCTCCGGATCAGGTTTTTTCTTATAACAAAAGTTATCTGGTTATCTGGTTGTCTGGTTCTAAAAAACTAGATAACTAGATAACTAGACAACTAAAAAGACCTGCTTGAGTCAGCAGGTCGAAGTTGAACAGACAGGGTCTAGGCAGCGCGTTCAGCAGCCTGAGCAAGGAGACCCTCCAGATCTCGAACGAAGCGATCGAAGGTCGGCGGATCCACATGCGGCATTACGCACAGCTTGTAGACCGTTTCCGACGGGCACTTGGGCAAACCGGTCGTCGCATCGAGCGGAGAGAACTCTTCAGCTCGCAAGCACCAGCTACGCCAAGGTTCCTGCTCCAGAATCTCACTCGGAATCTTGCCATCCTCGAGATTTATGCTCACGGGCAGGAAAGGAACCCAAGCCGAGTACGGATGGATCTTGACCAGCGCATCATCACCGGTTCCGAAGCGCTCACGCAGCAGCGCTGCGTACTGGTCACGCCAGGTCAGTTGCTGCTGCACGTAAGTCTGCATCCCATCGAAGCCAACCTGCTGCCAACGCATCCAGGCCAAGGCTGCGATAGCCCCGCTGCGCGACCCAGCAATAGTGTCATCCACGCCATGCCGGACGTAGGCCACTTCCAGGGCGATCAGGTTCATCAGCTCCTTGCGAGCCAAGAAAACGCCGGCCGGGTACGGCAAGCGCCCCATCTTGTCCGCATCCAAGGTAACCGACTGGACACCAGGATGTTCGAAAGCGAACTTGTAGTCCGAAACGAAAGGCACGGTGAAGCCAGCGAAGGCTGCGTCGACATGCACGTAGACGGCCGCGCCGCCAGTGTTCATCGCGTCTGCAAAGCCAGCGATTTCACGGATCGGATCGATCGAGCCCATCAAAGATGTACCCACGGTCGGGGTGATGATGAATCTACGGAAACCGCGGTCGAACCAGAGACGGAAGACCCGCTCCAGATCGACCATGTCCATCTGACCACGCTCGTTCATGCCGACCTGCTTGAAGCCCGGACCGTAGTTGTCCGGGACGTAGGTGTGGCCGATGTTGCCCATTCGGTGATGCATCCGGTGTGTCCGTCCACAGACCTCACACTTGACCATGCGCGAACGACCCATGTCGAAGTGGTCTACAGCCTGATACAGACTGTAGTGGCTCAGCCCAGTTCCCAGGATGATCTCACCCTGTTGTGGCGGACTCGGGAAACGATCCCGTGTCCACTCGCGACCGACGAGCACACCCATGCGGTTGGCTTCGGTTCCACCGGAACAGAGGTAGCCATCAACGGTCTCCAGGTTGCCACCGAGCAGACCAGCGATCATGCTGATGGCCATACGCTCACGAAGCTGAGTGTCGTCGAAACAGCCTTCGCCTGGCATGGGTTTCCAACCGAGGACATCTTGTTCGCCATGCGTGTGACAGCCGATGTTGTTCACTTGCCCAAGCTGAATCTGCAGAAACAGCTCAGCCATTTCCGGAGGCAGGTCGACCGGCGTTCCCGGATAGCAGATCGGTGGCGCGGCTTTGATGTAGGGGTTACCCGGATACTGATCAGCCGGCAACACCATAGGTGGCAAATCTGCCGGGCGATCACCGCCACGGACGATTCGACACAGCTCTTCGGTGTCGTGACCAACATCCGGCCACGACCATTGCCAGGTAGTGAGGTCCTCTCTTGTGGTACTCATAACCCTGTCCTATCTGAGGTGTCTGTTCACCTCTTGGAAAGTTCTGAGTTGAGTATGGGGGGTTTTGGGACTTATGTCAAGGGGTTGTCTGGTTATCTAGTTTTCTGGTTGTCTGGTTCCATGAAACTAGATAACTAGACAACCAGTTAACCAAACAACAAAAAAGACCGGCTACTGAAGTAACCGGTTTGAACACAGGATGTGTTCGTCTAGTAGGAAGTTAGGAAGTGCGGAACGGGCCGACGCCCATGCGTGCCTTGGCCAGCTCCACGGTCGGAGCGATACGCTTGCGAGCCCGCTCACCACCGACACTGAGCACGTCGATGACCTGATCATCGCCAGCCGCCCTGAGATCAGCCAGACGCTCGCGCATCGGGTCGAGCAGGACATCCAGGTGGGTGTGCAGGTGCTTCTTGCAATCGATACACCCGATCCCGGCCGAACGGCAGCCTTCAGCTATCTCATCCTGAACATCAGCCGGGCTGACCATCTTGTGCAGGTCGTAGACGTTGCACTTGTCCGGATCACCCGGATCGGTCAGACGCTGACGTTGCTCATCGGTCTTGGCCGGGCGCAGCCTGGCCCAGACGACCTCGCTCGGGTCATCGAGAAAGATCGCCCCGTCTGGCTCACTCTTGGACATCTTGCCCCTACCATCGAGTGACATCACCCGCGGAGCCTTGGTGAGCATCTTCTCTGGTCGTGGGAAGAGCGGCTGATCCGACGGACAGAAGTCACGGTTGAAATGACGCGCCAGACGCTGGGTGAACTCCAGATGCGGCAGCTGATCCTCGCCCACCGGAACCCAGTCAGCCTTCGGACCAAGAATGTCCGCAGCCATGAGCACCGGATAGAAGAGCAGCCCGGCGTTCTCTTCGAGCCCGCCATCAGCCATTCCAGCCCGCTTCTCCTTGAAGTGAGGCATGCTGGCCAGCTGACCGAGCGGCGAGATACAGGAGAGCAACCAGGTCAGCTCGCTCAGCTCCGGAATGTTCTGCTGTGCGTACAGCGTGACCCGGTCCGGGTCCAGACCCGCGGCCATGAAACCGCGGACCAAATCGATCTGATCCTGTCGCAGCGTGGCTGCATCGAACGGCGTGGTCAAGCCATGCAGACTGGCCACGAAGAAGAAGCTGTCTACCTCCGAATCCAGTGAATACTCGATCCACTGCCGGATGGCTCCGAAATAGTTGCCCAGATGCAACTGCCCGGTCGGTCGTACACCAGAAAGCACAACTTGTTTGTCCATGATACCCTCCAAGGGTCTTCAAAGGTTCTGGGCCAACCATAAACAAAAACAGGGTCTTTGTCAACCCTGCTTACTCACCTTGGTCAATCTCTATCCGCCAACGGCCCAATTTTTCAATCTCGATCGATAACTCTTGTTGTTCTCGGTCTAGCTGTGTGGGCACAACCTGCCACTGACCTGACTCAATATTATACTCTGCAATAAATAACTGCTCTGGCATGATCTCAGAATCAAGACCAGAATAACTAAAGGTCAACATTGCTGGCTGAACTAAAACATAATCCAAAGGCTCGACCCAGTACTCGGTCAGGTTCTCCCCCCTTTCCAAGGGGGGATCAAAGGGGGGTTCTGAGTGAATTTGCAAGTACCGCCCATTCTCTGCCACATATTCTAAACGTGCCAAGCCGTCTTCAGAATAAACCACCCGCTGTTCAGGCTCTTGAGCAAACATAACAAACAGTGTTCCAATAAACACGAGTGCGATTATTATTGATAATCCAAGTGACTTTTTCATATTAATATTATTATACCACGAAATAAAAAAGGCCCGGTCCGGGCCTTGAGAGTCGAATGGTCTGGCTAGCCAGAACCGTTGCGTTGCAAAAAGAACGATCTTCCCTGTTCCGTATTCAGACCTAGTTCAGCCGAACGCATCATGCGCCGTTGACCACCAGGCGTGATCACGCCGATCAAGTGATCTGGACGTAACCCAGTCAAAATACGAAGTGCGTCATCAGGGTCACCAACCGGGAAGGCGTTGATGACCGCTGTTTGACCGTCAACCAAAGTTACCTCGAAACCATCACGCATCTTTCACCCTTTCACGTACTGCATGTGCGCATTTATCTGAACACCTTGCTCAGATAATGTCGGATTGTACATGATTTTTATGAACACGTCAATTGTGCACAAATAAAAAAGACCCCTGTACGGGTCTTAGCGAGGACGACTTTCCCGTGCCTGCTTGATCAGCTCGATCAGCGGCAGGAAGTCATCAGCCTTGTAGACGAAGGTCAGCTTTTCCCAGATGTCTGGAATGAGCGCGTTTCCACGAACCACACCGTCGTCGCTGGGCACAATCAGGGCATTGACTGCTCTGGGCAGAAACATGTTCCGGTCGTAAATGGAATCACCAACAATCAGACTACGTTCCACCACGCGGAACATGTTGTCTTCCTGATCGTCGCGGATCAAGCTACGCAAGTAGACCAGCGCGGCCTCACCCTTGTTGCCGTCGTGAATGACATCAACAAACGGGTAATCAACCACATGCCCGGCATCGTCGTAAACGAAATCAAGGGCACTGATCGTTGCCTCCAGACCATTCAGTCGACAGACCTCAGCAATGACCGGCCGAATGCCGGCTGAAACGATCCCAGGAGAATCGAACATCTGCAGCAATTCGGCTGCACCTTGACGCACCCGCATCTTCGTGGCCAGATCATGCAGATCACGACTACTCAGTCGAGCTCGACGGATCCGTTCCAGGTCGCGCATCATCACGGCCAACAGATTCTTCCCCATGGCCACTTCGCGCTCCTGCCAGGGCGAATCGATCAGCCCGCTGTCAGCCGGCCGACCCTGAGCAAACAGCTCACGGTCACTAGCCACTTCATCACGCATCTGATCATCGAAGTACTCACTCAGCATCAACCAATGACTTGGCCCATGAGCCAGCGTGCCATCGAAATCGAAAATCCCATATTGCAGCTCGCGGAGCTTGCCCCAAAGAGCAGTCTGAGTACTGACGCGACAGATGATCACTGGTGCCTCAAGAGTTTCCATAAACTCCAGGGCTTCTTGGCGAGAATGGGCCTGAACAATACTGATGCCGTTGCTGTTTGTCACTGTTTCCTCCAATAGAAAGAACGTCCCAACCTTACTTGACGATCCACCCCTTGTCAACTTGCCCTAACCATGATACAATCCGCCTCGTTGTACCTTCTAACCAAGACGGATGAGGAAAAGGGAGTATTGAAATATGGTCTCTGTTGGGGCACGCGTAGAAGCAGAATTTGGAGCGGCAGCAGCGAATCTCATGTCAAGCCAGGTGACAGCAGTACCAGATGCTGGGTTACGGATAAGCATCAAGCTGAGCGCAGCAGTCCGTGAAAATCACTGGACGCAGGAGCAGATCAAGATCAGTCTGAAGCAGGCACGGCTGGTACTCGATCGAGAGGCGTACCTGCATTTCCGTGACCAGGCTTTGGCCGCAGTTCGTCAGGCGGCACTTGATCTGCACGGAGCTGATTCGGTCAAGAAGATCGAAGTCAGATCCTGGCATGATCAGACAGACGATGATGTGCCGCCCTTGGTCTTTACTCCCTTCGGTGCCTTGCACATGTGTTTCCTTCCAGCGCAGAGCAAACCAGAACCAAACAACGGTCTGGACGCCACCTTGCGCATAACCGTGCACCGACACCCACACCAGGCCCTGTATGTTGGTGCCACCGAACACGATAAACACAGCAGGACTTACACTCAGGCTGTTCTGAGCACCCCGGGCTACCCCATCCCCTGATCCCTCACCCCCGCGTCATGCGGGGCTTTTTTGTTGACGAATGACCCGCCCCAAGCTAAAGTAACCTCGTCAGCGGAAGCTGGCATAACTCCGCCACCAGCCGGAAGGCTGCTCTGGCTTAGACCTGGTGCTTTCCTGGTTAGTGGAGGAATCTGGGCTGATTCGACTCAGACCCTGATTACCGGAAGGGACCGAAGAGGAGACCAGAGTCTGCGTGCTCTGGTCACTCATGCACGCTACTGCCCCAGGCCCCTACCCGAAGGTGGAGCCACTATCAAGGTCTCTGGCCCTCGAGGCTAACTTCACTCCCCAGCACCCGACACACCGCTCGCGAACAACGTGTCCTGCTGGGGCTTTTATTTTCTGTTCGACTTTTACCATGATCATGGCATTTCTCGAACGTGATAAGCTTATTATATTAACATTTCATAACCGACCGGTTACCAAATGTTAACAAAAAGGAGTGTGACTGTTGATTATTTTATGATATTCAACTAAGATACTTTTCCTAGGAGGGACGGACCTTGTACAAACAGATCCCGATTATTGATGCGCATCAGGACATCTTGATACCAGCCCCGAGACAGTCCGAACTCGACACTCCCCAGACCAGCTGGGACTTGCTGAGCAACTCAAGTGTTCGCTTGGTGTTCAGCGCTGTCTCCCACTTGGAAGCCGAAGCTCGCGCTAACCCAGATTTCATTCGCGGTGAACTTGGTAAGTATCTACAGGTGACGATCGATTACCCTGGCTTCTATCAGGTACTGTTCCAGGATCACCTAGATGCGCCAAGCGATGGCCGCATCGGTATCGTTGCTCATATCGAAGGAGCCGACGCGTTGACTGATCGACACACTGCCGAGTTGCTGCTCGGACAGTGGTTCGATGCTGGTGTGCGCTCAGTCGGTATTGTCTGGAACGGTGGCAACCAGCTTGGTGGTGGTGCTGGGGTCAACCGAGGTTTGACTCGGCTTGGTCGACATGTAATCACCTGGTTGGACCAACACAACTTCGTCGTTGATCTTGCACACACAAACGAGAACTCGTTCTGGGGTGCTTTTGACCTGATCCGTGAACCAGCGATTGTCAGCCATGGCAACTGCCGGGCGGTCTGCGATCACCCACGCAACCTGAGCGACGCTCAGCTGTGCGAACTAGCTGATCGCGGAGGGGTTCTCGGCATCTCGCTCGTCCCCAGCTTCGTTGCAGCTTCCCCAGAAGGGACCGACCCCGCCGATGGCGGGGTCACGGTTGGCCACCTCATCCGCCACTTCGACCATGCCATCCAAATCATGGGCATAGACCATGTTGGCATCGGAACTGACTTCGGTGGCATCATGGCTCGGCCGCTGATCCCAGAACTCGAGGACGTGACCAAAACACACCGCATCCTTCGCGCCCTGCAAACAGGCCTTGGCCTGTCCGACGAAGACCTGGCCAAGATCGCCTTTGGCAACTTCGAGCGCATCCTTTGCTCCCGCCTCCCCGCTTAAACGCGGGGTTTTTTTATTGCTTGACAGATAAGCTCAAAACTGCTAAGTTTACCGGCCTTAGTTAAACAACTAAGAGTGGACTTTCAAACAGAAAGGAAGGTAAAAGTATGCGTACCCAGCTGACCGTTCGTGAAGACCGTTTCCAATTGGCGCGCCTCTTCGGAACCGAGCTGATCTTTTTCGGAATCATGGTGCCTGGCACCGTTTTACTGACTGTGGTCGGCTCAGTTGTCGGAGTGATCAGTTACCCGAGCAGAATCTGGCGCGGTGACCGGGCCTACAGTGCCTGGTGGCAGATTGCTGGAATGTGGCGACTGGTTTTCCGACATATCCGCTTCATCTTCAAATGGGCTTTCGTGCCGGCTTTCCGCCGCGAGGTAGATCGTCAGCGTGAAACCGTCCGCCACAAGATCACGCAGATGAAGGAACGAGCTCGAGCTGCTCGAACAGGCCTGGCCGCTCGCCGACCGCGCTTCGACTTCGATCTGGACTTCGAGTACATCGACGGTGAGGTGCTTCTGGCCTTGTTGCCACAGTTCCTCTACCTAGCCGTACTCACTCCGCACATGGTCATTGTCCTCATCGGGACGACCGTCTCCTTGTGTACGATCCAGTTCTACGGGGTTTCCGAACCTCGAACCGAGCCGGTTGTCGAGGTTGAAGTCGAATATGAGCCACAGATTGCTGACCAGCAGGAAGCAGACTATGGACCGTGGTTCAACCGCGGTCAGGTGTTCGATAAGGTCAACGACCCGAACTTCACCAACATCGCCCTGCTCTCGGACGTTGGTTCGGCTCAGTACTCACAGGCTCATGCCGGTGATCTGAGCAGCTTCACCCCTCGCAACAGCGAGCGGGTAGTCAATGCCCAACTGACCGAAACCGGACAGATCAACTTCAAGGACCAACACCGCAACCAGCACACCGTCAACCCTGGCCAGGTCTTCCTGTTCGAAAACTACAAGGCTTTCGCCTTCGTATTCGATGAACAAGGAAACCTCATGGCCACCAAGGCAAGCGAACTCAACACCGTGGAGGTATTGCCATGAACCCGTTCAAGATGATTCGATCGACCCTGGCCGCAACCCTGATTCTGCTCCTGGCCGGCACCGTTGCTGGCTGTTACATGGACTGCAACTGTGAACTCGGTGAACCCAGTCTGGGGAACCGCGAGAAGTGGAAGGCCTACCTGCAGGTCGAGGACGCGCCCGAAGGAGCCCCGATCGCCACCACCCAGACCCAGATCAGCAACGTTTCCCCGGACCTGGCTGTAGCCAAGATCAATCAGGCCCTGGAAACCTACGAAGACGAGCTCGGCTATAGGTTGACCACAGTCTTCCAGATCGGTGAACAGTCAGAAGAGATAGCTGCCGGTGGGGCGCCGGCCATCACCGACGTGGTGGTCAATGGCCACTACTACTACATCGCTCCCTTGGACTACCCAGGCGGAGACAAGGGTGCGGCCATCCAAACCAACTACCAAATCCCGGCCATTGCTGTGGTCGATGCCGAAGACGAGACCAAGCCGGCCTGGATCCGAACCAAGGATGCAAATGAAGAGCCGTACAAGATCGTCCTGCGTTTCGAAAACCAGGAGGTGCTCGACGACAAGGTTATTGGCCGCTGGTTGCGTTCCAATGGTTACCGTACCTACGCTGAGAACGAATACCGATTGGATGATCCGACCCTCGAGGTCGACGATGACTGGCGGCCATACTTCACAGCAACCTACGTCAAAAATGACGGCTACCTGAACCGTGGAGACGCCTGGTATCCGCAACTGCTCCTGGTGACCGATGCCCAGACCAGGGAAATCCAGGAGTTCCAACTGGATAACCCGAACACCCTGGACACCGACGAGAGTCAAGACAACGACGAACCGATCCCGAGCTGGGTCGACCGGATCTACTCCGAACAGCTGGTCCTGGACTGGATCAGCTACTGGGGCTACAACCCGGGCAACTATGGCCGGGCCTCGGACCTGGACGAATTCGTTGTCGATGGCGGCCAACTCGACGTGGTCATGAACGCAGCGAACACCAATCTGGTCTTCGTGGCCTACATCACCAGCAAGGGCGCGGACAACTCGGTTGTCGGAACCATGCTGATCGACCCGCGTACCGGCAAAACGACGATGTACTGGAATACGTCGGAAGCCACAGGCATGGCCACCAAGTCAGCAGCAACCAACACCATCCTCCAGGCGGTCAACGAACACCCAGACTTCATCTACGACGTCGAGGACCTGACCCTGCATACCATCTACGGTGTGCGTACCTGGGAAGGTGTGATCACCCGCCCGGCCTACAAGAACTTCGGGGACAGCCTGGGCAGTACCCACCGCTACGGCTCGCTCTACGCTGGTACGGTCCTGCTCGAGGCCAACTTCGACCTCAAGCCGGCCAACGTCATCTGGGCTGACTCCAAACACGAGGCCTTTACTCGCTACGAGGAACACCTCTATCTGAGACAGAACACCCGAGTCGGGAGCAATGTACTCGAGGACAAGGAGGTGCGTGGTGTGGTCGAAGGACCGCCCGACCGAGTCACTCTCGGGGGCGATACCAGCTACCTAATCCGTCTGGTCGGACATCCTGGTGAGGTCTGGGAGGTTCCCCTGACCTACATCGGTGACCCGAACAACGAGGATGTACTCGGAGTGGCCGCCGGCAACCAGGTCTACCTGCGCTATGGCGATCCGCACAACCGGGACACCTACCTGGTACGCCAGATCGATCTGGTATCGACGGAGTAGCCTCGCGCCACATCCTGTACTTTCATCGCCACCCCTCTCGGGTGGCCTTTTTCTTTCTGACAAACAAAAAAGAGCGGACACGTGGTCCGCCCTACGACGCTGCCCTCTGTGGAGGGCCTTTTCTTTTACCAGCGAGTGAGGATGCGCAGAACCTCGTCTCGATCATCCAGGTTCCGGATCATCAGATCACCGAAGTTGACCAGACCAGGCTGGTTTCTCCCAGACAACATGTCCGAAAGTGTGCTCAGGTCAGTCGCTGCTTCGAAGGCGCTTCGTGGCGAACGAGGCAGTTCTGGACTGAACTCGAACAGGATCGTCTGGCCCAGAGAGCGCTTGATGAACAGCTCGGCCAGCTCGGCCAGCACTTGCACGGACACCTGTGTGCCGCGCTGTCGTAGGAACCCTTGCGGCAGATACTGGTGCTCGACCACGATCAGAGCCATGTCCTGCTCCATGGCCTCGGCCAAGAAGATCAAGTCGGACATAGCAAGATCAGCCACAGCACAGAGGCAGCGGCCGTACCGATCAAAGATGACTGCATCGCGAACAACGGCTGACGGGGAGCGCGTATAAAACTCGACCCCAACCCCTAACCGATCGAACAAGGCTAATTCGACTGAAGTACTCACGGTTACTTCTCCCTCTTTAGTTGAAAGTACTAAAGGCTGATTAGCTTAGCAACAAAAAACCACTTTGTCAAGCCTGTATAATCCCTGAGTGTTTAGGTGCATGAGATGAGATACACCGGGTTGACAAAGCAGTCATTTACTGCTAAAGTAATCGGCCTTGGTTAGGATAAGAGGAAACCTAAAATAACCGAGAAAACACAACAAGAACCTTACAATAGGAAGGACTGAACAATGACCGCTATCAAAGCAACGAACCCACCAGCACCCCAGATTCCGCCCAAGTTCGATCGTCACCAAGTTCGAGAAGCAACGGAAACGCTCAAGCGTATTTTCGCAGAACTCGGTGCCATTTACGTCGAACGTGATTACCTGCTGGAAAGTCTGATGTACGCTGCAATGATGGGTGAACACCAGATGATCTTCGGGCCCTCAGGAACAGCCAAGACCGGTGTGGTCGATGCGTTCTTCAGGGCTGTCCAAGGTGCTGAGATCTTCGAGATCGATGGTACCGGACAAACACAGGAAGTGCATCTGTTTGGACCATACGATCCCAAGAAGGCGCGTGAAGAAGGCATCTTGCAACATCGGACCGAGGGCATGATCCTCGAAGCTCACTTTGCCAACATCGGTGAAATCCTGGACATTCCCTACCAGACCTTGCGTTCGCTACTGAGCGTGCTCAACGAGCGCCGCTTCCGACGCGGACGCCAGAAGGTGAATTCCCCGATGCAGACTGCGGTTGGTACGACCAACCTCGACCCAAGCAGCCTAGTTCTCAAACATGAGGGTCTGGGTGCGGTGGTAGATCGGTTTATCTTCCAGGTCACGGTCGGATACGTTGAGGAAGACCCGGCTCGTTTACAAATGATGCACCAGTTCCTGCGTGGAGCTGAGGTTCATCAGACGATCAAGTTCGAGCAGCTCAAGTACCTGCGCGACCTGATCATCCTGACCAACCTGATCGTTGACGATTACATCTTGCAGGTCTACAACGAAATCCTGACTTCGTTGCGCCGAGCCTTGACCAAGAACCGGAATATCTCTGACCGACGTGCCAATCTTGCCCTTCAGGCAATCGAGGCTTCGGCCTTGTTGGATGGACGAGATACTGCTCATGTCAGTGACCTCTTTGCCGTCAGGTCTGCTCTGGTGGTTCGCGGTGACAGGACCATGGAAGGTCTTTTCGACACTGTAGTCGAGCCGATCATGGAGCGAGCTATGGCCGAAGACGAGATGAGAGCTGATCAGGAGCTCGATGAAATTCAGCGTATGCTGCTGGACAACGTCGAGCGCGAGACCCCTCACGTCGACCAGCTGGACGGAAGTCCACAGGCTCTGGTCCACAACTTCCGACTGGTCAAAGCCTTGATCGAACAGGCCGAGAGGGTTGTACCGCGAGATGTGGAAACCCGGCAAAGACAGGCTCAAGTGCTCGCCAATCTGGAATTGACTAGTGGTGAACTGATGTCCAGGCTGAGTAGCGGTGGTGGAGTTTCGCTCCCAAGCCAGCTGACAGACCTGCAAGACACACTTGCAGCAGCCGAACCAACATCCATCGAACTGGACGAAGACGATCAGGTCAACCCCGGAGGCTGATCATGGACCCAATTACCCTAGGTCTACTGATACTGGCCGGAACCGCTGGTACAGAAATCGGGCTTGGTGGTGTTCATGTGGTCAGCACAGCCATCAAGCGAGCTAGACTGCGACGAAGAGCACAGCAAGACCCGGCTTTTGCCGAAAAACAAAGACAACGTGAAGAAGAAGAACAAAAACGTCGTGAAGAAGAAAAACGACAAGCCGAAAAGAAACGAAAGGCCGAAGAACAGCAGCAAGCGATCAAAGATTTGATCGAGGGTGGCGAACGAGCTCAGGAGCGTGATCGAGAAGCAGCTGAAGAAGCCAGAGAACGAGACATGGACTGGATGTCCCAGGCTGCTGAACAGGCTCGGTCAGAACCACTTCTGTCGCTCCCTTTGCCACTACCCCTAGGTCAAACCGAAGGCGTAATCGACAACGGACTAGGTTCACGATCCTTTGGTCCTGACGGCAGGATCAACCATGATCGGCTTTCTGACAAGGCCAACACCTTGGTCAGTTTGCTTGAACACATGAACGCTGAAGGTGACGATGTTCTGTTGAGCGCTTTGGCTGGGACCATGGACGTGCCGCTATCTGCCGTGCAATCACCATACGTCTACGTACGCATGGCTGAGGAAATGGCCGAGCGGATCGACCTGCTCATGCTTGAAGTGTTCAGCATCGCTTCCAACGAACGCGAGCTGATCATTGAGCATGCCCAGAAGACCGAAGAACGTGAAGTCTGCTATCCGGCCGATCGTCAGTCCACCGAGCCTTACCGCGATCCAAGCGACATTCCACAAGTGATCGCCGAGCATCAAATCCTGCTACCGGACGAGCTCTACTTCCAGCTGCTGGCTGCAAATCAGCTGCTGGTAACTCGTGACTACGAGGAACACCAACACGGCCAAATCCTGATGCTCTTGGTGGACACCTCCGGGTCAATGACTGACGTGGACAGCCGCGGCTTACCCAGGTGGGTCTGGGCTGCCGGAGTGACTCTGGGGCTGCTGAACAAGGCCATCTTGGAAAAGTCGACCTACTTCCTGCGCTTTTTCACGAGCAGAGTTGGTGCGCTACGACGGGCAACCAATCAGGAAGAAGCAATCATCCTGGCTCAGGAAGTGATCCAAGTGATGAGCAGTATTGGTAGGGATGGAACAGATATTCCCAGTGCCGTCTATCGCGGTATCGAAGATATCAGGACTGTTCCAGAAATCAGCTTTGCTCATATTCTCCTGATTACTGACGGAGAGTGCGACGTGGACACGAACGATCTGACGGAAGCTTTGGGAGACAGGATTACTTTGAACGCGGCTTTGGTCGCAGTCGAGGAGAATCCGGAACTCGAAGCCGCTTGTCAGACCTACGTCAATCTATAACCCTTGAACCTAGTTCAGGGGTCTTTTAATTGACAGGGTCCAAAAAAGTTGCTAAGGTCAGTTCTCAGATCTTTCTAAAGGAGTGCGGAAATGATTGACCAACTACCAGCAGACCTGACTGATTATTCCTTACGTCAAAATATGAGCTTTGTACCAAACGAAGAACATGCCGGCTTCTCGCTCTGGACTGGCGGACGTAAGCAAACACAGATATTGGAAATCGAAGTCCGTTTGGTTGACTGGTATGCGGATGGATATTGGTGTAAGCAAGAAATTCGTTTCCAGGTCAATGGCCTGCAGCGCGTACGTCAATCAAAGAAAAACGACTATATGAAATGGTTGCGCCACCTGGTGGCTCAGCAGGCTGTTCAGGCGATTGAACAAGCTGGTTTGCTTGCCGGGCTGATCCGACCAGAAATAACCCGCAGCAACCATACCTTGACCTTGTCTCTATACTGGCGACCGGACAGTTTGGTGTTGGATAACCACCATGATCTAACCAAACAGATTGTCCAAGAAACCAAAGAAGTCATATTCTCCATGACCGCAGCTGGTCCGGATGAGGAGAAAGTTGACATGGAGCCTGTCGAGGCCGCGTTCATCAGACGAGCGCTAGAGCAAGCGCGGGGTAATCGAAGGACTGCGGCCCTTGCCCTGAAAATCTCTCTCCACTCCCTGGTTTCCAGAATCCATCGATTCCAGATCACATAAAAACTAATCGATCCCGAACACGCGTTCGGGGTCTTTTATTACTTATCCACAGTTTAAGCTTAACCTGATTGCTTGCGTTCGGTTTTTGTTCGTGTTATCATACGAACAGATGGCGAACTGCCAGATTTAATTTCGTAAAAAAACTTTATGGCCTCGTTAACAAAAAAGCAATGTGAGGTTCTGGAATTCATTAAAGAGTACATTTCTGAAAATGGTTTTGCACCTTCGTACCGAGAGATAGCTGTTCCACTTGGCGTCTCTTCCCCATCAACCATTCATCAACATATTCAGGCTTTGGCAGAAAAAGGTTTTATCCGGGTAGGTGAGGATGGTTGTGCCCGATCAATCGAAGTGGTTGATCAATATAATGTAAACACCATGGCTCAACCAGCTGCACCAAGTCTGATGCTGCCATTGGCTGGAGTAATTACTGCCGGTGAACCAATAGAGGCCGTGGAAGACAACGAGGCCATGGCTGTCCCTTCTGACTTCGTTGTTGATGGTGATAACTCATACGTTTTGAAAGTAAAAGGGCGCTCAATGATTGAGGATGGCATTTTTGACGGTGACTATGTTGTTATTGAACGAAACCCTTCACCAAAAAATGGAGATGTCGTAGTTGCTTTACTGGATAATGCTTATGCTACTTTGAAGCGCTTTTATCGAGAAGACTCGCAGATCCGATTGCAACCAGCCAATTCAACCATGCAACCAATTATTGTTTCTGGAGATTTAAACATTCAAGGAATCGTTCGTGCGGTAATCCGCAAGTTCGCAACAGTCTAATTAGTTCTCTCCCCTTTCCAAGGGGAGACATAAGAGGGGTTCTGTTTAGAAACGGTTGATTAAGATTGTCTCAACACCTTTCAAACCCTTACAACTTTTTAAACCTTTAAAACCTAAACAAAAACATATGTCCACTACCACCCTTCGTTACTATAATTCAACTCTTGCTTTTGTTGATCGTCCTGCTAAGCGCATGGAAAAGGCTCGCAAACGTGCACGCACCAAACTGTCTCGCCGTCGCTTCCGCCGCAGCGTCCGCAACTTACTCTCCCGGACCTAAACCTAAACCGGGCAGATGTGGTCTGTTGTTCCTTGTTCGTCCAGTGATCGTTCACTCCTCCTGGCGGGCATTGATGCGAACATGCACAACGGACTACCACCTGCTCGGTTTTCGTTTTGACGAATGGAACTAGTCTTGATATACTTCTTTTCGTTATGAATTTAGATTTCAGCCAAAACTCATATTACTATCAATTAGCCTCGATAAGAGTCTAATTGAGATTTGGTTTACACAACAAAATTTCAGCCAGGCTCTTATCGAGCCTGGTTTTTGTTTTATAGGCGGGGTCCCTTGACCCCGCAGAGGAGAAAAAATGCTCTGGGACAAGCTAGAAGTAGTAAAGCACCAAGGTGTTCTACCTAACGAAGAAACCTTTGTCCGTGAAGTAAATCAAGTTACTGCTGAAGCATTTGGCTTCCCAGTTCCTTTGCAAGAAACTTACGACCATCTTGCAGAATCAAATCTCGGCCACTTTGTAAGTGTGGCTGAAGGAGGCCAGCGGCGCCTGATCGCTTACACCCTGAACGACGTCTTTGACATCGACAATAAGGGAAGGTTGCGGATAAACTACTTCTCCAGCGCCTTTATCTTGCCTGAAGCGCGGCGCGACTTTGCGCTTTACAGGATGCTTGGCACCTTGCGCCTGATGCGTAACGAAGACATGATCATGGTTCGGACACAAAGCCCGATCGTGATGACCTTCTTTGCCTGGTTGTGTGAATTCAATCGCATGCGCATGCTGACTCACTTGAGCACATCACTGCCGCCAGAGGTAAGTTCGGCTATACAGCACAAGTTCGGTACCACGGACATGGTCCATCCTGGTGCATACGGCCGCTGTCTTACTGGCGAGCCGATCAAACCGAAAACCATGATTGCTCGCCAGCTCTCAAAACAAATAGACGTCACCGCTGGTGACGCCATCATCCTTGTTGGGATCTGCTGATCTCTAGCCCGAGTCATCCTCGGGCTTTTTTCTTTTTGTTAGAACGCCCCTTCTAGTATATGATCCGCCGGGTCTGGATCTCCATCATCTGGTTCCAAAGTTATGACTACCCCAGGATAATCCGCATAATCCTGCCCAAACTCACCGTACCACTCAAGCACCCATTCTCCACTCTCATTCTGAACCATGCTCCCTGTTGAGAAGAAATCAAACGGACTTTGTCGAACTAGCCAACCTTCATAAAAATAACCTTCTCGTGGTACTGGCATATAACCCTTTGCTACGTGACGAAAAAATCCATCTTCAATCTCTCGAGTTGCTGACCCATAGCCTGACCCACCAGACACATCACTTAGCTCAGCCTCATCAACCATTCCAGGAATCATTTCCATTTCCACGGTTTCGATCTGCATTCCACTTGGTGTAGTTGATTCAAGGAAATTCAGATCTGCTTCAGTAATTTCGTCTCCGCCTGAGCGAAACCACAAAACCAGACCAATAAAAATAATAATCAAGGCAACGACCAACAACAATCCTTTATTCGGCCCTTTACGTCGTTTTTTTGAATTCATGTAAGAGGTTGCGTTTGTCATATTATTTACTCATTGCTTGTTTCTTAAGTTTTGCTGGCATTTTTTCAATTGCGTATCGTAACGCAGTGCGCGGCATCTTGTCTTTGTATTTTACAACAAAATCAAACACCGCCTTCTGGTTCCCGATCGATGCTGCCTTCAACATCCATCCATAACCTTTTTGTACCAAATCATCCTCATCCATCATTAATTTTTTTGCCACCCAGAAAATATCATCTAGATTGCCCTTTGTAACATAGAACGATTTGTGTGTGGTAATAAAACTGACCGCAGCAGCTCGTCGCATCCAGCGGTTCTTCGAGCCTGTCCAGGGCTTTACTTTTGAAACAAGGCCTGGATACATTTCGATCAAATCATGCATCGGGTGGGTGCAGAAATCATCAATCTTGCCCCAGTTGTTGAAATATTTATTTATCCAGTTCTCAAACGTTTTGAAATCTGACTTCTCGAACTGCTTGTTGAACTTTTGCACCCACTGCGTACCGACCACTGCTTCTTCATTCAGGTTCGAGCGGAATAATTCTTCACACAGCTTAAAAACCTCACTCTTTGGTCGGTCCTTCAACTCCGACCAAAACTTACTTGCGGTCTTGCGAACAATCGGTGAACGCACCCCATAACATTCAATTGGTTCTTTAAAAAAATTCTCGCTTCCCTTTTTATATTCTAAATCAACATGCTGTTGTAATTCACACCGAAGATCTGAAATTATCTTACTCATAAATCACTAATGTCTCTTAAAAACGAACCTGGGCTTGGTTTCTTAATTCGCTCACCATCGTCATCCAAAACAATCGAAGGCTCATCGTAGTCAGGATCACTGAATCTGTTCTTGGGTCGAAAACCAGGATTTCGAAACTCTTCTTTTACTTTTACTTCTTCGATCAATTTCTTCGGGATCTCACCTAAAAACATTGACGGTTGATTTATTACCAGTGTATCAAATCCACTTGTGGCTGGATAGGACATGAACAAATACTTGCGAGCTCGAGTAGAAGCCACGTAAAACAGGCGACGTTCTTCTTCCAAACCACCATCCTCATTCATTGCCCGTTGGTTTGGGAATCCGCCTTGCGTTAAATTCATCACAAAAACCGCATCCCATTCTAGACCCTTAGCCTGATGCACAGTCGACAAAACCAAGCGCTCATCATCATAATGTTTTTCCTCTTCACGTGCCGCACCATAATCGTCGCGTAAAGTAACCTCGCCAAGAAACTTAGTCAGATCTGTATATTCCTCAGCAAACACAGCAAACTGTTCAATGTCTTCCAAACGGTCCATCCAGTCCTGATATTCAGCTTCTAAATAATTTTTGTAATCTGACGCAGCTAAAGCACGAATAATTTCAGCTGGCTTATCATGTTTAATCAGCCTCTTCGCGATCGAACAAAATCCACGCCAGCCAACCTGAGCACGCGATGGTAGCTTCTCTTCGATACCAAAATCTAATACTTCAGATAAACTTTTTCCTCCTCTTATCTTTTCAATGATCTTCCCCGCAGTCACTGCCCCAATCCCAATCTGTTGACCCAAGGTACGGTACCAAGCCATTTCATCGCGGACATTATCGACCAGTTTTAGATAAGCGACCACATCCTTAATATGCGCCCGCTCAAAAAACTTCATTCCACCACGATACTCATAAGGCACATCTCGCTTCATCAGTTCCATTTCCAAAGCTCGTGAATGAAACGCGGCTCGGAATAAAACAGCAATGTCTCGCATAGATACACCCTCATCTCGCAACTCCAAAATCTGCTCAGCAATATACGCTGCCTCTTGATTTGCGCTAGACGTTGGGGCAACTGAGGGCTTTTCAAAAGTATCAACAACTGTGCTAAGTTCTTTAGAAAACTGCTTGGTATTTTGTCGAATAACCTCGTTAGCCACATTCAGGATCTCTGGCGTAGAGCGATAGTTCCTTGTCAGCCGATACATCTTTGTTTCTGGAAACTGTTTTGGAAAATCTAAAATATTTTTAATCTCAGCAGCCCGGAAAGAATAAATGCTTTGTGCATCATCTCCGACAACCAGAACATTCCCGTGTGCTGAAGCCAGTTCACGCACGATCGAAGCTTGAATCACGTTGGTGTCCTGATACTCATCAACCAACACGTATTGAAACTGTTGGCTCAATCGATCACGTACTTCTGTATTATCCTGCATCAGATCCAGCAAACGAATCAACAGGTCATCAAAGTCCATCGCGTTTGTCTTACGCTTGCGTTCTGAATAAGCGCTGGCAATGTCATGAATAACAGCGGTCAGATCTAAAAAGTTAGGATGCTTCAGATCAATCGCGTCTTCGATGCTAACAGCAGCGTTTCGCGAATAACTGATCAAATTCTGAATCACAGCTGGTGAAGGAAAACGTCGTGCCTTTGTATCAACACCAGATTCTTTCAAGCAAACCTTGATCATGTCCTTGCTGTCAGCCTGATCTAAAATGGTGAAGTTTGATTCATAACCCAACTTCTTGGCATAGCGACGCAAGATGCGATTAGCGATCGAGTGAAACGTGCCACCCCAAAGATCTTTCGGATAAGAACCCAAAAGTTGCTCAACTCGTTCAAGCATTTCACGAGCCGCCTTGTTAGTGAAGGTGAGCAACAAGATATTTGACGGATCAACTCCATGCTCAATCAAATATGACACACGATAAGTAATCGTTCGCGTTTTACCAGAACCAGCTCCGGCTAAAACAAGACAAGGCCCATCGCCCTGCATAACCACCTCCAGTTGCTGCTTGTTCAACTCCTTAGCATAATCAACTTTTGGCTTGCTTACTGGTTGTTTTGTGATCGTAAATTCTTTCATAACTGGCACCAGGATACCATATCTTTAATCTTAATAACAGATGATATGCTATACTAAAAATAACCTTGGAGGTGCCAATATGGCCAAACGTCGATACACTGACGCAGAGATCGATGCCATGGCACAGGAGGCTATGGCCAGGCTCAGAGATCCGGAATTTGCAGAAGAGCTTCGTCGCAAGCTCGAGGCTAATCGTCAACGAGTGCAAAAGTACCGTGTTGCTGAAACATCACACAACCTACGACTTTTGCGCACGCCGTTGCGCTGTTCAATAGCGTAGACTGGGGCAATCATGCGTTACAAAAGAAAGACTGACCCAGCAAGGGTAAAACGAATGGTTGATAGAGCACTAGCTCTGTTGAGTGATCCTGAGGCCGTTGCCGAACTGATTGAAGAACGAAAAGCTATCAGTGGACGCATTCGTCGCAAGTACGGCCGAGCTCGACGATTCACCAGTCCCAAGGCCCAACGACTTCTCCACACCCCACTCGACGCTGCCCGTCGCAACCGCTAACCCACCAACACTCGGTGGGTTCTTTTCTTAAATAAAAAAGCGTCCGTTTCAGGACGCGTAGAAGTCAGAACATGACTGTAGCGCGGCGCAGGTGTTTGCGCACACCAGACCAGTCATCGTGTGTATAGCTGTGCGTAACAGCCCTGAGATGGCGGTACATACGTGGCAGCACTGGATTACGGAAAGCCAGATCAAAGCTCTGAATAGAGCTAATGTAGTCGGTGAAGGCGGCCAGCTCGCGCATGGCCTGGTCGAGCACTTTCGGACGCCGATTGGCTTTACGCCTGGCTAGCTCCGAAGTCAACCCCCAGATGATCGGCTCCAGGTCACGACGGATCATGTACAAAGCCATGGCCCGCTGTGATCGGTCGTAAAGACGGCCAATCTGCCGGTTCTCAGCTGGACTCAACTGCTCTCTGGATAGCAATACACGCACCGAATCTAGGTCTGTGGCCGTACGAGCAAAGCCATGTCGGAAAGGTAGAACTATTGGCACCTGAAGTCGCTCGACAAGATCTTCGATTTGTATGATCTGATGCCTGCCGCCTCGCCCTTGTTCATCTTGCAGAGTCAGTTTGTCGATCTGGTGATAGGCGAAATTCACGGTCTCGTAAATCTCATCAAGCATGGTCAACAAGGCGAACTGACGAACATCAACCCACTTGGCAATGAAACGAATCGTTTCCTGCCGATACTTGAGCAGATCAGCCGAAGACCAAAGCATGGGTGCGCGGGAAGGCGGATTGTAGCGACCGAGTGAATCGATCACACTGATGGCCAATGCAATACGGTCCCGGGCCTTGGCCTTGTCTTCATCACGAACCAACCCCAGCTCCTCAGCCAGAGCAATGCAATCCTCAGCGTACTCGGCACGTTGCCGGTCAGTCAGATTGCCGTAGTCCCAAATCTGCCGCAGGAGCATACCCAAAGTAACCCGAGCCAGGGTGAGCTGATTGATCTCACCGAACTCGTCATGCTGCCCATCAGCCAGACCGTAACCAGCCTGCACGTGCTTGGTGGCTCGAATTGCGTCGAACAAACCACCGCGCCAAATCTGGTAAATCCCCATGCGCTTGTTCCAGATGAACACTGCGCCACGGGCGATGTCTAACCAGTCTTCGGCCAGGATGTAAATCGTATTGTTCAACACGACCTGATACTTGGCCGTGTGCTCACCATACTTGGTCAACAGCGTCTGCTCTTCGATTCGATATGTTCTCACAATTCCCTCCGTTGGAATGTGCTGTGGTTGATTAGCTTACAGCAATTAAAAAACAGGGTCAAGCCCCTGTCTTTTCGTTATAGATGTTCTGTTTTGTTCGCAGCGTGTTCTTCGTTCGTGGTTGCGAAGTGGGTTGTACCTTCTTCGTCATTCAGGAAGTACCAGTAGTCGTTCGCTGTTGGATATATCGCAGCTTCGATCGCTTGCAGGCCAGGATTGGAAATCGGGCCTGGTGGCAAGCCTGGATATTTGTAAGTGTTGTACAGCGAGTCGATCTGCTGATCGTCGTACGTAATCGCTGGATCGTTCTTGCCAGTAATATAGTTTACAGAAGCACAGGATTGCAAAGCCCAATTGATTTCCCAACGTCGCCAAAAGATATCCGCAACCAAGCCCATGTCCTCTTCCCCACGCGCCTCACGCTCCAAAATCGAAGCCATAATAATCACCTGATCCAATGTCTTTCCTTGAGCTGTAATATCAGCTCGCATTTGATCAGTTACCTGCTCTTCAAAGTTAGCCAGCATCTTATCGACCACGTCTTGTGCAGTTGCATCCGCAAAGACACGATAAGTATTTGGAAACAAATACCCTTCGTAACTATTTGCCTGTACTGGGCTTCCAGTAATCGTGTAAAGTTCATCTTCATTATCAATCACACCCTGCTCAACTAAATAGGACCCAATCTCACGCAGGCTCCAGCCCTCCAGAATTGTTACCTGACGCTCGTCAGCCAATTGCGGTTCAGTCACGGCACGGATGGCATCAAGAATACTCTGCTCTGGATTTAAGAAAAACGTACCAGCAACCACATCACGATCAACTCCACGAATTCGCGCATACCACTCAAATAACCAAGTGCTAGCGATTACTTTTTTATCTTTTAACAAATCAGCCACCTCACCTAAAGTCGAACCGCTTTCAATCGTTACCTCAACCACACCAGTCTCCTGATCCGGCTGACGCAAAAACAGTTCCCAAACAGTCAAAGCAAAAAGGAGTAAGAATATGGTGATAAGTGTGGCTAATATCCGTGACTTGTGTTTCATAAAAGATGTTCTAAACCTTGTGTTTTAATTTCTGTAATCAGTTCTTTCACGCGTTGAGCCTGATTCTTGTCGCAGACCAGCACCACGTCGCCAGTATCAACAACAACCAGGTTCGACACACCAGCAGCCGCGATCACGCGCTCATGCGAAGCATAAAATAAATTATCATTTGAATCAACTGCGATGACCTGACCCTTGGTCACGTTCTTTGAAACATCATCGGTATCAACTCGTTGATCATGCAACGTGTCCCAAGCCCCGATGTCAGACCAACCAAAGTCACCCTTTATAATCAACATGTCTTCATTGTCTAACTTCTCAGTCATGGCATAATCAATTGAGATCGAAGGTACATCAGCAAAAATCTGATCAATCCCCGCGCGATCCCCTGCTTTCAACTTCTTTTGTATCTGACGCAAGGCCTGGCCAATCAGCGGTGCATGCTTTTCCAACGCAGCCACAAACTTACGTGGTGTCCACATGTAGTAGTTAGCGTGCCAAAGATAACTCCCTTCCTCAAGAAAACCTTTCGCAGTTTCAAAATCCGGTTTCTCAGTATGGCCACGAAACTTGTACACCTCAATTCCATCGATCGTTTCATGCTGATCACCAACTCGAGTATATCCAAGAACCGTACTCGGAAACGATGGAGCAATAGCAATGTCAAGCAACTTACCAGTTTCCTGAATCAAACGATCAGCTACTTTGAAACAGCGCAGATACGTTTCCTGATCCTTATCATTGATCCAATGATCAGATGGAAAGAACATGATTGACTCGTCCGGACAAGATAGTTCCAAGATGGCCGCGGCATAACCCATGGCCGGACCAGTATCACGCTTAGCTGGCTCAACAATAATATGATCGTCTTCAACCTCAGGAAAAGCTTCTTTAATCAGAGGAACGATCTGTGGTGAAACAGCAAAGTAAATATCCTCAACCGCGAAGATGCGCAACAACCGTCGATAAGTATCGCGAATCAAAGGATCATCAGAAATCAAATTAAAAAATTGCTTTGGCTTGTCTTTACGACTCATTGGCCAAAGCCTAGTTCCCCCACCACCGGCTAAAATAACTGCTTTCATAGCTTAAAAAAGTATCACTCCCAGAATTACTAGTAACACAGGTTGGACCAATAAGGCAATACCTGCCCCCAGAATGGCCCCAACTATAACATCAGAAATATAGTGCACGCCAACTTTGACTCGCGACCAACCAACCAGCGCAGCAACGATCAAGAAAATACTTCCCCAAACAGGTTCAGCCAACCAAACCATGGTTGCAATAGAAAAAGCAATTGAGGAATGGGCTGATGGAAAAGACTTTGATTTAATCCAAAGATCAATCAAAGGTTTACGGTGGTTTTTAGTGAACGGGCGTGGACGATTTATAAAGTGTTGAATCACTGCTGTAATTCCCCAGGTACCTAATGCGGCCACTGCAATAAAAAACCACATCTCTGGTGTAACAGTCACTGCCGCTGCCAGCAAAACAAAAATCAGCCAACGCGCTCCGAATATGTAAAATTTCTGTTCTGTGCTAGGCATATTTTTAAAACAAACTTGTGCCAATCATACCTTCTGGTTTTTCAATTCCCATAGCAGACAAAACTGTTGGTGCAATATCAGCTAACAGACCGATCGGTTGCACCAAAGACAAATCTCCACTTGGAATTTCTCCAGACGGTGACAGTTGCCCTTCAAACTGTTTACCAACCAAATATAATGGCACTGGATTTGTTGAGTGTACTTTGGAAACTTCGCCAGTAGCCAGGTTAACCATCTCTTCAGCGTTCCCGTGGTCAGCAGTAACAATAGTCACTCCGCCACGATTTAAAGTTGCCTCAACAATTCGACCAACACAAGTATCTGCTGCCTGAACGGCTTTCATTGCTGCATTCAAATTTCCAGTATGTCCGACCATATCAGGGTTAGCCAGATTCATAATTGTCAGATCATGTTTTCCAGACTTAATTTCCTTGACCGCGCGATCTGTCACCTCCTTAGTACTCATTGCTGGCGTTTCATCGTACGAAGCCACCCGCGGTGAGTGAACAATCGCCCGCTCTTCACCAGTAAATGGGTCTTCATGTGTTCCGTTTATAAAGAAGGTTACGTGTGCATACTTCTCTGTCTCAGAAATATGGAATTGTTTCAATCCAGCATTGGCCACGGTCTCGCCCAGAGAATTAGTGATTACCTCTGGAGGAAAGGCCACCTCAACCGGCAAACCTTCTTCATACTCAGCCATTGTTGTAAAAAACAAATTTGGAAAATACTTGCGCTGGAACTTGTCGAAATCTGGCAAAACAAAAGATTTGGTTAACTGCCGTGCCCGGTCCGGTCTGTAGTTAAAAAATATAACTGCGTCCTTATCTTTGATCTTGGCAACTGGCTTTTTGCGATGTGTTATTACAGTTGGTACAAACTGCTCATCAAAGACCTCTTTGGCATATGACGCCTTAATCGCTTCAACAGGATCGTCAAACGTGACTGCGCTTTGTCCATCAACCATTGCTCGAAAGGCAGCTTCGGTCCGATCCCAGCTCTTGTTACGATCCATGGCGTAAAACCGTCCGGATAAACTTGCGATCTTCCCAATCTTTACATCTTTCATCTTGGCCTGCAAATTGGCCACAAAATCGATTGCCGCGTCTTTGTTTGTGTCTCGCCCATCAAGAATCGCATGTACATACACGTTCTTAAACTTGTGTTCTTTGGCTAGATCAAGCAAGGCGTGAGCATGTGCATCAGACGAGTGAATCAGCCCCTCACTAACCAAACCGACCAGGTGCAGAGCGCTTTTATTTTCTTTAGCATGCTCAATTGCCTTTACCAAAGCTGGATTATTAAAAAATTGACCCTGTTTAATATCACGATCAATCCGCGGCAGCATTTGATAAAAAACTCGACCAGAACCAATGGCCAAGTGTCCAACTTCAGAATTCCCCATCTCCCCCCAACTCAAACCAACATCCTCACCAGAAGCACGCAAAGCCATGGCTGGATAACGCTGTAACAACTGATCTAGATTTGGAGTCTTGGCGCGAGTAATTGCGTTCCCTTCAGAATCCGGAGCAATTCCAAACCCATCAAGAATACATAGGGTTACTGGAACAATACTGGACATAAATGACCAATGATCAATAATCAATGACCGAGATGATAATCAATGTTCAAATTTTCGAACATTAGATCATTTGGTCATTATCTTGATCATTGTTATTTGGTTATTGGTTATTAATCTCTTCTTCGATCTCCATTAATCGATTATACTTTGCCAACCTTTCTGATCGAGACAAACTGCCGGTCTTGATGTATTCCGCGTTTACAGCCACAGCCAGATCAGCAATAGTTGTGTCACAGGTTTCACCAGAGCGATGTGATACAGCGATCTTATACTTATTTGCCTGAGCCAGCAAGATCGTGTCAATGGTTTCTGAAAGGCTGCCGACCTGGTTCAACTTGATCAAGATAGCATTGGCCACCTTCTCATCAATTCCCTTTTGCAACCGCTCGCTTTGAGTAACAAACAAATCATCACCGATCAAAATAACTTTTTTACCAATTCGTTTTGTTTGCTCTTGCCAATCCTCCCAAGCATCCTGATCCAATCCATCTTCGATAGACAACAGCGGATATTTTTTCATCCAGGCTTCATAAAGATCAGTCATTCCATCAGCCGATAATTTCCGTCGATCAGTACTTAAGTCATAACGATTCTTTTTTACGTTATAAAACTCAGAGGCAGCCACATCAAGCCCAAGTGAGATCTGTTTGCCAGGCTTGTAACCAGCCTTCTTGATTGCTTTCATAATGTATTCAAGAGCTTGTTCAGTCTTGCCCACGTCCGGAGCATAGCCACCCTCATTTCCAACATCCGTATCAAGTCCAGCGCGAGACAGAACATCACCTAGAGCATGAAATATCTCAGCACCAGCCTGAACACGTCGATGCTGGGTCTTAATACCATGGGGAATAATTATAAACTCTTGCATGTCTAGATTCGTATCAGCATGTGCTCCACCATTGAACACGTTCATCAACGGGGTTGGTTGTCGATAGTTCTTGTATTGCAAATCATAGGCCCAGCGGATGTATTCGTATAACGGCATCTTCTTTGACTTCGCTCCAGCATGAGCACAAGCAAGCGAAACTCCCAAGATCGCGTTTGCTCCCAGCTTCTTTTTATTCAGCGTCCCGTCTAGCATGATCATCTTTTGATCGATCTCGCGTTGGTGCAAAACAGACATCCCAACCAACTCTTTGGCGATCTTAACATTAACATTACGAACAGCTTTCAAAACACCTTTACCGCGATAACGCTTCTTATCTCCATCGCGTAACTCCAAAGCCTCGTGCGTTCCAGTGGAAGCACCAGAGGGCACTGAAGCTCGACCGATCTTACCATTCTTTAATAACACCGAGACGTTCAGTGTTGGGTTGCCACGAGAGTCCAGAATCTCATGAGCGTGAATGTGTTCTATTGCAGATGACATATTTCTACATTTTTAATGCTTCTAAACCTGGCAGCTTTTTCCCAGCCAGAAAGTCGAGCATGGCTCCACCGCCACTTGATAATAAAGTATAACGTTTGGCCAAGTGCAAACCTTCAACAACTGGCAAAGTGTAACCCCCACCAACGATCGTCTTTGCTGAACCAGTGCGTCGTGCAATGGCTCGAGCCAAACTTTCAGTCCCATCACAAAAACGTTTATTCTCACAATAACCAAATGGGCCGTTCCAAACGATCGTCTTGGCTTTCTTGATCTCCTTTCTTATAGCACGCATTGAACTACTGCCCAGATCAACAATCATTTCGTTCGATTTAATTTCTTCCACTGGCTTGATCACTGACCAACTACCAGACAGACTACGGGCTACCCGTACGTCAGTTGGCAAAATAAATTTATCCGGCTCTTGCCGCAGCATCTTCTTAGCCAAAGCCACACCTTTTTTATCATAAACCGACTTGCCCACACTGGTTCCTTGAGCAACTAAAAAAGCGGTGGCCAAAGCCCCACCAACAGCAATTGTATCTGCTTTTTGTAAAAACTCTTTCATGACCGCAATCTTATCATCCATTTTCAATCCGCCCATTGCAAGCACAAATGGATGCCCAGCTTTTTTCATCACACCATCCAGCACCTCTACTTCATGAATCAGTGAAGGGCCTGCGTAAGAGGATAGCTCATCTGTAATAGCATCCATTGAGGCGTGGGCACGATGACTATTAGCAAATGCGTCATTGATATAAATATCGCCGTATGCCGCCAACGTAGAGGCAAACGATTTTGCGTTGTCACGTTCACGGGGATCATAACGTAAATTTTCCAGAACCAATATATCCCCATCCTCCATCTTGGCAACCATCTTTTCTGCTGACGGACCAGTAACCTGACGACAGTGTTTGATGTGATTACCAATTAATTCATCAATGCGGCGCATCACTGGCAATGTTGAATAAGCCGCGATCCGCTTTCCACCTGGCCGACCCAAGTGTGTCATAACAATAACTTTAGCACCACGCTGTCGCAACCACTCCAAATCAACAGTGGCCCGAGCGATTCGCCCATATTCCCCATCAACAGCCTTTCCACGTTTGATTGGAACGTTGGCATCGATTCTAACTAAAACACGCTTCCCTTGAAGCTTGGTTGTATTACGTAAGGTTTTCAATCGCATAGCCAACCTATTTTACCAAAAAACAGCACCTAAAACCAGAGCTCTAACAAAACTATCTCTGGTGGGTTGAACAGACGAGCACGTGGTCCGGTTTCCCCTAACCCAGAGCTGATCAACAAATTTGTTCCTTGAAATTCAAACAGTCCTTGATCGTAGTCGCGACCCAAGAGATCTGGAATGTCGGAAATCGGGCCAAGCCAAGGCAAACGGATCTGCCCACCGTGGGTATGACCTGAAACAACCAGATCTGCTTTCTCAATCACGATCTCAGATAAGACAGCATCAGGATTATGTGACAAAAGCACGACTGAATCGTCTGTGCCCAAATCCTGGAGCGTTTGTGATAGATTGCCGCCGTACCAAAGATCATCGACCCCAGCAAGAACAAAGCCCCCTGTATCAATCCCAATCTCTTGCGACTCATTTTGAAGCACTGTAATTCCATGCTCCTTGAGTTCAGCGATCACGTAATCAACATTCTCGTCATAATAATCATGATTCCCAGTCACTGCATACACACCAAGAGGCGCTTCAATTTGCGACAAAGCAGACAACATGTCTGCTTGCTCTGCCTGATCAAAAATATAATCACCAACCAACCAAACCATGTCTGGCTGTAGCTCATTGGTTTGACGAACTACCTGCGAAGTCCAGCCCGCTTTTTTATATGGCCCCATGTGCAAATCCGACAAAACTGCCACACGAAGGTTCGAGCTTGCGTTATCAGAAAGACTGAACTCATATTCGTTCACTGAAATAAAGCGAGGTTCGATAATACTGCCGTAAAAAATCACTAACCAAGCAGCTCCTAAAATAACAAAGAAAAGCGTGTGTAAACGCTTTCTTTTATCTCCTCTCATCTGAACCATTAGTTCGACCAAATAGGCTCCAACCATGATCAGAAAAAAGAATATCACTAAATCAAAATACAAATTCATGTTACTTGCGAATAAATCGTGCCGTGTTCTCAACCATTCCCAGCAGGTGTACTGAATATCCCCACTCATTATCGTACCAAGCCATAACCTTGACCATGTCACCATCAACAACCCGAGTCATGCCCAAATCAACTACTGAAGAATATGGGCTGCCAATAAAATCACTAGATACAACTGGTTCGTCAGTTACTCCGAGAACACCTTTCCAACGAGCGCTGCGAGCTGCCTTTTTGAATACCTTATTCACCTGATCTGCAGTTACTTTCTTGCGTAGCATGAAAGTAAAATCAGAAAGCGAAACATCAATCGTTGGCACACGCACTGCCACACCGTCGAATTTGTTCTTCAACCGTGGTATGGCCTGAGTAGTGGCCACAGCTGCACCAGTTGTGGTAGGAATCATATTAACCAATGCAGATCGGGAACGACGCAAATCATTCTTTGGTGGCTTAGGAACTCCATCGACCGTACTCTGCCCAGCTGTGACTGAATGAATCGTGGTCATCATGGCTTTCTTTACCCCAAAGGTCTCAGCCATGATCGCTGCCACAGGCGCAATCGAATTTGTTGTACAAGAAGCATTGTTAACGATCTTATCGTTCAAACGACACTTCTTATGATTTACTCCCATTAAATACGTTGGTGTGTTCTTTGCTGGTGCTGACACGACCACACGCTTGGCTCCAGCTTTCAAATGTCCACCAGCTGACTTACGATCTGTGAACCGTCCAGTTGACTCGATGACCACATTAACGTCGTGCTTTCCCCATGGCAATTTCGAAGGATCCTTTTCAGAACTAACCGGAATCTTCTTACCACCAATAATCAAATGATTTGCATCTGCACTAACTTTTTTATCCCAACGACCAAAAACTGAATCGTATTTCAACAAATGGGCCAGGATCTTTGGCTCAGTCAAATCGTTAATCGCTACGAACTTTATATTCTTATTGTTCCAGCCAGCCTTGAGCGTATTGCGCCCAATCCGCCCAAAACCATTAATTGCAACACGGATCATAAATTTAGATTACTTTTAACTATTTGATTATATCACAAAAGGGCACCCACAAGGGGTGCCCTTACAACAATTTCTTTTATCCAATATTAAATCTTGCAAATCTACCGATCTGGATGTTCTCACCCATAGAAGCAATCTTCTCTTTCAACAGATCTTCGATGGTCTTATCCTCGTCCTTAATATATGACTGCTCCATCAGACAAACCTCAGAATAGTACTTGGTCATCTTGCCTTCGACGATCTTGGCGATCACATCATCCGGTTTGTTTTGCTCTTTCATTTCCGCAGCAAACAACTCCTTTTCTTTATCCAACACTTCAACAGGAACATCCTCACGTGTTAGATACAATGGATCTGCGGCAACAATGTGCATGGCAAGATCGTGACAGAATTCAGTGAAAGCCTCATTGCGTGCAACAAAGTCTGTTTCAGACAAAACCTCAACCATTGCACCAACTTTTCCATTAGCGTGGATGTAAGAATAAACGCGACCTTCTGTAGTTTCACGGTCAGCACGCTTAGCTGCTTTAGCAACTCCTTTTTTTCGAAGCTCCTCTGCTGCTTTTTCTAAATCACCATCACAGGCTTCTAAAGCTTTTTTAGCATCCATCATGCCGGCTCCAGTCATCTTACGAAGCTCGACAACAGTTTTAGCATCAATGCTCATAATTTTGATTGTTAATTTTATTTTGTTGTTTACTTTTGTTTTTCCTCATCCTGTTTCTCAGACAAGATCTGATCGTGTAATTTTAGATCTAGCTCTTCAACCACTTTCTTTGAAGTCTCTGTAACCGCCACGTCTTCTGCTTCTGCTGGGGCTTTTTTCTCTGCTGGCTTTTCAGCAGCATTTACAACCTTGGTTCCCTCAGCTTTTCCTTCAGCAATCGCTTCAGCTGCCAAACGCAACATCATTTCAATCGACTTAACAGCATCATCATTTGCAGGCACAACAAACTTCATTTTATCCGGATTAACGTTAGTGTCACAAACAGCAACGACTGGAATGTTCTGATGATTTGCTTCTTGCACTGCTGTCTTCTCAGTTTTGGTATCGATGATAAACAAAGCATCTGGCTTCTTGTCCATGTTACTGATTCCAAAAATCTTGCGCTCCATGTCAGCAATTTCTCGTGAAATCATCAAGCGCTCTTTTTTGGTGTACTTTCCAAGTTCACCCTTGTCCTGCTGGTCTTTAAGCTTTTTATAATGCTTAACAAGTTTCTGGATCTGACCAAAGTTAGTCAAAGTCCCACCAAGCCAACGCTCATTAACGTACGGCATACCAACCTGATCAGCATACTGTTTTACAAAGCCTTTAGCCTGCTTTTTAGACCCAACAAACAAAACAACACCACCACGAGCGGCAATGCTTTTCAAATAACCCAAAGTATCTTCAAGTTGCTTTTGGGTTTCTTCTAAATTAACGATATGCACTCCGCCACGGGCCGTGAAAATAAACGGCGCCATTTTAGGGTGCCAACGAGATGTTTTGTGACCAAAGTGAACTCCGGCCTGCAACATCTCTTCAAGAGATGGAATATTTGGCATATTATAGTTCCTTTTAACGACGGTGATATCGTTCGAGAGCTTATTGTTTAAGCAGGGCTCGATCGTGCCTTTCTCGGCTAAATCACCTGATTGATTAAGTGGCGATAGTATAACTTCTTGGCTTAAATATGTCAAGCATAGATGGTATTAAAAGACCGCTCGCAGTGAGCGGTGTTCAGTTCTTGAGTTCCAGGCGAGAAGGAACGAATGGTTTCTTCGGCCACCCAGTCTGTTCATCCTGCCATGGCGTGAGCGCCAAGACCGTGCTGTCAGGCAAGGTCATCAGGGTGACCCCATCGAACAGGTCTGGTTCACGATCGTACGGAATGGTCACATAGTGCATATGGTGACCATGGCGACCTAGCCAATGAACGTCTTTCGGGTCACTGATCGACCCACCATTGGCCTCGAGTACTTCACGGACCCCTTCTCCAATGACCATGACCTCGAAGGTGTTGGCCGTGGCCTGATACTCCTTCCCTCTGGAGTGAGTATCCCAGCCATCGAACAGAGTGCCGAGGACCCAGCTGACGATGATCCAGGCGGCCCAGATCTCGAGCGGGGCGAACAGGACTTCGATCCCGATCCAGATCGGGTGAGGCACCTTGACCAGGATCAGAATGACGGTCACGATTGCACAAAAAATCGTCCACAAAGCGATTTTGACGAACATATTTTTCTCCCAACGTTCAGATTCAAGGAGCTAACGAAGGAGTCAGCTTAGCAAATAAGCTGACTTTTGTCAAGCAATGAACATGGCATCACCGAAGGAGTAAAAACGGTAGCCGTGTTGCTTTGCTTCTTCGTAAGCTTTGAATATTTGCTCACGGCTGGCCAGGGCTGAGACCAGGGCGAGTAAGGTTGATTTTGGTAAATGAAAGTTGGTGACTAAAGCATCAACAACTTTAAATTCGTATCCTGGGGTGATAAACAGATTAACATCGCTTGCAAAAGCCTCGAGTTTGCCTGAAGCAGATTGTCTGGCTACACCTTCGAGTGCACGAGTCGTAGTTGTCCCAACCACAACTATCCGGCGGCCAGCAACTTTGGCCTGATTGATACGATCGGCTGTATCTTGATCAACCTGCACAAACTCGCTATGCATCTCGTGTTCTTCTAGCGTCTCGGTCTTAACTGGCTGGAACGTACCGATTCCAACGTGCAAAGTGATGTATTCCATTTGGATTCCGCGATCTCGCAGCTCATCGAGTAATTGATCTGTGAAATGGAATCCGGCAGTTGGTGCGGCCACAGAACCAGTTTCACGAGCATACACGGTTTGATACGTATCAAGCTGATCCGGCTGTTGTTTAACGTATGGAGGAACTGGAATCTCACCGTGCCTATCGCAGTATTCAAGCACCTGGTCGACCCCAACACTAAATTCGATCTTAACTATTCCGTTTGGCAACTTTTCAATCACATGCGCTTTCAGACCATCTTCAAACCCGATCTCCGAGCCAATCGCAATCTTCCGTCCCGGTCGAACCATGGCCTGCCAAACATGATCCTCAGCGCGGAGCAGAAAAACCTCGATCTCATGTATTCCAACTTCCCCCCGCAATCGAGCCTTAAAAACCTTGGTATCGTTAAACACCAACACATCATCATCACGTAAAAAATCTCCAATCTGATAGAATCGCTTATGCTCAATTGATCCAGTGTCACGATTCAAAACCAACAAACGAGACTGATCCCGCGGCTCAACTGGTGTTTGGGCTATGAATTCAGTGGGTAAGTCGTAGTCGTATTGTGATATGGGAGTTGACATAGTGAAGACATGATATCAAAAGTTGTCTGGTTGTCTAGTTCTCTGGTTATTTGGTTCCTGAAACTAGACAACAAGATAACCAGAAAACCAGATAACTCTCGCTTGACACATTTCTTTTCTCCTGGTACACTCCTGCCGTATGAAAAAAGATATTCACCCAGCTTATAACAGCGACGCCACTATCACTTGTGCTTGTGGTGCGACTTATAAAGTTGGCTCAACTCAGGACGAGACTCAGATCGAGCTTTGTTCAGCTTGCCACCCTTTTTATACTGGTACGCAGAAGATTGTCGACACTGCCCGTCGTGTTGAAAAATTCCAGGCTCGTGCTGCCAAAAAGACTGATGACTCTAAAAACAAGGCCACTAAAAAGGCGGCTAAGCGAGCTAAGCGAGATGCCAAAGGTCCAAAGTACGAAATTGAGACCACAAAAACAGCAACTGTTAAAAAGAAAGTTGTTAAGGCTGACGAGTAACATTTGTAATAAAAGGCGTTCTTCGAATATAATAGAAGAACGCTTTTTGATTATATGGACATCAGTAAAGAATTAAACAATCGCCGAGAACGTTTCCAAGAGCTGGAGCAGCAGATGGCTGATCCAAGCGTGGCTTCTGATCCAAAAAAGATGCGTCAGGTAAACGAGGAATACAGCGATCTAAAGGGCGTGATTGAACTGGGAGATCAACTAGATAAAATGCAGTCAGATTTGGCCAGCGCCAAAGAGGCTTTGAGTGAGGCTACTGATCCGGAAATGAAAGAATTGGCTGAGTCTGAGATTGAAAGCTTGAGCGTTCAGTTGGAAAGCCTTGAAAAAAACATGTTGGTTGCTTTGGTGCCACCTGATCCATTAGACAAGAAAAATATTATCGTTGAAATTCGGGCTGGAACTGGCGGAGACGAAGCTGCCTTGTTCGCAGGAAACCTGTTCCGCATGTACAGTCACTTTGCTGAGACTCAAGGATGGAAGAGCAAGTTAATCAGCTCAAGCCAAAATGACTTGGGTGGATTCAAAGAAGTTATTTTTTCGATTGAAGGTTCTGGGGTTTATGGAAAACTAAAGTTTGAATCCGGAGTGCACCGAGTACAGCGTGTTCCTGAAACTGAGAAACAGGGACGAATTCATACTTCTACTGCAACTGTGGCTGTTTTGCCAGAGGCCGAAGAGGTGGACGTTAAGATTGATCCAAAAGACCTGAAGATCGAAGCAACTACCTCAACTGGAGCTGGTGGACAGTCAGTGAACACAACTTACTCAGCGATCCGCATTACCCACTTACCTTCTGGACTAATGGTCTATTGTCAGGATGAGCGCTCTCAGAAACAAAACAAAGAGCGTGCTTTATCGATCATCCGTGCCCGTGTCTTTGCCATGGAAGAAGAAAAACGACGCCAGGAATTAGAAGAAGCGCGGCGTGGACAGATTGGAACCGGAGAGCGTTCAGAAAAAATCCGAACCTACAACTATCCACAGGACCGAGTAACTGATCACCGAGTCAATGAGAATTGGAGTAACTTGCCAGGAATCATGAACGGTGAAATCGGCCTGATTATCGACAAGCTCAAAGAGGTTGAGATTGAACAGAAACTTGCTTAATATGCTCGCAGTAATCTTAGCTGCTGGTCAGGGCCTTCGGCTTCGACCACACACTGAAACAACTCCCAAAACAATGATCAAAGTCGGTGGAAAGCCGATTATTGTTCATATCTTAGAATCACTACCAGATTCAGTTGACCGGATCGTGGTCGTTGTTGGATATCTAAAAGAACAGATCACCGAATACCTGGGCGAGTCATGGAACGGGATCCCGATCGAATATATCGAACAGGCACCACTGAATGGCACTGGATCAGCGATCCATCTGATCAAAGAACGCGTTAGCGAACCGTTCTTAGTCGTTAATGGTGACGATCTGTATTCGAAAGAAGATCTGACACAACTAAGCCAACACCCCTTGGCCATGCTTGTGGCCGAAGCAACTGGCCCGGCCCCGTCCTCGATTCTGGTCGATGAAACAGATGGCTTACTTGGGATTGAAACAAATCTCCCAGCAGACAAACCTATCCTCAGAAACACTGGCGCCTACATGCTTGATATGCGTTTCTTTGAACAACCGTTGCACGAAATTATCGTGCACAACAAAACCGAATATTCCCTTCCACACACCCTAATCGACATGGCCCAAGACTTGACCGCCCATGTTGAACGTGCTACATTTTGGTGTCCAATCGGTACAGCACAAGAACTAGAAACAGCTGAACAAGCCGTATCGACAAAGGGGTCACAATGCACAGCCCGCTGATCAAAATCAGCTTATTGCTCCTGACAATCATGATCACTGCCATGGCTTCTGCACAAACAGGGCCATCCAATGAAACCGCAACCGAACAGCCGTTGGCCACCCTGTATGTCGACACCTTCATCTTCGAAGACGTTCTCGGCAAATACTGGCTTCTCGGAGACGGGGTCCGCTTGTTACTGGACAAGGACCAGCAGCTGAACATTCCTCCAGGTACTTACCGTATACGTTTCGAAACTGATTGGCTACACGCTGGAAGGACCGATCGATGTGTGATCAGGCACGATCCAACCATGCCTCGGTTCCTGTTCTGGCCTGACTTACTCACTCAGACTAAAGGTACACAGGAATGTGGACCTGGGGAGCAGATCGAATTCTTCATGGAAGCCGGTCGCTTGACCTACATCATCTCAGACCAACCCGAGCCACCTCCTAGACCGACCATTCTGTTCAACGGAAATGTGCCTCCTGATCCACAAAAAATCGTCATTCAACCAGGTGAACTGGCCCTGATTGACATCTATTCCGGATCAACGATATAGTATCAATACAACTTGCGGTGGGTCACCAGATGCCGCCAGGGCCCCTGGGCGGATCGACCCCCGCCTCCGACCTCTGCCCTAAGCCCTGTCTGGTGGCCCACCTTCCTTTCGCGCCCAACTCCCGGGCGCCTTTTTCTTTTTCCCTAATCGTGCTTTAATATTGCCATGACTATCCTAGAACTCCTTGAATGGGGCAACAACAAATTAAAGGGGCACCGAGATATTGATGCTTTCACAGGCGACAAGCTGGACTCGCCCATGCTTGATGCTGAAATTTTGTTATCGCATGTACTTGATGAATCCAAATCTTATTTATTCACCCACTTAAATGAAGACGTTCCGGCCAAGAAGGCTGATTTATACCAACGCATGATCAAACGCCGGCTAAAGCATGAGCCAGTAGCCACGATTATTGGTAAAAAAGAATTCTTCAAACGCGATTTCGCTGTCAATCGTTTTGTACTAACTCCACGACCGGAAACCGAAGTGTTGGTCGAAAACGTTCTTGAGATATCTGAAGAAAATTCTGGTGACACATGGTTTGTTGATATCGGAACTGGATCCGGAGCAATTGCGGTAACTATGGCCGCTGAAACCAAGCTTCCGGTGATTGCTACAGATATTAGCCCTGAAGCACTGGCTATTGCTCGACAGAACACCGAAGAGCACAAGGTCACGGATCTTGTCGATTTTAAAACTGGTGATACTCTGGTTCCAATCGTCAAACTGTTCAGACAACTTAAGAAGATCAAACAACCGCTTCCAGAAAATCTGATCCTTTGTGCCAATCTTCCCTACCTGACAACTGAACAATGGGAAAGGCTCAACCCGAAGTACGTGACTGGGAACCCAAACAAGCACTCGAAGCTGGCAGTGACGGCCTAGATGTTTATTGGGTTTTGTTTAAACAGTTAGCACAACACCGATCGCTTTTACCAAAGAACCTGTTTATCTTAATCGAGATTGATCCATCACAAACCGCAGCAGCCAACAAACTTATCAAACACCATTTCCCTGAAGCAGAGCTAGAAACAAAAAAAGACCTGGCTGGTCTTGATCGAATAATAATTGCCAGTGAATTTTAAATACTAATTGACCACCTCTACGGTTTCCAAACTAGACAAAACTTCAATCCAAGTTACCCCGGCGTTGAACTGCACTTCTGCGCCGGTTTCGTTATTATAGAAACGTAATCGCTCATCCACAGAAGACTTGGCCCAGGTTCCAACAACCACCTGTCCATCTTGAATAACCATAGCAGGACCTTCTCCAACTGTAGTGATCTGCCGACGGCCAATCTCATCCAAAACAACAATATCGGTTTCTAAGATAGCAATATTATTGGCTCGAATCTGCCCACCTTCTAACATAGACATCTCATATCCACTTTGATAGCGAATATACTCATTCGTTTCTGGATCATACTCCCAGCCCGCTTCATACAAATCTCCAAAATACGGTGAAAAATTCATGCTCACAAATTGATACTCAGGCCGCTCGTCCTCAGAAACATCATTCTTAAACTGCCACAAGCCATAATCAGCCGGACCAACTGTACGCCAAGCACTCTCACCTTCATAAGCCTCACCCAAATTCTTGGTCGAAGTGTAAACATTGTGAGGGGCTGAACGATCAGAGCCACGCCAAAAATACCAACCTCGATAAAACTCATTTAAATCAAAGATGTCATCGTGTTCAATCTGTGACAATGCCGCCGGACTACCACCAACATGAACATACATAGCCTCAAGCTCTTCACTCCAGTCTAGGTAATACGGCCGCGCAGAACGCACGGGTCCAATCTTCTCAACTTCTTGCTCTTCAGAATAAAAAGCCAACAGCCGTGGGATTGCAGCTTCAACTGGCGCCTCAATGACCAATAAGGCTTGATCAATTCCAGACAATGGCCACGCTTCAACCATATTCTCAACCATCACCCCATATAACCTTGGACGCTCAACCTCCTCAAAAGCCGGCTCCCCGGTTATTGGATGTCGAAACAAAACTTCAGTCCCGTTCTGTGGCTCTACGTACTGAGCAGCCTGATCTGAAAAGTACGGCAAAACCTGCTCGCGCATTAATACTAAAATCAAAGCAGCGGCGACTGCTAACATCACCGCTCCTATGATTACCAACTGCAATTGTGTCGGCTTTGGAATTTTCATTGAAGTTTATTTGTCCTTTGACTCTCCGTCTGCAGGCTTGTCACCCTCTTCCTTGGCTTCACCATCAGCAGGAGCCTCGCCTTCCTCACCTTCCTTGGCTTCACCCTCTTCATCTTCGTCAGCGCCAGTGACCTCTTCTTCAATTGCTTCATCCAGTTTCTCCATTTCTTCCTGAGTTCGTGGTGGGTTAACTAAGGCAACCGCGCGTTCCTCATCCATATCCAAACTCAATCCTTCTGGTAAAACAATATCTTTAACATGGAAGACATCGTCAAAGGTATTTAGTTTTGAAATATCAACCTCGAGAGAAGCAACCAGCCTGTCTGGCAAACCTTTCACTTCTATTCTATCACGAGCCTTGACCAAAGTTCCACCCAGTTCCTTAACTGCAGCAGAAGTACCAATGAACTCGAGCTTTACAGTAGCCGAAACTTCCTTGGTCAGATCAACCTCATAAAAATCAATATGAGTAAGGTCATCTTTCAATGGATCGCGTTGTACGTCCTGAATAATCACCTTAACTGGCTTGTCTCCTCCAATCACCAGATCAACCAAAGAACTACGTCCAGCCTGTCGAAAAGCAGCAATTACTTCATTTCGAATAACCTGAACACTTCTTGATTCTGAGTTTGGTCCGTAAACCACAGCAGGCACAATCGAATCTGCTCGTAGAGCATTTGTATCTCGACCCTTAGCCTCACGTGGCTCAGCGTTTAATGTAATGGTATCCATAAATATAATCTTATTAACGAGGCGTAGTTTGCCTGAATATGGCAGAATTGTCAAGAATGAGGTAAAATAAGTATCGAAATAATAATATATGCCAACTGACTTTACTTCAATCCTTCACGCGCTCGGCATGACCGAGTCTGAAGCCAAAACTTATCTAGCCGGACTCAAGCTCGGCGCAGCCAGTGTTCAAGACATTGCCAAAGCAGCCAAGTTATCACGGACCGCAGCTTATGATGCAATCGAAAACCTAAAAAGCAAAGAGCTTTTTTCTACTTACCAACGTGGTAAAAAAACACTCTATGTTGCTGAAGAGCCGGATCGACTTCTTCAACACTTGCAAGGACAGCAACTTGAATTCTCAAATAAAGTATCTTTAATTGAAAAAAAGCTAGATGACCTGATACTACTGGCGGGTGGCGAACGGCCAAAGGTCCGCTTTTTCCAAGGCACAGAAATGTTTTATGCTTTCTTTGATGATGTATGTAAAAAAAAACCTAAGGAAATGTACGAGCTGTCAAATGTTGATGAACTCTATAAACACTTTACAAAAGAAACAGTTGACCAAGCCAGACAAGGAATGGAACTAAAGAATGTTAGAGTATACTTCATGCATTCAGGCGATAAAATAAGGAATCGAGAGATGGTCAGTTATTGCAAGGTCGATAAAAAAGACATTGGCGAATTCAAAGGTGACGTTGCTGTATACGACGACACAGTGGTTATGGTCAGTTTTGAAAAGGGTGGTAACATGATTGTTATTGAGAATAAGGACTTTGCTGCCACACAACGAGCTTTGCTAAAAGGGCTTTGGAATAAATACAACAAATAATTTTGAAAACAAATAGACCTGCCATTAGGCAGGTTTTCTTATTGAGTATCTGGTCCCGACCCGGACGCGCTGAAGTGCGCGTCCGAGCCGGGTCCAAGAGGGCTAGCCACCCATGTTCGCCTCCTTTCGTTGGCGGACTGTTGACATTCGGAGCTTGGCTGGTTTCGGTGTCGAAGATGTCGCCTATCGCGACTTAGGAGTGCACGTTGCACCCTCCTTTGTTCGTCATCGTTTGCGCCCTTAACTGGCGCGATCTGATCGCCGGCGTCTTCCGGCAGATCGGCTTGGAAACCTCAGCCTTGTCCCATTGTCAACTCGGGGGCTACCCGTAGCAGTAAAAGGATCGTTTTCCTTGGTTCTCCATTGTGGAATCTAGCCGCAGCCCATCTTGTGAAGCTGTAACCCTGAAACTCGGTCATCAATCACCCATCTTCATATATCCTCCTCACGGTAGCCTGTCGAAAAAAGCAGATTAAGCCGAGATAGATCCCGGAACAAAATCCAACGGTTTTCACAGGAACAAGCAAGTATAGCATAAAACGGCTATTTTGTCAAGCCCAAAGCAAGACCTTGTCCGGCATGCCTGGACCTATTTTTTTATCTGACTTACCTAAATTTAGCGAAATAATCTACAAAAAAACCTGGTTTGTACACCAGGGCTTGACAAGTTTTTAAATCCATGCTAGTATGCTTTGTTCGATGCTGGTCGATCTGTGGCTCCAGCAAGCCACATACTCACTAGCATCGTTTTATTTTGCCTAAATGCGTAGCGGTTCTTAGCTCCATGCTTGATAAGAACCACTAGATCTATCGCCAGTCGGTTCAATCTGATTCCAGGAGGTAATAAGCTCGAGCAGAGCTTACGAACACACAGCGACGATCTGGCCAAGGCAAATCAAGACATTACAACTTATTTTACCTTGAAGACTGATTCACCTCACCAGCACTGACCTTTGGAGAGAAGGCCAGGAGGTGATCAGCGTTCAGGGTAAAACTGAATGTTCGTTCAACACACAAAGGGGACAGCAAATGCGCAACTTCAACACCAACTGCTACGGAAACGTACACCGACTTCGAGCCTGGTTCACCACCTCGCCTCAACAGCTGCGTGCCGAGTCGCGTCAGCCCAGCCCCGCACAGCCCTACGTCCGTATCTTGCGCCGCCCGGGTCAGCCCGATGAGCGCCGCGAGACCCCGCCCCAGGAGCTCCCACAGGCCGCCTAGGCCTACCCACCGCTCCACTTCTGCCCAGTTATCTGGGCACCCCATCAGAGCACATGATCTAAATCATGTTCTGTGATGGGACATTAAATATCCAGGGGTGGTGTGGGTGTGTCGGCCAGATAGGTGACCACCATCGACCAAACACACGGACCCCGGCAAGCACTCGAAGCGTCTAAAGAGTTCTTGCTCTCCCGCAGCTCACGCTGATGGGACCCCATGCTCTGATGGGTATAAGCACTCTCTTCGACGGAAGAGGTGCACCAGAGTGACGTAAGGTGATGGCGCCTTGGTCGGCGTTCGTAAATCCAGGGTACCCTGGATCATCACCATTCCGGGTTGATAGCGTGTCTTCCCCAACTTCTTTCCACCTGGCAATACGTGCCGGGTGTCCATCATAGCCCATGATCTAAATCGTGTTCTGTGATGGGAATCATCCCTATCCACCGGAGTCTCCTATGTTGTTCCGCATTGTCCGCCGAACTTTCACCTACCACCTTTACCAAGGAGATGGCTCCGGTTGTACAGAAGGGACTTGCCAAGTGCTGTGGCGCGGAAAATTCGACAAAACGCCAGGCAGGGACCGCTTCGAGACATCGGGATTCTACACTCCTCCTCACGACTACCACGAGGACCCGGTGACCGGGAGTCACGTCCAGACCTCACACTACGTCGAGAAACGGTGTGACGGCGAGTGGAAAACCCTCTTCCACCTTTAGCCCACCAAAGTCCAGCAGTCCTTGCTGGCACGCTCTGCGGCTCAGAGCCACCCATCATAGCCCATGATCTAAATCGTGTTCTGTGATGGGAACGAACCTTCAACACCCAATAGGGAGACATTGACATGACCGCCACCCAGACCACCCTGACCATCGCCCAGGCCTTGCGCAACGCCAGCCGAATCGAGGGACGCATCAGTACCATCACCCAGCGTCCGAGGCCCACGTCAGCTGGCGCCAGGACCTGGAACCAGAGTTCGTCTTCGACGATCTGGTCGCCCAGCGCCAGGAGCTGGTCGAGGAGCTGATGAGCCTGCGAGCCGGCATCGCCGAGGCCAACGCGACGACGACGATCGAGTTCGAGGACCGCCAGATCAGCCTGACCCTGGCCGTTCGCCTGAAGAGCGAGCTGGCTGGCGAGATCGCTTTCTGGCAGCGTCTGAACCTGACCTACGGCGATCGCCGCGAGCAGACCGGCACCAACCCGCGGACCTACGAGACCGAGTACGAGATGGTAACCTACGAAGCCGCTCTGCACGAACCCGAGCGCGTCCAGCGTATCGAGCGACTGCAAGAACGGATCGAGGCCCTGAACGACCTTCTCGAGTCCACCAACCACACCACCCCCCTCCCGACGAATTAGGAAAAACACTAGATTGACACTGTTCCCAAGGGCCCCCAGCCCTAACGGTTCAGTCCAATTTGGTGGGGGGAGCACGGTCGAGATATGTAGTAACAAACTGATCGTCCGAAAGGACGCCAGGAGTGCTCGGCTTACGCCGATGCTCTAAGAGCTTGACATCGACAGCGAAGGCTATGGCCTCAGGGTTCAGCATTCAAAGACTTAGCCCTCAACCATTAGCGCTGAAGATTTAGCCCTTAGCACTCACAAAAGCTACACGTTTCCATCGTGTCTCCCCCTCCTATACTTCTTGCCCGAATCCTCGGGCACCCATCATAGCCCATGATCTAAATCGTGTTCTGTGATGGGAATAACACAAAACAGAAAACAAAGGATCAAGGCAGTGTCCTAATAACATGGGGTTACATGTTTCCCCGGTAGTACTTCTGGTTTCTGGGTTTATCCATTAAAGGCATGTGCGTTGGTATACGCAGGAGAACTGAAAAACCCAGCGATTGGTGGTTTGCAGCTGTCAACCAGCACCTAACGAAGTGGCACTCTTGGGTGTTAGGTTGCCATGTCATACTCATGGCAGGTCAGGAATAGGCCCCTTGATCTGTCATGGGGTGGGACAAGCAGTTGTTTTCGCACCGTCACAGCATCCTCTGACTGATACCACTGTCAGTGAGTTGCGCCTCTTGCCCGGCCGTTCTGGTCGGGCAACCCTTCAGAGCACATGATGAAAATCGTGTTCTGTGATGGGAATCGTCCCTATCCGCAAGGAACCCCAGATGACTGACATCCGTACTGTAATCTCCGACGTGATCGACCGTTACGGTCAAACCTGCAGCCCCGACAAGCTCGACGAGCTGGTCGGCCGGGTCGAACAGGCCCAACCGGACAACCCCACCGCCTACGCCCACCGACTGGCCATGAACTGGTCCATTGACCAGCAGCGACACGCCGTGGCCCTGGCCAACGCCGAGAAGCGTGAGCGCATACGACAAGCACAGGAACGCGAACGACAGCGCTGGCAGGAAACCTTCGAGCGAGCCCGATCCCAGTTCTGGGCAACGGCAGCCAGAGCACGAGAGCAGATGCCCGACAAGCAGGCGGCTTCGGCCGAGGAAAACTTCCGCCTGTTGTACCTGCACGTGTTCGATAACCTGAGCGACCCGGAACTAGCTCCGCTCTTCCCCCACCTTCGCCGTGACGCCAGATACCAGCGTCGCCACCGGATCCGGGAGGCCCTGCTTCCCCACGCCCCACCTTCGCTGACCTTGGTCCTGCAACGGATCACAGGCCGCAATCAACGGCCTTGGCAGGCCACTCACTAGCCCAATCTTCTTGGGCACCCCATCAGAGCACATGATCATGATCGTGTTCTGTGATGGATCGATCCTTCAACACTAAATTCTTAGGGGACACAATGTACGAGAGTTTTTATCCGAACTATGGCAACTGGAAGGTCACGGGAGACGCTGATGACCTGATCATGCACCATCTCGACACCCTTGACCACCGAATCCAACCAGAATGCCAACACGGCTGTACTGTCTACGCTCAGCTGAATCTGACCGGAAAAACGCATCGAGTGCGCGTGGCCATTCGTTGCAAACACAAGGAGCACGGAGCCAAGGAAATTGTGGATAGCGAACTCGGCGTACTGGTTACGGGAGACCAGGTCGTCATTTGCCATGCCATTGATGTTAACCATCTACTTCCCTAGAAAGGAGGCCTGCTCGATGCCTACAAATCGAGCTCCAATCAAAGCACATGACCACGATCGTGTTCTGTGATGGGAACGTACTTTCAAACAATCAACGGAGATGTCTTATGACTTCCCCTCGCCTTCACGTTGTGGTTTATGACGCCGACTCGGTCGATGGAATCGATGACCAGTACTGGTGCGTCAATGGCCTGATTCACGTAACCTACAACTGCGAAACCGGGCTGGAAGATGTGCATGGCCCCTGTGACGGTTCCTGCCAGGTGCAGCAGCGCATGAAAGCGATCGAGCTGGCCAAGATGATCAAGCGCTGGCGAAGCAAGACCCTTCAGGACGGCAAACGCACCCTGCACAGCCAGATCACCCTCGGCGATGGAGTTCAGGAACTAATCGACAGTGGTCAGCCGATCGTCGGCGCTCGCTTTGATCGTTACTACGCCAAGCGCTCCGGCAGCGGTATCGACTATTGCCTTGGCGACCAGCACCTGATCATCCGCACCGACTTCAGCCACTGGGCCGACCCCAACTCGCCGCACCACCAGGAACACTCGGTCAAGCTGGTCCCCTGCCACGGCTCCTGCCACCGAGAACCTTCCCTTCACCCGGACCACGACGCGGGCATCATCAACGAGCTGTCCAAGCTCTTGCCCTAACCGTAACTCGGGATCAAAAAAGGACCATCCGCCAGGATGGTCCGCTTTCTTTTTATTATATTGCTTTCATGAAATCTTGATCCTGTAAAGCCTGATGTATATCCAGCACATCATCTGTGCAAACTTGGTCGACCTGGTGAAACCGCCGGACATCGTCGTAAGTCAGATCTGTGACCATGCCGATCGAACTTACTCCACCATGCGAAACTAAAACAAGAGCTAGTAACGAATTTCCACATTTGTGGCAATTCAAGTACAACAAGCGGGCCTCGCCGTCCTGCCCAAGCATACGTGCCTCCATATCATTTTGACGCGATTGGCACAGCGGACATTGAGAAACCACTTTCAAGCTCTCGTTCCAAAGATTGGCATTTTGCAAAGGAAACATATTATAAGTATTATCTCACGCTTTGTGTGCGCAAGGCAATACTTTCCACGATCCCAAGCATAAGTAGAGCCGAGATCAGGGCTGATCCACCGTAACTAACAAAGGGCAAAGCAATTCCTGTCACTGGCAATAATCCCAGGTTCATGCCGACATTGACTACAAACTGGAAAAACAATGACCCACCAATACCGAGCAATAAATAGCTGGTGAAATTATCTGTTGATAGCTTGGCTAAACGAATGATGCGCAAGAACAACAAGGCAAAAGCCGTTAATATTAGAGCGACCCCTAAGAAACCCAACTCTTCAGCAATCACAGCAAAAATAAAGTCAGTTTGTGCTTCAGGTAAAAACTTAAGTTGGCTCTGCGACCCAAATCCCAGACCACGACCAAACCATTGACCAGAACCAATAGCAATAATTGCCTGTGTCACGTTGTAGCCCTGACCCAGAGGATCCGCTGTTGGATTTAAAAAGGTCAGAATGCGAGCTTTCTGATAGTCAGCGAACAAGAACAACCAGGACAAAATAAATACGATCGTTCCAGAGGCAAACAGGGCCAGTGCATGTCGTTTCTTCAGTCCAGACATAATTAAAACAAAGCCCCAGATAAAAACCAAAACCAAAGCAGAACCCAGATCAGGCTGCAACAAGACCAATCCAACTGGAATCGCGGCAAGCCCCCCACTTTCAAGGATCTCCCGCCAACCCAGCTGCCGCCGAGCTCGATCAGCAAAGTAGCGTGCCAGAACAACAACCAAAATAATCTTCATTAGCTCAACCGGCTGAAAGCTAAAACCAAACATTGAAAACCAACCCGTGGTTCCGCGAACCGTAACTCCAAAAATTAAAACCAGAACCAAGAGCAAAATACCAAGAACATAAAAAATCGCACTATAGCTTCGAAGTAATCGATAATTAGTAAAAGCAAATACAGCAAACAAGCCCACACCGATTAACAGCGCGATCAGCTGTTTTTTAACAAATAAAAAATCAGCACTCTCTTGCGAAAGGGCCACGCTATAAATTGCTGCCAAGCCAAGCAAAACCAAGGCAAAAACAGCTACAGCTAACATCCAATCAAATTGTCGACTAAAACCTGGAATTCTAAACATAAAGGATTTTCTCTCTCAACAAACTATCGTAAACCCTCCTGTAGTTCTCCAGTTAACGGCATGAAGACTGAATCGTCAAGTAATTCAACTTCTGGAATAATTTCTACATCAGTTATTGCTGGCAAGGTTCCGTACCAATTCTGTTCAATCGTATCCTTATCTCCAGGAGCAAATTGTGGAGCAACAGTTGTTGTCACACCAGCCACAGATTCTCCGCGATGCAAAATCACATAAAACAACGGCTCCCAATAAGCAAAGGCAGAATCATTCTCAACAGTAAATGTGCTACGGCCGATTGTAGTATCGTAGCCAATGGAAGACTCAAAATCGGCATCAGTAATATCAAAATCAATCATGTCTTCACGATAGGTTACAAAATCTGGAATCGTGTGTCCATCAATCATGTGCCACTGAATATTCTCGAGAATCACTTGTGCACTACTTGGCCGTGAGTCGCTTTCCCAAGCCAAGTAAACCAATGGTTTTTCTTCAACTGGATATACAAACCCATGCTTTGTTTCTGTGACCGAACTGCCGTAACTAAAATAATAATCAAACTCAGCCCAATAATCTTCATTTTCATTTTCAACGGTAGTGTAAAAATCATACCGGTCATCATCAATAGCAAAAATGTCTGAGCTTGATGAAAGTTTGAGGGCTCCAGGAGCGCTGGCCAGCACAGCGTTGTGCCGCGTTGATTGATTAAGGCCCGTGTTAACTAGCAAGGCCCGCTCGGTTTCATAACTAATCAAAAACGTATCAACCATTACCCAAAGCGAATACAAAATCATTAGCCCGGCTACACCGCCCCAAATCGTTAATCCAATTTTTCTTAATAAGTCCCGGTGCTCAACCCAGATAAGCGAATATTTAAAACGCTTCTCTTCTGCAGCAAGCTCAGGGGCTATATAATTATCCTCCATCATAACGCTCTTTATTATAGCAAAAAAAATGCACTCTGGCTGCCCCTTCCATTTTAGGGGTAAATGTGCTAAAATATCCCCAGATTAATCGAGAACAACAATTCTACTTTTTTATTTATGCCGGCGAAAAAGACACCAAAGAAAGCAGCTAAAAAAAGCACAAAACCCGCTAAGAAACCTGCGGCTAAAAAGACCACAAAGAAATCAAAATCTGGATACGGCGCCAAAGAAATCCAGGTCTTAGAAGGACTAGACCCAGTACGTAAGCGTCCAGGAATGTACATTGGATCAACCAGTGCTAGTGGATTACACCATCTAGTTTGGGAGGTTGTTGATAATGCTATTGACGAAGCCATGGCTGGTTTTTGTGATGAAGTGACTGTTAAACTACTCCCTGGAAATAAGGTCTCCGTGACTGATAATGGACGTGGTATTCCGGTTGATATTCATCCAAAATTTAAAAAGTCTGCTCTTGAATTAGTGTTGACCAAACTACACGCCGGAGGAAAATTCGGGGCTGGTGGATACAAAGTATCAGGTGGATTACACGGAGTTGGTGTTTCTGTAGTTAACGCTTTATCAACGTGGGTGCAGGCTGAAGTTAAACGAGATGGCAAACTTTGGAAACAAGAGTATAAACTCGGAAAGCCACAATACAAGGCCAAGGCAATTAGTAAAGCCAAAGGCTCAGGAACCACAATCACTTTCCAGCCTGATGCAAGTATTTTTGAAACTGTTGATTTTGACCTAAAAACAATTCTCGACCATTTGCGCCAACAGGCTTATCTGACTAAAGGTGTAAAGATCGTTGTTATAGATGAACGCAGCAAAGAACAAAAGCGAAGCCATACTTTCTATTTCGAGGGTGGTATCGCTTCTTTTGTTAAGCACATCAATATCGGCAAAACGTCTAAGCATCCAAACGTATTCTACGTTGCCAAACACGACTCTGGTACTGATGTCGAAGTTGAAGTGGCTCTGCAGTATACCGAAGACTTTCATGAATCAATTTCTTGTTTTGCTAACAATATTGCCAACCCAGAAGGTGGAATGCACTTGAGCGGTTTTAGAACTGCTCTTACCCGGGAGCTAAACAACTACGCCCGTGGCAAGAACCTGTTAAAAGAAAAAGATTCAAATCTGAGTGGCGATGATGTGCGTGAAGGACTGACTACAATTATTAGTGTAAAAATCAAAGAACCACAGTTTGAGGGACAGACCAAGGCCAAGCTAGGAAATCCAGAAGCGCGTACAGCCACTGAGTCTGTATTTGCCGAAGCTTTTAAAATTTATCTTGAAGAACATCCAAAGGACGCGGAGTCAATTATTGGCAAATGTGTCCTGGCTGCCCAAGCTCGTGCTGCTGCTCGTGCCGCACGTGACACTGTACTCCGAAAAGGAATGCTTGAAGGACTAACCTTGCCAGGCAAACTAGCTGACTGTTCTAGTCGTGACCCAATGAAATCAGAACTGTATATTGTTGAGGGAGACTCTGCTGGTGGTTCTGCTAAGCAGGGACGGGATCGTAAGACTCAGGCCATTCTACCGCTTCGTGGAAAAATCCTAAACGTTGAGCGAGCACGTCTAGACAAAATGCTGGCCAACACTGAACTTAAAGCCCTGATCATTGCTCTGGGAACCAACATTGGCGAAATGTTTGATATTGAAAAACTTCGTTACGACCGTGTTGTAATCATGACTGACGCGGACGTTGACGGAGCCCACATCCGCACTCTGCTCCTAACCCTTTTCTATCGCTACTTCCCTGAACTGGTTTCTCAAGGACATATTTATATTGCTCAACCGCCATTATATCGAATCGCTTTAGGCAAAGACGTGCGCTGGGTTTATACAGAAGAAGAAAAAGATTCAGCCATTGCTGAGATAAGTAAGGGTAAGAAAAAGGGTGAAAAGATTGAAGTGGTTGAAAGCGAGGAAGAGGATGGAGAAGATGAGGAAGTAGTTGTATCAAAAGGACCACGCATTGGTATTCAGCGATATAAGGGTCTTGGTGAAATGAACCCGGATCAGTTATGGAACACGACAATGAATCCAGAAACTCGTGTAATGAAACAGGTAACTGTTGAAGATGCACAACGAGCTGATCAAATCTTTGAAATTCTCATGGGCGCTGACGTTGCCCCTCGAAAAAAATTCATTCAAACGCACGCCAAGGCGGTGCAAAACCTTGACATCTAATATCACATCTATGTCACGACTCATTGCGATCACGCTGGTGATCTTTTTCGCTTTTCCATTTTCTGTTTCAGCCCTTGATGACTCTTTGGAAACAAACACGGTTTATAAAATCGACAGCTCCTCTTCCCTGTTCTACCTCGGGAACGATCTGCACCGATACATTTTTCCTAACTCAGCCACATATGACAGCTGGTTTGATGATTTCGATAATGTAGTTGAAGTCGATGAGGACATTCTGAACCACACACCCATCGGTGGACTGGTCACAGTAAAGCCAGGCGGTGATACTTGGGTAAAAATTCAGTCAGATCCAAAAGTCTACACAGTCAGCAATGGCGGCATTCTGCATTGGATCTCAAGTGAAGAAATGGCAGAAGAACTTGGTGGAACCGACTGGGCTTCGCGGATCATAGATCTACCAGACACTGTCTTTGCTGGGTACACCTTAGGTATGCCAGTTGATATTTTCGAACCAACTCTAGATTTTGATAATGATATAGCAACAACCATCAGTGAAGACAAGGGCCTGATTGAACCGGAGTACGTCCGCATCATGTCTGATCCATTTTCTCGAGAACTAACTGTTAGCGATGAACAAGCAACGATATTTGTTAATGGTGTAGTTCATTTTGAAAACACTTCCACAGACGAAAGCCCAGAGGTAATTATTACCGGAAACAACGGCGAATGGAGTAGTGGGATAATCGAAGCTGATGGTGATTTCATTTCTCATTTCTATGAACCCGGCTTTTATCACTTTACCTGCCGTAGTGCTTATGATAACGACATACCTATAAACGACTCCTGCGGCACGGTTACAGTAGTAGAGAATAATATCGAAGATTAGGCTTACTTGACACAATTCCAGGCTTAAGCTAGAATACCCACATCAAGACCCCCGAACGGGGGTTTTAAGATCCAAATTTCTCTAAAATATGATAAATAAACTCTTCAAGTACTTACGTGAGTCAAAGTCAGAGCTTACCAAAGTAACTTGGCCAAATAGAAAAGAGACCACCAGATACAGCCTGATCGTGATCGGGATCTGTTTATCTGTCGGTGTATTCTTTTTCGTCCTTGATAAGCTTTTCACCCAAGGACTTTCAACGCTCATTAACTTCTAAAACCTTATGGCAAAACAAACAGCCCAACAAGGTCGACGCTGGTACGCCATCCACACCTATTCTGGATATGAGGAAAACGTGGCTCAAAACTTGCGTCAACGAATCGATTCCATGGACATGGAAGACAAGATCTTCGATATCATGGTTCCGAAAGAAAAGAAAATTAAAATTCGCAACGGGAAACGGCGAATTGTTGAAGAAAAGATTTTCCCTGGATATGTTCTGGTTGAGATGGTTGTGACAGATGATTCATGGTACGTGGTGCGAAACACACCAAACGTAACTGGATTCATTGGAACCGGCACTACCCCAACCCCAGTAGCTGACGAAGAAATCAAAGCTCTTCAGAAACGCATGGGTGTTGATGAACCAGAGTACAAAATTGATATTGAAGCAGGCACACCTGTTCGTATCAGCGACGGACCGTTTAAAAACTTCGAAGGTAAGGTTGATGAAGTCGACGAAGCCCGCGGAAAAGTCAAGGTGCTGGTGTCTATGTTTGGGCGCGAAACACCTGTAGAATTAGATTTCTTGCAAGTTAAAAAGATTTAATAATCATATGGCTAAGAAAGTACTAACACAGATCAAGTTGCAGATTCCCGCAGGTGGCGCTAACCCCGCACCTCCAGTAGGGCCTGCGCTTGGGCAGCACGGACTGAACATTCAGGATTTCTGTACTCAGTTCAATGCAGCCACAGCAGACAAGAAGGGGGACGTCATTCCGTGTGTGATCACTGTTTACGAAGATCGTTCATTCGATTTTGTAACCAAGACTCCACCGGCATCCGGATTAATCCTTAAAGCCGCTAAACTGAAAAAGGGTTCTGGCAAGGCGCTAACTGAAAAAGTTGGTTCAATCAGCAAAGCTCAGCTCAAGGAGATCGCTGAGAAAAAGATGCCTGACCTAAACACTGATGACGTAGAGCAGGCAATGAAGATTATTGAAGGAACTGCAAAACAGATGGGGGTTGAAATTAAATAATTAAGTGGGAGTCCCGCCAACGGCGGGACGTCCGAACCACGAATCTATGTCAAAGAGAATGCAGGAGGCTAAAGGTCAGATCGAAGCTGATAAGACCTATCCGATCGACGAAGCGATCGAACTTGCTAAAAAAACTTCAACAGTAAAGTTTGATGCTTCAATCGAACTACACCTGAAACTAGGAATTGATCCAGGTAAAACCGATCAGTTGGTCCGTGGGACCATTTCCCTGCCACACATGGCTGGTAAAACAAAACGCGTTGCAGCTTTCGTTGATGCTGACAAAGAAGCCGAGGCTAAGGCAGCTGGAGCCGATGTTATTGGAAGCGAAGAGCTAATTAACGAAATCGTTAACAAAGGTAAAATCGATTTTGATGTAGCTGTTGCAACACCAAGCATGATGCCTAAAATCGCCAAAGCAGCTAAAGTTCTTGGGCCACGCGGTTTAATGCCAAACCCAAAGACTGATACAGTTGATACAGATGTAGCTAAAATGATTAAAGAGCAAAAGGCTGGAAAGATGAGTTTCCGAAATGACAATGGTGGTAACTTGCACCAAATCATTGGAAAAGTTTCTCAGGCTGAGGCTGAGGTCAAGGCCAATTTCGAAGCTTTCCTAGGAGCGATCAAAAAAGCCAAACCAGCTTCTTCAAAAGGAATTTTCCTTAAAGGAGCTTACCTAACCACTTCAATGGGACCAAGTATCAAGGTGGAAGTGGAATAAATTGAACAAAATTTGACTCTCCCCCCTTTCCAAGGGGGGATCAAAGGGGGGTTCTGCGTGAACCCTCTTTTGGTTTGACAAAACAGTCCCTCAGTGATAACCTTCTTCCTCGCACCTTGAACATATTCGGAGGCGTGATGAAACTGGTATTCGATGAAACAATCCACGGTGAACAACCGATCTTTGTCTGCGATGACTGCGGAGCAAAGATGAGCTCGAAAGCGCAGAGCGAGTTGCACTGGACCGGCTGCAAAGGCCGGTTCACCATGCGCTTCGGTCGATCGCAGCTGAGACGAGTCATGCAGATCGCCAAGAGCACTGGACACGAAGGATCAAGTTCCAATGACCTGAGCGTGACCATGCTCCGCCAGGCTGGGCTGGAACATCTGCTCTAGGGATAATCATGAACCGCATTATCTTCATCGTGGGATGGAGGGTCGGCTTGCAGCACATGAGCAAGCTCGGACTGAACGGCGACGGAATGGTTCAGCAACTGCTTCAACGCATGCCCGAAGGATCCAAGATCGCGGTGGTAATGGTCCAAAAACCGATCACAGAACCACCGTACGACGTAATCATCCTTCGTCGAGATGGTTATCCAAAAAGCAGTGCATTTGGCCGCGGCGCAGCTGCAGGCGGCGACCAATGGTTCACCTGGCTGACCGGACAGTTACCGGATGCATTGGTGCACATTGTTGCCCCGAGTGAGAGAATGGCCAGAGAGTTCTCATGGCAGATTCGTACGATTATTGACCGCTACTTCCCTCATACCTTAAGTGAACAAGACAACCCGCTAACCGATGCGGTCGTCCAGATCGCACGCGACCACTGAGTCGAAACGGAGTATCGAGTCGATGACGATCAACGTATTCAGCACCGCGCCCTGGCCGGGCAACCAACTCTCGAACCTCGCAGCCAGTGAGTTCGTGATCGATGGTATGACCTGTGCTTCGGCAGAAGGTTTCATCCAAGCGCTGAAGCGCCGGGATCCAGACGAACAGCGTCGCATCTGCGGACTGGTCGGCATCGAAGCAAAGCGAGCTGGTAGTGGAGAGGTCCACGAGCAAGTCGTACGAGAAGGCAGGCTCTGGTGGCTAGGTCAAGAGATCGAGCTCGGCTCCATAGGACACTTCGACCTAGTCGAACGTGCACTAACAGCCAAGTTCACTCAGCATGAAGCGTCTGGCCAAGCCTTGCGTGAAACCAGTGGCATGACCTTGACCCACAACACTGGTCGGCCCGAATCGCCAACAACCACTTTGCGAGCAAACACCTTCATCGCCATGCTCTATCGCATCCGTGCCACGCTCACTGGCGTGTAGCACCCCGCCCCACACGGCGGGATTTTTCTTTTGGGCACGCTTTACTTAAATAAGCCTGGTTCGGTTGACAAATAAGCTCATCCGTGCTATTATTTCCCGTTCATTCAACCAAGGAACAGGAGGACATCGTGCTCATTACCATCAGTATCATCGCCTCAGTCGTGACCATGGGAGTGTTCTACTACCACCAGAAAATCCCGAAGGCGGCATACCACCGATTCACTTGTAACCTCGACGGATTCGTGAAAGGTTACACCAAACTGATCTCTAAAGGTACACCAGAACGAATCGTTCGGATGTGCGACAGCACTCCGCATGTGAAGTTCACTCAATGGGTCAGATTGTTGGTCGAGGCTCATATCGACGGCAAGGATAGCGACGAGCTGGCTTCCATTGTCAAACAATCCGAGGGGCCATCGGATGCCACAGTGGCCAAGCTGAAAAAGACGAGGGTATCCTTCGTGCTACTGAATCTGGTCACCTACCCAGGACTCGTCACCATCCTCTGGATAGACAAGTTCCAGACACCCTGGGTCTTCGGACCGATCATTGTCGCTACCCTGGTCAACATCTACCTGACCATCAAACGACGCATGTACCGCAATGGCATCCGCGACCATTTCAGCGAAGTCCCGGATCGCCTACACGAACTTCGTGCAATGCTCGAAGATAGATAGATCTAGCCCCCAGCTCACTCGCCCACCCCAACCGGTGGGTTCTTTGTTTGCCCGAACACAGTAAATCTGGTAAATTGGGTTCGATATAAATTAAAGGAACACCGTATGAAAACAGCATATGTAGGGGGACCAATTACAGTGGCTGATACACGACCTGGTGAAGGTGTGGTTGATGCCATGATTAAGGTAGTCGAGGAGGCAGGATACAATGTATTCTGCGCAGAAAAGGAGACCAATAAGGAAAACTTGGACTCCCCGGATATCACTCCAGCGGAGATTTTTCATAAAGACTACTACGCGGTTAAACAATCGGATCTGGTTGTTCTGGAATGCACCAACCCAAGCACGGGCAATGGCATGGAGATTATGCTTGCTCATGAAAAACAGATTCCGATTATCGTCCTGGTTCGAGAGGACCAGCAAGTTTCTCGCATGCTGCTCGGGACTCCGGAGATCACAGTTGTTAAATATAAAGACCTGGCTGATCTAAAACAAAAACTTTGGGCCACAATTGAAAAACAGGCTGAACCAAAATATGTTCGACCAGGCTGGGATGATTATTACATGGCCATCTGTAGAATTGTTGGAACTCGTAGCACTTGCGACCGACTGCGATCTGGCGCTGTTTTAGTTAAAGATAATCGAATTATGTCGACCGGATACAACGGATCTCCTCCTGGGCTTCCTCATTGTGATGAGGCTGAAGGACACCTAATGGAAGAGGGACATTGTGTGCGTACGATTCATGGTGAGCATAATACAATTTTGCAAGCAGCTATTGTGCCAGGGGCAACGACTGCCGGAGCAACTCTATACACGAAATTCAGCCCTTGTATCCACTGCGCTAAATACATTGTTGCTGCTGGAATCAAGCGAGTGGTTATGGGCAGGGTCTATCGAAACACAGATGTGATAAGATATTTAGAGAGAGCCGGAATTGAAGTTGATATTCATAAAGAAAATCCTCGCTGGAATAAAGAAGTGCAGAAAATGTTTTCTAACGGCGTAGAGGGGACAAAGGCTCCTGAGGGTGAAGTTAAATTAGCAATTTGAAATATGGCAAATAAATTAGTAGCCATTGTTGGCATGTGCGGCAGTGGCAAGAGCGTCTTGGCCGATGCTTTGGTTGAGCGCGGATATGGATTCCTGCGTTTTGGTCAGATCACGCTCGACGAAGTCAAACGCCGCGGGCAAGAACCAAGCGAGGAACTAGAGCGCGAAATTCGTGAAGGGTTCCGCAAAGAACACGGCATGGCTGCGTTTGCTATTCTAAATATTCCAAAGTTCGATCAGCTGCTTGAGCAGGGACATGTAGTTGGTGACGGGCTGTACAGCTGGGACGAATACAAAGTGCTTAAAGAACGATATGGTGAAAACCTGATTGTAGTTGCTATCTATGCCCCACCAAAAATGCGCTATGCCCGACTTGAAGCTCGAAGCTCTGGTGCAGATGATCCTGATCTGCGCAATCGTGGGTTCAGTCGCGAAGAGGCTAAGAGCCGTGACTACGCTGAGCTGGAGAATCTGGCCAAAGGCGGACCAATTGCCATGGCTGATTACACAATAGTCAACGACGGGACACTTGAGGATTATCAAGAAAAGATCGCAAAACTTATAGAAAACCTAAAATAATGAGAGGCTTAGAAACAACATTAAGATCGCCAGAACAAGCCGAGGAGCGTGTGGGAAAAGAAAAACTCTTTCTTGCAGATTTTCTAAACAATCCAATCACCCGCGATATTGCTAAAGTAATGCTATTAATTACAGCTTTTACTGCTGGCGCTGCTCGACCAGAATTCAGCCATGCACAAGAGGCTACTGATGAGAATCATTTAGAATCTATCGAGAGCAACAAAGAGACCATCCAGGCCCTTGAACAAATGATGGCAAACCCAGAATACAAGCACCGAACTGGTGATTTTCTTTACAGCACACCTTTTATTAGGGTTGAACACTCAAAAGAGGGGCTGATCAGAGTAATCAAAAAAGGTGTCCGGGATGGTGATTATGACACCAGGTTGGTCAGTTTCTTTATTAGAGATGGAGAATTAGAAAGTTATGACAGACCGGAACAGACAGCAGTTAGACTTGAAGCGGCAGATTTGGAAAATCCTTTTATACAATACTTGCTCGAAGAAGGCTTTATTACACGTGACAACACATCGACCAACGAACCGCAACTGGCACAAGAAATAGATCAAATTGAGCCGGTCTCACCGGACAAAAAAACAATTCTTCCAAGAGAAGAATTTGAAATAGACCAAACAGCTGGTCAAGGAACATTTGTTGTTGGCCAGGAAGGAGAACTGCTGGCTACTTTTGGCCTGGGGCCTTGTGTTGGAATAACTGTCTTTGACCCGGAATCACGCCATGGAGGTGTCCTTCATCTTGATCCAGTTCAAAAAGCAGATCAGAGCTTGGACGCCATGATCAGCGAATTAAACATTGAGGACTCATCTCGGCTACAAGTTCAAATGGTTGGCGGATGGAGTGGTATGTCTGAGAGGAATATATACTATCTGCGCCAAGCTATTGACAGGCTGGGTGCTCAAATAACCGGGGAAGATGTCTTGGGATATGATATTGCTCGCAATATTGTTCTTGATCTTTCTACTGGACAGGTTACCTTAGTAGAATAATATGAAAAATTTTATAAAACTTGATCGAATAATTTATAACAGTATTTTACCGTTCCAGGATAAACAGCTTTTATTGTCTTTCTTTAAAAAAGTTAATGATCAAGAGTTAGCTGCAGTGATTGATTTAACAAAAAAACATCCTCAATGGTTAGAAAAACTGGCCAAGAACATCAAACAAAAAACCAGTGTTGATGATTCTGACCACCAACACTGGGACAATATATTAGAACAAGAGAAGCAGGAATTAGAAACAATACTATCAAGTTAATTCTCTAAATTCCGCTCTAAGACTTTCTGTGACTGTCTGGCCTCTGCATCTGCTCGAGCCCAGTGGTACTGTTCGTGATCGACAAAGTCTAGTGCGCCAATCTTATTGATCCATGGGGCGCGATTTTTTATTTCCTGATCAATCTTCTGGCAAACCCGACGATAATCCGGGTGTCCCTGCGGCACAGTCCGGATCTCAAGCAAGTGCTGGGCCTCGCGTAAATTCATTCCAAACATGAAACGCACGTGGTGACCAAAAAGGACAACGTACTCTGCTGCATCAGTTCCAATCTCAGCTTCGATCTTATCGTACAGCTCGGCCACCTCAGCCGCCATACCACGCACCTGATCGCCATACCCAATCTTTTCAATATCTTCTGGTACAGTCATTTCTACATGTGGATTAAGAACCTGTCGTTGCAAAGTACACATACGATGTCGATGCAAATCACGGAAGATTCCAAAGTTACCGACAACATCAACAGTAATCGGATAACCGTGCTCAAATCCACGCGGAGAACGATCACGTCGATTCTCGCGCTGACCAATAGCCACATCCAGAATCTGCTCAATGGTTGCGTCAGACGCACCGCCAAGAACTTCAACGATACGGCGATACGAAGCTCGGGCGTGCGGATACAAGATGGCCGCGCACATATGACGACGCGCCTCTGGAGTATCGGCAACCAGCGGCGGCAACTCAACCCAATCAACTTCTTCCCGCCCCTGCTCCGGCTCCCAAATCTCTTCGATCTCGCGACACAATCCTCTCAACTTCTGATCAATCGCCTTCCACATTGGCACTCCATCAGTATCAGCACGCTTAACATACTTTGGAATAATCTCGTTCAAAGTGCCATGCAAACGCTCAGCCACATCCTTAAACTCTGGCTTTGGATCAGAATACAAGCGCTTTAGCAAATGCTCATAAACCCGACCGTTAGCCACCATGGCCATATTAGTTAAAGTCGCAGCTGGCAGAACCACTCGACCTGTGTCGCAAGCACGTGTACGCAGATCAAAAGTATAGGTTCGTTTAAACTCTTTACGCTGCCGATCATCATCCAGCTCATCTAAGCGATATTTCTTAGAATCATTTGGTTTCACAGCGTACTCAACAGATTCGATTGGCTTAAGTTCTCCGTAATACTCAATCAATTTATCAACCATCTCAGCATACAGCTCAAAACAGCCATCCATAACCTTTACATAATCCTCACCCAAGGAACTGGCCATAATCCGCGGCTCACGATAGTACAACCAGTTACCAGTAGCTCGATCGCGTTCAGTGTAAATAACATAACGGCTGGACTGTTCGATAAATGCTCCAAGACGACGATCCTCGATTGCTTTTGTAGCCAAGTTCGAGATCGAATTAAACAACACTGTCGCAGTTTCCAGCTCCTGAACAGAATCATCGCCGTACTGAATGAGCACCCGTTCGATCAACTTGTCTAACTTTTTCTTCTTCAAGTCCCCTTTCTCATTCAAGAACTCTTTGGCAATAACGTCGATTACTGTTCCTGGAGCTCGGCTTTGGCGAGCCAAAGCTGCACCCATTAGCCCAGACAAGAGCTCGGAATTCAATGCGGTAACTGTGCTATTTGGCGAAACCATGAAGCGCTCGGCTAAGCGGAAAACCTGCTCAGTAATAAAAGAACGGAACGGCAAAGTCGTTCCATCACCATAAGCGACCATGCGCTCACCTGTTTCCGGGTCCTCAAAAACAGCCACCCGGTCCTCCGCTTCGATTAGTTTAAGATCAGACATATCCACATGTTTATTTTTATCGTCCGTATCTTACCAGATGTCCGGACGGTTGACAAAAAGGATAAAATGGTGATAAGTTTTAGCCTAATGGACCTTCAAGGGAGGTAAATATGGGTGCCCCTATTCCTGGCGAAATAAGACCTGGAACCCTGGCTGCAATCAATTCAAACCATGCTCGCGGAAAGGGTGAGATTGTCCGGCTCGAAGCTGAGCTTGCCCAGAAGAAACTGGAGCAAGACACGGCCCTGAAAGTCAGCGCCCAGATACTGCACCGCAGGCTGGAACAGCATGGGCTACTGGCTCAGTTGGTCAGCGTCGATCTGATCATCACATTGCTCAGAGATGGAGAGGTCTGCATTCCGATCAGTCGGGGACTCCCCGAATTGGACAGCGATCATCCAGAAATGATTGGTGAGACCCTCAATCCACTCAATGATCTTTGGGGCAACAACATAACCACTGACCTCAAGGCTGGTCCTTATTTTGCCAGATATACAATTCGCATCGCCCGGCCAGCCGAAGGCGGTGGCGAGGCCTAAACCACTTAACCGCATATCGCGGCTTGCCCTGCACCGATGGACCCTGAATCTGGTACAGGGTTTTTTATTTAATCTTGACAGGCTTGACAAAGTAGCCTAAATAAGATAACATTCTTCTCTTACTCGCTCTTTCAACCCCAAGGAAGGGGAAACCAACGACCCAAGGAAAGGAAGAAAATGAAACCTGGAGCATTAGGATTACACGTTCGTCGGCAGCAGATGGTTGCTGACAACCTGAATCGGTGGCTGAAAGAAGCTGCCCTGACCGGCAACATTGGCGATAGCGTCGACGACAACCGGGAGATTGCGATCAAGGCAGAGCAACAGCGCAGAGGTGTCAAGCAAGCTTTTGACGATCTCGGAGATGAGCTTTCCAGCCTGCTCACGGATGATATCCGTGAATTCATTCACCACTACGACGTGATTGGTCAGCTGCTCTTGCACGGCCAATGGTCAAGAACGTTCACCCCAGAAGACATAGCGAGACACAACTTCACCTCTGAGGCCAAACTGCACGAGATTGCCGATGAGCTGCAGCGGGTCTGGCCAGGGCAGGAACTGGGCATAATTGTCAGGTACCCGGATCCGGAAAGTGAATCCAAAGATATCGGCTTCTTGATCGTGGTTGAACTGCCACCGGTCAAGACAATGCTTCAATTCGTTATCCACTGATACTCGGAGGTAACCATGGCCTGCGGACGATGTGATGAACAACGAGAAGACGGAGCTGCCCATTGTAGCTGGTGTGGCGATCGGCTGCGCAGCCGACTGGCCATGAGTGCTCCGGATGTTTGCCAAGCCTGTGCTGAATCCTTCCCAGACCTGATCGGTCCGGCTACTCCGCACTGGGACATGAACGAGACCCGGGGTGGTGATCACGCCCACTGCAACCGCTGTGGAGCCGAGACCATGGATCTGTTCACTCTGATTGGCACTCCGTTCAACTGGCTGACGCAGCGCGCACCAGACCCCACGGAACTCTGAACTCCAAACCGCTTCACCGCGGTTTCTTTATTTTATGTTATAATCACGGTGAATCTGCTATAATAAGCTTATGCAAAACACAGATAACCTCTTTATTGTAATCGATGGATCGGATAGTACTGGCAAAGGTACCCAGACTAAACTTTTGCTCAATCGTCTGCTTAAAGAAGGGCGAGCGCATGAAACGATCTCGTTCCCGCAATACAACAACAAAAGCGCTGGACCAACTGAAGAATACTTATCTGGAAAGTATGGTAAAGCCCATGAAGTCGGACCAAAGGCTTCTTCAATCCTCTACGCTGTTGACCGCTTTGACGCATCATTTCAAATTCGTGACTGGCTAGATCAGGGCAAAACGGTGATTACTGATCGCTACGTAACTTCAAACATGGGCCACCAAGGCGGCAAGATTACTGATCATGCTGAACGTGAAAAATTCTTTAACTGGAATGATCACCTTGAGCACGAAGTCTTTGGTATCCCCCGTCCAGACATCTGCATTATCTTGCACGTACCGACAGACACCGCTCTTAAACTACAGGAGGGGCGCGGTGGCTGGAAAAGCGACTTGAAAACTGATATTCATGAAACAGATGAGCAACATCTACGCGACGCAGAAGCAGCTTACCTGCACCTGGCTCAAGTTTACCCAAACAGTCACCTAATCTCCTGCGACGACAAAGGTGAGCTGCGCAGCAAAGAAGACATCCACAACGAAATTTGGCAAATCATTTCATCAATCAAAAAATAAAACAAAAAAATATGCCTCAACAGTTAATTACTGTCGGACAGATCATTGACCATGCCTGGGATCATTACCGCAAAAATTTTGTGGAACTGATTAGTGTCTCAGCCTGGCTCCTAGTTCTGGCCGTTCTTTATGCAATTGCTTTTGCTCTATACCCAACATCAGTCGAGCTGGCACTCAATGCGGAACTAACTCTGGCCCAAGACATTGGAATTTACTTAGCCATGTTTACTGGTTTTATTGTTGCCCCAGTTATCGGATTCTGGGTTTTCATTGCCCTGGTTCGTCTTATTGATCTACAAGCGACTGGAAAGCGACGCAACTTACGAGAAGTTGCCAGCAGCAGCTGGAAGTACTTTTGGCCATTTGTGCTAGTTAATATTTTGTTCACCTTACTTCTACTCCTACCTGGCCTAGCTACAGTACCTGGTTTTATCTTAATAGCTATTGGAGCGATAAAGACAATGCCGCTTTTGGGAAGCATCGGCACGATTGCCCTGATCCTTGGATTTTTAGTAATGTTCATCCTGGTCCTTTACTGGGCTGTACGATATTTCTTTATCGGCTATGCTTTGGTTTTAGATAAACAGCGCGGACGAGCCGCTTTTACAGCAAGTCGTAAAGCAGTTGGCCATCGCTTCTGGCCAATACTTTGGCGTGTTCTTCTACCAAAAGTGCTTTACTTTTTAGTCTTTGCTATTGTCCAGTTTATTGTTATAGCCATTATCTATGCCTTGGTTATGGGCATGGCTGGATTGAATATTGATTTGGCTGAACGTTTATTCTCGATCCTGAACACTTTAATCGTGATTATTATCACTGTTGTGATTAATCCAATTATTCTCATTACCGACTACCTAATCTACCAAAGTGCCAAAGCCAGTAAATAAAAAACAAAAGATGATTCGAGTGCTGCCACTACTTGCCAGTAGCTGGCAGTTTTATCGTTCTAACTTTGCTACCCTAATAGGATACGCAGCATGGATCTTAGTTCCCTACTTGGCTTTAGTTGTCTTTTACCTTTTAGTTCCTGACGTGGATCAGATCTTTGGACCATGGTTACCGCTGTATATCGGGATCATTTTTAGCCAAGGAATCATCACCATCTGGGCCAGCAACGCAATCATGATCATAGTTAATGAAACGCTGAGTAGGAAAAAGATAGATCCCGCATTAGTTAATCGACTTAGTTGGCAAGTGATTATTCCTGTACTTTTGGTAGCCCTGATAAGCACCTTGGCGGTACTTGGCGGTTTTCTTCTACTCATCATCCCTGGAATTATCTTTAGTATATGGTTTGTTTTTGCGCAAACTGCGGTAGTTCTTGATAATAAACGAGGGGTAGAAGCCTTGAGCTATAGTCGATCTCTGGTTACTGGACGCTTCTGGTCTATGGTCCGTCGAATAATTTTTGGACCACTAATCCTGGTCTTTATTTACCTAGTTGCCCTCTCTCTCCTCATCGGCCTAGGTATGTTAATCACTGGTCTTGATCCTGCTGTAATTGGAACTGATCAAATCCCTGTATGGCCAGAAATAGTCGAAAATGTGATAAATATATTCTTCCTGCCACTTTATATTATTTACTGGACAATTTTGTATCGAAATGTTAAAGAAACCCTAGTATGAATCTAGAACCGATCATCGGACTTGAAATACATGTCCAATTGAAAACCAAATCCAAAATGTTTTGTGGCTGTGCCACACACAACAGTGCCAAAGCACCGAACACTAATGTGTGTCCGGTTTGTTTGGGTCACCCCGGAACCTTGCCTGTACCCAACGAACAGGCTGTTAGTTGGGGTGTTCTGGCCGGACTGGCTTTGAACGGAACAATCGCCACGGCTTCAAAATTTGATCGTAAAAACTACTTCTACCCTGACCTGCCAAAAGGATATCAGATCTCACAGTTTGATATGCCGGTTATGCAGGATGGCTACTTGGATATACATATTCCAAACGCACCACGGCAGAGTGTGCGCGTTGGAATTACCCGCTTACACCTTGAAGAAGATGCTGCCAAGAATATTCACGACCCTTCTGGCAAGACCTATGTTGATTATAATCGTGGTGGCACACCGCTGGCTGAAATTGTTTCTGAACCAGATATTCGTACACCAGGTGAGGCCAAGGCTTTTTTGCAGGAACTGCGTTTAATTGCTCGTTACTTAGAGATTTCTGACGCGGACATGGAAAAAGGCCACTTGCGCTGTGATGCAAACATTAGTCTGCGTGAACTGGATGACGAAGGCAGACCAAAGAGCAAAGAGCTGAATACAAAAATTGAAGTCAAGAACTTAAACTCGTTCAAAGCTGTTGAACGAGCTTTGGAACACGAGATTCAGCGGCAGACTAAATTATGGGAGGCAGGTGAACCACCAAAGGTTGAGGAGACACGTGGTTGGAACGAAAGCAAGCAGGTAACAGAGCTGCAACGGACCAAAGAAGGTGCGGCTGACTATCGCTACTTCCCTGAGCCTGATATTCCGATGCTTGACCTGACTGAGATTACTGAAGAAGCCAAGGGTCGAATTCCTGAGCTACCAGAATCACGCCGTCGTCGTTTTGTTGATGAGTATTTATTAAGCCAAGCCGATGCCAAACAGATCTGTGATGACCCTGCTTTGGCTGATTATACTGAACATGTGTTTTCTGAGCTGGATGCCTGGTTGCGCTCTCAGCCTGATGCTGAGGAACCGAGCGAGAAAGATCGATTGAAAATTGCTAAGCTGGTTGGTGGTTGGTTGTTGTCAAAGCTGGGTGGAATCATGAAGGCTCAAGCAATTGACATCCGAATCTTAAAAATCACTCCTGAGAACTTTGCTGAACTGATCACTTTATTAGCCACTGGCAAATTATCGAGCAAGAATGGTATGACTGTACTTGAGGAAATGGTTAACAGTGGAATCGATCCATCGCATGTTATGGAAGATAAAAAACTGGGACGACTTGAGGATGAATCTGTTATCGCTGACGCGGTTGATCGAGTAATAGCTAATCACCCAGATGAAGCAGCTCGCTTCAAAGCCGGTGAAGAGCAACTACTCAAATTCTTCATCGGTATGGTAATCAAAGAAACCGAAGGCAACGCCGATCCCGGGGTGGTAAAAAACATTTTAGGGGTCAAGCTAAAATAAAAAAAGAAAGGGGCGCCCGAAAGGGCGTCTTTTAGGTTGACAACAAGCCTGGTCCATGCTAACCTACTTCCTCGATCCTTCAACCCAAACAGGAGAGGCATATGATTTTCCGCGCAACATCTGCACTCGGAGGATTGGCTGGGCGCCTGGCTGGTGGGCATTCCGAGCTCGGTAGCTCATCGCCGCCGACTCTGACACCCAGACAGGAAGTAGCTGATCTGCTCAATCCACACCGGATTGCTGGGCAGTGGCGCTTCCCAGTCGAACAACTGGAAACCATTGTTTTGCGTGCGGTGCAAGACATCCACCAATCAAGCTTACAAGACCATCGGACGAGCAAGCGTCGCATGCGGCGATATCGATCCCATCGCCTACTGGTCCGAATCCCGCTGCGCTTGGCCCGTCTCAAACCACGCCGGGTGGAAGAGCCAATCTCGCACGATGAAGCTGTGGCCATGTACCTATACAGCTTCGAATGTTGCCTACTACAGTTCGAGCGTCAACGTGAAACCCAGCCATACAGCACTCAGCTAGAAACAGCTGTCAATCACTGTCGCGAGCTGGTCGAACGCCTTCGCGAGCACCTCCCAAGCTCAACACACGAAAGCACCTGAAAATGGTGCTTTTTTAGTCAAATAACTCACTTTAGGGGTTGACGGATCCTTATTTTTATGCTATATTAAGCTCTTGTTTTCAAGGGTGAGCAGGAATTCCCCTGCTCTTAGTTCTTTACCTCTTTTGAGAGGAGCGGTGTTTTGAGCGAGTATAATAGTTGGTTCGTGGTTTGTCAGAACGAGCGCTGCCGACGTCTGCAGCTCTTCGTGGACGGGACCGAAGATCCGGTCTGCCAGGAATGCGGCCATCCTCGGTTGGCAGCGGTCCAATATTTCGGTGGGCAGGATCTACGTGGATTCGATCTGCGTGGTGTCAAGCTGAGCGGCAGCTTCTTTGCCTGTGACCTCCGGGGCATGGATCTGAGCCAGAGCGACATCGAGGAGGCCGAGTTCATTGGCTGCTTGATGGGGGATGTTCGGATCAGTCAGGCCAGAGGCTTCTGCTACCATGGAAGGGTCGATACAGTCCACATCCTTGGCTGTGATCTGCATGGGGCTGATCTGCCCAGCAAGCGACACCAGCTGCCGCGTGTTTTCGTGGCCAACAACGTCAGTGGCACTGCCCTGGACAGCTTCCACATCCTGCTCGGCCGCGGCCACTCTGGTCTCGGACTCGAGGGGTGTCAAAAGGTCAACAAGACCCTACCCCCGGACCAGATCGTCAAGCAGCTGCTGCACCATCTGCGTCCGGATATGTTCTTCCCAGCCCTCCAGGTTGAGTACGATCTGGAAACTTACCACGATATCCGACGTCTGATCGAGACCAACCTCAGGGCCCTGGATATCTGACCTTTCCCTAGAACGCAAGTCCCCGGACCATCTGGTCCGGGGCTTTTTCAATACAAAAATAACCAATAACCAAATTCCAATGATCGAAATAATGATAGAATAATCTAATAATCGAATTAGGTTATTCGGTTATTGATTATTATCTTGTTCATTGGTTATTGATCATTGGTCATTCAAGAATCGCCTAACCAAATCCTCTGCTTCCTCATACCCCTTGACCCACTTGATCCGTTTATCACGGCGAAACCAACTCAACTGACGCTTGGCATAATGTCGTGTGTCTTTTTTGACCTTCTCCACGGCTTGCGCGAGAAGGTCACCCTCCGAAGCCTTGGCGAAGGAGGGTTCCTGAACCTGGTCCAGATACTCGCAAATCTGACGGTAGCCGATTCCGGTCAGAGCTAGTGAGACACAACCATACTTTTCTCGAATCTGTTTTACCTCTTCAACAAGACCCTGCTCGATCATCTGACCTACGCGTTGATCAATTCTGTTGTACAACTCTTTGCGATCTACATCAATCCCAATCTGCAATACATCATACTTTGGTTCACCTTTTTGCTGCTGTTCAGAAAATGGCTGACCAGACTTGATACAAACCTCTACGGCTCGTATCAAGCGCAACCGATTGTCCTTATCAATCGTCTTGGCTCCTTGAGGGTCTTTTTCTTTATACATCTCAAATAACTGCTCTGTACTCTTGCCATCAAGCACTTGACGCAGGGTCGGATCAGGAGCAACAGCCGGAATTTTAAGGTTATCTATGATTGCCTGGATCCAAAATCCTGTACCACCAGCCAAAATTGGCACTTTCCCACGATCCACAATTTCCTTGATTTTCTGTTCTGCATACTCCTTGAACTCAGCTGCAGACATCTCTTCATTTGGATTCCGGATATCGATTCCGTGATGTGGGATGCCTTGGATCAGATACTCGCCAGCTGTCTGGTTGTCTGGTTGTCTGGTTGTCTGGTCTTGGGGCTCCTTTGCGGTTCCGATGTTCATGTCCCGATAAATCTGTCGTGAATCAACACTGATCACTTCACCAGAAAACTCTTGAGCAAGTTTGATACTCAAGGAAGTCTTGCCCGACGCAGTCGGACCAAGAATGACAATTACTTTTGGTTTCATAGTTTTAAAAAATTCCTAGTTATCCACTTCCCTTGCTGGCGTGGAACCGATAAGATGCAAATCAAGGAGGTAGTGATGAGTCCCGCAATCGAGGCACTGGCCGATCTCGGTCCGCGCCACGAGGTGCGGGTCGCGGAACAAACCTTCCCAGTTCTTTCCCTGGACTTTGTCCGAGAAGCAGATCCAGCTGCCCTGGCTCAGACGCTGGGCAAACTACCGCTGACAGAAGAGCGAACCGTACGCACCCTGTGGGTGTCAAAACGAGGGCGCTCCGGTGATCTGCGGCGGAAATACCGCCACAGCGACTGGCTGAACATCCACACGCCGCGTGACTCGCAAGTCGAAGCTACCATGCTTGGTCTTCGACAGCGAGTTCAGGATACTCACCACAAGCGAGTGATGCGGGCAATCCGTATCAAGATGGATCGCCTGAGCTATCGCTTCAAGGAAGGCACCTTCCGTCGCAAGCAGATACACCCAGAGATTGCTGAAGCAATCGGGATCATTCTCGAAGAACGCAATCGCCGCTATCTGCACGACCCAGCCTGCTTCGAGTGGCTGATCACCAATCTGCACAACGGTGGTCCGTTGGCAGAACTGATGTACCGCGAAGACGATATCGACATGGAAACCTGCATGCGTGTGGCCACGGCCTGGCGTGCTCGTGTGGTCGAGGACCATATGCGCAACGCACACAGCGACCATTCCCGTCGTCGTCAAGGCTCAAGACGGCCCGTTTCCAGCGTTAGCGAGCGACTTCATGTCACTCGCTCCTACCGACTAGACACAGCCACTCACACTGGCTTCCGGATGATGCGCTCCGAGCTCCACCGACCGGACTAACCGGTCGGACCTGTCCCTCTTAGCTCCGCAGGAGCGGCGAGGGATTTTCTTTACCAAACAGCACCCATTCCTGTGCTCGCTCAATTTCGACTTCTACAATCTGCCCAACAAACTTCGAATCACCCTTAAACTGAACTACTTTCATTTCTCGTGAATTCCCTGTACAAACACCATGCTCACATTTTTCAACTAAGACTGAAACCTTTTGCCCAACAAACTTCTGATTCTTCTTCAAAACAATCTCTTCCATCAGCTCATGCAAAATGCGCCAACGGCGCTTTTTTTCTTCCCGTGAGACATTGTCCTTAAACTTCTTCGCAGCCACAGTCCCAGATCTGGTTGAATACATGGCCGTGTATGAAATATCAAACTCCACTTGGCGATACAAATCCACTGTATTCTGAAACTCCTCTTCAGTCTCACCGCAAAAACCAACGATAATGTCTGTTCCCAAAGCAATCTCAGGAACCCGCTTCTTGATCCGATCGATAATTTCTAAATACTCTTCACGATCGTACTTGCGATTCATCCGACGCAACACCTCATTGTCACCTGACTGAACTGGGATATGAAGGTAGTTAAACATTTTCGGAAGAGCTAGCGCATCAATAACATCATCAGTCATATCCTTTGGATACGGTGCAGTATAAAAAATTCGCTCTACCCCATCGATCTGGTTGATTTCCCAAAGCAAAGCTGCAAAGTGATCTTTATACGGATTGTCTTTGCTAAACACTTCCGAATCTGAAGCTTCAAACGTATTCACTGCCTGCCCAAGCAAACTAATTTCTACACACCCCTTCTCAGCCAACTTGCGTACCTCATCTAAGATCTGCTTTGCTGGACGATTCTTCTGCAGCCCACGCGCATACGGCACAACACAGTAAGAACAAAAATTGTTGCACCCAGTCTGAATCGGAACAAAAGCCTGAAAGTCAGAGTTGTGAATCGGCTGGATATCAAAAAACTCATTGTCACACTCTGGATCATGAATAAGGTCTGGATTCAACTCAGCAACCCAACGTGGCAACTGTGTCGCCTCGATGGTTGGAAAAAATAAATCAACGTCAGGCAACTTGCGTTTTAGTGAACCGTCCTTGTCTCGCCCAGCCATGCAGCCAGTCACACCAATAATCAAATTTGGTCGCTTGCGACGCAACTTGGCCAACTGCTTAACTCTACCAAAAATCCGATCTTCAGCTGTCTGGCGCACACTACAGCTGTTCAGGAGCACCAAATCAGCCTCCTCAACCTGATCAGTCGAGACCATACCAACTTGCTCAAGCAACCCAGCAATTCGCTCAGAATCGTTCTTATTCATCTGGCAGCCAAAAGTGATAATGTGAAACTTTCCTTTGGTCATAATCAAACCACCTCTTGTTCTTTTATCTTATCTGCCAGCTCATCCCGTTTCAGAACTAATTCATCTTCTTGTCCAAACACCCGTATCTTAAACGGTTCACCAGAGACTTCTTTATCACCAAGAACGATTGTCCACGGTATCTTGTCCTTAGCACTCTTGCGAATCTTATTCCCCACTGTTTCGTCACTTGAATCAACCTCGGCTCGAACACCAGCTACTTTCAGCTCGCCAGCCAACTCATTAGCAAACCCAACATGACCCTCTCCGACGCTGATTAATCGCAACTGCACTGGCGCCAACCACAGCGGGAGCACCCCTGCAAAATGTTCCAGGATAACTGACAAAAACCGTTCCAATGATCCAGCAATCGCTATATGCAACATTACAGGCTGGGCCTGACCACCTTCTGCATCAGCATACTCAAGACCAAAACGATCTGGCATGTTGAAATCTAACTGAATCGTTGCTAGCTGCCAAGTTCGTCCAATCGAATCTCGTCCAACGAAATCAAGTTTTGGACCGTAAAAAGCCGCTTCCCCCTCATCCAATTCATACTCACATTTTTCTTGCTTTAATAACTGTTTTAAATTCTCTTCAGCTTTGTCCCAAATCTCATCAGTTCCAAGATACTTTGAATGATCTTTTGAGTCACGAACTGACAAGTGGACTTCCAATTCCATGCCAAATACCTTGTAAAACGAAAAAATAATATCGTAAGCACCTTTGGCTTCTTCAAGTATTTGATCTGGGCGACAAAAGACATGAGTATCATCAATACTGATCGAGCGGACACGTGAAAGACCGTGCAGTTCTCCGGTTTGCTCATCACGATACTGCTTAGTGATCTCAGCGTATCTTAATGGCAAATCTCGATAGCTACGCGGCTGGCAAGCATAGATCTGAGTATGATGTGGACAGTTCATTGGTTTCAAGACAAACTCTTCAGACTTACCTTTTACATGAAAGATATCATCTTTAAACTTGTCCCAATGCCCTGATGTTTTATACAAATCACATTTAGCCAAATGTGGAATATCAACCTGTTCATATCCCTTTTCTTCTTTTAGGCGATTCAATAAATCAGCAATAGCATTACGAACTGCGGTTCCTTTTGGGGTAAACAGGGGTAAACCTGGACCAACTAAATCAGAAAAACAAAACAGGTCCAATTCCTTACCGATCTTACGGTGATCGCGTTTCCTGGCCTCCTCTAACATCTTCAAATATTCATCTAGTTCCTGTTGGGTCTCAAAAGTTGTACCATAAATACGGGTTAACATTTTGTTTTTTTCATCACCATGCCAATAGGCCCCCGCAATGTTTAATAACTTGAATGGTCCGATCTGCCCGGTTGAATCCACGTGTGGACCAGAACAAATGTCCACAAAAGTCTCGGGGATGTCCTTACCCTTTTCTCCCATCCAATAAACCGCAACCTTGTCACCACGAGCCTCGATATCATCAATCCACTCGTGTTTATATTCATTTCCTTTATAAGTATTGCTATTAAAAAAATCTCGAGCCTCTTGCACAGTCATCTCATCTTTAATAATTGGCAAATCCTCTTTTATTATTTTGGCCATTTCTTTTTCAATTGTTTCAAAATCATCCTCAGAAATTTTTTCATCTGAGTCAAAATCAAAATAAAAACCTTCCTCTGTGGCCGGTCCCATGGCTGCCTTTACTTTTCCCGGCCACAAACGCAACATGGCCATAGTTAGCACATGCTCACAGGAATGACGCATGGCTTCTAATTTATTATTCTCATCTTTAGACATAGGTTCTGTTATTAAACAAAAAACTTCACTCATTGGTGAAGTTTCGGGATCGAGCTAAGCTCGACGGTTCCACCCGAATTGTTCGCCTAGTTGTCTCCAAAGCGAACCTCTTACTTACAGCCGATCACGCTCGACCAAACGCTGCTCTTGGCGCTGCTCCACAATACTCTTTTGAGGATAAACACCTGAAATTCGAGGATATTCATTCAAACAATTTTTAAGGCAATGCCGTAGCATTGACGAAAAAATTTTTGAAGGAATAGACCGAATTTCTGGGATTTAGACCAAATACGGTATTGTGTAGCAGTGCCCCCAGGGGTGGTATCTTGTTTGACGTCACTCTCTGAACTCTCAGCCATGGTTCAAAGTCTCTATAAGTTCGTCTCAAACAGACGTGTTCCCTGTCACTGCAGGTACAAATATGATATCACGTATCAGACCCATGTCAAGCACAGGCCGGTCAAATCAAAAAGGCGGACATGTGAGTCCGCCCCTGCATAAAATTTATGTCCCCTATAGTGCTGGATCAGGTGTTTGAATCTTGATCTCAACGTGATCACGCAGCTTAGGTACTTTTCGTATCCAGAATGGGAAAAACTCAACATCAACCCCAACCGCTATTCCAGCATCGATCAGCATGTCCTTTAAATCTTGTGCTGGTAATCCAACCAAATTTGTTTTATCAAGCAACGCGTTAGTTGGCGAAACCATTGTGAGCCCTTCAAGAACGACGCGCACATTGGCAATCTCATGCTCCAAATCATACCGTTCAACCTCAACCGCCATACCCTCTCGATCAACCATGAACAACTGATAACCCTTTTCCAAACCTTCGTATAATTTAGCTTCAGCAATAGTTAACAACGGAGCTTGGTCATAAAATACTCCGATCACATGCACACTCATTGAAATACTATAACTATCAGCCTCATCTCCAGCGCTAACACTAACCACTTCACCAATGACCTCTTCAAAAAATGTTTCACCTGTATAAGTGTCTGGAACCTCGGCTCGTAAATCTTCCTCAGCCACGGCCAACAAATCCATACTTAACTGATTACGTGCCGCTTGCAAATCTTCTTCTGTAACAATCTTGTGATACTCAACCCCACCAGTCATTGGCTCAAAGCTCTCGGCGTAAACTTCCTTTTGCCTAGTCGAGTTCAAACCTGGAATACTAAACGTTGTTGGTTCAATCTCACCAGCCGCACCCTCTTCATCAGCATGAGCCATAGTTTCTACAGTTCCTTGGGCTGGTACAGTCACACCAGAATCGATACGAAACAAAATCCCGTCCGGGGTCATAAGTCGTGTTGTAGCGACCAATGGTTGAGATCGATTCGAAGTATTATAAATGGTTACCAAGCCTCCGGCTTTGGCTGGAACCGCGCTTGCCCCTTCTTCATCAACAACAAACTCTCGTGTCTCATCAATCGTTGTATCAATCACTCGCCCTGGAATCTCACCTTCCATTTGTGTTTCAGCAACCACATCTGCAATAAATTCTGTGTTCATTGTTGTGACCGACGAATAAACAGTAACCGTGGCCCGAATGGTCGACAAAATAATTACCGTGGCTAACAAAAACAAAGTCACAGCGATAAACCCAATAGCAATCCTGCGATACATCTTCATTGATGGTGAAACCGGTGCCTTGTTCTTTAGTTTTTTGGTTTTTTTGTTCTTTGGTTCCTCTTCCGGCTCTTCATAAATCTCCTCCAATACCTCAAGAATCTCTGCATCCTTTGCAGCCTGTGTTTTTTTCTTTGGCGCAGGCTTCTTTTTCGGAGCAACCTTTTTGGCTGGTGCTTTTTTCTTAGCCGGAGTTTTCCTCTTTGGTGGCTGTTTAGCAGCAGGCTTCTTTTTTGACGTCGATTTTTTAGCTGTTGGCGTCATATATTCCTCCTTATTATATCTCTAATATAATACCATAAATATGCTTATTTGTGCACTGTGGAATAAAAAAGCTGGGGACGTGTTCCCCAGTAGAAGTTTGTCACTCGTCCACGTGCTTGAGCGAGTAGTCGTGTGCTTCGCCAGTGATGTGCTGACTGCCGTTGGCGTCGTTGATGATCGGGTAATTGTTCCAGTGCAAGTTCATGTAGTAACCGCGATTGTCAGCCCGTCGAGTCAGGGTGATGCGGGTGTCATCGCCTTCGTTCCAGACGATCAGATCACCGCACCAGTTGTGCTGCTTGTAAGAACGATCGATCGAATCACATCCTTCGACAGCAACGATGCGAACGATCTGCTCCAGGTAAAGATCCTGCACTTCGACCTTGTCCTGCAGCTGTGCGACCTGTCCGTTCAGGTGGACACAACGCATTGCCAGCAAAGTCAAACAGATGACTGCGACCATACCAATTCCCAGACAGATAATCAATGTCCTGCGCATCTTTGCTCCAGTCTGTTGACATGTATCAACTAACGACAACTTACGACACTGATACCATTTCGTCAAGCCAAAAGAAAAAACTCTGGAACACGTGTTCCAGAGCAACGACCAGCCGAGCGTTCCGGCTAGGAATCGGGGTAGTCAGACTGGATGTACCGGATCTCGACATGACCGAGCATGATCTTGGTACCCTCCGTTCCTTCCAGCTGACCAGTGATCGGCTGATCGACCAGGTAGAGCCGGAAGAAGTGGGTCACCCCGTCTTCATCGTAGATGTGAAAGGTCTTGTTGTCACGACCGTTGGCCAGCTTGGCGCCGCACCAGTTCTGGTCCTTGTTCTGAGCCTGATACGGATCGCATCCGAGAATCATGGCACGGGCGGTAGTCGTATTGACCATCGCCTTGTAGGCATCGACCTGCTGCTGTAGATCCACGACTCGGGCCCTTGACTGAAAGCTGGTTTTCATCAGAACCACAAAGCCGACGATCAACAACAGAATGTATACCAGGTGCCAAAGCGGGGACATGCCCTTTTTCGACTTTCCCGAATCCGGACTGGGAATGCTTTCGGACATCGTCTCTCCTCCTTGAATAAGACTTGGCAGATTAACACAAATAAGCTTATCTGTCAAGAGACGATAAGCTTATTTAAACGGGTTAATTTTGCTCTCCCCCCTTCTCCAAGGGGGGACTTAAGGGGGGTTCTGGGTATAATTGTATCGAAACTACTTTGTAATCAGAACCACCCCTAACCCCTCCTTTGAAAGGAGGGGGAGTCTAATTAACCTCCACATTCTCGCGGCCGACGATGTTGCGTAAGGCCCCTATCAAATTCGGGGTCTTGTCGACCATATAGTCAGTTTCTATTTTACGAAAGTTGCCACCAGATTCAATCAGGAAGTAAACTCGCTCTCTGCCTGGACAGGACTGAAATATATCACGCAGCTCAGCGACCATCTCTTGCGAGGGCTTTCCGCGAAGTCTTACTGAAATGCCGCCGGTTGTAGTTGGTTCAGGGGGTGGCGATGGTTGCGAAGGTGTCGGAGGTGACGAGGATGAAGGGGGTGATCCCGCTGGCTTATCATCAGTTATCCAAAGACCGCTCTTGAGCATCTCGGCCACATCCTCTATCCCCTCATCAGTCAACTGAATAACACTATTAGCAATCAAGCTCTTTTCACCTTCACGCTCATTTACTTTTGCTGATACCAATATCGTATTCCCATCTTCAAGCAAGTGCTCGAACTCTTTAAAAGTCCGTGGGAAGATTATTAGTTCAGTTGACTCAACCATGTCCTGCAATGTAACAAAGGCCATGTCATCACCCTTCTTAGTAACAATCTTCTTGGCCGTGGCAATCATCCCGGCAACGCGGACAAATTTGTTCACTTTCTGATCCTCGACCTGATCGCAAGTTATCACATGCCCCTCAAGAACCTTGGCCTGATCTGCATATGGGTGATTCGTAATATACAATCCAAGAAACTCTTTTTCCCAACCAAGATACTCCTGCTTTGGTGCGCGCGGATATTCTTTCAAACGCAGCTTGCTCTGCTCTAAGTCAGGAGCCAAATCAAACAATGAAGTCTGGTTCTGTTCTTTTTCACGAATCGTTTCACGATTATAATTTAAAATCTGATCAGCGTTCTGAAGCAACATGTTCCGGTTTCCAAAACGATCCAAAGCCCCTGCCTTGATCATTGCTTCTAAAGACTTCTTGTTAAACGCTCTGTGTGAAATACGTCCAGCAAAGTCAGCCAGATCAACAAAAGGTCCATTAACCTTACGTTCCTCGATCATTGATTCAATCACTTCAGAACCCAAATTCTTAATCACTAATAATCCAAAGCGAATTGTCTGATCATCAATATAAGTAAAGGTCTTCAATGACTCATTAATGTCCGGCGGCAAGACCTTGATCCCCATGCGCCCACACTCGTGCACAGCTGCAGCCACCTTTTCCAGATCCGCAGACTCGGCTGTCATCAACGAAGCCATGTATTCGGCCGGATAATTGGCCTTCATATACGCAGTCTGGTAAGCAACCATTCCGTACGAAGAAGCGTGCGACTTGTTGAAGGCATACATAGCAAACGGTTTAATCCGCTCCCAAAGATCATTAGCCAAGGCCTTGGGAATATTTTTTGCAACACAACCATCCTTGAACTTCTTTTCTTGTTCAAGCATCAACTCCGGAATTTTCTTTCCCATGGCCTTTCTAAATAAATCCGCTTCAAGCCAAGAATATCCAGCTAGTTTGATCGCAGTAAGCATGACGTCATCTTGATAGATCAAAAGACCAAGTGATTTTTTCAAAATATCTTCAAGCAGCTCGTGCGGATAATCGATTAGTTCTGGATTATGTTTGCGCTTGATATATTCAGGAATGAACTCGATAGGACCTGGGCGATACAAAGCCACCATAGCCATAATGTCCTCTACTCGAGTTGGCTTGAGCTCGACTAGATACTTGGTCATACCATCACCAGAGAGTTGGAACACGCCCATGGTGTGCCCCTTGGCTAAAAGATCAAAGGTTGTTTTATCATCAACTGGAATATTTTCTATATCCACATCTACACCTTTTGTTTTACTAACGATCTTGATTGCATCTCCAAGAATCGACAAATTACGAATTCCTAAAAAGTCCATCTTAACTAACCCAGCATCTTCTACTGCGTGCATCTCATATTGAGTAATCACCTTACCCTCGCGGGTATCAATCTGAAGCGGAGTGTAGTCTGTTAAAGGCCCTGGAGAAATAACCACCCCAGCAGCATGAACCGAAACGTGGCGAGCACAACCTTCGATCTGCATAGCTGTATCAATCACTTGACGCACACGACCATCACCGTCATACATTTTTTTCAAATCCGGATTTTCATCCAAAGCTCGCTTCAAAGTCATTGGCATACCTTGAGCTCCCATTGGAATCTCTTTGGCGATCTGGTCAATAAAACTGTATTCAAAACCCAATGCTCTACCAACATCACGAACCGAACCTCTGGCAAGCATGGTTCCAAAGGTGCAGATCTGAGCCACTCGATCCTGACCGTACTTCTCAGACACATATTTCAAAACTCGGTCGCGTTGGTTATCAGCAAAGTCAGCATCAACATCAGGCGCTGAAGGACGTTCCGGGTTTAAGAAACGCTCAAACGGTAGCTGATATTCCAATGGGTCGATCGAAGAAATACCAATAATATATGAAACGATCGAACCAGCAGCTGAACCTCGGGTCGTGGTAACAACCGCATTATCACGCGCCCACTTTGTGTAATCAGCAACAGAAATAAAATAACCCGAGTATTCTTTCAACTTAATAATATCCAACTCATAATCGATGCGTTCTTTAACCACATCCGACAAGGGTTCATCATATTTCTCACCAGCCAACTCATAAGTCTGCTTACGCAACAACGAGTCTGCGGTTTCGCCTTCAGGAATATCAACTGGCGGAAAGTGCCAGACCCCAAGCTCGATCTCAACGTTGCAGCGATCAGCAATCTTGCGAGTGTTAGCAATCGCCTCGGGCACATCCTTGAAACGCTCGATCATGGTTTCTGGAGCAACCAGTGATGCATCGTAATCAAACTGATTCATGCGCTCATGGTCTTCTAATGTCTTGCCGCCACGCACACACTGTAAAATCTTCCAAGCCTGAGAATCTTCAGGGTGCAAATAAAACGAATCCTTACAAGCAACAAGTTGTGTGTTGGTTTCTTTAGCTAGTTCGATCAAAATAGCATTGGTTGATTCTTGTTCTGGAATCTCAGGACGATCAACCAGTTCAATATAAAAATGATCACGATCAAAAATCTCTAGATACTCGTCCAATGCTTCACGTGCCTTATCCTTACCATAATCACGAACCAATGAAGGAATCTCGCCAAAAGCTCCGGCAGACAAAGCAATTAGCCCTTCCGAGTGTTCTTTCAAAATCTCCTTATCAATTCGTGGTCTATAATAAAAACCCTCAAGAAATCCAATACTTGAGAGCTTTAACAAATTTTTGTATCCAATATTATTCTCAGCAAGCAAAACCAATCGATATGGTTTGGCATCCACCTTGGCCCGTTTCTGAAGCCGACCATGTGGAGCGATGTAGGCATCCATACCAACAATCGGCTTGATATCCATTTTCTTGGCTTTTTTGTAAAATTCAATAATTCCGTACATGGCCCCGTTGTCTGTCAAAGCCACAGCATCACCACCCTGTTCTTTGACCTGATCTAAAATCTGCCCGATTTTCGGGAGCGCACCAAGCAATGAGTAGTGACTGTGATTATGTAGATGGACAAATTCTGAGCTCATATCGGCCTCACTTTACCACAATCCAAATAAATTTTAAAACCGCCCTTGCGGACGGTCTTTATTCTATTCCTCATCTTTTTCTTTCTTTTTCTTGGTCTTCTTATCAATGACGTAGTCAATCACACGTTTACCGCCGTCAACCAGCAGACCAAGACTGGTTGTCGCATGTTCAAAACGATCTTTCATGGCTGTCAAAGCCAGTTCGATCTTGGCGATCTTTTCCCGCGCCTCAGTCATAGTGTCATTCACATTCTTGAGAATCATGGCAACTTGCCAAATGAGCCAACAAACGAAAGCTGTGAACCAGAGAACTGAGAAAGCAAGGACTATGTATAAAATATCTATTGCGTCGATCATATTGTTTTCTAGTTAACTAGTTGTCTGGTTGTCTGGTTGCGAAAACTAGATAACTAAATAACCAGTATACTAGACAACTTCTTACCCTCTTATTGTAGCAGAAAATTGCTTCTTTAGCATCTGGATAATCTCATCCACTGCTTTATCAACCTCCTCTGACTTCAAGGTCCGATCATCTGCTCGGAATTCTAAGTGCACAGCCAAGCTCTTTTTCCCTTCTTCAACTCCTTTACCTGAGTAAACATCAAACAACTCAACTCGACGAATCATAGGATCGATCTCGTGAATTACTGACTCGACCTGATAATATTCAACTGAATTATCGAGAACAAAAGCCAGGTCACGTTTGACTGCTGGAAAATCTGGAGTTGCGGTGTACTGCTTATTGATCGACAGATGTGGCAACAGAGCTGCAAAATCCAAATCAACCAAAGCAACCTTTGCTTCAAGACCAAATACCTCAGCTGTGGCACGAGAAATCTCCCCGATCACACCGATCGGTTTTTCATTAATCGAAATCGTGGCTGAGCGAGTTGTGTGCCAACGCGAATCTTCTGTTCCCCTATCTAAAGATTGACCATGAACTCCAGCCTCGCGGAACAAGCGCTCTACCAGACCCTTGACTCGCAAGAAAGATTGCTCACCGTCAGGTCCGTAAGCCGCAAGCAACAATCGCGGCGCTTCGTCTGGTAACTTCCCTTTCTTTGGAACAAAGGTTCGAGCCAACTCGAATAGAGTCGCTTCAGAAAATTCACGCTGGTTAGCTTCGATTGAACGCAGCATGGAAATAATCAAGTTTGGTCGCAAATATTCCAGATCACTAGAGAGTGGATTCTTCAGATGCAAAGCATTGCTTGCTGACAGACCATAGCGTGCAAGATCATCCTCAGAAACAAAGGTCTCACTAAAAGTCTCTGTTGCACCAGCGCCGGCCAAAACCTGTTTCACTCGACGATCCCAAACAAATTCTGGCAACCAAGCTTCGGTTGGCAGTTCTCCGCTTGGCAGCTTCGAAGGCATATTGTGATATCCGTACACACGAGCTATCTCCTCAGTAAAATCAACCGAAGCTTCAACATCATGATCACGCCAATAAGGCACAGTAACCATATAATGATCACCGGTTTTCTTGGCAGTAAAACCAAGGTTCCCCAAAATTGACATTTGCTGGACTTCTGGGATACCAACTCCGATTAACTCCGAAGCCTTCTTTGGATCAAATGGAAATTGCAATGGCTTGTACTCAGACGAACGCTCGTCAAACACTTGAGAAGCAACTCGACCGCCCGCAATCTCCAAAGTCAATTCAATCGCTCGCATTAATGCTGGCTCAGTTGCTTCGGTTGACAATCCTTTTTCAAATAAAAGCTGCGAGTCGGAATACAGATTTAAATCACGGGCAGTACGACGAACATTAACTGGCTCAAAACTAGCGCACTCAAATACGATCGTTGTTGTCTTATCAGTTGTCCCTGTTTCCATTCCACCCATGACACCGGCCACAGCCACTGGTCGAGAACTATCAGCAATAACCAAATGCTTATCGCTCAACTTATGCTCGCTCTCATCAAGTGCTAAAAACTTCTCGCCCTTCTTGGCTTTGCGTACAACAATCTCACCACCTTCAAGTTTCTCATAATCAAAAGTATGCATTGGTTGACCATGCTCATGTAACACGTAGTTAGTAATGTCAACAATATTATTGTACGGACGATGTCCGGCCTGAAGCAATCGTTTCTGCAACCACCAAGGTGATGGACCAACCTTAACACCATCGATAACAATCGCTTGATATCGTCGACACAAATCTTTGTCCTTGACTGAAACCTTAAGTGGCAACTCTTCGCCAGCAACCTCGAGCTTACTACCAACTCGTTTCTTAGCCGCACCACGATTCCACTTAAATTCACCCAAACCAACAGCACCACCTTCACGAGCCAGACCAATAATACTCATCTGATCAGGACGATTGGTTGTTGCCTCGATATCAAAAATTGTATCGTTCAGATCCAAAGCAGTGACCACAGACGTGCCTGACTTGGCTTTAGTCAGTTCGCTCAAATCCCAAATATCTTTCTCACCTTGTTGTAATTTAATAAAACCAACTTCACTTGGCGCACATATCATTCCATGACTTTCCACGCCGCGAACCTTAGTTTTTCCAAGCTCAACTAAATCACCTTCACCGTGCCAACGGACCTTAGACCCTGGCAAAGCCACAAACACTTTCATGCCTTCGCGTAAATTCGTACCACCACAAACAATCTCAACCTCTTCTTTTCCGATATCAGTCACACAAACCTTAAGAGCATTGGCATCTGGGTGGTCCTTAAGTTCTTTAACCAGTCCAACAACCATTTTTTCAAACTGATCTTTCCCGCGATGAATATATTCAACACTAGAACCAGTTAAACTCATTTTTTTATCAAACTGAGCAATCGTATCCTTTGTATTAAGATAATCTTTGACCCAATTGTAAGAAGCTAAAATATTCATATTAAAATTGGTTCACAAATCTTAAATCATTTTTGTACATCAAACGGATGTCAGGGATAGAAATACCAGCACGCATCATCAAGGTGCGCTCAATTCCGAAGGCAAAAGCAATGGCTGAGTATTCTTTTGGATCAACACCACCCGCCTTCAAAACATTCGGATGAGTCATGCCAGCACCAGCCAGTTCGAGCCAGCCGCCTTTACACATTCGACAGGCACCGCCTTCGCCCTTACAAAGATCACAGCTAATATCAACTTCGAAGCTTGGCTCCGTGAATCTAAAGTGATGCGGACGCAAACGAACTTTCACGTCTGGCCCAAAATAAGAGTGGACGAAATGTTCAATCACACCCTTCAGATTAACTACAGACAAACCTTTATCAACCATCAAAATCTCAAACTGGTTGTGAATCGGTAAATGAGAAGTATCACTTTGTCGACGATAAGCCTTTCCTATATATAATTTTCTAAATGGCGGCTTTATCTTTTCCATGATGCGCACCTGTGCATTGGAAATGTGTGGTGTAGCCACCATCTTTCCCTTCTTGCCTTCTGGTGCGTCGATAAAAAATGTCTCCCAATCGTCTCGTGCAGGATGACCTTTGGGCATGTTTAATGATTCAAACGAATAGTAGTCCCAATCAATGTCTGGTACTGAGAAACGGGTGAAACCAATGTGTGAAAAGATGTCTTCAATCTCTTCGATCGCTTGAGTTGTTGGATGCAGATGGCCCTCGCGACATTGCAAACCAGGAACCGTAATATCGATCCACTCTTCTTTCTCAACCTCACCAGCACGCGCTGCGGCAATTTCAGATTCTTTGGCTGCGAACGCACTTTCGATCTCGCCCTTAACCTGATTAGACAACTGACCAAACTTTTTACGATCAGCATCACTCATATCCTTAAGACCTTTAAGCAATTCACCCAGCTTTCCCTTGCGCCCTAAAAACTCAACCCGCACGGCTTCCAAACCGTCCGAGTCCTTAACCCTAGCAATAGCGTCAGAGAATTCTTGTTTTATTTTGTTTAAATCATCTTTCATATATTTTTATTCAAGCTCTCCTACGTTTTTTTCAATCTCGCTAATTATCTTTTTCCATTTATCAGATCCACCATATTTCTCAACGAATCCTCCTTGTGCTGCCAGCCACTCAGCCTCTTCACGCAAGCTACTCATATCCGGATCAGTAAATATTTCTCGCATCAACAACGGATTTTCTTTAACGGCCTTTTGTGCCCCTGGACTCATTTTCGAAATCCGGGTCTCCTTTTCTCCAGCAATATCTTCATCTTCCCACTGTTCATCAGACAACTCTTCCAAACGACGAACCATATCGTTCAATATGGCCACGGCTTGCTCAGAGGTACCAAAATCATCTGGTAATTCAGCAAACAATTTCTTAAACAAGGAAATATAATTATCACCACTACCTGAACCCATAACACTAACCTGTAAACCTAAATAGTGTGCCTTAAGATCAGGAAAAACTTCAAAGACCCTAAGCGTATCCTCAGACAACGTTTCTAACTTGCTCTGACGATAAGCTTCGCGTCGAGCCTGTGCTTCTGCTGCACTTTCTCCATCCATATTACATTCCAATTAATCCTTTAATCCCGCCTAAAATCTGTTCACTGTAGCGCAATAGATCACGATATGTAATCAATATAATTAAACCAATTAAGATCAAAAAGCCAGTATTGTGCACAACCGCCTCAATTCTCTCATTAATCGGTTGACGGCGAATTTTTTCTATCAATAAGAATAGGATACGTCCTCCGTCCAATGCTGGCAAGGGTAAAACGTTAATTACAGCCAAATTTATGGATAGGATAGCTGTAAACTGGATCAGGTAAGCCAGACCTAAACGAGCGGCTTGACCGGTCATAACAGCAATACCAACTGGTCCAGAAAGGTCCAAACCAACACCTTGGCCCATTATCAGACTCTTCAAAATCGTGTACAAAGCGACCACGATCAAAATCGTATACTTATATGTGGTCGTGATCCCGTACCAAACAGCTAAATGAATTGGGAACGAAACAAAGCCAGTGGTGATCAATCCAGTACCAATACCTACTTTTTCCAGCTCTTCGATATATTCCGGAGTGACCTGAACCGCGAACTCAGAATCAGCTCGACCGACCAAGAATGATAATTCCTGATCAGCATTATCGCGAATAAATGCTCGGGCCTCTTCTGCTTCAGCAAATGCCTGACCATTGATCGACAAGATCTCGTCGCCCAACTCAAACCCAACAGCTTCCGCTGGTGTATCTTCTAGCACGGCTGTGACACGAATAGCTGCATCAGATACTCGTGCCCCGTCTGGCAATCCTTCATCAACAGCAGTTGGCAATCCTGTCATGAATCCGAACGACAACAGAACCGCAGCCAAGACAAAGTTCATGGCCACACCAGCAACTAAAATAATAAATCGTTTCCAAGCTGATTTTGAAGCAAAACTGTCGTTATCACCCTTGTGCTGCCCTGACTCTCCTTTGATACGAACAAAACCACCAAGCGGAATCCAGTTCAATGAATATTCAATCCCGTCTTTCTTACGTTTCCAAGCAAACAAACGCGGCGGGAAACCAAGTCCAAATTCCTCAACCTTACAGCCCAGACGTCGCGCAGCAACAAAGTGCCCAATCTCATGCACCAAGACCAAGATTGATAAAACGGCTAGAAAAATTATTAATGTCCAAAATCCAAACATATTATTTAATCATGCTTATTATTTCCTGTTTCTTTTCTTCAAGTAGTTCTGGAGTTTTTGCTTCCATATTTAATCGAACCACTGGCTCTGTATTGGACAAACGAATATTGAACCACCAATCATCAAAGTCCGCCCGAATACCATCATAATCACTAAACTCTTTTGCTTTTGGTCGATATTCTTCTTCTATTTTTTTTATCACCGCCTGCTGATCAGCTACTTCAAAATTCGTTTCCTTTAGATTGTGATACTTATGGTATGGAGCCATTATTTCTGATAACGGCCTTGCCTCCTGGACCAGCTTCTTGATCAACAAGAGTAGGGCAAATTCACTTGAATCCAAATCATCAAAGTCGTCGAAATAAAAATGACCAGCAACCTCCCCGCTCATCACACCTTTAATTTCACGCAATTTTTTTATTATATAAGTATAACCAACTTTTTCTAGAACCGCCTCACCACCAGCAGATTCAATTGCTTCTTTGGTAACCCAACTCATGCTTGGACTTATTACAATCTTACCACCAGGCCGTTTTTTCAAATACTCTTCAGCCAATGCAGCCAACGCAAGGTCACTGCGAATATACTGTCCTTTTTCATCAACAAAACAAACACGGTCACCATCACCATCAAACCCAGCCCCGAAATTAGCTCCCACCTCAATAATCCTGTTCTTTAAATCGGTTAAAGTTTCTTCTTTGGTGGGATTGGACTCGTGATTTGGAAAATTTCCATCCAGCTCGAAATACATTGGCACGATCTCGCAATCAAGTCGTTTAAAAAGTTTTGGCAAAACCAGTCCGCTCATTCCATTACCTGTATCTAACACTATCTTTAAACCTTTCAACGAAGGCAAATCAGCCAGGCGAATCAACTTATCAATATAATCTTCAATGAAATCGTGTTCCGTAACCTGACCTCTTTTTTCCACTTGAGGTAAATCCTTATTAAGTATGGTTTCTTTAATGTCTTCACCTGTAACAGGATATCCCGTGCTATCTGTAAACTTAATCCCATTATATTCAGCCGGATTATGAGAAGCTGTGATCATCAAGCCGGCTTCATGTTCAACAAAATTAGATACAGCAAACTTAAATGTTGGTGTACTAGCCAAACCCATATCAACCACATCAGCCCCCTGACTAATAATTCCTTCAATTGCAGCCTTGTGTAACCCAGGGCTTGAATCACGTATATCGTGTCCAACTAACACGGTTTTGGCTTTAGTTAAATGAACAAGACTAGCTCCGGCTTTGTGTGCTAATTCTTCTGACAATTGATCATTGGTACCTCGAATATCATAAGGTTTAAAAATCTCCTCAGGAAAACTTTTCATGTTTTTGACACTTAAGCTTAAATAAAGTACTCTTATTATAGACTTTAAACTTAAAATTAACAAATTTTATATATGCCGATGTGGTTAATTTGGATCCCTATAGTGATCATTGTTGCTGTTGTTTTTTGGCTAATTCTAACTTATAACGGCCTGATCACTTTACGTAATCGCGTAAAAGAAGCTTGGAGCGATATCGAAGTACAGCTCAAGCGACGCTATGACCTAATTCCAAACTTGGTTAATACCGTTAAAGGTATTACCAAACACGAGGAAGGTGTTTTTACTAAAGTAACAGAAGCACGCGCTGCAGCAATGCAAGCCAAAACTCCTGCGGAACACGCAAAAACTGAGAATATGTTGTCCGAGACACTGAAATCATTGTTTGCTGTTGCTGAGAACTATCCAGACCTAAAAGCGTCACAGAACTTCTTGCAATTACAAAAGGAGCTGGCTGATACAGAAAACAAAATTCAGGCCTCACGCCGTTTTTACAACGGTATTGTCCGCGACTTTAACACCAAGATCGAAGTCTTCCCAACTAACGTTATTGCTGGCATGCTTGGATTCAAAGCTGCAGAATTCTTTGACGCACCAGACGAAGTACATGAAACCCCGAACGTAAAGTTCTAGATCATGTATAACGAAATTACTAAAAACAAACGCAAGACTGTTTTGTTAATCGCCATCTTCGCGGTGGTGATTATTTTACTTGGCTGGGCTTTTGGTATGTATTGGGGTGATCCCAATATAGGGATTGTCATAGCAACGATAGTGGCAACGATAATGGTCTTGATTGGATATTACAAAGGCGACAAAGTTAGCCTACTCACTGCTGGGGCTAAGAAAGCCACACGCGAAGACAATTTTGAGCTTTACACTTACGTTGAAAACCTAAGCATTGCTGCTGGAGTTCCAATGCCAAAGGTTTACATCATTGATGATACATCACCGAACGCTTTTGCTACTGGACGTGATCCTGAACACGCCTCGATCGCCGTGACCACAGGATTGCTTAAAGTACTTGAACGAACTGAACTCGAAGGCGTGCTGGCTCACGAGCTTTCACATATTAAAAACTTTGACATTCGAGTGATGACCCTTGTTGTTGTTCTGGTTGGAGTGATAATTTTGCTTTCAGATTTGATGATGCGCAGTTTTTTCTTTGGCCGTCGTGACTCATCATCTGATCGAGGAGGTCAAGTTGCTGCCGTACTTATGGTTGTCGGAATTGTTCTGGCCATCTTATCACCACTGTTTGCTGAGCTGATCAAATTAGCCGTGTCTCGATCTCGTGAACACCTGGCCGATGCTTCAGCTGCACTACTTACTCGATATCCAGAAGGTCTGGCCAAGGCATTAGAAAAAATTGCAGCTATTGATCGTCCGCTGAAAAAAGCTAACCATGCCACAGCACACCTATTCATAGCTAATCCGTTTGATCCACACAAAAAGAAGAAATTCTCGAAATTATTTTCAACCCATCCACCAATTGAAGAACGAATTAAAAAACTGCGTGACATGATTTAATATGCAGTCAGATATTGTAGAAAAATTTACTACTCACCTGAAGAACGTACTGACAAAGGCTTTGTCTTTTGCCGCGGAAACTAACCAGGATCAGATCATGCCTGAACATTTGCTTTGGGCTCTGGCAACACAAAAAGGCTGTATCGGAGCTGAGATAATGAGTAAGAGTAAAATTAAATCAGATCGTTTACGAACACTAATTGAAAAAAGTAGTACTGGTGTTAAACCAAGTCCTGACCAAGACACCCTGACTGTCCCTGTGCTATCTGATGATGCTAAGCGAGTAATTGAAAAAGCTGTGCTCACAGCTAATATTTACGAACACAGGTACGTGGGTACTGAACATTTACTCTCAGGGTTGCTTCAGGTTAAAAATCGTCCTATTAAGGATTTTTTTGCAAAAGAAAAAATTGATACCAAACAATTAAATGAACAGATAGCTGTTGTTTTAAAAAGTACTTCTAAATTTCCAGAGTTCACAGATACTATTGATGAGCTCGAGGAAGAGCTGCCGCTGGGTGTAACAATCAAAGATACACCTGAGCCTTCTGTACTCAAAGAAACCAGCAACAAAACACCAGCTCTTGACTACTTTGCTCGTGACCTGACTTCTGAAGAGGTTCAACAAAATATTGATCCTGTTATTGCTCGTGATGATGAAATCCAGCGAGTTATGGAAATTTTATGTCGTCGAACAAAGAATAATCCAGTTTTACTTGGCGAACCAGGAGTCGGTAAGACTGCTATTGCTGAAGGTTTGGCCAAGCGGATTCTTGAAGATGATGTGCCGCCGATTTTGCAAGGTAAACGAATCATGGCCTTGGACATGTCATTAGTTATTGCTGGAACAATGTATCGTGGTGAGTTCGAAGAACGATTACGACAGGTCATCGAAGAGGTGCGTGGCAACGCAAACATTATTTTATTTATTGATGAGCTGCACACAATCATGGGCACAGGAGCCAGCGCCGGATCGCTTGATGCAGCCAATATTTTAAAACCATCTTTGGCTCGCGGTGATATCCGCTGCATCGGAGCTACAACTACTGCAGAATTTAAAAAGAACATTGAATCTGATGCCGCGTTAGAACGTCGCTTTCAGCCAGTGATTATCAAAGAGCCTTCAGCCGAAGACACGCAGGCCATCCTTCAAGGTATTTGTAAAAACTATGAACGCTTTCATAATGTTGAGATAAGTGAAGCGGCTATCCAGGCTGCTGTAGACTTATCGATCCGATACATTCCAGATAAATATCTCCCAGACAAAGCGATCGACTTAATCGATGAAGCCGCAGCTGCTCATCGAGTCGCTGATACAAGTTCAGAAATTACATCACGGCTGCTCGAGTTAGAGCGTGAAATTAAACGTGTTCAACAAGACAAACGCCAGGCAATTGTTGAAGAACGGTTCAAAGACGCTATTAAAATAAAAGAGGTGGAAGAAAAGAAAGCCAAACTCCTGACCAAGCTGCACCAAGAAGAACGAGCCCAAGGTTTAATTGGAACAGTTGAAGAGGCAGATGTGGCTCGCGTGGTTTCTCGCATGACCGGCGTGCCACTGGACGATCTTTCGCAAGGGGCTTCTAAGAAACTGCTCGGACTTGAGAAAACACTATCCAAACATGTACTTGGTCAAGAAACAACCATTCAGACCGTGGCTGATGCTATGCGCAGAGCCAAGGCAGGGATCAATCATCCAGAACGACCTTTGGCTTCCTTCTTGTTCATCGGACCCTCAGGAGTTGGTAAAACAGAGTTGGCACACACAATAGCCAAAGAACTTTTTGGTGGATCAGATGATTTAATTCGTTTAGACATGTCCGAGTACGCAGAAGGTTTCACTGTTTCTAAATTAATAGGTGCGCCTGCTGGATATGTTGGTTATCGTGAAAATGCCAAATTAACTGATCGTGTAAAGCAGCGACCATACTGTGTAGTATTGTTTGATGAACTAGAAAAAGCACATTCAGATGTTCAGAATCTGCTGTTACAAATACTTGAAAATGGTGAGCTTAGTGATGCTACTGGTCGACCCATAAACTTCCGCAACACGATTGTTGTTATGACGTCTAATGTTGGTTTAGAAAAATTTATGAATGGTGGAATTGGTTTTGCCGGCAATGACTCTGATCGTTCAGAACAACTACTTGATGACGTGCGCAGTGAACTCGAAGAACGTTTTAGACCAGAGATGTTAAACCGAATTGATAACGTGTGTCTGTTTAAAACACTGGACCAAACAACCTTAAAAGCAATCACTGAAAAACAATTAAACGAGCTAACCGCACGTCTGGATAAAAATAATGTTAAAATAAGTTATAATAGTAAAGTAGTTGATTATATTGTATACCAGATTAAAGACAGTAAAACTGGCGCTCGCTCAATTCGACAAATAATTAGCAGGGACGTTGAGGCAGCAATCGCTGATCGCCTGCTTAAACGACCAGAGGCCAAAACATTGAAAATCTTGGTCATAAAAAATAAAATTGCAGTTCAGGCGATGAAAACTTAATATGGCTACTCTTTCTTTAAAAGAACAAAGGCGGGCAGAGAACTTAGCACGATCCCGAAAAATACAGGGCCAAATTCATCGTCCCGGAGGGAAACAGGTTGCCTACAGACCAAATGCCCAGAGTCGCCAATTAGATCAAAAGGCGAAAGATCTTCGCGGCAAAGGCAGAGCCCAAAGAAGAGAAGCCGACCAGAGCAAAGAGGCGTCAAAAAAAGCTCGTGACGCTGTGAGGTTATCAAAAATGAAGAAGGGTGAAGCGCGGGAAAATCTGGTAAGTGAAAAGCGCTGGGAAAAAGTCCAAAAAGAACGCGAAAAAGAAATGCAGGAAAAGGGACAGACATTGGGGGAGTGGCAGAAGGCAAAAGAAAATTTAGCAAAAACCGAAGATAAAAAAGCTGAAGAATCTAAAAAAGAAGCAGGGGATCTTTCTCGCCAAGCCGCCTCTTATTCTCGCCAAGCCGAAAGAGCCGAACAAACCACAGCACCTGACACACAAATTGCAGGTAAAGGTGTCTCGGCTCCCCCTGTTGGTGCAAGCCTGCCCCCCCCCACTGACACAGGTGGCCTGCCAAGCAATTTAATACAACGACAAGCTTTGGCCAGAAAAAACAGATTAATGATCATTCAACAACAAACAGCTCAAGCCCAACTTAGCCAGGCTGGGTTTATTGCAATACAGCAGGAACAAGAACAGCAGCAGCAGGCGGCGGCGGCTGAACAGCAAGCGGCACAAAATCAAAAGACCGCGAAACTAAAAAAAGAAGATCAAACAGCTCGGATTTGGTGGCTAGTTCAAATGGTAGCTACAGTGCTGCAATGGTTTGGAATTCTTTTAGGGTCCATCCCTGGGGGCAACACCTTACAAACAGTTGTACGAGGAATTAACAGTAAGTTTGAGGGTGTTGGAAAATCCGTCCCTTTCATGAACGAATTATCACCAGGCTACAAACCAAGTCGTCGAAAAGAAGATTATGTTGTTGTCTTGGGAGCAATAGCTACAGCGGTTATAGCCCTTCCCTTGCTTGGTTTTGCTGGGCTACTTTTCTTTATCATTGGATACGTAATGATGAATCCAGTTGAAGCCGTAACAACGGTACCGTCTGTTGTTATTGGCGTAATTCAAGGATTCGCTTTTTCAAAATAAAATAAAAATATGTCAGAACGAGTTAAAAAAATACTGCTAGTCACTGCCTTTATCGTTGTTACTGTTGGTATTGCAGTTGCCCTATATTTGGTTTTCTTTAGACCAGCCGCATTGGTCGAGGAAGAAGTTATCATTGAGGATGGAGTCGTTACCGGACTCCCCACAGCTGAAGAAGGCCTGCCAACAACAATTATTCCCGAAGAAGCTGACGAACTTGTTGCATCAGAAATAGCCCGAGGTGGTTTAACTGCTGTCACCTCCCTTACTACTGGCCGTGTCGGTTCTACTAGCATCAACCCTGATGGATCAAGCATGAACTACTATGACCCAAGTGACGATCATTTTTATAGAATCAATGAGGACGGTACAGCGACCCAATTGTCAGATCAAAAATTTCCAGATGTAGATAGTGTTGCCTGGGCCAATCAAGGAGACAAGGCTGTAATCGAATTTCCAGATGGCTCAAACGTTGTTTATAATTTTGAAACAGAGGTACAGGTGACATTACCAAGTCACTGGGAGGATTTTGACTTTTCGCCAAGCGGCAGTGAGATTGTGACAAAAAGTTTAGGTGTTGATCCAAACAATCGCTGGCTAGTGATTACTAGCGATGACGGTACCAGAACACAAGGAATGGCTGCTTTGGGTAACAATGAAGACCAGGTGCAAGTGAATTGGTCGCCAAACGATCAGGTGATTGCTTTTTCTGACACCGGCCCAGCCCAAACTGGTTTTGGTCGCAAGATGATTTTACCGATTGGGAAAAGTGAGGAAAACTTTAAAGGTTTGGTTGTTGAAGGATTTGGTTTTGAGGCTCAATGGTCACCTCGCGGAGACCAAATCCTCTACTCTGTGTCTGGGCAGACCAATGATTATAAACCAACACTTTGGTTGGTCGATGGATCAGGAGATGACATGGGCGACAATCGACGCAATCTCGGCATAGAAACTTGGGTTGATAAATGCACTTTTTCTAGTGCTAGTTCTATTCTCTGTGCAGTACCACAGAACCTGCCTAGTAACTCAGGAATACAACGAGCTTTGGCTGATGACACCTTCGACTATGTTTACGAGGTGGACTTAAGTTCTGGTGTTTCTAGTTTACTAGCCATCCCAGATGACGATGTGTCCATGGAAAGCTTAACTCTTTCTGACGACGGATCTACTTTGTTTTTTACTGATGCTGACTCTGGTATTTTGCAAATGATAAAACTCCAATAACTATGCAACATCACCGAACTCTTTCTTGGCTTGGCGTGCTATTCATGGCAGCTGTGGTGCTAATCGTTTTTTATATCTCTAGCAAGCCACCAACTCGAACACAAACAGAAACGACGGAAACAGTTGTAACAATTACTGAACCAACTGTGACTTTTATTGATCCGGTCCGCGGAACTGATGAACCAAGCATTGTTTTGGTTGAGCTAAGTGATTTAACTTGCACAGCTTGTGCAGACATGGCCACCAACATTGTTCGTCTACAGAATGAGCTACCTAATGATGTTCAACATGTTGTCAAACTAACCCCAAACGAAGGGGCAGATATTATGGCTGTTACTTCGGCTGTTGCTGGACTATGTGCTCATGAACAAGGGCGTTTTTGGGAATTTCATGATTCAGTTTTAGCTAATCAGGCCCTCTTAAACGAGCAAACAATTTTAGCAATTGCAACAAATATAGAATTAGATATTGAATCTTTTGTTGAATGTTGGGAAGAACAAGAAACTCTACCGCAGATTGAAAAAAACCTTGAAGAAGCAAATGCGCTGTCCTTAACTGCCTTACCTACTTTATTTATTGGCGAAGACCGTTACGTTGGAGCCGTCTCTTACGACACCTTGGAAAAGGCTGTACGTGAAAAGCTTCTAGAACAAGAATAAACGCATGAAAAAAATAGCAGCCATATCGCTATTAATACTGTTTTCATGGCCGCTAACTCTTTTGGCAGCAGAAGAGGGCGACCGATGTTTTTGTTATAACACGATTGACGGTTGTGATCGTCCAGGCATTTATGATCCAACCACACTTGAACAATGTCGAATTGATTGTGACCAAATTTATGAGGACTACATGGAAGAAGATCTGGGTGTTGTTCGAGCTGTCTTTTCTGAAACAACAGATGCAGATTACACAGATGCCTTAGATGATTGTCTTGATGCAGCTGCATTAGTTGGTCCTCATGCAGCTGCATTAGTTGGTCCTCCTGTGATTGAAAAACGGAAACCGGTTGTTCCTTATCTGGCGGTTGAAATTCCAAACCTAACTTTCACACCACTCTTAGAAGATGGTGATTACCTAACAGTAAACTGGTTAGGTGAATACGTTGTTGCACTGTACAAATGGTTGCTTAGCACAGCAATAATTGTTGCCACTGTAATGATCATGGTCGGGGGTGTGCAATACATGGTCGAAGATCCTGAAAAAGGAAAGGCCAGAATTAGAAGTGCGGTAACTGGTTTAATTTTGCTCTTTGGTAGCTATGTTATTTTATATACCGTAAATCCTCAACTAACTTTATTTGAACCACTGCGGATTAAATACATTGGTGGAATTCCAGAAGACATTGCTGGTATGGCTTATGGAGAAGGAGGAGAATGTGCGGCTGATTTATGGGGGGTTAGTAAATGGCAGGATTGCATGCTTAGCACGTATGGCAATAGCAAGTCTGAGGTCGAACGCAATCTGGTTACCATAACTCATAACGGCCAAAGCTATAAAGTCCATAAACTGGCCCTTGAGTCCTTTGAAAAAGCTTTTACTCAAATTTCAACAACAACTACTTACGATACGACTCGCTCAACTGCTGGCGGAACATATAACTGGCGCTGTAATAAAAACTCACCTGGCAAGCTCAGTCCACATGCTTTTGGGGTAGCCATTGATGTTAATCCAGACACAAACATCAACTGCCCACGAAGCTGCCGTGAAGGCGGGAGCTGTCAGTACTGTATCGGTGGTGGTAGCCATGAAAACTGTGTAACTATTTGTCAGAATGGCCTACACGGTGAAAGTGAACTTGAAAGAATCAGTAACGGGCAGCATGATTTACCTCCTGAGGTTATAGAGGCTTTCCAAATAAATAACTTTGATTGGGGTGGTCGTTGGAAAGGGGTCTACGACTACATGCATTTCCATTATCGTGGCGCTTGTTATATATAATTATGCGGTACTTTCTTATTCTTGCACTAACAATCTTACTCTGGCCAACCGCCCTATTGGCAGCTGGGGATACCTGTGTTTGTTACAACGATGATAACGGGTGTGTCGAGTTGGGTATTGTTGATGAGGTTGATTGCCAAGATACTTGTCTTGCCGACTACACCAACGGTAACGGTTCAGTCGTTGAAGCCAGTGATCCAAATTACACCGACTATGTAAATGACTGTCTAACAGAAGCCGGACGAGCAGCTGGTGGAAATTGTTTTTGTTATGAAGGTGAGGACTGTCAAGTCTTGGGCATCTACGATGAGACAGAATGCGAACTCGAATGCTCAGAACGGTATGAATATTTTGAACCAACTGACTCAGAGTATGCAACCTCTTTATATGCTTGCGAAGATACGCACGCCGCATTCGGTGCTGAAGAGCCTAGCGATCCAATCATCCCCAATCTAAGCGTTGATATTCCTAATCTTAGTTTTTCGCCAATAGCACAACGTGGTGATATTTTGGAAGTTAACTTTTTGGCTGAATATGTTATTGCTCTTTATAAATGGATGCTTAGCACAGCGATAATTGTTGCCACAGTAATGGTCATGGTTGGTGGCGTCCAGTACATGATCGGACAGCCAGACAAAGGGCTAACACGAATCCGAGGTGCAATCACTGGGATGATATTACTTATCGGAAGTTATATAATTCTGTTTACTGTTAATCCTAATCTGACTTTGTTTGAACCGCTGCAACTCAAGTATGTAACACGATCATATGTTCCAGAGGATAGATACGATGCATCTTTTGACCCAGCTCTTGGTAAGCTTTGTGGAACACATGCCGATTGTGAGGCCTGGTGTAAAAAAACCGGCGATGGTTCTGATCGTGACGCCCTATACGATGAAGTCGATCCAACCACATTAGGTGTCCTCGCTCCAGAAGACGCGGTTCCTCTCCCTTCTCACCCAGCAATCGAAGGTAAATATTCTTATTTGAGAATCGGACCCGGAGCAGTCGAGGCTTTAAAGCGGGCTGGAGATCAAGCACAGTCGCGTAATCTTACGTTGTTTATTGTAAGTGCTCTGCGTCCATTACATACACAGCTTGAGTTGGCTTGTGATGAAATCAAGGAAGCTAAATCTGAAGGACGTACTCCTAATATTCCTAGCGCCGTGGCTTGGCCAGGTAGCTCACCGCATGGAACTGGTGGTGCAGTTGATCTAAAATATAAGACGTCTGATGGCAAGGAGGCTTGGAACGTCAACTACAAATCCCAATCTACGGTTGATTCAAGTAAAATTGGCACCTTAGCTGAAATCATGTATGCTGCAGGATGGTACCGCTATACAAAAGAAATTTGGCACTTTCAACTGTATGAAGGGGGTTGTACCACAAACACAATTAAAACATATTCCTCTAGTTGTTAATTACTATGTTCCATTGTTCTAAATGTGATTCACAATATACTAAGTGGACCGGGCGTTGTACTGAGTGTGGTGCCTGGGGCACGGTCAAGGAGGAGGTCGAAGGGCCTCCTGTTTCTGCTGGCAAAAAAATGGTTGCTCGCTCTGCACCAACCGAACTTGAAAATCTCGGTTCTGGATCTTTTGAGGCCGTGCGTTCTGGCACCGGTATTTCTGAAGTCGACCGAGTGCTTGGTGGAGGGATTGTCCCTGGATCAGTTGTTTTGATTGCTGGCGAACCTGGGATTGGAAAATCAACTCTTGTTGCCCAGGTCGCTGGATCAATCGGTTCTGAAAAAATTATTTATGCATCTGGCGAAGAGTCTGCTGGTCAGTTGTCTGGTCGATTTAAACGACTCGACATCGCTGGAAAAAATGTTAGCTATCTAGGAGCGACCGACATTGGCACAATCATAGCCACAGTTGAGAAAGCTAAGCCAGCACTACTGATTGTGGATTCCGTTCAAACATTAAGTTCAATGCAAATAGAAAGCGCTGCTGGTTCTCCCAACTTAGTCCGAGCTGCAACAGCCATGCTGGTTGAACTTGCTAAACGAACTGATCTGCCAATCATCTTGGTAGGACAAGTAACTAAGGATGGATCTGTTGCTGGACCAAAAACATTAGAACACTTGGTCGACGTTGTTTTGAATCTCGAAGGAGATCCGGTACATGCAACACGGCTACTTCGTGCTTCAAAAAATCGTTTTGGGTCTGCTGACGAGGTTGGTGTGTTTGAGATGAAAGAGAACGGTTTGGTCGCAATTGAAAATCCATCATCACGCTTCTTGGCTGAACGAACCCAATCACCTGGATCTGCGATCACAGCAACCGTCGAAGGCTCGCGTGTATTCTTAGTCGAGGTTCAAGCACTGGTTGATAAATCCTTTTATGGCACACCTGTCCGACGGGCTAGTGGATTTGACGCTAATCGCTTACAAATGCTAGCTGCGATCTTGTCTAAACGTGCTGGTTTGAAACTAGGCGAATCTGACATTTTTGTAAACGTGATCGGCGGCCTGTCTCTGAATGAACCAGCGGCTGATCTTGCTGTTGCTGCAGCTATAGTCTCAGCTGTAAAAAACGAGCCGATCGAAGAAGGAGTGGTTGTATTTGGTGAAGTTGGACTTGGTGGTGAAGTTCGATCAATATCGTTCATCGAGCGTCGGCTAAACGAGATCGCCCGCTTGGGTATGAGCACAGCCTGGGTTCCAGCAAGAGCCAGCAAAACAAAAACCGATCTGACTCTACGAGGAATCAAATCGGTTTCCGAATTATAATCTGGAACATCAATTATACAGCACTTGGGGCTGCTTTTTTGTTTCGTTTGGTCATGAACCAGAAAGCAATGACCAGTGCCACAATACCGGCAATCATGACCACCACAATGTTATGAAACAAAATTGATAGAACTATGGTCAACAAGGACAAGACTAGAGCTACTGGCAAAGTCAGGATCAAGAAACTAAAAGCACTAATTGATCCCATGATCGGTACCACATCCAAGAAAACCGTAATTGGACGCAACATAGCTAACATGCCCACCCACATCATCAGGAAGCCAATTAATCGAAGCAGCCAAACTGATCGAGCATACTCTTGATGCATTAAAGCCACCGCGCCCTCAGCGTCTTGATAGAACAAGCGATACAAACTATCACCGTTGTCATTTGTATAAACTGAAATATTCTGTCCGTTAAGTGCACCAAACACGGTCATTTCCTGATCAGCCATGACCACTTGGTAGGACACTCGTAAATCCCCCACTTCCAGATTGTTATAGTCACTGCCTCTGTACAAGTAGTCATCGCCAATAAAAGTCATGTCCGATGGTAAATCAATATTCATTGCGGACACACTAATTTGATTTGTTTCTGGAAAATCAACTTGAGACGGGACCAGTTGATACTGACCCAGGCCAGCTTTAGACACAGTCATTGTTTGGCTATCAATTTCCTTAACTGGATTATAGTAAGACTGTGATTGATAGAACCTCTCTGAATCTGGAACATCTTCAATCCATTCCTTTGTATATTCATAAGTGGTCTCTTTTGTTTCTGATCCACCCATGTTCTTTTTCTTAGTTGAAGTCTCCTTTTCCACCCAGGAATACATCTCACTCACTCGTTCAACAACCAAATAATCTCCTTTCTTAAAAAACATACTATCACCCAGTTGTTCTGGACTAGTCACTAAGCCCTGGGTAACAACAAGTTCTTTTTGCAACTCAGGATTATCACTAACTACTGATGATTCAATTGGTACAGCGGTCTTGGCAATTTTTGATAAATCAACTCGACCCTCGTTCCAAAAAAGAACAAAGAACGAACCTACAAAAAGTGCGATACCAATTAACACAGCAACAAGCGAATTTTTTAGACGGCCACCGTAAGAAGTTGTTGTTGTTTTCTTGTATATATCTGACATAATTTTTAATAATCGTATTTAGAATCAACAATCGTATAATCTGATATATACTGGAACTGTGATAAGTCCACTTCACCTTCGTTGTACCAGACAGTCAAAGCGGCCTGGACATTACCATCATTTTCTTCATCAAAAGTATATTCAAGAGAGATATCATCCAAACTATTCGAACGGCCCTGAGCGGCACTTTCCACACCTTGTTCCAATAGACTCACATCTCCACCAAGAGCAGCAAGCGACGAGTCATAATATTCATCCATCATCTCAGCAGTTGTCTCTATGTGTTCTATATGAAATACACACTCATCTCCACCTGGCTCAAAAAACATATACATCGTGTCGTAATAAGTGTACGGAGCACTATCAACCATATAATTATAGACAAGCGACTTGTTATAACAACCAGATGCAGCGGCAACTAGGCAAAAATAATTAGTGCCACAATCAAGATTTCCTTCAGATAATCGCACCTCCTCACCTGCTGTCAGCTCCTCGATGACCACCTCGGCATCTATCTTATGCAGGGCATCAAATTCACTTTTTAATGTAGAGTTTTTAGTATCCGCCTCAGCTAACTCTAAATACTCATCTGTTGTCCAAACAGCATGGCTGTCTAATAGGGTGCTAACATAATTGGGATTGAGCCAAAATATACTATCATCAGCTCTGACTAAATAAAAAAGCGAGGTACTCCTCTGCAATACTGAACCTGCTGGATATTCATCAAGAGCCAACGCATTTCCCTCAGTATAACTAGACCAGAAACCATCAGGCACATCATCAATTCTCATGGCCCAATCAAAACCATAAAGATCATCGATCTGTGTTTCGCTTCCAATCCAACGCAAAACACCTCCAGGCTCAACAGCATATACTTTATTAATTGATTGGATTTTTACCAACCTGGTCCCTGGACGATAGGTCACAATCTGACCAATGCTGTACGAAGCTAATTCTTCACAAGTGATCTCGACCACATCGTCAAAATCTTCGTACCAAGTGAAATAAGTTTTTTCATTAGGGAACACCCAGCGGGTATTATCATCAGCCAGATAGTAGATCGAACTAAAATCAGGACATGAGATTAAATCACCGGCTTCAGCAGCCTTGGCTTGAGGAATCGAAACAAATCCGACTAAACCAAACAGCATGGAAGCGGCAACAAAAGAAGCAAGTGCACGCATAAATATAATGATTTATGTTTATGTTAAATAATGTTCTTTTCTATTATAGCAAACTTACTCAAAATGTACTTGCTCGTACTGCTGTTCTACCTTATCTTCTAGATCCGGATAATCTTCAACATTAATTTTCCCGGCCCAATCACGGGCTTTTTTCATTAGATCAACATCGGCTAGAGTGGCTAGTTTGAAGTCAATAAAACCAGACTGAGCTGTGCCGAATAAGTTGCCTGACCCGCGAAGTTCCAAATCTTTCTCAGCCAAAGCAAAACCATCATTCGATTCAGTCATGGCTACCAGTCGCTCTCGCGATATATCTGACACAGAATTCGGGTGCAAAACACAATACGACTCAATATCAGCTCGTCCAACTCGACCGCGCAACTGGTGCAACTGAGCCAAACCAAACCGCTCTGCCCCTTCAATAAACATAACCGTTGCGTTCGGAACATTAACCCCAACCTCAACAACAGTAGTCGAAACAAGAATATCAATCTGACCGGCAACGAATCGTTTAATCACTTCAGACTTATCTGCTGACTTTAACTTTCCGTGCAGGATCTCGATTCGATATTTCCCTAACGGACCAGATCGCAGCTCGTCCGAGAACTCGGTCACTGACTTAGCACCAAGTTTATCTGACGGATCAATTAGTGGACAGACCGCGTAAACCTGGTGTTTAGACTCGATCTCACGTTCGATCAAATTAATTGCACTACTCATATTCTTATCGCTGACCAAATGAGTCTTAATCGGCTTACGACCAACTGGCAATTCATCCAAGATCGAAATATCTAGATCGCCGTAAATGCTTAACGCCAAGGATCGCGGGATCGGTGTAGCTGACATGGATAACAAGTGTGGGGCAATCTTGCCAGCACGACTCATCAGCTCTTGCCGCTGCCGAACACCAAAACGATGCTGTTCATCAATCACCAACAAACCAAGCTTGTCGAATTCATACCCTTCTTGAAGTAAAGCGTGGGTTGCGACCACGAACTGAATCTCGCCAGAACGAAGTGCTTTTTTTACTTCGCTCTTTTGTAACGTAGCGGAAGGCTTTAGCCTTCCATCTGACGACGCTGGAACCCTAAAGGGTTCCGCTACGTTTCGAGTCAGAAGGACGACCTCTTGATCAGGAAACAAAACACCTAACTCTTGCCATTGCTGTCGAGCCAATATCTCAGTCGGGGCCAGGTACGCAGCCTGATGTCCTAACCGCAGACAAGCCTTGATCGCCGCGGCTGCAACAGCACTTTTTCCAGACCCAACATCTCCCTCTAACAAACGGTTCATTGGATGCTCCTCGGACATACCAGACAAGATCTCGTCAACCGATCGCTTCTGTGCCTTAGTCAGTTCAAATGGGAACGAACTAGCAAATGCAGTTTCAGCTTTTTTGTCACGCTCGATCGAATACGCCGGACGTTTGACCACATCAGCCCGTGAACGAGCAAACATCAACTGGTGCAAAAACAACTCATCAAACTTATTCCGATCAATCGCCTGTTCACAACGCGGCCAATCATCTGGATAATGGATCTGCATGATCGCTGTGGCAATATCTGAAAATTGTTCTTCTTCAACTACCTGCTCTGGTAACCAATCTTCGATCTGGTTCACAGCCTCAAGTGCATAATGGATCGCAGCCCTGATCCGCTTCTGTGTTAACGATCCGGTCAAAGAATAGATCGGTACAATCCGCCCAGTGTGTTTAGTCTCGCTACCGCTAACAATCTCATATATCGGATTAGCCATAGCCAAACCATACTTATCATCAACCTGACCAGATAATGACACCACTGTCCCTGGTTTCAAAGACTTAGCCAAATAAGGCTGGTTAAACCAGATCACTTTAATCCGCCCAGTCTCGTCCTCAACCACGCCTTCAGTCAGCATCATTCGCTTGCGAGGAGATCGACGAGACTTTATCGTGCTCACCCGACCTTGTATCGTGGCAACCTCTCCAGGAGCCAATTCCGAGATCAAACAAACCTTAGATAAATCATCATATCGAAAAGGGAAATAAAAAAGCAGGTCGTTAATAGTCTCGACCCCCATCTTCTTCAAATCCCTGGCCACCACTTCACCGATACCAGGTAAAGTTGTTACTAAATCAGAAAGCTGAACCATAGTGTCAAACATGTTACCACAAAAACGATTGGTGTAATCTGTAGGCCTTTGATCAAAAAGTCGCGATAACTAATCTTAATTCCTTTAGTTCTTAATATTTGTTTCCACATTAATCCAGCCAGGGCTCCAATAATAGTCAAATTCGTAGCTAGGTTGCTGGCGATCAAAATCGCGTAGGCACTAGCATTTCTTACTGATTCACTAACCAAGAAGTTGTCACTGGTCAAAACGTTGCTCATTAAAATCGTCATGGGCTGATCAATGATCATGTTGGCCAAAACAAAAGCTGCAGACCCCATAATAAAAATTCCAGAGAAAACCGTGGTCGACACATTAGATAAAACCGTGGCCAAGATGTCGATAAACCCATAATCATTTAACCCCTGAACCAAAACAAAAATTACAGCAATAAAAGGCAAGATCTTCCAAGGGACACGTTGCCAGGCCATCCAAAATTCATTCTTATTTTCAGGAATCCCATAAACATCTTTGCCTTTCTTTAGCTGAGCAGGAGAAAGTCGTGATTCTTTAATATGATAGTACAGCCCGAAAACAAGATCCTGGACAATGAAGATCGCGGCAAAAGTGAGAGTAATAATCCAAATACTTAGATCAAACTTGTCGGACAGAATCAATAACACCAACATCAAAAGCAACATCCCGGAACTCATCAAAGCATCAAACCAATTTCGCACATGATAATTCGAACTTTTTTTAACAGTATATTTCTGAGTAATCTTTTTTCGAAAAACCACAACCAGCAACACTAAGTTGATCACAATGGCCACAAGAGTTGGTAACCACATGTTGCTTAAATACTCAGAGAAACCAATACCTAAAGATGTCCCAATAATAATATTGGTTGGACTACTTATAAAAAGCAGCATACTGGCTGCATTTGCTCCAAAAAATTCAGCAAACAACAACGGAACAACGTTCAACTTAGCGTGTCGTCCAAGATAAAAAATAATTGGTGTCAAAGTTAGAATAACTATGTCATTCGATGTAACCGTAGTCAAAAGACAAGCAAAAATGTAAAAGAAGACAAACAATCTAAACCCACTACCGTTGGCTGCCCGAATAACACGATAGGCAATATAATCAAAAATTCCGGTCATGTCAGTACTAATACTGACATAGGCAACGGAAAAGAAAATAACTAAAATCTTCCATGGTTGCATTTGACCATTATCAATAATTCCCTGCCAAATCGTTCCTAGATCAATAACCTGAAAAATAAAAAGCAAAGCCAGGATCAGCAAAGGTCCGGTGGCCATATTCAACCAACGCACCGGACGAATAGCTAAAAAAACACAAAAAAGAATAGCGATGATAATAATCAATGTTTCCATACCTAAATAAAATACCACGCCTGGGCGTGGTATGGAAGTGGCTAAGTTCGAGGGCGAATTAACCAAAGGGGCAGGGTACCGATAACCAAGACAGATCCGGCTACCAACCAAATCAATCTGATTGTGGCTGTTGAATCAGGAAAGTCAGGTAAGCAGATCCAGGTCGCCAATGGCACCAAAGCAAACCCTAAGCGGCCGATCAAGGATTGCAAGGAACCAAATGTTGCTCGATATGAACTACTAACCCGATGCTGGACAAACGAATCATTCAAGGGCTCAAACAATCCTCGACTGATCTCGTGAACCACCACCGCAGCTAAGGCAGTATACAAAGGTCCAGCAAAAGCCAAAATCATCATCCCCGCACCTGTGCCAATCAAAGACAGAACCAAGTAACCCCCTTCTTGCCCTTGCGGCACTGTTAATCGCCGAACTATCCAACCACCAAAGACACAAGGAAAATACATGACCAACCAAACCCAACCAAGGTTGAGCTGTCCCACGTATTCCTTGAAAAAGGGTGACCAGTAGATGTTAAAGCAGACAATTGTGCCGAACAAGATGAAGGCAAGGATGACCCAACGGACAGAACGATTAGTTCGAAGCAACGTCAGGCTTTGTTTCAGGGCCTTGATCTCGGACACTCGCTCCAGCGGCTCACCTTGCCCGTTCATCTGATACTTGGCAAAAACGTAAGCAAAAAGGGACAGAACGATCAGTGGTATCCAGATCAGCCGATAATGCAGACAAGCAAGGCCTGCTCCAAGAACACCACCAATTAACGCTGAGCTGCCTCTAACAATAGCTCCGGTTGCAAAGACCTTTCGTCTTTCCTGGCCTTGCCCATTACGATCCAAGGCATCTGTAATCCAAGCCTGTAGAGCACCGGACTGAAAAGCAATTGACAAAGCACCAAATAACTCAGCCAAAATTGCCATATGCAAACCATTAGCACAGGCATATATGAGCGCAGATGCAGCAAGGGCCAAGGCCCCGACCCTAAGTGTCCATGCTCTACTACGGCCATCAGCCAACATGCCGGTTGGCAATTCAAGTAAGACTATTCCTGTCCAATATAAGGCGTTGGTTAAGGCTACCTGACCAAGACTGATTCCGATTGAGAGCAAGAAAGGCACATAACCAGTCACGATTACGCCCATGCCAAGATGTAAAAGAGCAATGAAGATGTAGTAGACGGTCGCTGGTTTCATTTCTGTCTCCTAAACCACTTCGTTCGCGAACGACGTGGTAAATCAAAAAACTCGGGATATTCCCGAGCCGACTAGGAGTTGATGTTAAATTTAGAACATCAGCGCCTTACCACTCGGGAATGAAAAAGAAGCAAAAAGCTCCGGCATATAAATGCCGTCCGTAAAGACTTTCCCGTTGTGGTAATTTCTATTATTCATAGTGATAGGTAGGATAGATTAAATCGGCCGTTCTGTCAACCCACAAACAAAAAATCGCCTTGGGTAAACAAGACGATCCTTTATACCAACTTCAAATAATGCCTCATCTGTTTTTTCAAGAATCTCCTTCCTGAGCCACTTTTCAAAAACCTCTCTCGACCCAATGCATCACCTTGATTCTGATAAGCCTCGTAATATATCAATTTCCAAGGCCCTTTATATGCTGTAGATCTGTTCCCTTGTTGATTGTGTCTTTTTATTCTAGCTCGCAGATCTCTTGAAAAACCAATATACCATTCTTTAGTTAGTCCACTTTCAAGCACATAAACATAAAACATATAATCTTAGTATATCAAAAGGCTTGCCACGTGAACACCAGCGGATCCAACCACTAAGCCCCGTAAAATCGATGACTTCGTCATCAATCACGGGGCACGTAAAAACACCAGACCAGCTGGTGTTTTTACGTGGCGGAGAGGGTGGGATTCGAACCCACGGTGAGTTTCCCCACGACGGTTTTCAAGACCGTTCCCTTAAGCCACTTGGGTACCTCTCCGTATTAAATTGTCACTCAGCCCGCTCATGGCGGAGAGGGAGGGATTCGAACCCTCGAGCCACTTACGCAGCTAACACCTTAGCAGGGTGCCCCTTTCAACCACTCAGGCACCTCTCCACAATCAGCGGGTTGAGTGCGGATATAATACTAGATATAAACAAAAAAATCAAGTATAATATACCTAGTATGCCAGAGAACGAGCCTATTACACAAGAAATAAACCCATATGGCCAAACTATCATTGGCTGGGAGGTTGATGAATACACCCGCCACCAGCGATCTGTATTTTGGTATATCGCGATTACGATAATCGGTGTTGGTTTAATTATCTATGCATTGATGACAGCAAACTTCTTATTTGCGGTAATTATTCTCATGTTTGGCATAATCAGCTTTCTTTCTGGAATGCGTGAACCTCAACGGATTGAAGTTGTTATCACTAATATGGGCGCTCTTATTGGTCCGACTTTTTATCCGTTCAAAGACCTGCGAAATTTTTCCATTGTCTATGAGCCGCCTGAGGTTAAGACTTTATATATTGATTTTCACAGTGGTTGGCGACCGTTTATGTCTGTGTCGCTTGAAGAAACAGACCCAAATGTGGTGCGTGAGGCTTTATTGCCATATGTGACCGAAGATTTGAAACGAAACGACGAGACCTTGACAGACATGCTCACTAGGATGTATAAATTGTAACCAGAAGGTACAAATTATGCACCCGTAGCTCAGTTGGATAGAGCGTCGGCTTGCGGAGCCGAAGGTCGCACGTTCGAGCCGTGCCGGGTGCACCAGCCTTCGCATTCGAAGCAGAAGAGCTTCGGCCGGCAGGGCCAGAAGGATTTGAAATGTCACGTGAAAGCGTGGTATTTTGTTTATAGTATTAATTGAAAAAACTATGAGTGGACAATATAAAGTAGGGGTTGGCTTTGGGGTGATGATGTTCAAAGACGGGCAGGTCCTGCTTGGTCGTCGACATGAGGATCCTGAAAAAGCTGATTCAGAATTACATGGTGAAGGCACCTGGACCATGCCTGGGGGCAAGATCGAGTTTGGTGAATCGTTTGAAAGAGCTGCAGCACGTGAAGTGCTAGAAGAAACAGATCTAACAATCAATGAAGATTCGCTTGAATTCATTAGCTTGGCCAATGATCAAGTTCCAGATGCTCAGTTTGTTACTATCGGATTCCTATGTACTGAGTTCGAAGGCGAAGTAAAGGTTATGGAACCAGACGAAATCACTGAGTGGCAATGGTTTGACCTTGAAGCCTTGCCAGAGAAGATGTTCTTCCCTAGCACCAAGATCGCTCAGAACTATATCGACAAGATAATTTACCGACCGTAATACAATCGAACAAACAAAACCAACCTTGCTCAGGGTTGGTTTTTTTGTTAAGGTCAGTTCACGGAGGAATGATGCGGCCTTTTGAAATCTTGGACAGCAATGTCCCGGCCTGGTATGAACTATCAGCTGACGGCCCAACTCTGACCATTCGCGTTCATCCACTAGCTGCTGCTTTTGTCCGGCAGTATGTAAAAGCTGATTTCCTTGAAGTAACAGACCTGCTCGAATCTAGACCAGAGTTACCAGCATTCATTGATTCAACCGAGCAGCGATGGGGGTTCGGGCCAATTATCTCGGTCGTTGACTCAGAAGACGACTGGATCTGTTGGCAGTGCACCTTACCCCAAGCCAGCAAACCTGATCCTGATGCTTGGAAAGCCATGCGGGCTTTGACTGGGTCTCTCTGGACTCTCTTTCTGGCGCTGTATGGATTTGATGGGGAAATCGACAATGACAAATCACAGCTTTTGGTGATTGACCACATGGCTGTGTACAGCGATGAGATCGGGGCCAAAGCCATCTCTGCCATGGTCTCCAAACAATTGGTTGCCTGGATTGCTCAGCAAGAAGACCAGAGCAGAACCGATCAGATTACAGAGGTAATCAAATCCAGCGTGCGTCACATCTGGACAGATCTGGGAGACAGCTCGATCAGCGAGTGTCGCTGTTGGACCAGGCCACCAAAGTGGATCTTCCTGGATACTATTGGTAATTCGGCTGGAATTGGTACCAAGTCTTTCAGCGATGAAGACACAGATGAAGGCTACCACCTGGTTCCTGACAATACTGACTCTTCCATTCATCTACTGACTCTACTCATGGGCCTGGCTAAGCTCTACGAATTAGCTCGGGCAGATGGATTCTAAAACGCGACCAACTGGCCGCGTTCTTTATTTCCCCCGTGCTAGGACCAGGCCCCAGACTAATTCGGAGCCAGATTGTTTTAAAGTGTGTGCTGCAGCGTCGAGAGTAGTTCCAGAGGTAAGCACATCATCGACCAGAAGCACGTGCGATGGTGGGTCTGCAGCGAGTACAAACGATCCACGCATTTCTCCGACTCTGCGGCGGCGGTCTCCAAGGCTAGCTTGTGGCGTGGTTCGTTTTCTGCGACGTAGAGCAGAGGCAACCGGTAGCGATAGTTCACCTGCGATAAGATGCGACAAAATCACTGCTTGATCAAATCCACGTTCACGATCTCGTGCTGGATGCAAACTGATCGGCACTAAAGTCCAAGGCAAATCCTGTAACATATTAGCGATATTCGATCGACGAAGCCAGGTCTGGATGATGGCCTCGCTTTTTTTATTACTATCATACTTCCAAGACTTGACCACGCCTTTAACCGCAGGTTCAGCATAGTGGGACAAGGCAATGCAACCATCAAGCTGGCTCGATCGTGCACAACGCCGACAAGTTGCCCCAGAAGCAGTTTCCCGATCACAAAACGGACATTTGTGTGCCAAGGTCTCGATCCGGGTCGCCCCACGGCAATCAACACACAACAACTCTCCTTCTAGCCCACAACGAGTACAAAAAACAGGAAAGACCGCGTTTAATGCGGTCCTCCAAGTATTTCTAATTTTACTAAAATCTATTGCCATGTTGCTCCATCAACCTTCCATGTACCAGACTCCTTAACCATATCCAAAACCAAGGTCTCATACTTAATCTCAATATTCTGCGGACTGCCTAGCGCATCTTCACGCTGCATCACCACCTCAACTGATACCATTAAATCATTGTCATCCATTGCAGGAACAGTGATCGTAATCGCACGCGAGGTAACACCATGATATATATCTTCTACCTCCAATGAATCAATTAAAACTTCTGTTTCAGCCCACATTGACTCAGTCATCAGTGGTTCTAGGTCGTGCAAATTAGCAAAGTCGCTCTCGTTTGAATAGCTGGCATAACGCTCAGCAAATGTCCTTGCCAAGGAATCAACAGACACTTCAACCGGTGCTCGAGATGATTCTTCAGCGTCAATCATTTCAACCGGACCTGTTTCCTCGATATCGGCCACCAACTCATCTTCAGGAATTACTATTATTGTCTCAGGTGCAACTCTAAAAAACCTTGACCAAAGCAACCACAAAGCCAACAGAATTAACAGTACTGCAACTACAACAATTATAATTTTATTTCGTCTGCTCATATTATTTCTGTTCTTTTACTTCTTCTGTTGTTTCATCTTCTCCTGCTTCTGCTTTCATTTGCTCAGCAAACTCTTTCTTCTGTCGCTCGATCTCTAAGAGTTGCTTTGGATCAGTGGTAATTATTTGGTCCTCAGTATAGGAAGCGACCACTTTAATTGCAGCGTGCTTGTTGCCAGCAAAGAAAATTCCTTCACCAATCCCAGATTCCATTAATAAATATTTTTCAGAATCTGTTAAAGCAAAAGTCTTTTGCACTAAATCAGCTGCGGTTGGTGACTGTTTCATTAACAACTGAATAGCCGAGTTGGTAACGATCGCCTGACCATAAGGTGAGCGCAAGAAGTCATTCACGTCCTGAGTAATCGTTGTCACTCCAAGATAGTACTTTCGAGCACGCTTGACTAAAGCAAAGATAAATTTAGCCGAATCTTCGTGCTGCATTAACCACCAGGCCTCATCAATAGCCAGAACTCGTTTCTTGCTTTCTGAACGAACCACGTTCCAAATGTAATTAACGATCGTGTACAGAGCAATAGGACGCAGCTCATCTTCAAGATCACGAACAGAGAAAACTACTAACTGATTATTCATCTCAACAGTCGTTGGTGAATTTAGTAAACCGGAAAATGTTCCTTCAGTATATTTCTTTAAACGAGCAACCAAATTTTCTGTCCCTTCCATGCCCTCTAGAATATCTTGTAAATCTTGCATGGTTGGTGGATCAATATCTGTCAGATCAACTGTGGCTGGAGTGATATCTTTCTTTGCATATGTTTCAATCAATGCTCGATCAAGTAACGAATCTTCTTCTGGAGTAAAACCAAGTGAACCTTTTTCACCGACAGGACGGCCGATCATGATCCGTAGCAGACCCTTAAGAACAATCACAGCGGAACGAATAATATCATCAACCTTCACCGCTGCTCCAGTTGGCCGTGGCAAATCAAACGGATTGACTTTTGATTCTGAGGCGAGTGAAATATTGATATAAGTTCCACCGACCGCATCTGATAAACGTTTGTATTCCATTTCCGGATCAATAACTATTATATCTGTTCCTAGCATCATGCTCCTGATAATTTCTAATTTAATCGTGTAGCTTTTTCCAGCGCCTGATGTCGCAAAAACAACATAGTTTGCATTTTGCAAACTGAAACGATCAAACAAAATCAAGCTGTTGTTATGTCGATTAATGCCGTACAAGATGCCGTCATCAGAAGTCAGGTCAGAAGAAATAAATGGAAAACTGGAAGCAATCGGAGAAGTATTCATGTTAAAGGTGATCATCAGCTCGTCATTACCAAGTGGCATGGTCGAATTAAAGCCTTGCTCGGCCTGATACAAACCTTTGCGTGAATAAATCAATTTCGAACCAAAAATCGATTCAATCTCTTCACTCCTTTTATCTAACTCGTCTTCGTTATCAGCATAAATAGTAACGTAAAAAGCAAACTGGAAAAAATGTTCTACGCCTTGAGTTAAATCATCACGCAACTTTTCAATATCACGTAACGCTGTTTCACGAATTGGATCACGTGGCTTACCCTTTTCTGAATCAGCCACAATCTGTGATTCAAGCACTCCAACTTTCTTACGCATCTGTTTCAAAATAACAGCACTTTTTACAGGATAAAAGAACATGGACACATCCATTGTATAGTTCAAATTAATGACCGGCGAGCTCCAACCAACACCAATATAACGCGGATAAGCGATAATAAAGAAGGTTCGGGCCAACTTACTACCAAGCTGCAAATGTTTTGGAAAAACCTGAAAAGAAGCCGGGGCAATCAGGTCGCGAACAGAAACCACACCTTTAACATATTCACGCTCTTCTGAAAGAGCAACACGCTCTGCCTCCACCTTGGCCTTTTCCGGTTTAACAGCTTTTGGCTTTTCCGGTGGTGCCGGAGTTGCTTTTGATAATTTTCCAACTTCAATAGCCATATTACTCGTCAACTCTTATCTTACTTATATCCTCTAACTTTTCTGTGTCAAAAATATCAGGGTTGTATACAGTATAGTACAATTCAATCAAACCTTGAGTATCCAAAGGAACCGCTTGTAGACCCATGCTGTTCAGCTGACCAAGTATCAGCTGAGCTCGACTAACCAACTCATCTTTTCGCTCGTCAAACTCTTTACCTTTTAACTTCAATCTGGCAATTGGTGAAACAGCGGAGGCCAAACGTTGCCAAAAACTCTTGGCCTTATTTCTCTTAGGGTCATAAGGAACAACTACATAGAACCGTTTTTGCATAATCTCGCCCAAAGTAACCAGCTCCTGAATAAAGCTTAAATAATCACCAATCTGAGCTCGCAAAGCATCATTCTCTGTTTTCTTACCCTGTGTTTTTAAAGAAGTTATATAAGAATCAATATTCATCCGACGTGACTGAATAACTATCTGAAGCGGAAACTCAAGACCGTTGAGAAAAGACATGTAAGATTGAATAAGGGCCGTTTGTTCATCTTCCGACTTTAGGGCAAAGTTGAGACTTGAAACCATAATCACAGCTCGCATGGTCCCATCCTTAAGAACGACCACATCCTCACGGATCTCAGCAATATCAAGATAGCGCTGCGTGGCTGGTCCTGGTTTGGCTTTAGCTAATTTTTTTGATTGCATACTATTCTTCCTCTGGTTGATAAACGCCACCAGTATTTACTACTAAGGTCAGCTCGTGTAAGCGGCTGCGTGAAATTGGGGCTTTGCGTGGGGGTGAGGGTGGAGGTGCAACTTTTTCAACTTTAAGCCTCAGCCGAATCTCATCGTCCTGTAAATTTTTGTCCCACACTCTTAAAGTCGGTTTACGCAAGCTCTGCAACAAATTTAATAAGAAAAAATGTAAAGGCATGCCGTTGACTTTGAAAAAAGCAAGTAAGCCAAAAGCGATTACCATTGGGATTGTAACCAGAAGGAACAAGGAGAAATCAAAAATCTTGAAAAACAGTCCTCCGGTCAGGGCTGGAAACAACATTAAAACAAACTGGCGTGTTGTTACAGGACCAATAATCTTGTCTTCTACATCAATAAATTGTGGTACTACAAATCGTTCCATACTTATATACTATCAGAATCTGAGCTGATTGTTCAGTTTCATGATTGCTTGAATCTCTTCTTTGCTTAATGAGTCACTGCCGCCTTTTTGTTTAGCAGCTGCCACTTGTTCAATAGGTTTACCCGTGACCAAGGCCTGACGAGTTAAATCAACGTACATTTTATTTACTGGACTACTTTGCCAACCCTTAACACCAGCGATCCGCTTGGCATATGATTCTGATTCTAGCAGCTCAATCTTATCCTTTATTTTCAAGATGGCTTCGTTTGGATCTTGAGCCAAGCGACGGAAACCAACCAAATCCATATTCTCCAGTTCTTGCACTGGACCAGCCAACTTTCTAGCTGGAGCAATGTCCTGAACTGCTGGTTTAGTTCCCTTTGGCGGAACACTGGCCGGTGACATCTCGGTCTGCACTGCAGCTGGTGGCTGCTTGGCTGGTCGACCAGTCATCTTGGCATAGCGTCGATCAAGGGCCTCTGCTTTATCAGCTTCTGCTTGCTGCTTTTTCTCCACCTGCTTTTTCTCAAACTTCTGTTTTTCTTTAACAGCCTTTTCAGCAATGACTCGATGTGAATCGTCAAAGGCTTTTTCGATTGACTGCAAGATCTCAACCAGCTCTTTCCCTTTCAAATTCAAACCACCTTTGGCTACTGGATCTTCAAGTGCTGTGCGCGTTGTAAAAGCATCACGCACTTCACGCAATCGACTATCAACAATTTTTTCAAAACGCTTTTTACTTTTTTCATCTTTAAAACGCCCACCAACCTCTTCGATTACTCTCTTAACCCCATCTTCGATTGAAATTGATTGGGCTACTTTTGTAACCTTCTTTACCAATGCGGCTGCCTCTTGTTCGTCCTGTTTTGAAATTACAGTTGCATCAAACTTTGGAGGTGGGGGCACTTCACGCTTTGGTGGAAGCTTTACCTCAGCACTCACCGGCTTATCTTCTTCTAATTTAGATCCACTAATATGCGACTTTATCTTTTGAACTATCTCCTTAGCCTGCCCTTCTTCCATTTCTAAACCACCTACTTTTTTATTTCGTGACAAGGCCTTGATTACATCCAAATCAGTTCGAACACCGCGCGCCATGGTAGTCAAGATAAAGATCAGTCGTTTGTCCATTGCCGGCTCTTCAAATTTTATTCCCATCTCCTCCACCACACCACGAACTAATTCATCAGCAGTAACATTTGTTCTAGAAACCTGTTTTACAGAATGCTCTCCAGGCTTACCTCCCCACTGACTCAATAGCTCTGATACTCCACCAACCTGATCTTCAATTGGCAACAACCAAGCTCCAACCAAATCCACTGCCATTTGTTGTGCTTTAGCTGGATCTAATCCAGTAAGTTTTTGCAGTCTTTGCGGGATCTTTGCCAGTAAATTCTTATCAAGAATTTGACCCTGTTCATTCTCACACTCAATAATATATGCCACTTCTCCACTTTGCTCATCTGGCACCTGATACTTCTCAATAATATCAAAAGCTTTTTGGGTTAAATCTGGGCTTTCCAAAAAGCTTTGTACTTTGGCTGGTAATTCCTCCCTTTTAAGGGCCATAGAAATATGTTTATCGAGCCTTCATTGCGCTCAAGGTTGTTTGTAACTGACTCTGAAGCGTGGTCATCGCAGGGGCTGAAGCAGGAGCCATGCGTTTTTTCTGTGCCTGGGTGATTGTGGTTAGCAACTGTCTGACCGTGCCTTCAAGAGCCGCCTTGTCCTCATCCGATGTACCAGCAGAACCGTGAGTGGTATCTAGCCCAGAAACATATGCACTATCAATCTGACTGAATAAATCTGTAAATACTGCTGATGCTGCAGCACCATCAGCAGGGTTGCGAGCCCGCATTGTTTTGTTTGCTGATTGCGCAGCTAGCTGACCAATTGCGGCTGCATCAATTCCTTTCAAAGCATCAATCGCTCCTCGACGTTCTGCACTGTTGCTTCCCAACTGACTTAAGTTCCCGCCACTAACTACATAGCTGCTGGCCTGGATATTTGCCGTCTCAGCACTTGTGGTTCCCTTACCAGCTGTTCCAGCCAAGAACGCAGCCTTCTTTTGTTTATCACCCTCAATCTCCCGCAAGAACGCAGCCTTTTTTGGATTATTGGTATCTTTGGCAATTTCAGCTGCTAACTGACCACCATCAGCCGCCAATCCGGAAGATGACATTTTCTCTGGATTATTTTCAGCCCAGTATCGCTTTGTGGCATGGTTTGCACCTGCAACTTTTCCACTAGCCGTGGTTGCTGAGTGTCCATGATCACTAACTAGTTTGGCTTGTGCATCGGCATCGATACCTTTCACCTTCTTAACGGCTGCCTTCTGGGCAGACGTACCAAATTTTTCAAGATATTCAGCTCCGGTGTAATCCTTGTTTGCGTGCCGTATTTTCTTTTTTGGATCATCAAGCATCTTCCATACTTCCCCTGTATCATCGTCAGAAATAGCTGTTGAGTCCAAACCTTTGACGACCTCTGCATCTGTTTTCCCTTTCATTACCTTCTTCCTTCGGTCTGGGTCCTTAATCGCATCAATACGTGCCAAGTCTGCATCTTTGAGTTCCTTGTTAGTAGCCTTGTCACCTTTCCACATCTTATCAGCCCCATCTTTTTTATCCCTTTCAACCATCTCTGCATACTCATCAGTGCTCATCTTTCGGCGAATATTTCCATTTGTCCTGGCATACAAACGAGCAGCGCGCTGACGGGCTCGTCCCTCAGGTGTAACCGCAACACGGCGAGCTTCTTCCAAAACTTCGTCCTTGGTCATACCGGCAAAATTTCCCATCTGTGCCTGAGCGTCTTCACGTTCTTTTTTGTACTGAGACTGCACTCGAGTTGTTGCCTTGGACTTAACATATCGACCAGCAAAACGACCAGCAACACCTTTTGTTTTCAACCAGTCTCCAGCCTTAGCCACCTCGCCAGAAACTACTTTATCAATATCTTGAACTTTTTTACCTTTACCAATTGGAATCTGGGTCGCATACGGTTTTGCTTTCTTAGCACCCCACTTGGCACCGGCGTATCCTGTTTTTGCACCCCACTTGGCACCGGCGTATCCTGTTTTTGCACCCCATTTTGCAACACCAACACCAGCCTTACCTACGGCCACACCTGCTTTGATCGGTGCGGCAACAACTTTTCCTGTTCCCCTAGCAGCCAAACCAACTCCCCCGGCAGCTAAACCAGCCACAGGGGCAACAGCACCAACTCCTTTCATGGCCAAACGTTGAGTCATGCGCAAAGCGTCTTGTGGTTTAATCAAACTACTAACAATTCCTTTAACTTGACCAGGCATGCCACCAGCAATACGTCCAGCAGCATCAAAACCAGCCCAAAGCAAACCAATACCAATAACAAAGCTGATCAGTTTATCCATTTCGAAAATTGCTAATGGAATACCGGCCGAACCAGCCGCTTCACCAGAGTTAGTTGTTGTAAAACCTTCTGAAGCGGCAATGCTCCCGCTTCCGGCCACAGCCAAAGCTAACCATAAGAAGAAAACCAGAACTGGACCGATCAAAACCATTGACGTAAAATTTTTCCACCACTCGGCGTACATTCCCCCAGCTTGACTACCTAAAGTTTTTTCAGCACCACCTAGGAAAAATGCTATTGGTGAAAGCACGACCAAAATCCAAAGAGTCACGATGCGGATTACCAAGATTACGCAAAGGAAGATCAGGGTTAGGAAAACAACACCCATCATAAAAGCAGCAGCAAATGCCGATGCTAACAACCAAAAAGAGTCTAGTCCTTCACCCTGATTAATCATGTCCTCAACCGTACTAGAGCTAATCGAAATTATATCTTGGAGACCAAACAGTTGAATAAAGTTTCCACCAGCCACATCACGAATAGCATTTACAAAAGTCAGCATGACCACCTGACCAAAATCAATCATTAGTCCACAAAGCATTCTGCTGAAGTTGATCAAGATGGCAAAAATTAATAATCGCGGTAAATTCTGTTTCCAATTAAAACGTCCGCCAAACCCTGATTCACCAGCGATAATTGTTCCAAAAGCAATCACGAGCAACACGATAACAAAACCAATGTTCATTGTGTCACGAACAACAGCCCAACCTGTACCAACCACAGCTGAGTTAGCAAAGTTGTTGTACTGCATTACCGGTACAATGATCAAACTGATTAAAGTAACGATTCCTAAACCAAGAATCTTGGCCACAGTAACCAAGAACCCCGCAATCCAGGCAATAGCCATCTCCATGAAACCAACTACGGATGGTTCTCCTCCTACTTCACCTGTTGCAAACACAACTTCAGGCAACAAAAAAATGGCTGTTAAAACAACACCAAATCCGACCAAAACCAACCACGGTTTTGTTTTGCTTTCTTTTAACCTTAACAAGAAGGATGTTGCCCTTATAATTAAGCGCTTCATACGTGTTCTTAGTATAGCATAATTTTACCAGCTTTGCTTGCTTAAATGTGGATCATTTTAAGCTTAATTTATATCCTTACAACACCTCACACAAAACATGTGCAACCAAAAGATAACCGACCGGCAATTTTTTGGTAACATCAAGTTTTTTGCTCTGCCACGTAAACCTTAATCCAGTCTTGTATACCAAGATATCCGATAAGCTCAACAAAATCTTTAACTACATCACTTTTGCTTTTCCAAAGGCTTTTATGAACCATTTCAAATCCAGCATTCTTTAGTAATCTACGAATATGCCAGCGCACATTCCTGACATGTTCCGGAACATCAAAGCTAACCAGACATTCTCTACCATCTGGCAATTTATTATCTGAACTCATTATTCTCCCCTTTAAGGCCTCAATATGACCATTAAAGGTCAGAGATGCATATACTCGATTACCTATCCTTTCAAGGTTCAACAAACCTTGTTCAACCAGATTTTTCTGTGCACGCAACCGATCATATTGTTCAATCCGTCGATTCAGCCTTTTTTGGGCCGCAACCTTTGCTCGATGACTAATATGACCTTTTAAAGCATTGGAGTCCCATTGAGACAGCGGCCGCTCAAGCAATTGCATTTCTTTTACAAGTCGATCTAATTCTTTTTTTGTATACGATTTATTTTGCATTTCTTTACACTACTACAACCAAAATATATCCGATCGGTTATCTTTTGGTTGTAGGTTAGAGAGTAAAAAGACCCGATGGTTAATCGGGTCGAAGTGAGTTGTCTTCCGTATAACCACACCTCATGGCACTGGAACATATAGTTCACAACCACCCAGGTGGTTATCAATAGCTTCGGTCGTGATGGTCTGACCTTCAAGCCGGGCATCAACCGTCATGGTGATTGTACCTGGAGGGAACGGGGCCAAACAGCTCCATGAAGTCACGCCGTAGCGTTCGTATTCGACAGAGTAGCGAAAGCTCCACTCATTCTGGACATAGGCAGACCAGTAAACTGTGTTTTCGTCATACACGGTCTCGAGCGCTGCCCACCAGAAGCCACCCCCAGCAGGAGTGTCGTGCTGATCGAGCAGCTCGCCTGAAAGTTCGACGTAATCAGCCGGCGCTCCAGAGAGCGTGGCCTCGATCTCTAACAACAGCCAATCCGGATCTGGTTCGACCACCTCTTCCTCAGTCGTGTCATCGTCATCCCCCAAGGGCTCGGTGTCGTCATCATCATCCGTGATCTCTGTTGTATCATCGTCGGCGATGTCGTCATCACCAAAGCTGTCGTCGTCATCGCTGAGCTCGGTTGTGTCATCGTCATCATCAACGATGTCATCGTCGTCCCCGAGATCGACTGTGTCATCGTCGTCCCCGGTCGTATCTGAGTCATCGTCATCGTCAGCAGACGATTCAGAATCATCATCATCTACCACGTCGTCATCATCTTCGAACACCGGATCGTCGTCAACAAAGTCAATCGACAGATCCCCACCACAACCAGTGACCGTCTCTATTCCGATACAGCCAACATTGGCATCACAGCTTCCGATCTCAGAAACAGCATAACCAAGTGTGCCACTTGGTACCTCGAACACAAAGCGATCACCAAAGCCGAGCATCAGATAGGTTTCCCAATCCTTGATCGGCAAGGCATAGCCCTCGTGCACGACATAGATCGTGCTTGATCCGATCTCCTGAACCAGGGTACCGTCACGCAAACGGGCCCAACCAGTGGCCACTGGATAGTCAGATAGCATGGCCGCTCCATCTTCGTGCGCGTAAGTCGTGGTGATACTCACACCCCAGCTATTCAAGATCTCCGGATACACCTCGTCAGGAACAACCTGTCGATAACGACCAGGGTTGTCAGCAAGTTCATAAACCAACCAAGTCACTCCATCTTCGTCTTCAACAGAGCGATATTCAGTTGGCTCAGAAATACTCTGACCAGACTCTTCCCAACACCACAACTCACGCTCAGAAATAGCCACCGCATCAGCAAAGTCAAAGCCATAGCTCCAAAACACTTCCTCGTTCTCGATCCAGTGCAACTGACCACGGTCAACCACGAAGACTTCCCCGCTGGACGGGTAGATTAGAAGCGTGCCATCTGGATGCCAGGTATTTACGGTCAGGTGTGACTCGTAGTAATGGCCAGAGTACAGATCGCAGACAAACTGATCACTGGGCAGATGCATGTACTCACTGCCACTGGTTGCATCGGTCACGTAGTAACTAGTTGGTATTGAAGTGCCGTGTTGGGCCATCATGGTAGCATCGCCCTCATGCAAGTCGAAATGCACATGATCACCGGTGCAACTACCAGTGCACCCCTCGTAACCAAGCAACATCCCAACAACCACCTCACTGGCGTCCTCAAGAAAAATCTCAGCCATGTGCCCAAGAACAAAGTAAGTCCCATCACCAAGGTCGATGTTGATGTGGTAACCAAACCCAGTATCCGAGTTGTCGTAGTGCACGTAAGCAATGCCGCTTGCTGGAGCGTACAACTCCTCGTAAGCACTGTTTGAAGAATCCAGATCCAAACCACACCAGGTTGAAGCCGCATCATGAGAGTAACTGCCACCAACCCCTTGAGTACAAAGATGGATTTCACCAGACGCAAAAGGTAGTTGGAAAACACCTTCGGGCAGTGGCTGGACATCACCGCCCAACCCACCATCGCTGGTCGGCGGATCATCTGACCCACCCATGGGCACGATGTTATTACAGGCCAGTGCACCAAGCAGCACCACCAAGACAGAAGAAACACACAGGTAAAACAGACGCATTACAAATCCCTTGTTTGGAAAAACAAGAGACGGGCCGATCTGGAATAGATCGGTCGCCTCCGGGACCATGGGAGCCGTAATTGAACAGCTGGTCTCGGGGGCGTGGGAGCCCCACTTGTTGATCATCTAATAGCTACAGTTGGCTCCCCCCAACCCGCATACTATTAAACAATCCAAGTGTGTAAACGTTTTCCTGTTTGTCGATTACCCTGTCTTAGCATGACCTGAGGGTCATAAAAGTTTCCTACCAAGAACAGAATGCCCGGGTAAACAAGATCTCGTTTTAAGAATCGCCCGTGGCAAAGACCTCGCAAGTCTTTTGCCTAACCCTAGATTGAAAGGTTCAAATATGAATGTGTTTGGAATTCCTACTCTCAGTTCATCATGGCAAAAAAGCACTGTCAAATCGAAATTGTGCATAACTTAGCCAAATTTTTGTCATGTACGCCAGACACTAACAAAATCATAATTCCTATTTCAAGTTTATTTTCTATGTCAGGGTTTTTTAACATCCGGATTGACTTGACATGACTAAAATGATAAGGTTTTTTCTCAGTCTGAAGTCTGGCATAGGTCAAATAGTTACAACTTTGAGGAGAATGACATGGCTCGACATCATGCTTTGACTAACTTATTCTTAGGAGCGCTCTTTACCATCTTTGGATTCTCTGGCTGCGAACCAAGCTCTGGCACGATTATTCTCGATATGATCAGTGATGATGACGCTGTACAGGATGACGACGATGATGTTACCCAGGGCGACGATGATGACATCACAGCCACTGATGATGACGTCACGGACGACGACATCACGGACGATGATGATAACGATGCTGAGTTCGACACATTCTCAGTCCACCTGACCACAGATTGTGATGGGATAGACCAGTCCATTGATAATCCGATCGTTTTCATTGGTGAAATACAGGTTGGACATTCTCCAATAACCACAGATGTAATCGAAGGCCATTATCTGTTCCAGGCCTATAGCGAGATTGCTCTAATTGCAACCTACTACGATTACTGGATCACCGAGGACCAGAACTTCCACTTCCTATGCGGACTGGCACCTGAAGGTTTGTTTGACCTTTACAGCGAGCCGTGTGGAATGGGTGGAAACTACATTGGCACATTCGAAGTCGGAACCGTGATCATCGACAATCAGGTCAAGATGACTGTGAACGGAGAACCTTCGTATACGATCATCGGATCAGGCTACTACAACGACGACGACCTGGATAACGTTCTGGGGCTGATCTCAACAGACCTGACTGAAATTGGCGACTATCTGGATGACAATTGCGGATATCTCCAAGAGTGACAACTTTCCCAAGTGAACCAAGCTTGGGATTTTTTTATTTACAAATTAAAAAGTCCATAGGTGTATCTATGGACCAAGACTGATCTGAATTTTTTTACACTAATCGAAACTGAGGGGTTCGTGACCGCTTGGATGATACAGAATCGGCCGACACTCGTCACCATCGGAATCGCACAGATTGGCCAAGTATGCCACGCTGTCGATTTCCTCTGTATTTGCTTCAGGTTCGATCAGTGCCGTGCTGCTGCTTGTAACATCACAAAGCGGCAGCACCCTGACCAGCAAGATGGTCATGATGACCACCAGAGCTAGGGTTGCGACAATGTTGCAGTACTCTGCAACCATTCTTATCTTGTATGCCATTTCTTACTCCAAAATAAAAAGCCCACGCGGACTTGCGAGGTCTTTGTTTGATTCAAACATGAATAAACAGCACTGTCAAGAAACCATTCTTTTTATTACTTCTTGTCAAAACTTTTTAACAAGAAAAATGAGCTTAATTTATAGAGGAAGAAAAAATTTCTGTCAGCCACCAACAACATTTTTTGACTAAACTTAGCTAAAAATACCTTGACAGAATCCTTTATTTGTACTACTTTGTCTTGTTAGGTCTTTAGCAAGCCTCATCTAAAAGGAGAATGCGGTGAGACACCATCAAAAACAAAAAGCAAGAAACTTTAAATTCTTCACGCTAGCCATGCCGCTTATTCTGATCATCTTCCTAATCGGTATGACGAGGGGGTCCGGGCTACAAACCACTGACGCATCGCAGGTAGCTGAAAGCAGATCGGGCTTCGCTTCCCTTTCAGAACACCTGCGTCAAATTATTGCCAGTCATCCCGAGCCGGAAATCAGTCAAGATTTGTACCAACAAATCATGATGGGTGAAATCGGTCTGGATTTCAGCAATCACAGCGGGACAGTAGCAGTATTTGCAGTAACTCGTGATCAACTAATACCTGTAGTCAGCTTTGATCAAGTCACTTTAACAAATGCCTCGCCTACTGATCCCAAGTTATGGCTAGTGCTTTCTCACGAATATACTCACTACCAGCAATGGGTGCGGGCTGAATCAGAAGAACAACGGGGTATCTTCTTGGCCGGTAACCGGCCGAAAGATGTCGATCCAGCTATTTGCACTGAATACTGGAAAGCGGAACGAGAAGCTTATTACCACGAATGTGAACTGGCTTTGGCCTTGGATGTAGACTACTTGTTGGGTGATCTGTGTACTTCCACAGAAAATGATACTGCCTTCAACCGAAAGTTGTTTACGAAACTAAGCCAAAACCCGATCTATTCATCGTGCACTACCACATGGACTGAGCTGATCAAATAACGATGATCTTTTGTGTGTCACCATCAGGTGGCACATTTTTAGTACTTAATAAAAATCCGAATAAAATTAATTATTCGGATACGTTGTCTCCATATAGAAGACTTGTGTGCATGGCAGCACCGGCCAAAGAGAATTCGTCCAACTCTATATCAACGTGGTAACCAAAACCTTCTTCGGTATCAGTCGTTTGCCGACTGTCTTGGGCTTGATACAATCTATAACCCAACAGGGCCAAATTCAGTACAACCAGGAAGTAAATTACCTTTTTCATGACTTTCTCCAAAATAAAAAGCCCACGCGGACTTGCGAGGTCTTTATTCCAGTCAACCATAAATTTATCCCGCGTGTCAAATTAAGCTTAACTTAGGAAAAACTGTGGATATTTAAGGCGGCTAGGGGTTGACAGGATTGAACATCAATGCTAGTATTTTCAGTCAACTTAGGGTAAACTTTAAGTAGTACCTTCCATTTCGCTCATGGTGAGCGCTTTGGCAAACGGCCCCTAGGGCGGAGGAAGACATCATGACTCGGATCCACACGATCCTGGCCCTCCTGATGGGGGTCCTGTTCCTGACCACGATCATCTGCGGCGGCTGTGACCCGGAGGACAACCCGGGTGACGATGACGACGATGTGACCAACACGGACGATGACGACGACGTCACGGACGACGACGACACCGGTGACGATGACGACACCACGCCGTTCTCGGCCACCATCTACGCCGAGGCTCCGGATGGGTTCTCGGGTGCGTTCACCTTCGAGAATGGTGAGCCGGTTGGTTCCTGTGACGACGCGGACCATTGCACCTGCCAGACCGAGCACCAAGGAGAGCACGAGATCACCTTCGAGGCGGACAACGCCCTGTTCCTGGATCAGCACGTGAACATCATCCAGCACGGACAGTACGAGTCCGTTGCCTGGTCCGGCCCGGACGGCGAGTGGGGTCTGGCCCCGAACGGCACGTACGACGTGTACGAGGGTGTCGACGGCGCCTGCAACGAGCTTGGTGACTACGTCTCGACCGAACAGATCGAGACCACCATCAACGGTGACGAGATCACCTTGACGATTGTTGACTCGGCAGAGTACACGATCTACGGTGAGTACTTCGGCCCCTCATTCAACGAGCTCATCGGAACGATCAACATCGACCCGTCAGAGTTCAGGATCGACTACCCGACCGTGACTCATTGCTACCTCAAGTAGCGGTGAACGAGCGAATTCTCCGCGGGGCTTCTCATGGGCCCCTCCTGGCCCCGGCTGAAATATGCCGGGTTTTTTATTTTAATAGACGTAGGGGCACCCTTCATGGGTGCCCGTTTATTACAAACATAAAAGGGCGACCATGAAGGTCGCCCCTTCTTTTTTTATTTTAATTTGGACTTACCATTACTTGACCATCGTAGTAGACCCATGGGTTATCATAATCTGCATCATCCCCATAGAATAGCGCCTTAGGACAGTTGCCGCTTGGACAATCTAAATCACACTCATTATATCCGGCACCTGCGTTCAGACCATCATAACAAAGATCACCACCTAAATCATCTCCACCTTCACAATAACCAGAACAATAACCCCAGTTATCACGAATATGCACGCGTGGTTGGTAAACACAGTATGACCCACTAGCATCCTTACACGGGGCATTCAGAACAATCTCTTTACCATCCGGAGCATCATGATACTCACACTCATCCCTTGCTTCATCATCCAACCACCACTGCGGACAAACGTAATCATGAACATAAGTCACGTATCCAGAAATACATGATTCTGAAGTCTCGCCCCAAGCACCCTCAGCACTACAAATACTGTTCTCTTGCTCACCACTTTGCAAACCTCGATAAGCTTTGTAGAAATTATCAGGCTCTTGGCTTCCAACCAGAGTGCTTTCATCACCCCAATCAACAATAATATTACGGATTGGGAATTGGTTTGGATCAGCCTTAATAAAGAATTCCATGGTCACATGAGCCGCACCACCACCAATCGTATAGTTTCCATGATCCTGATCATTCAAAGTTATCTCGTCTTCTTCATCCTCACGACAATAACTTCCCCAACACTGCCCAAGCGAAACCGTTGTCGGCGCAGTTGGTTCAGTTTCATAATCTTGCGGATTTTCTAGCACCGGATCCTGATCATATGCATAGCTCTTTCCAAACATCAGATCTTCCACTCCAGCAAAATCAAACGGCGTACCATCGTCAAACTCACCGTCAAAGGCTTGCTGCCTTCCAGGAAAATATAGCTCACAATTATCATCTGCAACACAATCATCAAGACTGAAGTATGCTCCTTGGCCAGCCTGTGGTGCAATGTCTTGGAAATTATCATTCTCGACTTTCCATTCCCACAAGAAAATTTCAAAAACCTTATTGAAGAACTGCCCCAATAATTCATACGATGACTGCATGTTCTCAGCTTGCCCGATGTCATCAAAAGTGTTTGCATACGCTCCTTGAGCGCGGTCTTCAATCTGTGCCTCGTCTGTACCCCTTAACACTTCATAAGACAAACCAAGTGAAGTCAATAGATTATCATTGTCAATAAATGACCACTGATAATTCGTTGGATAAAAACCAATGTCGTCGCCATCACAATCAGTTCCTTCGTCATAAACCGTATGCAATCCAATTGCACCCAGAGCCTCGGTTCCATCATCACAGGCCAAAACAGGAATTGGGCCTGAATCAACGTCTTCATCATCTACCAAATCAGGGTCGTTATAGAACATGTCTTTATCAAAGATATATAAGGTCCCGGCCTGGTGAGTTGATTTTGGTTCAAAATAATCTTCAAAAGGCAGGGCACCGGCTGGTGAATATGACGGATTACCATCGTCCTTAGTAATGTACAGGTTATTATAAACTCCATCACCTGGTTCTTGTGTGGCATAACTGTCATCACCATCATACAACAAGCGCTGCGTGTAAGCCTTGTTGTTTGATGACATATCATCAGTGGCAACTTGAGCCATGGCAAAACAACCAAGATATTCATAGAATGCTCCAGTGTCATCGCCAGCGTTTACATTTATATTTGTGTAATCAAGCCCCCAGAACCCAACATGATTTGTCGCTGCGAGCCTACCAAACGCCAACCCCTCACGATTATCATCACATACCAACTCATCCTCTGAGTAAAAACACGAGAAGTCTAATCCCATACCTGGCGTTGGCCAATCATCCGGATAAACCGCTTCACTCAGAAGCTCACAATCTAATTCATGCAAACTGGCAGCATCATAACACTCTTCTTCGGTTTGACCAGCAACGTATTTTCCTCCAACTTGTACACCAGGATCAGTTGGATCACCAACCCAGAAAGCTGTATGCCAATCCATTTCATAATCAGTTACATCTCGAGCAACTGGCACACCTCGGCGCACACAACGATGCCAATTAAAGGTATTCAGCACACCATCATCATCGCCCAACTTTACAGCCCATTTCACTGGTGTACCAAAATATGATTCTTCTTCATCTTCTTCCACAGTTCCGCTAGCATCAAAGTCTCTGTTAAAACTCGTGTTCCATTCTTGTTCACAACTTTCTCCCGCAGGAGTATAAGAGTCATTCGGGATACAAATATATGGACAATCGTGCCAACCGTTTCCAGCATCATCACCATAGAAGTCATTAGTACCACCATCGTCGTCATCCATACACCTGGTATTATATCCATCCTGATAACCATCATCTTGGTCTACTGGAAAAGCAACAATTCCCTTATAACCCTCAGGGCAGTAGACATACTGCCAACAGCCATTCAAGGCATTGTCTGGAACCCTATCTTGTGGATCAAGATCCCACCAATCATCATCTCGTCGATATTCACCATATTGCGTAGAAGCACAAGCAATCTGTGTATTTACGCTTGTTTGAGGAATACCATCCTCGTCCATACTAATACCCGCTGTATAGAAGTCACGATAGTACCCGGTCTCAACACAATAATATTCATTCTCCAACGGGAAGCCGGCTTCAGTGTACTTACCGTACAAATCAGTTGAACCAACCAGCTGATCAACTGGTAGCCAAGTCAGACATACCCCTGGACCATCTTGATTTCCCCAACGGTTAATCGAACTATCACGCTCCAAACAATAACCTTCCCAACCCATGTGGGTGTCATAGTTGGTAATAATCTGACAAGTGGCAAAATCACCACCACAACCAGAATCATCAGAACACTTCTTACCCTCCTGAGTTCCACCCATACAAATACCTTGGAAACCTAAACCGTCTCCAGCATCATCCTGAACCTCACTCAATGTCCGACCAGCTTCAAAGTAACGTGTATAAATACCGTTACCAAAACTGGCCTTGTTGTATGAGCACAGACAATCTTCATCGTTTGGACCACAAATGTTTACATTCGAATAGCTATATGTTAAATCGTACGGCACAGCATCAGCAATATTACTTTGATCATGATTATTCGATTCAAGTAAACTTTGTAAGGTGTCATAGCTCACAACTGGATCCGGGTTCCGAACAAAACCTTTCCACTCCGTAACCAAGTCATGTGGGAACGGGGCATCAGCTTCTGGGTAACCACGGCACTCAACCTCTTCAGAATTATTAATACTAAAGGCATCGCCGTATTGATCGATAATACACTGACTATTACTACAGGCTCCGACGTGTGACTCTTCATACAAAGCACACTCGGCAAAAATATCATTTATTCCATCACCATCACGATCAAGCTCACCCTGACAGTTAGCATCAACTGTACAGGTCCCAGTCTGTTCGTCATCAGGGTCATTTACACATACTCCGTTATCACAAGAAGTCAGATGCCCATAACCTTGGCCAACACAATCAGAATTCTCAAGACAACTAGAACCAATCCATGTGCGCTTACAATAACCAACCACACAGTCGTTATTATTACACTCAGAATCCTCAGCACAGGCCTCACCAGTGTCAGAACAAATTCCTAAAGTACACAGCTCCCCATTATCTTCATCACACGACCCGGCCACATAAGCTAATCTATAATCACTTTCGGAGTTTGCCTCACAAGTACCAGTCGAACAATCGTCATCAGCCGCACATGATCTAGGCCAAGGCTCACCATCGTGACCAGTTCGTGTTGTAAAATTAATACCATTGTGACACTGCCCAGACGGGGTCAGGTTTACTTGATCCAAGAAATCAACCGGAATACTGTCTGGAATAGTGAAGCCGGAATAGTCATGACCAAACCAAGTTGTGTCACGGGCAGCGTAATCAGCCATGGTCAAAGGATCTGGATCAAGCACTGGGAAATTTGTACAGGTCGCACTATCACCATAACCATTGTAATCATTACAAGACCGCAAATCCGCACAAACCTTTTTCCAACTTCCTGACTTCTCGTCCCAGTTATAAGAATATGAGGAACATGCTAACCACTCAGCACACTCACGGTCGCGGTAAACTTTCAAAATTGTATTTGTATCATTAACCAACTTATCTGTTGGCATATCAGCAGCCGGGGTTGGTTCACCATCCAAAAGCACACATTCTCCAGAAACTTCATTGCCCCAAGGATCTTGGGTTGGAGGACAATCTAAATCAACAACACAAGAAGTTGTAAAGGTATAGTTTGAATTAAAGACATCATCTCGATTAAATCGATTCATGATACCGGTGTAATCCGGGTAACGACATTGGCTCCAGCAAAGATCAACTGTACCTAAGTCTGGTGTATCAATCTGTCCGCCGTAATCAGTGTCACAGGTGATTGGCGTTTGTGGTGAATACTGAGCATCACCGAAAAGCAAGTCAGCCCGGACCGAGGAGACGTAAGAAGCGCTAGCGTTATAACGCAGCTCTGAGTCAGTTGTGTTATCAAATAGAATGCAGCCAAAGTTCTGACTTACCTCGCCGCTACACTGCTGTGATGTGGCCAGGCTTTCCTCAGACAGCTCATCATTATTTACATAATAGTAAGGCACACCTTGTGGGAAGTCGCCTTCAGAAGTATCAACTGGATCCAGGAATTCAGTACAACGATCGTGTTGAGAACCACACTCGGCTGCCCAACCAGCAAAATCGTCATCACCATTGCGCCAAACACCAAACTCTTCCCCAGCAATCAAATATGCACTACCAACCTTGTCATTTTCGTCTGTGTAATAACATGGATCATTTGTGCCAGCACGGAACCAACCATAATAAGTTTGATTATTAATAGTAGCTGAATCTTTCCATTCACACGTTTGGTCAATCGGATCCTTAAAGTAGAAATTTCCATCAGCAGTTGTTTCCCACGCCTCACAGAACAAAGCTTCGTGGTTACACAACGTGGTCTCATATTCATCTGGCAAATCGTATAAATAAATCGACTCAAACTCAGTTACCTCAGACTTGTCCTGATTAAACGTTGGTTGACCAAACTCAGTACAACCCATGTAAGTTGATGAACAAGTGGCTGAGCTGTCGTTAATTAAGAAAACATCAATATCATTTGGAACAACCACAGCTTCTGGACCAAGTGAAATATGCCCGTCTATCGGTAACGGATTAGGCAAGGCACCATCCCAGTCAAACTGACAGCTGCTTTGTGAAACACCAATTGTACAAACAGTCTGTCCGCTCATCTCACAAGCCGTTGGTGTGCTAACTATTCCTCCTCCAACAGTGCTACAAGTCACATTATAAGCCTGAGCAAAAGTAGATTCAGAATTCTGAGTTGTAAAGAATGATTCACAACCAACAGCACTCTCGCTACAAATGTTTGAGAAACGGTACAGATAAAAATCATCACCAGCTCCATCAGAATATTCCTCACAACCAAGGTAGAACTGTTCAGCCTCAACTCCTTCCGGTGTTTCGTCACAAGTTGATGGAGTAACCCAGGAATCTTTGATCAAAGTGATACTGTCTTCAACTTCTTTGAGGTAAATATTATCAATATAGTATTCACCTGTGCCACGAATACGCAACAAGGCCGTGTCATCAAAATCTTCAAAATCTGTAGTATCTAATGGACCAAGTTCATAAAGCTGCCAGCCAGTAGACAAATCAACTAGCTCGTCTTCAAAAGTTTCAAAATCACCATTACCTCCATCAGCAATAAATCGAGCACCAATTCCTTCTGTACCCTTGGCCCAGAAAGATAAAATGTAAGTTTTGCCTTGAACCAAAGCACCAACCAATGAACCACAGTCATCCAAATCTTCAGATCCAATAATCTCACAGTTGGCCCCAGTACCTGCCGGGTCTTCTAGATCACAAACCTCGCCTTCTTCACAATCTGTTGCATCATCCTCAATCAAGTAAAGTAGATCCAAGGTTCCAGAAGTTACATGAATCGAATGACCACCGGCCGCAACTGATTCGTTTGAAATCACAGCATCAGCTGTACCAAACCATTCTTCAAGAGAATCGTCTTCAACATCATCGCTGAAAATCGTGGTTGCATTACGGCCAGCTCCTCCGGTATATGATCGGCATCCATTAGCTGATTCGGTACAAGTAGTGCTCTCGTCAATGTAACCAAGATAACGACACTCGCCACCAGCAGTCCAATAACCACCAGACCCGTCACAGTCCTCCTCTGCAGACTCGCTCTTTCGGTAAGGATGGCACTGGTCAGTGATCGTGGCTGTCAAAGAGAACTCGCGATAGTGGATATTTCCATCACTGTCATAGAATTCACGGCAGTCAGGATTATCAAAAATATCATCATGCTCATCACAGTCTGAATTCAAACTAATTGCAGTCCAACCATTATTTCCGTCTTCGTCCTGATAATTAACATCGTCACAGACCAAAGTTGTCTCATCAGATAAAACTGGATTAATACATGGTGCGGCCCCAACATTAACTTCTTCTACACCACTTTCTGCAAATGTTTTTGTAGCTGAACCAAGATCCGATTCCAACAAATCCCAACTAACCAACTGGTAGCCGGTTTGAGCTGAGCCTTCCCAGCTAAAGAATGTGGCTTCTTCAGTTGTATCATCTGCGCTAGTACAAGCACGCAAATATGTATAGTATTCCAACCCCTCTCCACCAAGATCTATAGAATCTAAATTTGTAAACTCGTCACAACCAACGTCTGACTCAGTACATGAATTGGCTGTGTCAGGAATAAAGTAAAGTGGAAAATCTTCATCATCGTACAAAGTTGCCTCTTGCTTGTAGGTGTCATAACCAACACATTCAGAAGGACACTCATCTAACTCAGAGACAATCGCCGGAACTGATGGATCACCATCGGCTGGGGTATACAGTTCACAACCAACCTCCTGTGAAGTACACATCTGAGCATAATTCGCACACTCTTCCGGATCAGTCTCTGCACCGGTGCATCCTAGATAGGCTGGTGGCATTAGTAAATATTCATAAGCCAAAGTTGCATCTCCGTAACCAGCTTGATAATCGTGTAAGACCGAGCCTTCTTCAAGTTGGAAAGCATCAAAGGCGTGCTCTCCCTCAGCTGTATAAATCCAAATCGTGGCAAACGTATCAAAAGCAGGAGTGGTAAAGGTACATTCGAATCGTTCTGGATCATCGCCAATATCCTCAATCCCTAAAGCAACATTGCTAAAATCATTTGGATCTAATTCGCAATCCCCCAGTATAGCAGTTCCTTCTAGGCTCACAATGTTCGTTGGATCATCCTTGTCATCAAGCGAGATCCAAACAACCGTGTCATTAGGAATGCTTGCATCAGTCTCGTTGGCATAAAAACTAAATGTATAAAAACGACTCGCAGATAAAACAATATTTTCCTGAGTAATATAAATCAGGTTGTCAGTACTGGTAATATAATCCAATCCGTAAACTGAACCAGACTCATCCTCTTGATAAGTATCTTCAGTCAGGTTGTTCCAAGCATCTGGTAGACCGTCATCATTCTCATCATCTTCAAAACTTGGATTAGCTACCACGTTCAACACCACATCATCACCCTTCTCTATCAACTGAGTACAGCCTGCATTGTCTTCAGAACACTCAAGCGCATCATTGTTTAAGTATCTACGATCCAGGTAGGCTTCTGTATCAATATCTTCATCAAATGTTATATATTCAGTTTCCGCTGGCAACCACTCGTAACTTTCATCATCAAGATACTTATTGGTCCGATACCAACGACAGCCCGCATTATCAGCAGTACAAGAATCAAAATCAACCGTGTTCAAGAGCCAATCTCCAAGCTCGTTAGTGTTGGCGTTAGTAAAACTCAAACAACTAGCATACTCTTCAGGGCACTCATCACCACGGAAACGCCAAGTATTTTTCTCGCGCGTACAATAGGCTTCGCCACCAACACAGTTTCCCTCTTGGTCTTCAGCAATACAAGTAGTCATGTCAGCACAGCTTGGTAAACGAATTCCAGTCATTGAGCTGGCCAAAAGTTCACCCGGAGCAGCAAATGGACAACTGCTTTGTGGTGCTTTCAAAACCCAGTTTGGATCAATCAAGTGACACCAAGGATAGTTTGGACCGATTGCACCATCAGGACCACAGTCATTAAACCCATCAACAACTTCCTGTAAAGTAATTGGGTTTGTGCTTGTGTTGTATGGTGAGTTTGCAGCAATTTCCCAACCAACAGGAATAATCCTAAACTTTCTCATCTTAACCAAGTTTCCATAACAATATCCATATGTGTAACAATACGGATCCTGGTTACTACCAAAATCATCTGAGGGATACAATGGCCACTCTCCATGCAACAACCCTTCTTCAAGTGCTTCTTGCACTGTCATTGGCGCACCAGACTCAGCACGACTCAAGGCTGTTGTTAATGACGTGTCCGCAGCACAGTTAAACAAATTTCTTGAATCAGACCCGGGACAAGCCACTAATTCATTCAGAGCATTAAAATCATCAAGCGGCAAAAACTCTGCGGTTAACAAATCTGAGTAGGCTTCTTCTGCGGCTTCTCTTCCTCCGGTACCAACAGTTACGTCATCCATATCAAAATAATCAAAATCTGTTGGATCAGGTTCAACCAAACCAGAATAGATTCCTGACATCAATTTCGAAAGAAAAGTATTTAAGAAAACTGAGCCCATTGATAAACCGGAATTAGCCAACCACTCTTTATCATTTATAATGGCTTTCCAAGCTTCTTTGTCTGGTTCATTCTTTTGCCTAACCAATTCTTCTTCGACCTGCTCTTGTAATAATACACCTGGGGTTTTAATATTTCCGGAAATATAATCAGTTACATCTTTAAATCCGCCTTGTGATAATGATTTTGAAAAATCCCTAGTTTTTGCTTGCCAAACTTTTTCATGAACACGAACATTTGTCTTAATTGAAGCATCAAGCTGACTCTGTCCAGGACTATAAGCTTTTTTAAATTCTTTTATAAAATATTCGCTTGGGTTTTCACCAAGCAAAGCATAATCTTGAAAACTGGCTAACGAGGCCTCCCAATTACTTGTAAACTCTGACCAGTCACATCGCGGTTCAGGTCGCTGATATGCTGAAGCAATACCAAATTGCAAGCCAAGCTTGACCATTGGGTTTCCTGGATCACAAATATCAAACTCGATTTCAAAAGCCTCATCTAAAACCTCGCCCAAAGAATCGAAAGCACTGGTGGCAACGTCCAAACCAAGGTCAGCAAAATATTCACCAGCATTCTTATATTCAAACCCTGGTTCCTGTCCTGTTGCACCAGCTGCCAAATAAGTGGCCGCGTCATAAGCCAATCTGTTCAAAACAAAACTAAACAAATTTACCAAAACTGTTTTAAGAGCAATGGTTAATTTTGTTTTAATTATTTCTTTTCGAACTGTTTTAACAATATCGGCTAAGTTCTGCGCTGGATCAGAAAGCGGAGAAACAACACCACGAATACCTTGCTCAACCCCAATTAAAGCGTCGTCTGTCTGAGCATTGGTCTGTTCAGCAAAAAGCAAAAATCCTGATGCGGTGCTCAGGAACAAAAACAAAGATAAAACTGTAGCTACCAAGAATTTTTTGATTGATTTTCTAAGTCCAAACATAATTATTCAGATTGAACGTTATATTGATCAACTACATCTGACAGCTGTCCTGATTCTCCTGCATCGTTAATGGCTTCACCAAAAACCTCAAGAAGCGTTTCATCATCAAGTGCATTAACTGTTGCTTCTGGCACCCCAGCTTCGATCAAGGCCAAACGAACTTGTTCAGCACTCATTTCTTGCAAATAGCTCATCACATCTTCTTCAGATTGAAAATGTGCATCCGGTTCTTCAATGGTTGAACCAGGAATACCATCAATAATATCATCGGCACCTAATTCATCTGACGTGTCATTATCAGCCGCAAAATAATAACCGCAATCTCGACCTTCTGGACAATTTGGATTCTGACCAGAATTAATCTCAGCCATATCATCCTGGCCGTCAGAATCTGAGTCAGCCAAATATGGGCTAGTCTTATAAATATTCAGCTCGTCATAGTCTGATAGTCCGTCCTCATCTGAGTCACTACTTTTCTGCAACTCAATCTCTTGCTGCTCCTGCTCGCTCAAAGTCAAATATTCTGGCCCGTCATAGTAAAGCACGCTGTAAAAAGGTTTTTGCAAATGTACCCCAACGTAGCGCACACCCAAGACCAAGCCTCCGACTCCCAAAATTAAAACAAGCAGAATCCCAACCTTCATCTCTAACGAGAAGGCTGGCCCTGGCTGCTTGTTCTTCGAAGGGCTTACCATAATATATACACGCATAAAATTATACCAAAAAAACTGACCTGCAGCCAGCTTATTTGAGGATAAGTTTATGCGCTCTATTTCAGGTTTGAGATGGCTTTGTAAAATTGAACCCAATTTTTTATCGACAACTCTTGAGCACGCGCCATCTCAGAAAGCTTTAATTTGGCTAAAACCTGCTTAGTTTTGTCAGATGAGACCACGCGGGCATCAGCTAAGTTCCGATGTAATTGTTTACGACGATTACTAAAACCAGCCTTGGCTAAACGGATTATTGCTTCAGCTTCGTGAGCACGGATCTTTTGTTTGCTTGGTGGAATTAAATCAAACCTAAGAACCGTTGACTGAACTTTTGGTGGTGGCGAAAATGACCCTGGTTTTACAATACATACTTTTTTTATATCAGCGAATAATTGGCACACGACCGATAACAATCCCATATCCCCTGGCTTAGCTGTTATCCTATCAGCAACTTCGCGCTGAATCATTACCACCATCCGGCTTGGCCTTGGTTGTTCAATCAAAAACTTGGCCATGACTGCACTGGTAATGTTGTATGGCAGATTTGCCACGAGCTTGTATCGTTTTTCACAAGTCTTTTTTAGTGAACAAGAACAAGAAGCAACAAGTTCTTTATTTGATTTCTTGATTACGTCGCCTTTTACTAACTTTATCCGATCACCAAATTTCTTTTCCAAAAAACCATACAGGTCATGATCAGCCTCAACCGCAGTTACATTGTCTGATTTTTCAAGTAGTGCTTCGGTTAGCACACCTTTACCTGGACCAATCTCAAGAACACAATCTGTTTTTTTCAGATCAGCTGCATCAACAATTTTTCGAACAATAGCCTGACTCTTTAGCCAGTGCTGTCCAAAAGATTTTTTAGGAAATATGGGCATATCAGGCTCTCCCCCCTTTCCAAGGGGGGATTAAAGGGGGGTTCTTGGTAATCTTGATTGATCCCTTGCGAAGTACTTCGATATTATTATCAGTGACACGAATCAGTGTTGATGGTTTGCGTTTTGGTAAAGCTCCAACGTCGAGCATGAAATCTGGCTGTAGCTTCGAGCCTGTGTACTGTCGCCGTACCGCCCGGACGCTGTAACAGTCTGGTTGTCTAGATCGATTGGCAGAGGTGGCCACGATTGGTTTGCCTAAACGACGCGATAACTCGCGCGCGACCTGACTCGAGGAGACACGAATGGCCACTTGGCCATTCTTGACACAATGAGGTGTAAGCTTTTCTTTTTTTATTTTTTTATTTTTTTCTTTCTTTAGCACCAAAGTCAATGGCCCCGGCCAGAACTTGCGAGCCAACCTCAAGGCCAAGCCTTCGATCTGAGCATATTGTTTCACCATGACCAAACTCGAAGCAATCACTGGCAACGTTTTCGAACCGCGTCCTTTGATCTTGATCAATCGCTCTACAGCTCGGCGATCAGTTGCATCAGCAGCCAAACCATAACTAGTCTCTGTTGGGAAAACTACCACTCCCCTGTTACGCAACACGGCCACTGCTTCTTTAATCTGTTTCTTTTGATCCTTCATTTTTTGTAGCGTTAGTAATAGCAATCTCACGAACCAATTTTGTTACCTCGCGTTCCATACGTTCAAAACGATTAAAGATTCTAAACATCAGATAAAAGATAACGACCAGTGAGATATAAATAATTGCATCAACACCACGGCCGACTTGGAGCAAGTTAGCCACGCGGTCTGAAAGCTGCGGCATCCAGAATAACAGCAGGGCCACAACCCAGAACAAAACCCAAAAAATAAAAAGTCTAGTGCTAATCTGCTTTAGCTTCCACCGGCCAACCGTGCGCCCAACAACGAAAGCAATGAAAAACGTGGCAAGAATTTGAATAGTCATATTAGAATAATTTACTAAATATCATTCGAGCGGCAATATAAATCGCGTTCAGGTTCGAATTATTATCTCGTGACATCGAATAATCTGTGTAAGTCACAGTCACTGGTCGCTCAACAAATTTAATTTTTTTCTTAGAAATCTGATCCAAGATCTCAGACGCATGGGCCATACGATCTTGTCGAATTTCGATTTGCGAGGCAGCTGATCTAGACAGCGCACGAAAACCATTGTGTGTATCCGTGATATCGATTCGCGACAACACGCGTGTGAACCAAATACCACCCTTGACCACCAACCGACGCAACCAAGGCATGTTGTGAACTGTCTTTTCTACAAAACGTGATCCTAGTACCACCTCGGCTTCACTGGCCTCAATCGGTTCTACCATCTTTGGAATTTCTGCTGCACTCATTTGCCCATCAGAATCAAAGGTGACAATCACCTCGGCCCCACGACGAAGAGCAAACTCGATCCCCGTAGCCAAAGCTGCACCTTGTCCGCGATTAATTCGATGACGAAGCACCCAAGCACCCGTTGCTCGAGCAACATCATATGTCTGATCTCGCGACCCATCATCGATCACAACCACGTTGGCTGCATACTCAAAAACCCCACGAATCACTTCAGCTAATTTCGTCTCCTCATTGTATGCAGGAATAACAACCCAGGTATTCATATTACTTTTTTGCAAACCACTCTACAGTTTTCTTTAGCCCCTCATCCAACTTCACTTTGGGCTTCCAACCCAATTTCTTTTCTGCCAATCGATAACTCAAAGCCGATACAGCCACCTCACCTGGCTTGCCTGGCTTGTGTTTTTCAAGTGCATCAGACCCAGTTATCTTTTTGATTTTCTTAAACAACGTATTCACATCAACCTGTTTTCCGGTTCCGATATTGAACACACCAACCGCAGATCGCGACATGGCCGCCATTGCTGCTCGGACCACGTCACCAACATATACATAGTCACGAGTCTGCTTCCCAGTGCCATAAATCATTGGTTGCTGGTCGCGCAGCATTTTGTCAGCAAAAATAGCCACTACTCCTCCCTCGTTTGAAAAATCCTGACGTGGTCCATAAATATTTGCTAACCGCAACACAGTATATGAAATTCCGTGCTCCAAGCGAGCAAATTCAAGATACAATTCTGTGGCCCGTTTAGCAATAGCGTAGGGACATATCGGATATGGCTGCACTGTTTCTTTCCAAGGTGGTCGAACATGATCCGGATACATCGCTCCACCGGTTGACGTAAATATAATCTTTTTTGTTCCTGCTTCGCTTGCTCCACGAATCACATTAAGTGCCCCCATAATATTTATCTTGGCATCCTTTTCTGGTTTCTTCATGGAAGTTGAAACATCAAGATGTGCGGCCACGTGAAAAATAACATCTGGTTTTAATCGCTTAACTAATTTTGGAAAATTCGGATTAGTAACGGACATCTTATAAAAACGAGCATTCGGATTGATGTTGGCTTTCTTACCAGAAGACATGTCGTCAACGATATAAACACGAATCCGACGCTTGATCAATGCGTCAACGATGTGTGATCCAATAAATCCTGCCCCGCCTGTGACTAAGGCTTTTTTGTATTTTGGCATATTTTTTTCTTGCGGGATCGACAGGCGTCAGCCTGTCAATTGACAAGCTCACGCTTGTCGGTCCCGTTATTCATTATTCGCTTCCTCGAATCTATCACTTAACTCTAGTTGTTTTCGAAGATATGATTCCATGAACGGCTCAAGTTCACCGTCAAGAACCGCATCGGTTTCCTGCGTCTCGTGTTCAGTGCGATGATCCTTGACCATGTGATATGGATGCAACACGTAGGATCGGATCTGATTTCCCCATTCTGCACTTTGATACTCACCGCGTAGCTCTTTTTTCTTTTCCGCTTCCTCTTGCATTTTCAACTGATGCAGCCGGCTCTTCAAAATCTTCATTGCTGTTTCTTTGTTCTGCAGCTGCGATCGTTCGTTCTGACACGATACCGTAATCTTGGTTGGCTCATGAACGATACGGACAGCAGAGTAAGTCGTGTTCACTCCTTGCCCACCATGACCACCTGCCATAAATGTATCGATTCGTAAATCTTTTGGATCGATCTCGACTTCTGTTTCCTCGCCCAACTCTGGCAATACCTCAATCAAAGCAAACGAAGTGTGACGCATTTTTTCAGCATCGAACGGAGAGATGCGGACCAGACGGTGCACACCGTGTTCACTTTTCAAATATCCAAATGCGTAACGCCCGGACACTCTGATCGTAGCTGACTTGATCCCAGTCTCAGTTCCACGAGACTCAAATAAAATCTGTGTTTCAAAACCCTTGTTTTCACAAAATCGAAATATCATGCGCATCAACATCTCTGCCCAGTCCTGTGCCTCGGTTCCACCAGACCCAGCATGGAACGATAAAATAGCATCGTTCTTGTCATGCTCCCCAGAAAACAAAGTGGCAAATTCCATTGTAGCAAATCGTGTGCTCAGTTCGTCCAGACTCGAGGCAATGTCATCATGCATCGAATCATCGCCAGAACTTGCCAGTTCCAGCAAATCATCAACCTCTTTCAAAAACCCGCGCCATCGATCCAGTTCCTCACGCAAGTCCGAGGCCTGCTTTCCAACTCGTTTAGCCCGTTCCTGATCAGACCAAAAATCTGGAGCTGCCATATCAGTTTCCAGACTTTTCAGCTGCGTCTCTACTGTATCTAAATCTAAAAGCGACCAGGTTTCCCTCGCCTTATCTTTGAGCTCGTTTATCTGCTTAATCAGCTCTTTCATGTAGGCTTATACTAGCAAAATAGACCTTTATTTTCAACCCTTCCTGATTGACTTCAAACCGACCCTGTGCTAATTTTCAATCGCCTTACAAGAGAGGACTGAACATGAGCGACAGAACAATGAGGCTGATCCTTCTCAACAAACAAACCTTCATGCAGTATCCAGAAAAATGTGATGATTGGGGGTACGGCGGAAAGGGTGACATGATTCCTGCTGGGGAATATGAACTGGAAGCACTGCCAGATCCACTAATTCCCAATCACGCTGCTCCCTTCCTGGGCTTCCGATATGAGGGCAAGATCTACGGGGCTCAGGGTCACTCCTTGATCACTGACGGACGCGACCACATTGTTGTGCAAATTCCAGACGTGCTGCGGATGAAGATTCTGATGTCCTTCCCTGGAGACAAGATCGTTGTGATTCGAGAAGGCGACGCTACGGATGCGACGTACACAGCCTCTCTGGCAAAGGCCCCTGAGATTGAAGGTGTAAGCCACCCTGAGCTGCTTGGAGCAATCGACAAACTGATTGCACTATTGGCAGAACATGGACACCCGGCTGACCGAAACAACTACATCATCATGCTCAACTTCTAGGGGGGGGTGAACAGTGGGTGATAAAACACCGATGAAGATAACGACCACTAGGAGGTGGCTGTTCATTCTCTTCGTGGAGCCAATGAGCAGACCACTACAGGGCAGACATGTGCCCAAGGGAGAGTATGAAATCGAGATTGTATCCAGTCCCTTGGATACAAAAGATGTTGTCTGGGCAGTATTCACCCACGATGGGCTTAAGTACTGTGACTCTGCCACCGGCCTATTAGAAGGAGATCCGGATCTCTACACCATACACGACCCGGAAAGGGTTCGTGCCGAAATTACCAGGCTCACAAAGCCTGAAACTCAGCCGCGTTCGCAAGCGTGATCTACTCAGGATCCGCATCAGCAGATGCGGTTTTTCTTTTAAGCAGAAACTTGGCTAACTTTAGCCAAACACTCTTGACAGATAAGCTTATTCATGCTATTCTGTCACGTTAGTACTTTCGCAACAGATTGGAGCAAACATGGGTTCCGAACCCAAAAAACACTGGTTGAGGCGTGCCCTTAGCTGGCTGTTCGTCACGGCCGTGGCCACTGCTGGCGTTCTCAACGCTGGCGGTATTGCTGCTCAGGCCAAGAAGACATTGTTCGAACACGACGTGTCCAGCATGGAACCGATCACCTGGTGGATGTTCCTGTTCATACAGACGATCTACGCTGCCAACGGATACAAGCACAAAGACCGATGGCAGATGTGGGGAATGATCCTTTCAGCCATCCCAACTTCTGCCATCCTGACCATGATCTACATGTGGAGATGACGATGAGTGACAGTGAACGAATGACCATGACCTTGCGCACGGAACTGGGGTTCCCGCGGGCCGATCGCAACGACGAAGACGACCCGGGCGAGCATGTTCCGATTCCGCCGGGGCAGTACGAGCTGAGGCTGGCCGACAATCCGTTCCACAACGGTGGGCCGCGCTTTCTGATCTTCACCTACGAAGGGGCCGAGTTCGGCGCCACCGTAGGGTACTTCCTCAGCCTCGAGTACCCGGAAATACTCACCCTGGACATCCCTGACGCGATCCGGACCGAGATCAAACTGCGCAACGCCGAACGACTCGACGGCAAGCTGGTGATCGAGGTGGTCGAACATGGTCCGGGATTCAAGGCACGGATCAGGGATGTGCCCGGAATCTGGGGCGCTGGCAGTGCCGTTCGTCCCGCCGTCAACAACCTGATCAGCAACTTGACTACCTACGGACTGTCCGGGGACCGCAAGGACTACCTGGTCCATCTCAACTTCTAGTCCACTACTGGACAAGTCGCAACGCGGCGCCGCATCGCAAGATGTGGTTTTTTCTTTTTCAAATTCAAAAGGGCACCCACAAGGAGTGCCCTTACTTCAACTACTTTCTACAACTTAATCTTCTTCGCGTACTCGCCGAGGATTGGCATTTCCCAATACTCACCATTCAAAGCCTTAATGATTCCCATTACTGCCAAAACGATTATCGCAATCCAAACCACAAATAGGATTAACCAACCAATGATTGGAATAAAGGCTAGAATGAATCCAACCACCCACATGATGATCGAAACCACTGTCAAAACCAATCCCTGCTTTCCATGGTGCTGAGCAAACTTGGAATCCTTTTTAGCTAGCAAAGGAATCAGACAAAGGATCCAAAGGTAGCCAATAGCAGCAATAACCTTATTGTCCTCAATGTCCTTTGAGTCAGGAGCTGTGCTTGTTTCAGTCATATTTTATGTTTAATTTATGTTTAACAGGGTAATTATAGCATTTTCTTGAGTACTTGAACATTGATTATTGGAACTTGATCATTCAAAAAAACGGCCGTGGCCGTTTTTTTGTTCTACATCATTCCTGGCATTCCACCCATGCCGGCTGGCATAGCTGGTGCTGGTTCGTCTGGTTTTGGAATTTCTGTGATTGCCGCTTCGGTAGTGATAATCATCACTGCGATTGAAGCCGCGTTTTGCAAAGCTGATCGAGTTACCTTGGTTGGATCAACGATCCCGGCCACGATCATGTCTTCAAACTTATCGTTAGCTGCGTTGTAACCATTTGCACCCTCATCATTTTTAACTTTCTCTACAATAACTGAACCGTCTTTTCCTGCATTGTCAGCGATCATGCGAACAGGTTCTTCAAGAGCACGTTTCACGATCTGCAATCCGATCACCTCACCTGGATCTGAAGCACCAACATCATGAAGCACTTTTCCAGCGCGCAGCAAAGCCACACCACCACCAGGCACGATTCCCTCTTCAACAGCTGCCTTGGTTGCAGCAACAGCATCTTCAACACGATGTTTCTTTTCTTTCATCTCTGTCTCTGTGGCAGCACCAACTTTGATAATGGCCACACCACCAGACAACTTGGCAATTCGCTCATGATACTTTTCACGATCAAATTCAGACTCAGTCTGCTCAATCTGTTTTTTGATCTGCACCAAACGCTCTTCAATCTTTGACTTATCACCGTGCCCTTCAACAATAGTTGTGTGATCCTTATCAGCAACAACTTTGCGAGCTCGACCAAGATCATTCAACTCAGCATTCTCAAGCTTCAAACCAACCTCTTCAGAAATAACCTTTCCACCAGTCAGGATAGCAATGTCTTCCAACATGGCCTTGCGTCGATCACCAAATGCCGGGGCTTTGATTGCTAATGCACTAAAGCTTCCGCGCAACTTATTAACCACTAAAGTAGCCAAGGCCTCGCCATCGATATCATCTGCGATAATTACGATTTCTTTCTTGCCGCTCTGAGAAACCTTTTCAAGCAACGGCAAAATGTCTTGAACTGAACTAATTTTTTCTGTGGTCAAGAGCACGTGACAATCTTCATAAACCGCTTCCATCCGATCTGCGTCAGTAACCATGTACGGAGAAACGTATCCTTTATCAAACTGCATTCCTTCGACAGTTTCAACTTCGATTCCAAATGACTGAGATTCCTCAACAGTAATCACTCCGTTCTCACCAACAGACTTCATTGCCCGAGCGATCTGTGAACCAATCTGTTTATCATTAGCACTGATTGAAGCAACCTGTTCGATCTCCTCACCAGTAATGTCTTTAGAAATCTTTGAAAGCTCAGACACAACAGCATCAACACCTTTTTCAATTCCGCGACGTAGCAACTGTGGGTTGGTTCCAGCAGTAACGTTCTTCAATCCTTCGGTGATCAAAGCCTGAGCCAGTACAGTAGCAGTAGTTGTTCCGTCACCAGCAACGTCATTGGTTTTTGAAGCAACTTCTTTTACCAATTCAGCACCTAAATTTTCAAACTTGTCTTCTAACTCAACTTCGCGGGCCACAGTCACTCCGTCTTTGGTAACAGTTGGCGCACCAAATCCACGATCCAAAACAACATTTCGTCCGCGAGGACCCAGAGTTACTTTAACCGCGTTAGCCAGCTGATCAACACCTGACTTTAATTTTGTTCTTGCCTCCTCATTAAAATTGATTTGCTTTGACATATATTTTGGTTGTCTGGTTTACTAGTTTTCTGGTTATCTAGTTCTCAAAAACCAGGTGACTAGACAACAAGACAACTAGATAACTTTTATTCTATTATCCCCACAACATCATCCATGCGAATTACCAAGTACTCGACCTTGTCGATCTTGATCTCGTCTGGAGCATATTTCTTAAACATAACCTTGTTGCCAACAGCAACCTCCATGGCAACGCGCTGACCGTTTTCCAGCATCTTACCCGGACCAACAGCCACAACCTCACCTTGTTCAGGCCGCTCCTTATCTACGGTGTCTGGCAAAATAATCCCAGACTCAGTCACCTCTTCCTTTGAAAGGTGTTTAAGAATGATGTAATCGTTTAATGGTTTAATCATATTTTGAGCTTATATTTAGCACTCTTAAGAAGCGCTTGCTAAGAACATAATATTGCCTGATGAGCTTATTTTTGTCAAGAAAAAGCCGTTCGGAGTTGAACGGCGTGGTCTAGTTCTGGTTGTTGAGAGGTGCTACGGAAGCACGAGAGCTCGGATCTGCTGGCTGACTTCGTCGGTCGCTTCGCAGATGGTGTTGTCCCACAGATGACTCTGAAGCACGCCATTGTACGAACCAAGAAAACCAAGGAAGTGGCCAAGGTCGGTCCCCAGCTCGGTCAGGACCGCCAGAGCCCCTTGCTCACTCATCTGCTGCAGGATCGTTTTCAGGGCGGCCAGGTTGCAACAGGCCGCGGCCCAGAGCGCGGGCCTATCCAGCGCTGACAACCGTAGCACATACTGGCCAAAGTCTTCACCGAAGTCGATTTCGGGGATAGCGTGGAAAATGGCGCCCACACCTTCTCCGAGATGCTCATCGATGTGGGTCTCGTCCAGGTCGGGCACATTGCCAAGAGCAGCATGTAGGTAGGCTGCTTTGGCTGCGACCAGGTCTACTGTCATATCCTGGCTCAACACATGCTCGCCCATCGTGAAGAAAAGCGCCATGAAACTCTCAGCTGGAGGTATTTCCGTTTCTCCTGTGCTGGTCAGGCGTTGTTCGACGTAGGCCGTCACACTCCTGAGTCCATCCCTGAACTGAACAGCAGCTTCTCCAACACCAACACTAGTTTTACTCATCTTGTCGTCCTTTGAACCACCCCACTATCAGAGCGTGGGCTTACCTTAGACCAGATTCTATGCTTATGTCAACCATCAAACAGGACTCACTCCTGCTTTGTTTCCATTTTCCGGCTGACGCTCCAGAGTAGATCGAAAATCTGTTCCATGGTTTTTCTCAAGGTCTTGCTCTGCACAGTCCAGGCCAGACCCTCTTCCTTGGTAGTGAAAAAAGCGATCGTATCATCCCAGAACATAATTGAGCAACGAAAATTCAATTCTGGTGGAAGAAACTTTGCCTCACGCAATTCACGTAAGTGCGATTGCTTGGAATACTTTTTTATCTCCCGTTTTTGAACACGCAGGCTTTTTAATCGAACATCATCTTTGACTCGACGACGGGTGAAGTGAAAGCGCTCACCAATAATATCTTGAAAGTCACGAGCAGCTACAATCTCGTAAACCAGCTTGCTCTTGCACTTCAGAGCTTGGTGAAAAATATCTGTCATGCGCTCTCGATAGAAGATACGTATCTTTGGCGTGACCGAAGAGCCGGTTTGCATTTTTTGTAACAAAGGGATAACACTGGCTACATCCTGAACCTGACGCTCTAGTAAACGACGGAAGACCACGGGATCATGGGCCTCAAACACATGTCGTGATTTCTGTTTACCAACTTTAATCACGCCGCGATCAACCAAACGATTGAGTACGGATTGTGCTGTAGTTACTGGACAATTAATTGCATTTGCTAGCGGAGTAACTGTAACTGGACCTGATTTAAGCAGAGCCAGATAAACTTCCTGGTCTTTTTGATTCAAACCCAAACGAGTCAAAACTTCTGTAATTTCTTGTTGCTGTAATTTGGTAGCCATAAAATCTAGCTTAACTACGATACTTTTCGTAGTACTTTTTTTATATTTCTTTTCTAAGATTAGCACTATTCATCGATATCGTCAATTTTACTACGAAATTTGATATCGTTATTTTTCTAGTAATGGCATGATGCTTGTGTCAGGGAGATCAGTACCGATCGAACCGACAAACGAACCTTACAACCACCAAGGAGATAGCCATGCAGGTCATCAAAAAGGGTCGCCCGCAGCGCGGTTGGGCAAAGGAATTCACTTGCTCTGGTAAGGGTAATGGGGGCGGTGGCTGTGGTGCTGTGCTCCTGGTTGAACAAGGTGATCTTTACAAGACTCACAACTACGACTACGGCGGCGGGCACGATGTCTACGTCACCTTCCGCTGCGCCGAGTGTGGCGTGCAGACAGACATCGACTACGACGGGCCGGACTACAGCTCGATCCGAGAGCGAGAACACGGAAGTTGCGACCGTTAAGGAGAATGAAATGAGAAGCGAACAAATCGTACTGACTGTTGATGCCCTGATCACTATTGCTGGCCGTGACGTGCTCTTGATCAAGCGAGCCAAGGCTCCGTTCCAGGATCGCTTGGTTCTGCCTGGCGGGCATGTCGAAGATGGTGAAAGCTTTGTCGACGCTTGCGTCCGTGAGATCGAAGAAGAGGTCGGGCTGCAGATCCGAGCTGATCAGCTCAAGCTGCTGACCGTGCTCGATGCCCAGGACCGAGACCCGCGTCCTGGCCGCCACGTCTCCCTGGTCTACCACATCGACTTCCCTACTCATGAGGCGATCGCTGATTGCCAGGCAGGAAGCGATGCGGCCGAGATCGAGGTCAAGGAACTTTCGTCCCTAACCGAAGAGATGATCGGCTTTGACCACTTCCAGGCAATCAAGCTGGTTGCCTAAACCAAAACCCGGAACACTTCACGTTCCGGGTCTTTTTTATTTAATTCTGAACTTCAGATTAAGGTTCTGACAATCTTAGGGTCAAAGCGAACATCAAAGCGGCTAGGGCTAGGCCGGGCCAGAGAGTGAATAGATAATGATCGAACAGAGCGATGATCAGGACAACGTTGCCAAGTGTTAACGCGCCGATGGCGGTGGCTCGCGGCAAGGCTTTGAAATTTAATCGATCAATCGAGGCAACCCAGGCAATAAAAAAGATCAAACCAATAATACCAATCTCACCAAGAATCAACAGAATCGTGTTATGGATTGGCTGGTAAGCCCAAGCCGGAGATCCGAGATGGTTTGCAGCAAGTTCGACAGTGTAGTTACCAATACCAACCCCAAACCAAAGATCGTTCTGAATGGTTGGCAGATATAGTTCGTATCCAGCCTGTCGCTCTGCGATCGACTGAGCCTCAAGTCGGAAGGACGGGTGGAAACGAGCAGCCACTGGTTCCCAGAAGACGAGTAAAGAAATCACGATTGCTAGCAGAGTCACGGTCAAATACGGCATGGCCTTTTTCACTGCCACACGATGTTCCCACAACAACACCCAACCACCAATAAACATGGCCACAAAGAATGCCAGCCAAGCCGATCGTGAAAAAGTCAAAATGAAAGCAGTGGCCAAAAGAATCGAGATCAACATTAGTAAACGTCGATCACGTAGCTTACGATACCATCGCGGTAGCATCATTAAACAAACCATACCAAAGGCTAGATATCCACCAAACAAATTCGGATGCTGAAATGATCCGTAAGCACGCATTAGCCTATCGCTCATGGTTTCGACAACGGAAGTGCCAGCAACTAAAGCATCGTGCCCAGCCAGACCAAGCCAAGACAACTCAGGACTGGTGCCTGTGAAGAACTGCCATAGGCCAAGAAAAGACGGAATGATTAACCCAAGAACAAAAGCATAAAGAACTTTTTGAATCTTGATTCGCTTGTCCAAAAGATTATGAAAGAAAAAGAAAGCAACCAGTACGTGCAGCCATGCCATCACAGCCAAGGTCGGATTTGCTGCCAAAAGTACTGAGACCAAAGAAATTAATAAAAACAGACCACCAAAAATCAGTGGCCAATCAAACTTTGGATGCGAAACAATTCGCGGGCGCAAAACAGCAACCAAGACAACTAAAATCTCAGTAGCAAAAATACTAAGCACGCCATACTCGAAAAAATCACCTTGCAAAAACTCTTGCCCAAAAATCCAACGCGTTTGCCAAGGAAGAAGAAAGACTGTCAGGTAAACTAGAAAATTTATTAGTCGAGCACGCATAGTATTAATATTCTATCACGTAATGACCAATGACCAAATTCCAATGATCGAGATAAAGACCAAAAAACCAATGTTCAAAAATTCGATCATTGGTTATTATCTTGATCATTGATTATCGATCATTGATCATTAGGGCTTCTAGCTTATCTCGATATTCTGCTCTACGATCGTTATCATGAAACTTTAACATGGCGTCTGAAACAACAACACGAGAATCACGATTAGCCATATTTTGAATCACCTCCGGAAACTTGCGACGTTGAATTTTCTCACAAGTCCGTTCAACAAGGCTTGGTGAGCGGCAGGCACGACCAAAGGCTGGACAGCTACGACCTTTGTGCATTGCTCGCTGATAACAATTGCTCAGATCTTGTTCAAGCCATCCATTGGCTTGATGAAATTCAGCAAACACCCCATCGCGATCAAACACTGGGACAATCGATCGGCTCCAGTAAGTTAAATATGGGTCACTGTTTTCAAGTCGAAGCACAGAGAGATCAAGATTGGTGTCTGACAAAAAGAAAGTAAAACAAAGCGGATCGCGCTTAGCCACGCCTGGACGCATTTTCAAAATTTTAAATGGGGCAACAGCCAACAAGCGAGTAGTCCAAACACTTCCCTCACGGACGATAATAAAAATATCAATATCGCTGCTGGCCTTAGTATGATTCCAGGCCAAGGTATTACAGGCAGCAACTCCACGAACTGAAGGAATGCGCGACAAATACCAAGTGGCCCGACGCAAGCGCTTATACTTGCGCACCGCATCCAGAAAACGTTCGTGACGTGTTCGAACCAAGACCGGAATATCCTTGCCAGCCAACGACCAAAAACCATTGTGTGAATCAAGCCGTTCAGTCAAAAACTTATTCGAGGCCAGCTCTCGTCGCAAATCAACCAAAGAAACTTTTTCACCATAACCAAATAACCACTTCCAAATTTCGAAAGTGGTTAATGGATAATCAAATAATGAGAAGTAGGCAACGGTTTTGTAAATTGCCTGTTCTAAATTCATGCAACGCTTTCTTCTTTTTTCTTAGGACGCAGATAAACCAACTGCTGAATCACGGCAACAATGTTAACAACTAACCAATACAGGGTCAAACCACCTGGCAGTGAGGCACCGATAACAACTGTAATCACTGGCATAAAGTAAAGCATGGACTTGTTCATTGAGGCCATCATGGCTTCGTCCTTTGAACCTTCCTGCCCTTGCACCTGCTTTGGAGGTTTATTAATGATCATCATCTTGGCTTGGATGAACTGGAAGATACCCGCGAGAATTGCCAAGATCAAGTTCGGAGTGGACAGATCAACAATCCCCATGAAAGTTGGAATAATCGTACCTGGATCAGGGACAAACGAGTACAGGTTGTAATAATTACCCTCACCATTTAGTCCACGCAACAGTACTCGGTACAATGCGATAATGATCGGCAGTTGAACTAATAGTGGCAAACAAGAAGAAAGCGGATTAACTTTTTCTTTAGAATACATTTCCATCATTGCCTTAGCCAGACCCTCTTTGTCATCCTTGTATTCTTTCTTCAACTGATTGATCTTTGGCTGCAGCTCTTGCAAAGCTCGCTGTGAACGAAGTGACTTCCCTTGTAATGGCCAAAGAATTGCCTTGATGATAATAGTCAAAACAATAATTGCAACACCGATGTCTTGACCAGGAACAATGGCGTAGATGCCGACCAGCAAGTTATAAAGCGGTTCGGCCAAAATCGTATTAAATAATTCAATCATAGTTTATTCCTCCTTAGTTGTTTCCTCGCTTGGCTCCTTTTCAGCACCTTCTTCTACTCCTTCAGCGTATGGATCATTCTCATCTTTATCATCCTTAGCCTCCTGCTCTTCTTCCTCTGCTTCAGCAATCTCTTCGGTTGAAACGTCTTCACCTTCAACCGCTTCTGGAACTGGCTCAACTTGGTCCTCTTTCTCAGCCTCTTCAGACTCGGCTTCAGTTTCAGTATCTTCAGCTTCGACAACACCCTCCTTACCATCCTCAGCAACATTAATGCGCCAACCTACTAAACGAGCAGCTAAACGCACATTCTGCCCACTCTTTCCAATGGCCAGTGAAAGCTGATCTTCAGCAACAGAAGCGACAGCTGACTTCTCCTCCTCGTTCAGTTCGATATTCAAAATCTTGGCAGGTGACAAAGCATTGGCAATATATTCTTCAATATCATCACTCCATTCAATAATATCAATCTTTTCACCACCAAGTTCAGCAATAATAGTTTGGATACGAGTTCCGCGCTGACCAATACAGGCACCAATTGGATCAATATTCTCGTCTTCAGTAGACACAGAGATCTTAGATCGTGATCCAGCCTCGCGAGCAATAGTTTTGATTTCAACAGCTGCATCAGCAACCTCAGGAATCTCTAGTTCAAACATTCGGCGAACCAACTCTTCGTCTGTTCGTGACAAGAGAATCTCAGGACCCTTAGTAGTCAAAGAAACTTGGCGCACATAGAATTTCAATTTATCACCAGAGTTATAACGCTCAAACTGAATCTGGTCTTCAGGACGGATCACACCAGTGGTACGACCAAGATCAACCAATACAACACGGCCTTCACGTCGCTGAACAGTTCCGGTAAGCACCTCGCCTTCAAGCTCTTTAAACTCACTGTAAAGCACTTCGCGCTCAGCCTCGCGCAACTTCTGAGTAATCACCTGTTTAGCAGTCATGGCAGCCATGCGACCAAACTCACCAGCCAACTCCAGCTCCTGACGCAGCACCTGTTCCAGTTCAATGTCTGAATCAATGGCCTTGGCCTCAGTGATCATGATTTCAGTTTTTGGATTAAAAGTAGGACCATCATCTTCGAGCGGCTCCTCAAGCTCTGGTGGAATTTCTTCACCAGCCTCTTTAAGACGCTCGATCTCAGCGATCCGCTCCTCAGCTTTTTCCTGTCGCTCAGTCTCTGCTTTTTCAAGGACCTCTAGATCGATATCTTCGACCACGGTCTTTACATCAAAAATCCGAGTTGCCGCAGTTTCCGGGTCAAACTCAGCTTCAATGTTTTGATTCTTTTCGCCAAAGTCTTTGCGATAGGCCGCGGCTAGTGCTGACTCGATTGTCTCGATCACAGCTTCATAAGCCAAACCTTTTTCCTCGCAAATCTGGCGTATTGCTTGTTCTATTGGTGATGCCATAAAAGTTATCTGGTTTTCTAGTTATCTGGTTCTCTAGTTTCTAGGAAACTAGTTAACTAGACAACCGGAAAACCTGGGTATTTTAGTAAAAAGGCCTGTCGTTTCCGACAGGTTCCAGTAGCCACATGTTAACAAAACAACCTAAATATGTCAACTATCTATGACCGACCGCTTTTAGGTGCACAATCTCTGGATCCTGACCTTCTGGCCAGGTGATGGCGACCACGTCGTAACGATGTGCTGCACCCTCTTGTCGCTTCTCAGAAAGATACGCTTCACCAGCCGCAGCCATGTGAGCTAGTTTAATTGAATGCACTGCCTCTTCTGGATGACCAAACTCCAACGTCTGTCGCGTTTTCACTTCCACAAAAACAATCTCGCGACCATCACGGGCCACGAGATCTATTTCTCCAAATTTTGTTCGATGCTGTCGCGCTAAAATTTTATAACCAACCTTCTTCAAAAACCGAGCAGCCAGATCCTCTCCTCTGTTTCCCAGCTTTCGGCGCTCATCCATAATTAACGCTTCTTGTTTTTCTTTTTCTTTCTCGGTGGAAAATACTTCATCCGTTCTTTTCGATCAATATCAGCTTGACGTAACTCCGGTACTTTTCGATAAGCAAAAATAAGGATCCAAACCACCCAAACCACTAACGCAGCCAACCAAACCAAGAACCAAAAACGAGATCCTAGCAAAGGAATCTGTTCATAAGTAAAGAAGAACCAAAGCAGACCAAGAATACTCATTGTCAAAAGCATATTACCGATGCGACCAAAAATCGCTTCAACGTATCGCTCTCGCTGCTTGTGATTGGCAACGATTCGGACCACGGCTCCGCCAATGAGCAACAAAACAAACAGTCCAAAAAATCCTTTTTGAAAAAACGGTGTCAGTTCCGGCGGGATCCGCTGAAACCAGAAAGACAGAGTAAAAAGTGAATTCATATCAATAATTTAAGACTTTTCCAAGAGCAGGCCCCAATGGTTTGGACCAGCATCGAACTCCTTTTTAACAGTAAATCCAAGATCTGTAAAGATGTCGCGAATTTCTTCTGCTGGTACTCGGTGTGTATCACCAGGACCAAAACCCTTTGTACCTGGCCGCCAATCAATTGCCAACAACCGACCATCTTCTCGCAAAATTCGTTTAACCTGCTCAGCTACCGAGGGGCTTTTCTTAACTAACGAAGCCACATTAACCAAAAAAACTAGATCAATCGTCCCATCAGGAATACGAACGCCACCGGGCATTTCCAAATCACCCCACAGCGTTTCCACATTATCCACCCCTTCCACCTTGGCTCGACTTTCTACTGCTGACAACGCATTTTTTAAAATATCAACTGCATAGACCTTTCCTTCACCACCAACCGCGTGAGCAGCTGGATAAGTGAAGTGTCCAAGCGTACCACAACCAAGATCGGCTACTTTCATCCCATAATCAATACCAGCGACAGCGATCAGGGCCGGTGAATCAAGCAAGGCTTTGCCTGTGGGAATTTCTGGCATATGTTTATCTTACGAATAGATTTGCAAAGGAACCCATAATATCATCGATGATTCCTGAGATGGTAAAAATACCTAGGAAGATTATCAGCAGACCAAGTATCTTTAGAAAAAATCTGGTGCCTCCGCCACCAAATTTATCCTCAGCCCAAGCAATCCGTCCAAACATCCTAAAAAACCAAATCGTTCGATAAATCATAAAGAACCCAACTGTCCCCATGATCAGACCTATTATTATCCTCCAAAATAATGACATATATTTTATGCGGCAATGGCATCATCAGCAGCCGGCACCACCTCAGCAACCTGACCAGTGAATCTTTCCATAAAAGCTTTTTCTGTAACCACCCCACTTTCTTCACGATCCGATATACCAACCGTAGCCGGAATATCACCCAGCATACTTCGGTTAGAATTTTCACTTGGGATTCCTGAAATTTCTGTTCGGTAATCAGCTGACTCATCAATTAGTTTTCGATACAACGCATAGGCCTCGGCAGCCTGATCTTGGCCCAGGGTTCCCTGATGCATTTCCAAAACACGACTCAAGCGATCTAGTTGTTCAGAAGCTTCGGTTGGCAATCCCTGTCTTTCTTGAGACTTAACCCATTCCATGGCCTTGGTCGAATCAACTACCGCCTCAACAGGTGCTCGATCAAGATGAACGTAACGCCCACTCCTCTTACGAAGAGCATCGTCCCAAGCCTTTCTCGTACCGGTTCTCTCAGCAACTTTATCATCCCCGACTTCACTCATTGTTTGCTCCATTCTGGCCATATGCTGATCAATCTGATCATTGCGACCAGCTTCAGACATGCCCAACATATTCCAAGCCTTGGCCATTTCAGCAGTACCCAATTTCTGGCCCTGGGCTTTAGCACTTTCAACCAGAGCCTCCATGGTTTCCAATCGCTCTTGATCATCCATAATCTCATAAGCCTTATCAATTGCGCCTGGACCATAAGTTAATTCCTTGGTCTCGGCTGCGTTACTCATTCCAATCCTCTCCCTAAACGCCGCGACAAGTGCTCGCCCCTTTTTTTCTAAAGACCTAAGTGCCCCAGCAAGATCTGGATATCGTTCTGCACTTTCCTCGGCCTGTTCCTCAAACCCGGCCTCTCGACCTTCTGCTGCCTCTGATAACCCCTCACTTATCTGAGCCACTGTTGGTTTTTCTTCAGGTACTTTTGCTGCCGCGACCTCAACCTCTTGTCGAGATGCTTCTTTTTCATCTGCCATATTATTATTCTTGTACATGCTTATTAATTTCCTCCCTTAACTCAAGAATCTTCTTCTGAGTAGACTCGGCAATAAGTTGACGTCGCTCTTGCTCAAGAGCATCCATCTCCTTTAAAAACTCATGCCAAGCTTCTTTTAATTGCTCTTTTGTGATTTTTTCTTTACTCATATTAACTCTAGTTTAACACTATTTTCATAACTGCTTTCAATTATACCAAAAACCGACCGCTTACGCGATCGATTTGTGGCCTGCCAGCCGAAGCTTTCTTCGACCGACCAGTCTTGGCTCCAGGTCACCTGAAGCGAAGGCTGGTGGGTGATGGAGGACTCGAACCCCCGGCCCTCTCGGTGTAAACGAGATGCTCTAACCAACTGAGCTAATCACCCGTGTGGCCAAGATAGTATCACAAATCTGAATCAGTGTCAATTAAAAAACCACCGTTATAGTAACGGTGGCACGTGGTTCGGTTGGTTTATTCGGGCACCTCAAGGATAGTGAAATCTCGCAAACCTTTGGCTTCGAGCTCTTCGCTCAAGGCTTGAAAAAAACCATCCTGAGGAAGAAGAACTGTCCACGGGTCCCACCCAACCGTTCTTCCCTCTTCCTGGATAACCATAGAATCCATATTTGCACTATTAAAGACCAGACAAACTTGTTCATCGTAGTCTTGGAAAGAGTGCAATAGGGCAACATCACTTTGTGAAAGTGTGTGTGCCAAAGACTCTGTCAATGGACGAAGGTGGCTAATATGGAGTGTGACGTACCACTCGGGTTCACCATATTCGCCACTGGTTCGATAGCAAACAGCATCAACCCTTTGACCGGAAATACTGAGCCGGAGCCTATCGAAATGCTTACCACTATAGACAACCTTGTACATGTCAAGTGCCCTGGCTTGAACTGACAAACCATGACCATCATGCACCTGTTTTGCAGCTGGTAGAATCCGATCCAAGTAGTGCTTGCGCAAACCCAGATCATCACAGACACTGGCCACAGCCGCACGAACCAGAAAGTCAGCAGTGCCGCCTTTGTAGTGCTCCTTGTACCAACGCTCCCAAAACTCACGCATGGTCTGACGCTCTGTAGGTGTCAGCCACCAGTGCGCAGGCAGCCATTCCATGAGCATTTTCTTCAGCTTTCGCGGACTACCCGCATGCGGAAGAATGATCAGAAATGGAGCGCCGCGACTTCCTTGCAAGAATGGGAAACTGTCGCTCCAGTCTTGCTCCAGGGTTTTGTCATCTCTAGACATGTTTACCTCAAGTCAGAAGTCATCCTTGACTCTTGCAGCGCAAGAGCGAGGTCCAGGCGACTAAACCTGGATCACAATAAAACGTCCCGGGTGTGCTGCGCACACCACTGTTTGGGAAAGTACTTCACGATCAACTGTTCTGCAAACAGCCTTTTACACCCTAATTGGCGAACCGCTTTGTGTTCCCGCGCTGCGCACGGACTCCGAAGAGACCTTTACTTAATCATGAAAAATCTCGTCTGTCAAAAGAAAAAGGACCCAAGCAGGGTCCGTTAGGACGAGTCAATGAAGTCTATATGGGCCTGAAGACGTTGATGGTAATCCAGACAGTCTACTCGCTGTGCAGGTGTGACCTTACCTTCTTCGACCAAGATATTTAGAAGCTCGGCCAAGGTACACACAGAGTAACCATGAACCCCATGATCCTGGAGCACAACCAGGCCATCTTGCTGTCGATCAAGGAAAACAACAAGGCGCACTACTTGATAGCCAAGAGCCCGAAGAGCTTCTATGGCCTCTAGCTTTGACTCAGCACTGCTAACCACATCATCGATCAGGAGGACCTCTTCCTGACCTTGGGCGCATGGCAGTGAGGGTGGAGCGACCAGATGCCGCTTTCCATCAGCCAACTCTTCTTTTGCTAGATGTAGTTGTGGGATCCCGAGTTCGGAAGAAACCACCCCAGCAAACGGCTCTCCAGCCCTTGGCAGGCCACAGATGTAACTAGGCATGACGTCGGTGGTCATCTGACGCACTTGCATGGCCAGGTGCAACCCGATTTCGTGAACCAGCCTCGCTGCCAGCTTGCCGTCGTTGTTGTCAGGTGTGCGCAAGTTAGCATAGATCGGTGCTAGCGGGGCTCCTGGATATTGCTCGTGCTTCTTGGTCCTACGACCAGAGAAGTCAAGCACCCCTTGGTCGAACAGGTCTACAAGAAGTCCGTGCAAAGTCATCATAAAAAGATCTTACCTCCTTAGCCTGGTCCTACCCGATCGTTTCAGGTGGACTCAGACCAAACAAAGACCAGTCGAAATCAGGGGCTACTGCATCCATCTCTTGAAGTCTGGCTATCTCCAGCGAAAGCGCCTGTCTTTCGTGTTCAGAACTTCCATCCAAATCTAGATCGTCAACACAGAACGGATCTTGGTCCGTTTCATCACCAATATCATACCCAAAGAACATACTATGTCCCCTTTCCTGATATATAAGTTTGTTGGTCTTATTTTAACTCTATCCTGACAAAGAACACCTGTCAAAACCCCTCGACAAACTCAAGACAAGAAAAAGGACCCAAATGGGGTCCATTGCGTCTAGCCACTGGCCAACAACTGATCGTGGCCAAGCGACATCAGGCGGAAGTACTCTTCGAGCCGCTCTTCGAGAATCCCTTGCTCAGCAGCCCTGCCAATGTCACTCCCAGCCACCAGGAAAGTGGAGCCATCAGCAATCGCCTGGTCAGGTGTCACTACCCGCTTCTGATCCTCGTTATCCGACTCTGGGAGCCGGATACCTGGAGTGACCAAAGTCACCTGCGGGAAGCGACGGTGGATCTCAGGGGCCTCCTTAGCTGAAGATACGAATCCGGTCAACCCGGCTTCGACACCCATCTCCACAAAGAAAAGGACTTGATCGAGAATGGTCCTGGTCGTACCCATCATCCGCTGCCAGGTCTCGTCGTCGAGACTGGTCAACACAGTCACACCGAGCACTGTTGCTCTGGGGTTAGCCTGACCAACACCATCAACAGCCATCTTGAGAGCCCCTGATCCAGCAGAGCAGTGCATGGTCATCATATCTGCACCACGCTTGGCATCAGTGATACAGCCATCAGCCGTCACCCTTGGAACATCATGCTGCTTGCGATCGACCATGATGGCGCCAGTCCACAAGCCCATGTCGTGAGCCAGCTCGAGTGCGTTCGGAACCCAGCCGAACGTCTTGTTGCCCAACTTGATCCAGTCGAGATGTGGGCCAACACCCAACAAGCGCACGACCAGATCACGCACACTCCTGACGTCTGCTGCATGTATCAGAAACTGGTTCGGATGATACTCTTCGGTCGCCATGTCTGATCTCCTCTTCGGGATCTAACCCGATGTTGTTTCTCTCCGTTGCCAAGATCTTACCGAATGTATGAAGGTGGGTCAAGTTGACAGGACCGCTAATAATTGATTCAATGATTACACGATTATGAATATTGTGATTACACAACAAATCCGACGAGGCCGAGTTTCTTTAATGAGAATCTCGGAGCTTTGAGTTTGTAACAATGCAAAAGCAAACCCCTGGGATTCTCCAGGGGTTTTTGGTTTCTAAGCAAAGGAGAAACAACATGGAACCTGAGATCAAGATCTTTCCGGATCCACTTCCGGCTGATTTCTGGCACTCGCTTTCGCGAGCAGTGTCAAACGAGCCGCTGATCCTGGGCACCCGAACCACACCTGAAGCGTTGCGTCAGCTCTACGAGCAAGGCCTGGCCATGGTCATGGTTGAGTCCAGTCGCCCGATCGGCTTCTTGGCGGCCTGGCCTGTAACCGACTGCTTTGCTGAGATCGGCACAGCTTGGGTGGATCCTGCGTTGCGCGGGCAAAAGCTGTGCATCAAGATGTATCATGCTTTTGACCAGTTGCCTGGACTACGTGATCGAATCGTCTTTGGGATCACTATGAACCCGCGCATTGTCAGCTCTGGCCTGCACATCGGACTAACCTGCCATGACAACTGGGAAGACCCGATCCCCTGGTCCTTGACCTGCGGCCCGTGCGACAAGTTCGCGACTGACGAAGACAAGCGAACCTGTTCGCACCGCAACACCACTTGTTGGCTGCGCCTGTTCAGGACCTAGCCACCCCCGACCGTCTCCACGGTCGGGTTTTTTAAGAAAAAAGAGCCCGGGGGCTCTGAGCTTGTTAAACGTGCAGACGAGTAACACGTATGATCTTGCGGAACAGACGAGGATCGATCTCCTCGAGTTCCAGAAAGGCCTGACGATGCCAGGTGTTCTTCGAAATAACGGACTCGAGGGTCTCTCGCCAGCTATCACGCGCCGTAGCAAGGGGGCCGTATTGAGATGGAAAATACCCCAGACACCACCCACTAACCGCGAACAGGAGCAGGAACGGTCGCGGATGGTTGAGGTAAAAGCTGAGAATTCGAATCTCGTCACCGAGCGCCTGAATTTGCATCACCATGATGGACACCAGGCTCCAGGCAACCACACCCATCGCAGCAAACATGAGGGCTCCGAGCCGATAGCTCCAAAGCCTTCTGTTGATCCTTTTCATGTACTTGTACACGTAATTCAGGTGAGCCCTGTTATCACGCGTAGCAATCACTGTTAAAGGATCCTCACGTCTACGGAAGAGAGACGTTACGGACAATAGGCTACCTCCTTAGTGCTGTGATACCATCTTTTGCCACTTTAGTCAAGAGAAAAAAGACAGGCCGAGTTGGCCTGCTAGTCCTCCTTGACGAAATCGTTGTCGAGTTCTTGGTCGCCAGTGGCATAGAACCAAGGCGCGCGCGCCTTGCAGTGCACCAAGCGTTTGAACCCCGGTTGCTTCAGAAAGCGCTCAATCATGAGATGGCCGGCACCCCAACATCGCTCGAAAGCGGCTTGGGCGGTAGCCAGATCTTCCCACTCCATGAACCAAGTCTCGCCTGCATAATATTTATGAATGACCCAACGACACCTACCATCAGGTGGATCAGCAATCTCAAGCAGCTCGATGTAGGCAACCATGCTGGCAGCATAATTGTGCTGAGTGATCTGATAACGAGATGGCCGTTCGTAGGTCCCGTGCGGAACCACGGTCGTGGCTTCGGTTGTACCCGCTGAAGTCATCGTGTTCTCCCTTTATCTCCTGTCGACCAGCTTAGCCAATGAACCAATCCGAGTCAAGGTAACTCTTGACCTGACCAGCTTTTTGATGTATTCTTCGAAACGAAATGCGGTCGTGGTGGAATGGTAGACACGCTAGCTTGAGGGGCTAGTGGGCGCAAGCCTGTGAGGGTTCGAGTCCCTCCGTCCGCACCATAAAATACGGTTCTCGAACCGTATTTTGTGTTACCGAGATGACATTCCAACTTAATCAAACATCCTATCCTTCCCAACAATCACCTTCAATTTCTTAGCATCCATGCCGATTTTAAATTTTGTTGAACGGACCTGGTGACCGTCGAAAGAAACAGTAACAGGATCCTTGGTCTGAAAAGCCATCCGACGCAACGAGACCACGCTCTTACCACCCTTAGCTCCCCAGCGCCCGGCTACGTCAACCTTTGCTTCCAATCGTCCATCTTTTGGATTAGAGACTTGATCCTTAGAAGTCACGTCACCAACAGCCAAGTTGCGAACTTCCAGATTGCCGCCTGGTAACGGAGTAATAATGTAGGATTTATCAACCACGATCTCAGCTTTCAATTTTGGAAAAGCCACGCCAGTGATGAAGCGCCGCTTGTTCAGCTTGCCCATATCAATTTTATCGATCAATCGCTTGGCCACAACATCACAAGCATCAACACCCTCAGGTAACCCAAACATCTTGGCCACATTATTTGGTTTACCCAATGGGATCAAACCAAAAACCACCCCGGTCTCAGCCACAGCATCAAGGACCTTATGGATGGTTAAATCATTACCTACGACAACAACGGTTTTCACTCCGCGCTTGACCTCGTCGCGAATCAACTCGTCCGCCTGCTTGAACAATGCCAAGCGAGCAATCTTACCCACGATATCTAAATCCGCGAGACGGTTCTCGATTTTCAAAAGCTCTTTCTCGTGCTTCTTGTCCTGCACGAAATCATCGTAGATGTAGTAGTACATAATGACCAATGATCAATAATCAATGACCGAGATAACAATCAACAACCGAATGAACTAATTTTCGAGCATTGATTATTTGGTCATTTTCTTGATCATTGAAATTTGGTTATTGGTTATTCCGACTTCTCCTCTTCAATGACCCCACTCTCTTTCTTCACTGCCTTCTTTCGTCCACCCTTACGTTCCTCACCCATACCAACCTTTCCGTTGATCTCGGCTCCGGCAGCCACAGTCAACACCTGGGCTCGGATATCGCCACGCACTTTTGAAGTCTCAGTTAGTTCTAGTCGACCCTCAACAGCAATGTTCCCTTTGATCTCACCAGCAACAATTGCATCAGCCGCTCCAACGTGAGCGTGGATCTTCGCTGTTTCCCCAACCTGCAAATGCTCAGCCGTCTTAACTGACCCAGCCACCTCACCTTCGATCAGGACAGAACCCTGACTGTTAAAATCCCCCTCTACTCGCACGCCTTGCGCGATAATCGTCTGTTGTGCACTTTGTCCCATATAATTACCTTTCTTACTCGTAGTAAATTTTTATCGCCACAATTTTACCATGTCTGTGTTCAGAGTCAAAGTGGGGTGAGTAAAGATTGTGTACACAAGGCCGGCCAAAACAAAAAGGCGGACACTTGGGTCCGCCTTTACAAATTATAATTCCCTACATCTCGTCAACCGTTTCGATTCCTAGTAAATGCATTCCATTTTCCAATACCTGACGGACAGCGTCAACCGTAGCCAAACGAGCAGCGATCAACTCATCAGACTCTGCTTTCAAAACTGGTACAGCCTCGTAATAACTTGAGAACATCTGTGATAGATCAAACAAATATTGTGGCAAAGTTGAAATATGGTTTGTTGATGCAATACCTAAAATGATTTCTGGATATTCAGCCAGCTTAGAGAACAGCTGGCTTTCAATTGGTTCAGTAAACAAATCACCAGATACTTTTGGCTTAATCTTGGTCTTACGTAAAATACTTTTTGCACGGGTGATCGTATACAAAATATACGGCCCAGAAAATCCATCAAAACTAACCGCCTCTTTCATGTCAAAAACAATCATCTTATCTAGATCCTGACGCAACATTGGGAACTTCATTGCCGCGTAAGCAACCGCTCGCGCTGATTTATCCAACTGCTTATCATCCCAATCCTCGTGTCGCTTAGCGGTTTCCTCACGAGCCATAGCAATCATCTTATCTCGAAAATCTTCAAACAAAACCACGTTACCTTTACGCGAGGCCATGGCCCCACCCTTTAGAGTTACAAACTCATAAGACAAGTGTGACAAATTCTTTTGCCAACCCATTAGCTTCAAAGTGGCAAATAGCTGCTGCATGGCCAGTGACTGACGAGCGTCGACCACATAAACTGAGCGGTCTGGTTGATAATCTTCTTCTTTGCGTTCAGCCAAAGCTAAATCCTTGGCGTTATACAACAACGTGTCATCAGATCGAACTAACAGATTCACACCCAGCTTCTGATCTTCCAGATCAACAATGATTGCCCCTTCGCTCTCACGAGCAATCCCATCTTTGATCAACTTTTTTACAATCGAATGTGAACGCTTGGTTAACTCACTTTCGTAATACTGAACATCCTTAGTCAAACCAAGCTCTTTAAAAATTCCAAAAATATAATCAAGTGACCACTTGCGAGTTTTCTTAAACAACGGCTGCCACTTGCGCTCCCCACTCTCAAGGGCCCGATATACCTCACTAATTTCTTTTTTCGCAGTCTTATTATCTTCTTCTTTAGCACATGCTTCGATATAAGCTGCTTGTAAAAAGGAATTGCGATTGTCCGGAGCTGGTTCTTCTTCAGCATGGTACTTATCGATCGCCCACAAAGTCTTGGCAATATGACTTCCCAAATCATTAATATATGAAGCTGCCACGACCTCATAACCAGCGGTTCGTAGCACATTTATCACAGCGTTCCCAAGAACAAAGTTTCGCAAATGCCCAACATGAATCTCTTTTAAGGTATTTGGTGCAGCATACTCAACCAAAATCTTGTTTCCTCGACCGGACGTTGAAGCACCATATTTATCACCGGCCACAGCCACTTCACGCAAAAGCGCTTGACCAAACTTATTGATATCAAAAAAGAAGTTTACATAAGGGCCAACTGCCTTGACCTGACTAATCAAATCGCTGGCTTTTATTTTTTTAGTCAAAACTTTGGCCAGATCAGCTGGATTTGTTTTTTCACCCTTGGCTGCCTCAAAACAAGGAAAAGCAACATTGCCCATTTTTGTGTCTGGTGGAGATTCCAGATCATCGATCGTGGGAACATAACCAGGACCCAAGGCAGCCTTGAGCATGTTCAGAATTTGTGATTTCGCTTCCTGAATCACGTACATAATTATTTTACACGGACAAAATGACGCTTGCCTTTTTGAATTACGTCACCAGATTTTATTTCCTGATCGTATGCTTTGACTTTTTTATCATTAACTTGAACACCACCACCCTCAATATTTCGCCGGGCCTCGCTCTTGCTCTTACAAAGTTTAGCCTCAACTAGGGCCGATGCGATATCAGTGGATTTCAATTTCATTTCAGAAATATCTTCTGGCTTGTCCTTGG
>CAZDDW010000001.1:0-57378 GCA_964504365.1 uncultured Gammaproteobacteria bacterium | reverse complement strand
ATCACTGTTGCAAAATGGTCCTGTCCTTTCTTTGCTGCTTTCTCGCCCAAGAAAATCTTAGTGATCTCGTAGGCCAAGCGCAGTTTAAGGTCACGTGGATTCTCCCCGGATTTCATGGCCTCAGCCATCTCATCGATCTCAGAACCAGGCACTCGTGTACAAGATCCAAAAGCAGGAATAATCATTCCATCGCCCCAACTCATTACTTTTCCAAACATCTCTTCTGGAGCGTCGGACAAAGCGACCATGTTCCCTTCACTCTTTCCCATTTTCTTACCAGACATATCAACCAACAAACGTGAGGTCATTACAAATTTCTCTTTATTCTTCATTGCCTTCATCAATGTTCGGCCGGCAAGCATATTAAAAGTCTGGTCATTGCCACCAACCTCACCGTCAACATCCATAGCAACACAATCATAACCTTGCATTAACGGATACATAAACTCATGCATGTAAATCGGCTTTTCGTTTTTCAATCGTTCCTGGAACATGTCTCGTTCCATCATCCGCTGCACAGTAAAGTTCGAGGCCAACTCAATCACATCAGCAAAACTCATCTTGTCGTGCCACTGACTATTATATTTCAACTCGACCGGATTATCGCCTTTAAAATCCAGTATTGATTCAGCTTGCTTTTTATAACCCTTAGCATTCTTCAGCACTTCCTCGCGAGTTAACTTCTGTCTAGCAGAAGTCTTATCAGTAGGATCACCTATCATGCCAGTAAAATCACCAACCAAGAAAACAATCTTATGGCCCAGCTCCTGAAACTGACGTAATTTAATCAAAGTAATTCCATGACCTATGTGCAATGTTGGAGCGGTTGGATCATAACCAGTATACAAAGTCAGCTGTTCACCGGACTTCAAACGCTTTTCCAAAAACTCACGGTCAGGATAGATCGCCTCAACTCCCCTGGTTAGTAGTTCTTCAATTTTATCTTTATCAGTTGAAACTGCCATAGATTATTTTTTATTGTGTACATCAATTTGTGGAAATGGAATTTCGATCTTCTCTTTGTCAAATCGTTTCTTCAAGGACTTCATCACTTCAGACATTAGCTCGCCGCGGTCAGCATATTCACCAGCCCGCAGAATCACCTTACAATTAATCGAGGAATCACCAAACTCATCAACTCGGAACACTGGCTCATAATCCTCAACCCCTAACTTCTTCATTACCTTTTCTGCTTCGTCCAATGCGGCTTTTTCTACTTTATCAAGATCAACATCATAGGAAACACCAAACGGAACAACTGCCCCAGTTCTAGGCTTTGGTAAATAGTAGTTCTTTATTGTCATTTTGGCAATCTGGCTATTAGGTACAACAATTATATTCTCAGCAAAGGTTTCCAAACGAACTGAGCGCCAGCTAATATCTTCAACAAAGCCCTCTGTACCATCTGACAGCCGAACATAATCACCAATACGCAGTGGCTGATCTACTGCGATATACAAAGCTGAAAAAATTCCAGATAAAGTATCCTGCAACCCAAGAGCCAAGGCCACACCAAAAATTCCCAAACCAGCCAACAACGGCCCGATCTCCACCCCAAAGCGCTGCAAGATCAACATCAAAACAACTAACCAAATCCCCATAGCTGACAAGCTGTCAATAAAACTAAAGATGGTCTGTCCGGACTTGCCAGTCTTGCTCCCCATTTCATCGGTGTACCACTTAGAAATAGCACGCTCTAATTTTTGCACAGCCAAACCTCCCCAAATGAATCCAATCACGATGTACAGATCGCTTAATAGATATGAACCAAGTGCTGCATCTGGCCACAGATAATAAACAGCATACAAAACACCGGCCACAATCAATCCTAGACGAACGATCTTGGCAATGGCTTTAATAATGTAGTCGTCGAGCTTGGTCTTTGACTTGGTGGTTAACATGCGCACCAGTTGCAGCAACCAAGCTGCAAGCTGAGCAACAATAGCTGTACCGATGATAATTAGTACTGCAACCACGTATTGGTTTTGTAGATATTCCTCCATATTATAATGATGCTAATTGTTTTTTTATTCTTTGAACTTTCTCCTCAGCGTCAACTTTCTTTTGTTTAATGTCGCTAACCATTTTCTCTGGCGCCTTGGCAACAAAACTCTTGTTGGCCAAACGCTTCTCCAGGCTTTCCAGATACTGTTCAGCGCCTTCAAGCTCTTTAGCTAAACGAGTCTTTTCTTTATCTACATCTATAATACCAGCAAGTGGCAAATAAATCTGCACCTGGCCAACCACAGCAGAAACAGCACCTTCTGGTTTTTCCAAATCAGTCTCAACATGCACTGGAGTAACCCGAGCCAAGATGCGAATAGTTTCGATCTGCTCTTCCAAAAACACTTTATCTTTCTTACTAACCAAATGCACTGGGATCTTTTGCCCAGGATCAACTCGATACTCAGCACGTAGATTACGGATTGATGAAACAACTTCACGCAACAGCTCGAACTTAGTCTCAGATTCTTTGTCTTGATTGTTCGAAACTTTCGGCCAGGCGTGCATCATCATAAATTCATCAGAACCAAACATCTTCCAGATCTCCTCGGTCACAAAAGGCATAAACGGATGCCACATAACCAGCACACGCTCGAGTATATATAATAGTATCCGATCAGTACTGACTTTTGTTTCCTGATCCTTGCGCTGGATCTTGGCGATCTCCAAGTACCAATCAGCAAACTCATTCCAAGTAAAATCACGTAGCAATTCCCCGGCTTGCGAAAACTCATGCTTGTCCAGCTTAGCCGTCACTTCGTCGACTACTTGCCCAAACCGACTCAAGATCCATTTATCAGCCAGTGTTACCCCCGAAACCTTCTCAACACTCGAAACTTTCGTAACACTCGTCAGAACAAACCGTGAAATATTCCAAAGCTTATTTGTAAAATTCCGATACCCAGCAATCTTTTCTTCTGACAACTTTGTATCGTTCCCTGGCGATGTACCGATCACAAGTGACAAGCGCACTGCATCAGTTCCATATTTAGGAATCACATCTAATGGATCAATCACATTCCCCAAAGACTTGGACATCTTGCGCCCTTTTTCATCTCGAACCAAACCATGTAAGTAAACTTGCTTAAAAGGAATCTCGCCCAAATTATAAGTTGTCATTAAAATCATCCTAGCCACCCAGAAAAACAAAATATCATATCCAGTCTCAAGCATTGCCGTTGGATGATATCGTTTCATGTCCTCGGTTTCCTCTGGCCAGCCCAGAGTTGAAAAAGTCCAAAGCCCTGAAGAAAACCATGTGTCCAGCGTATCCGGATCCTGCTCCCACTTGTCCTCCGAAGCCTTGGCGGAGGAGGAACCTTCACCTTCTGGCTCTTCAATGCCAACATAAGTCTCTTCCCCACGATACCAAACCGGAATCCTGTGTCCGTACCAAATCTGACGAGAAATACACCAGTCACGCAAGTTGTCGATCCAGTGGAAGTAGGTTTTGTTAAATCGATCAGGAATAATCTCAATCTGATTTTTCCGAACCACATGCTGCATCAACTTTTTCAAAGTAACCTTGTCTCCATCTTTTAATCCATCAATCGGATGTGACTTTGACTGCTTGAAAGCAAATTCCTTGTTCACATTAATAAACCACTGGTGCGACGGAATCGGCTCGATCACACTGTCACAGCGATAACACAAAGACAAATTATGCGGAGCATCCTCGATCTTTTCCATCAACCCCTGCTCTTCCAAATACTGAACAATCTGCTCTCGAGCCTTCTCAGCCGCCATACCAGCAAAGACCTTCATACCTTGAACAATGTTTCCATCTTCATCAATCACTTGCACAGTTTCCAGGTCGTGCTGAGCAGCCATATCTGCATCAATGTGCGAATGCGCTGGGGTAACACCAAGCGCTCCAGTCCCAAGTTCTGGGTCAACTGCTTTGTCAGCTATAATCTTTAACTTGATTGGCTGGCCACAAAACTCTGTCTCGATCTCCTGCCCAACAAATTCTTTATATCGCTTATCATCCGGATGCACAGCCACGGCAGTATCACCAAGCTTAGTCTCCGGTCGCGTGCTAGCAATCGTAAATGGAAAATCGTGTGAATATTTAAAAGTGTACATCTTGCCCTGAGCCTCTTTGTACTCAACCTCATCATCAGCCAGCGTTGAATGACAACGTGGGCACCAGTTAACAATCCGGTGGCCGCGATAAATCAAACCGTCATCGTACATTTTCTTAAACACAGTCAGCACAGCAGTAGTTCGAGTCTCATCCAAAGTAAACGCCTCACGCGACCAGTCAATCGACGCCCCCATCTTACGCACCTGATTAACAATCGTATCATGCGACTCCTGAGCAAACTTATCAACTCGTTGCAAAAACTTTTCTCGACCGAGCTCCTTGCGTGGATCTTCCATCCCCTCCTTCATCAACAGTTTCTCTACTTTAGTCTGAGTCGCAATAGCCGCATGATCAGTCCCTGGAATCCATAATGTATCCTTACCTTGCAAACGCGCATAACGAGTCATGATGTCTTCAATGGCCAACATGGCCGCATGCCCCAGATGCAAAGTCCCGGTCACGTTCGGTAATGGCAAGACAATAGAAAACGACTCTTTGCGCTTATCACGGTCCGGAGCATTGTCCGGATTAAAAAGTCCGCTCTTTTCCCAAGCGGAATAAATCTTATCTTCAACTTGCTTGGCGTCGTACGCCTTTGGTATGTTTGTTTTATCCATAACACAACCTAGTTTAGCTTAAATTTGTCCTGATGACAAGCCCCTCAGACACAAAGACTTGACCTAATTTTACACCTGTTGTAAAGTACTTTCTTCCCCCATGCTTTGTCGAGAGGAGAGAGGAAAACTGACTCACCAAAGTCATGGCACTTAATGAAAAACAACAAATTTTTGAAGCGATCAAGCGTGCTAAACAGCCGCTTATTGTTGTACCCACAGGAACCGGAGCTGATGGATACGCTTCTGCTATTGGAATTTCAAAGGCAATTGCTAAATTAGATAAGCCAGTTGAGATCGTGGCTGCTGAAGGTCCTGCACCTAAGCAGCTACATTTTATTTCTGAGTCAGAACAGGTTCAGCCAAGCCTGGACGGAATCGAGACTCTGACCTTGAAACTAAATGTTGCTGATACAAAAGTTGATGAGCTAAAGTATAACGTTGAAGGCGATGAGCTACATATACATTTAACACCGCGATCTGGAACTTGGAACGATAATGACTTGCGAACTGAGCGATCAACTTACCGCCATGATCTGATTATCTCAATTGGTGCTCAAGATCTGAACGCTCATGTGCACTTGTTTGAACAACATAAGGATTTCTTTTATAAAGTGCCGATCATTAACATCGACCACTCACCTGCCAACGAACACTTTGGTCAGTATAATTTGGTTGATACCACTGCGACTGCTTGTAGCGAGGTTTGTCATAATTTCTTGAATGAGAACGAGGCACAGTTGTTGGATGAAGAGATCGCTACTGCTTTCTTGGCTGGCATGATTGCTAAGACAAAAAGTTTTAAAACTCCAAACGTTACTCCACGAACTTTGCAAACTGCTTCGGATTTGATGGGACTTGGTGCGCGTCGCGATGAGATCGTGGAAAACTTGTTCCGCACTCGATCAGTGGAAACGCTGCGCTTGTGGGGCCGGGCCTTGGCTCGTCTAAAGTCAGACAGTGACTCTGGACTAGTCTGGACCTTGCTTTCACAACAAGACTTCATGCACGCTGGTGCTGAAGAGTCTGATCTACCAGATGTGGTTGATGAGCTGCTGGCCAGTTCACCAGAAGCAAAAGTGTCAATCTTGTTGTACGAAGATGCAGACAAAAATATCTGCGGAATTATCCGAACCGAACGACCACACGATGCGATCGCTCTAGCTGCCCCGTTCAAACCAGCCGGCACTCGCGAAGAAGCCCGAGTTTGCTTTATTGGTAAAAACATTGTAAAAGTAGAAAAAGAATTGGTTCCAAAAATTAAGGAAGCCATTTCTATATAGCCCTTTCCAATCCGGAGGCAAAGATGCCCAGACCAAGCACCAGAAGACCTGAAACACCTGACGAAATGATCAGACACTTCATGATCAGAGACCTGCTGACCGAACTATTCGACATCGCCATACCGCCTGCTCCGTTCTCGTGCAGGATGTTCATCGGTCCAGACGTAACCGCGTTTGGCGTTGACCAAGAGCAAGAGCGGGATCGTCAGCTGGAGGTTACGGAACTGACCACTGTCGAAACCTGTCAGATTGACTTGATCTGCGCCAAAAAGAACTTTGACGAAGCTGCTTTCAGGCGATTCAAGACCGAGGTCGAAGGAATCATCCGCATCGCCATGATCGGACGCTAGGAGAAAAACCGTGAGGTGGAGACAGCTCGAACTCAAGGTCTGTGCTTCACTGTACGGGCCGATCCTGATTCCCGAGACCCTGTTGGTCCAACGCCGTAGTGTTTACGGTGTCTTGTTCAGTGTGGGACACATTCTGCTGCTCCAGACGAATGCACAGGATAAGTACTTCTTACCAGGCGGAACCAACGAGGATGGCAGAGGCACACTCTTGGCTCTGTCAATCAGCGTGCTTAACCAAACCGGTCTTGAAGTAACACGCCTGGTCGACCGTGTCCATCACAACCGCCTACTGTTCGCCCACTGCTCTGACCGTCTCACGGTTCAGGGAGCGTTTGATCAAGAAGTCGAGGTGTATATCGCCGAATGCTTCACGGATGACGAGCTGCTGGATGACGACCAGGTCAATTCCACCACTGGAAAGCCACACTGGGTTCCAATCGCTGAACTACGCCCGGAAATGTTCTCTGACCACTGGGTCTGGAGAGCAGTCGAAACCGCAGTTGAGGAACAAGGTCTGGAACACCTGCTCCCTGGCTACGTACGACCCCTGACCTACACCGAACGCCTGCTGGCCGAACACGAAACCCGTCAACAAAAACCTGAAAAGTAAGGACAGCCTGATGCATTCTTACCTGGAAGCGATGGAAACCATCATCGCTTGGATGCGCGAGTTCGAACCATTCCTGGCCGACGAACTCGGTCTGGAGATCGATGGAACGACCGAGCGACCACTCAAGACAAGCAGGTGCGAACGCCGGCACAACGGCGTAGAATTCTTCACCCTGACCTGGGGCGTACGCGATCTGGGCAAAAGTGAGGTGCACTTCTTCATCGAGCTGCGTTGTGCAGAAGATTTTGACGAGGCTCACACTGTCAGTGTGTGCTGCTCTCCGGAGTTCCAGACCGGCTTGGTCGAACTCAAACCCAAAGGAGAGCTGCCGGACCTGACCAACTGGCCGGAACTGCAGCGTCTCTATCGCCAGCATGATCTGCTCACTGCAAGACATCCGGACGGTGAACCCTTCCAGGTCAGCATGACCGACGCCTGGGAACTGATCCGGGCCCTGGCTCGCTTCTACGTCACTCAGTTCAAAGCCGAACTCGCAGCCGCGAGCGACTGACTTCAACCCCTCGAACACGCTTCGAGGGGTTTTTCTTTTGGGTTGACAAAAACCAAGATCCAGAGTACTATCAGCGGTCTACAACCTGCAAACCTTGGAGTCCAAATGCCTCCCAAAGAGCTAGTTGCGCGCAATCCGCGCTTGCTCTTCTGGGGAAGAGCAATGCTGGACATCAAGATGCTCTCCGCGATCATCGTCCTCTTCTACGAGTGCCGTGGTCTGGACCTGAAACAGGTCTTTTGGCTGAGTATCATCTGGTCTGTAGCTGCGGTCCTTACAGAAATCCCTTCCGGCATCCTGGCTGATCGCCTTGGCCGTAAGAAAACCCTGATCCTTGGATCATTTTTCTTCCTGGCCTTCAACGTCGTCCTGATGTTCGCTCACAGTCCCTGGCACTTTGCCTTGGTTTTCCTGGGCATGGCCGCGGCCTTTTCCTGTTTCTCAGGAACTGAGGAGGCCTTGCTTTACGAAAGCCTGACTGAGCTAGGAAAAGGGAAAGAGCAGAACGGACGCTACGGAAAGCAGCTGGCCTCACGAGTAGCCTTCCCAATTATCGGGGCATTGGCCGGAGCATACATCGCCCAGGACCTGCGCGAGGATCAATTCCAGGTCCTGCTCATGATCAACTGCCTGGGTGCGGTCTTCGGAATGATCTTGCTCTCGTTCTTGGCCGAGCCGATCCATCGGAAAAAGCTTGGTCACAACGTGATTCAGATCTATCGCCAGAGCATGGCCACGGTTCGCAAAGATCCTTGGTTGCTCAAAGCTGTGCTGAACAAGCTATTGGTCTTTATTGCCCTGTTCCTGGTCTGGCGCATGCTTCAGCCATACCTGGTAGAGCGTGGGCTGAACGTGATACAGCTTGGTTGGTACGCCTCGATCAACTTTGCCCTGGTCTTCTGCGCCCGTTACTTCATCGGCCGATTCGAAAAACGAATCAAGGCTTCGTGGATCATCAACGGCACCGCCCTGATCTGTCTGATTTTCTTTGCCATACCACTGCTAACCAGCAGCGGTTGGGTCGCCTTTGTGGTGATCAATCTGGCAACAGTATTCCACGCCATGCGTGAACCACTGTTCTCCAAGGCAATGAATGACCGGATCGAAGACGAGAGCCGTTCGACAACGATCTCCAACCTGAACTCGCTCAAAGCCTTCATCGACGTACCTCTGCTCTTCTTGGCTGGTTATCTGGCTTCGATGAACATGAACTATGTCGTGGCTCTCAGCGTCGGCCTTTGCTTGTTCGTCTTGATCGCCCTACCGATCCGCGAGCATGAACTTCATCCGGACAAGTCCTGACCCGCATCATTTGGTGCGGATTTTATTTTATGTTAAATTGTTTTTAGCACTTTCACTTGTAGCGCAAAGGAGGTCGAGTTTGCCACTAAGCGGACACGCGCGGGATTTGGTAGTTGCACACGAAGGGCAACGTCGCCAGCTGGAAGCCGCTGGTATCCGAGTTGACCACGCTGAAATCACACCAATCAGAACCACAGAAAACAGACGCTGGGCTCGTCGAACCATGCAACGTGGACCACATACCATGGAGCTGATTACTCGTCCCAGAACTATCCGTCGCTTTTCTCACAGTGCGGTCATCCTTGGTTACCGCCCACAACCATCGCGCTTGCTACAAATCGGTGTCTATCATCGACCAGCCCAACCCAAACAAACCCGTTGGCATACCCACACCAGCAGTCTGGGACCAATCATTCTCTATGGCAATGCTGATGGGTTGCTAAACGATCTGCAAGACCTAATCGACCTGACCGGCTCAAACTTCTATCTTGACAAAGGGCAGACCAGAAGAGCTATTGCTGTTATAGCCACATTTTTCATGGACCTGCGCGCATGAACTCATGACCAGCACCACGCTGGTCTTTTATATCTGACCTTTAAAACAACCTTTGCTTTTCTCAAACAAAATAAGCTTATTTCATTAACATTTGATAACCGATCGGTTATGAAATGTTTTAATTAGATGCTATTTACAAGCAGGCTATTAATTGATATTATTCCTGCGCACAAGGGTGTATAGCTCAGTTGGTTAGAGCGCCACGTTGACATCGTGGAGGTCTGAGGTTCGAATCCTCATACACCCACCAAAAAGCCCCGAGCTCTGCTCGGAGCTTTTTGTTATTGACAAAAACACCATCTCACGATAACCTAGCCAACCAACGGACTTTCCAAAATCTCAACCAGGAAGAAAAGATGAGTGCTCATAAATATAGGATCGAACAGCTCAGCCCAGATTGCCCGGAGTATGACATAGAAGCAATGATCAGCCTGCTTGGGCAGCTGACAACGCGTGAGCTTGATCTGAGCAAGGAACGCCTGCGCCGATCGATTCGAAAAAGCAGGATCTTCGTGGCCCGCACTGAAGATGGTCGGATGATTGGTATGGGTACGCTCAGTGAGCTGGACATTCCGGTTGGCTACTCTGGACTAGTTGATGACATTGTAGTTGATGAGAATCACCGCGGTCGCGGAAATGGTCGAAAAATCTGCAAAAGGATAATCGCCATAGCCCTTAGATTGGGCATGAGTCATCTCAAGTTGACTAGCAACCCCAGCAACCCCGATCGCCTGAGAGCGGTCGCACTCTATGAGTCGCTCGGCTTCAAGGTCTACGACACCAACGTCATGGCCTTGCATCTGAGCAGCTAAGGAAGACAGATGTCAGACAAGTATTCCATCCTTCTCAGCATCGGAACGATCCTGGTCTGGATGATCATGCTCGGCAGCCGGGCCTGGGCCTTCAGGGGCCTTAAAGTGTCGAGACGGTTGATCAGTCAGGTGCACGAACACCTGCGTCAGTCCAACTGGGACCAGGCCATCGAAACCTGTGGCAAAAAACGGTCTTCGACCTTCCTCAGGATCATCAAACTGATGATCCAAAACCGAAAGCAACCAGACGAGCTGAGAAACAAACGGCGGCTTGGACAGAACCATGCCCTAAGCGAATCCAAGAAACTGAGCAAGCCCAGCCTGACCATGTACGAGTTGGTCATCATGACTACTCTGGTCTGGGTGGTCAGCTTGGTGGTCGATATGCCTTTTAACTACATCCTGACCGCCAGCTGCCTGAGTGCGGTTCTGGGGCTTGGAATGTGCGCCATAGCCTTCCGCATCAAGCTGAAGAAGATCTACGACCAGATACAGGTGATGTTCGAGGTGATCGAAGGTGACCTGCTTCACGAGAACAAGGAAACCTGATGCATGAAACAACCCTGGCCATTTACCTAGCAATTTTCGGCAGCGCCTTTGTTATCGAGGTGTTCCATTGCGTCTTTCAACAAAGACGCATGGTGGTTCCTATGAAGCACATGAATTCACTGGTACATCTGGCTGAAGTCGGCTCATGGGATCGAATTATCCGCTACTGTGATCGGAACGAAAAGGCCCGGTTCATCAGCTGGGCAAAACAATTGATCGAGACTAATCAGGCTGAGCGCATGTCTCTGTTGAGTGAAGCCAGGGTCGAACTGGAAGCGCTTTCGAAAAAACACTATTGGCCGAACTGGGCCTTGATCGTCCTCGGAATCGCTTACCTGGTGTTCAACCTGATCATGATCAACGTTTATCAGGTTACTCAACACGAAAACCTAGATGATCTTTTGCGGGCCGTGACTGTATTCAATCTTGCCATGGCTGGAGCCAGCGTTTACATACGCTGGCAAACGGCTTACTGGCTAGACAATGGTACGGAACGCCTGCGTCGCATCTTCGTTGCCTTGAACAGTCAGGGCAGATAGCAAAATCCCGCCAACAGCGGGATCTTTTCTTTTTATCTATTCTTCACCAAACTCATCTTCGTACTCATGTTCTATCACATCATCAGGTTTATCAAACCAACGTGGTTCTTTTGATCTAGACAAACGCATCATTATGAATCCACCAAAAACCAAGAACGCGGCAACGATCAACATGGCTGACAAAATCCCAACAATTCCACAAGCAAACACAGCAGCAAACTGCTCAGTCATATCCGTGGCCTGAGCCAAACATCGATTGATCGAATCCTCTGCCCAGTAAACCCCAAGCAGAGCAGCGGCATATCCACCAAACGCAGACAAAATTGTATACAAACAAGAAAAGCGCGCTTTTTTAATGCGCCCCAATCTGATTACGGCAATAACCGTAAAAAACACTCCTCCAAAAACCCAATAAAACAGGAACCAGAGAATTGTTAAAAACCAAGTAAAAATTTGCATGTCCATAAATATGTCTTTTTGGTAGGTCGGGGAGGAATCGAACCTCCAACCACCGAGGTATAAGCTCGGCGCTCTAACCGTTGAGCTACCGACCCATGATATTATCAAACTTGCTGGGTTCTGGTACACTATCAACATTCAGGCCCAAGGTCAAGCAATCATATGATACAACAATTTACAGCAACAGATACAGAGGACAACTTACGACTAGGTGTTTTTTTGGCTGAACAGCTGGGAATTTCACGCTCACAAGCACAGAAGTTGGTTAAGGGTGGGCTGGTCAAGGTAAATAGTGAAGAGGTGCTTAAGCCGAGTGTGAAGGTGATTGATGGTGATCTGGTTGAGGTGGACCAGAATCAAGAGGAGCACGTCGCACGTGGCGCGTCGCACGTCGATCTGGATGTTGTCTACGAAAATTCTGATACACTTGTAGTCAACAAGCCGTCCGACCTGCTGGTTCACAGAACCATGCCCGAGGACACTTCACCCACACTTGTTGATGCATTGCTTAAACATGATCCTGGAATCGCCGGTGTTGGAGATGATCCTGAGGAACGACCCGGCATCGTACACCGCTTGGACAAGAATGCTTCTGGTGTCTTGGTTGTAGCGAAGAGTCAAGAAGCTTTCGAACATTTGAAACAGCAGTTTGCAACCCGTGCAGCCAAGAAAGAATACACTGCTCTAGTCTATGGTAAGATCGATCAGGATGCTGGTGAGATTAATTTTCGTATTGGACGCTCAAAACGATCTGGCAAGATGGTGGCTAAGCCGGAAGAGTCTGAGGAAGGCAAGGAAGCAATAACTACATTTGATGTTGTCCAACGATACGCAACGACCACATTATTGAAAGTCCAGATTAAAACCGGACGCACTCACCAGATCCGAGCGCACATGTTGGCTTACGACCATCCGATCGTTGGTGACCCGTTGTACAAAAAGAGGGTCATGACCAACATCCGCCCGATTGAACTAGATCGTTTGTTCTTGCACGCAGCCAAGTTGACGATCAAGCTGCCAAATGGTGAAATACAGACGTTCGAGGCGCCGCTGCCAGAACAACTCGAACAACTACTAACAAAATTATCGTAGGAGGAACGTATGACTGGAAAACTATTTGTTATCACTGGCCCATCAGGAGTTGGTAAAACCACTATCGCTGAACGACTTCTGGCCGAGATGCCCAATCTCGTCAGGTTGGTTACGATTACCACTCGCGAGATGCGACCCAATGAGGTCAATGACGTTGACTACCATTTTGTTGACCGTGCCACGTTTGAACAAATGATCACTGCTGGTGAACTTTTCGAGCATGCTGAGGTCTACGGCCAGTTCTATGGAAACTCTACGGCTGAAGTCGAGGCTCTGCTGGCTTCAGGCAAAAACGTGCTCGCGGTCATCGACGTCCAGGGCGCCAAGACGGTCGGCGAGAAACGACCAGACGCGACCACAATCTTCCTTACCGCTGACTCAGCCGAAAACCTAGCCAAGCGCCTGCTTAGCAGAGGCAAAATCGAAGCAGCCGACCTAGAGCGTCGCCGGAGCGAACTAGAAGCTGAGATGACTTTTGCTCCTGAATGTACCCACACCGTGGTCAACAACGAAGGCCAGATTGATCAAACCGTGGCTGAAGTCCGCAAGATTATCGAATCGGCTTAGAACAAGCTTATCCTGACATTCCACACCGGTCTAAATCCGGTGTGTTTTATTCAGCTCTTGACCAAAATAAGCCAATTTGTTACACTTCCGACCACCCGCCTCCATCAAGATTTCGGCGGGCAGGCTGAATTAAACACATTTATATGTCTGACGATGACAAGAAAACTCAAGATGACTCACAGGAGCCTGAAGTAAAGGAACCTGAAACCAAAGAAGAATCTGTTGAGGAAACTAAGACTGAGGAACAGCCAGCTGAGGACAAGGCTGAAGAAAAACCAGAAGAGAAAGCAGAAGAAACTCCAGCTGAGGAAACGGCTCCAGAGCCCAAGACCGAAGAAGCGGCTCCTGCAGAGGAAAAGCCTGCTGAAGAAACTCCGGCAGAAGTAGAAGCTGAGCCTGAAGCAAAACCAGAGCCTGCTCCAGAACCACCTTCACCAATTGCTGCAGAAATGCAGGACACCTCTGGTCACAAAGGTAAGATGATGGGTGCTGAGGACGTTCAAGCTGGTATGACCATCCGTGTTCATGAACGAATCGTTGACATCACTCCAAAGGGTGATAAACGAGAACGAACACAGGTATTTGAAGGAATTGTTCTCGGAATCAGTGGTGCTGGAAACAAAAAGACCATGACCGTACGCAAGATTAGTAAAGGTGGTCACGGCGTTGAAAAGGTTTTCCCACTGGCTTCACCAAACGTACAGAAGATCGAAGTGGTAAAGATCGCTAAGGTCCGACGTGCACAGTTGACCTATCTCAGAAACCTGAAGCGCCGCTTCAAACGAAAACTAAAAGAGACTTGGGTCAAATAAATCCAAACCAAAAGGCACGAGCTTACGCCCGTGCCTTTTAAATTTCTAATGTTTAGATCAGCTCAGCGTCAGCTTCACTAGTAATATACGTACCAAAGCTGTAGTCGACCAGGTCCATCAAGTTAATCTCGATAATATCCTGGTTCCAGTCGTTACCATATACGTTATAGGCAACGGCCTGAGAAATGATCCAGTGCAACTTACCGTCGTGTCCGACAGTGTACACCTTAGGATCGTTCTCCAGCTTGACACGAGTACCAATCGCTAATCGTGCTTCACCAGCATCAGCATACTCACTAAGCTTGGCATAAGTCACGGTCTGAATTTCACTAAAGCTATCAAAGTGAGAATAGAACACCTTCTCATTTGGAATAGTGTACAAATTCTTACCCTCAACCAGATATACAGTATTGCTGTCAGCAGTCTTTACTGCACCGGAAGTAATTTCACCGGTCAATACCTCTGGGTCGATAGTAGCCTCATAGATGTTCTCATCAGAACCAATCCAGTAAACGTGAGTCTCATCACTAATCAGAGGAGTTCCACCAAACCCTACGGTCTGGAGCAACCCATGCTCAGTGTTGTAATAGATCACATCACCAGCTTCATTTGTTCCAACGATTACGTCATCAACAGCATCAGTGGCAACAAAGTCTAACTCTGTTTCCTGACCAGAAGCCAGGTCATAAATTACACCAGTTCCATCAGCGTCATAGAACAAACGATCAGACTCAAGACGGAACATACCAGTTGAACCAATATCACCTAACTCAACTGCCTCACCAGTGGTAGACAGATTCAGCTCAGCGTCAGGGTTCAACCAAACCATATTATGATCAACCAGTTTAACAGCACCGGCTAGGTCATGGTTCCAGCTCAAGTAATCACCTGTGGCAGTAGTAGTGTTGGTTTCTACATCATATACGAAACGCTCATACATGCGGAAAAACTCAACGTTACCATTACTCAGATAGTGAGCTGACTCAATATTTTCATGAGACACTGTCCAAGAATCAGGAATGGCCCACATATCATCTCCATCATGGATCCACAACTGTTCCTCACCGCCTTCAAAGGTAACCTTGGTTAGCAAAGCACCTTCATTAGCATCAAGCATCTGCTCATTCAAAAATCCATTAAACTTTTCAATCACCATTGGAGCACGCTCTAATGGGTCATACCAATAGACCTCAGCATCACGTGAAGTGGTGCGGTCGTTAAAGTTAATGGTTGAGGTGAAGTAATAATCATCACCAGTTACGTGCACAGCAACAGACTCAGCACCGTTAAAGTGCTTGTCGCTAAGCAAGGTAACTTTTTCACCGGTTGTAGGATCAAGCTCGATCAGATCATAGTAATATGAATCTGACTCAACCTGCTCAGCCCAAACAAAACGATCATCGTTAGCAGTATAGTTGGCTTCAGAAATTACGTAGTCAGGAACATCCTCGACCTTAACGTAACCACCGTTGCGCAAAAAGTATACGTCACGATAATTAGTGTCACCGGTAGGCACGGCTACAAGCACGTGCTCACCGATTGAAATTGGACCGTCGACTCCGGCATCAAAGTTCAATCGTTCAACACGATAACCGTCATAGTGCCAAGCATTTGAGGCTGGCACAGAATCGGAAACAATTGCAGCCAAAGCAGGAACGCTTAAAGCGACCATGGCAAAGCTTACAACTGCTGAAATAATTGACTTAGACATAATATATTTTCTCTTATTTTAGATTATTTTTAAACAATATTTGTCATTACAAGACTTGCTATAATAGCATATTTTAGCGCTTTTGTCAAGCTTAAAACCTGCATATTTAGCTTATTTTAGTCAAATCCACTTGACTGTTGTCTTACCATGGATTATGTTATACAGTCAATAGACAAAATGTACCTTGTAATGCACTTAAATCAAAGGAGTCTGACCTGATGAGACAGCAACCTCTTACCAAAAAGCAGTGGCGTCAAAAGAGCTGGCAACAACTCCGATATGGCCTGCTTGGCTGTTTGAGTGGAATCGTTCTGACCTGCCTGTCGATCACCATGGTCTACTTCCACAGTGACTGGTGGGTTCTTGGCACCGCAATCGGAATGCTGACATGCGTCTTCGGTGCAGTCGCTACCCATGAATTCGTCGAAAACTCTGAGCATCTGTTCAGCAACTGGCTGCGCCGCTCAATGATCGGCCTTGGCCTGAGCACCCTGGTCTTCATGGTTCTGGCTGCATTTGCCAACGCCGCAGCAATAGCTCACCACATGACTGCCAACGTAACGTAAAAGACGGATCCGCAGATCCGCCCTACACCGAATCGAAAGGTTCGGTTTTTTATTTCAAAACATCTTTCAAATACCGGGCTGTGTAGCTGGCCTTTGTTTTCCTAGCCACTTCTTTCGGAGTTCCTTCAGCCACAACAACCCCACCTTTACTTCCACCCTCAGGTCCCATATCAATAATCCAGTCAGCTTGCTTGATCACATCCAGATTGTGTTCGATGATCAAGACGGTGTTTCCTTTATCAACCAACAAATGCAGCACGCCCAGCAAGCGCTTAATATCTTCGAAGTGCAAACCGGTTGTTGGCTCGTCTAGGATATACAACGTTCGACCAGTAGCACGACGACCAAGTTCTGTAGCTAGTTTCACGCGCTGGGCTTCACCACCAGACAAAGTAGTTGCCGGCTGACCTAGCTTGATGTAACCAAGTCCGACCTCGTGGAGTACGTTCAATTTGTCAAAAATCAACTGATGACTAGCAAAGAATCGTCGGGCTTCTTCAACCGTCATATCTAACACGTCAGCAATATTCTTACCTTTGTAATAAACCTCCAAAGCCTCGTGATTATAGCGCTTCCCTTTACATTCAGAACACTCAACGTACACATCAGGCATGAACTGCATTTCAATCCGCTTCATTCCATCACCACCACAACCCTCACAACGTCCGCCACCTTTCACATTAAAACTAAATTTACCAGCATCAAAGGCGCGCATCTTAGCCTCAGGCTGCGAGGCGTACAAATCACGAATAGTTGTGAACACACCAGTGTAAGTAGCTGGATTAGATCGCGGGGTGCGACCAATCGGTGACTGGTCTACAGCCACGACCTTGTCGATATTCTCAATTCCCTTGATCTTGTCGTGTTCAGCCGGGAAAGCCTTAGCTCGATAAAATTTCTTGCTCAAAGCCTTGCCAAGAATATCCAAGATCAAAGTTGACTTACCTGAACCAGACACACCAGTAACACAAACCAACTTGCTTAGCGGAATCTCAACATCAATGTCTTGTAGGTTAAAAGCTTTGGCACCATGAATTGTAATTTTTTTGTTTGATCCTTTGCGATATTTCTTTGGTAGTTCAATCTTTTTCTGCCCAGACAAATACTGACCAGTTAATGAATCTTTATTTTTCTTTAACATGGCTGATGTGCCAGCAGCAATAATCTCACCACCATACTCACCAGCACCTGGACCAACGTCGATCACGTGATCAGCTGCATCCATCATGGCTTCATCATGCTCAACAACAATTACCGTGTTTCCGATATCACGCAAAGCTTTAATTGTTTCAATCAAACGATCATTGTCTCGCGGGTGCAAACCAATCGAAGGCTCGTCCAAGATATAAATCACACCAGACAATTTGGCATTCAACTGTGAACTCAAACGCACACGCTGAGCCTCACCACCAGACAGAGTCATGGCTGAACGATCCAGGGTCAAATATCCAAGACCAACATCGAGCAAGTTCTTTAACCGAGCATTAACTTCTTTCTTCACTCGCTCAATAATCAATGTCTCAGCCTCGCTCAAAGCCGTGTTTTTTTTCTTGTCTTCTTTCTTTAACAAAACATCAAAAAACTCTGACATGTCCTCGATCGACATGGTCACAGCATCAGCAATATTCTTATCACCTAATTTCACAGCTAATACCTCTGGTTTCAAACGATGTCCTTTACATCCTGTACATACCATGGTCCGCATATAAGTCTCTAGCTCGCCACGAACGTAATCAGAATCTGTGGTCTTGTATTTATCTTCAAGCTGACCAAGAATTCCCGGATAAGTTGTTTCAGTTCCATTAAATTTATAAACCTCATCACCTGTTCCGTACAAAGCAAGTTCTAATTTGGCTTTAGGGATCTTCTGCACCGGCGTGTTCACAGAAAAACGATGTTTCTTACCAACCAACTCCAACATTTTCAGATAACTAGTTTGATTTCCAGCGATACGAGTCCATGGTTTGACCGCGCCTTCAGCGAAAGTCAGGCGCTTGTTTGGGATAACCAAATCCGGTTCCAAGACCAACTTAACTCCCAAACCTGTACACTCAGTACAAGCACCAAAAGGCGAATTGAAACTAAACATGCGTGGCTCAGGCTTTGGTAAATTCACGTGACAGTTTGGACAAGCGTATGATTCAGATAACAGAATCTCGTCACCAGTATCTTCACGCACAGCCAAAACAACACCATTTCCATAATCCAAGGCTCGCTTCAGAACATCCATCATGCGCAACTTGGTCAATGGCTCAGCTTTTGTAAAACGGCTCATCAAAACATCAATCGAATGAATCTTGTTCTTGTCTTTACGCATTCGTGTGGCCTCATCTGTATCCATTAGCAAACCATCATAACGAATCTCCTTGAACCCAGCGCTCTCAGCACCAAGCAGGACTTGTTTGTGTTCACCTTTCTGATTAGTCACCATTGGGGCAAACAGATCTAAACTAGTATCAGCAACCATGGCCATAACTTGCTCAGCAATTGAATCACGTGTTTGCTCAGAAACCTCGACTCCGCAATCAGGACAATGTGGTCGACCAGCTCGGGCAAACAAAACTCGCAAGTAATCATAGATCTCAGTCACTGTACCCACGGTCGAACGCGGATTGTGTGAACTAGATTTCTGATCAATAGCAATCGTTGGCGACAAGTTGCGAATCTCATCAACATCCGGCTTGTCTTGTAATTCTAAAAACTGCCTGGCGTAGGACGATAGCGACTCCATGTAACGTCGCTGCCCCTCCGCATAGACAGTGTCAAAAGCAAGTGAAGACTTCCCAGATCCTGACAAACCGGTAACTACGACCAGCTTTCCTTTGGGAATATCTGCGTTAATATTTTTAAGGTTGTGCACTCGGGCACCTCTGATTTGTATGGCATCTTTCATAACCTTGAACACTTATATACAACAGTGCTCGAGATCATACCATACTATGTTTCATGTGGCAAGAGACCGGGTTAATAACCCGGGCTATCTGTACAGAATAATGTGTTGCCTTCCGCGTCGCGACAATCACCAGTGGCATAACCTGTATTACGACAGTGCCAACCCTGAGCCAGATCTGCTCCCCCAGCAAACAGCAAAGACTCGTTTACGAAAGCCACACAATTTTCAGACTCAGTCTGTTTTACAGTTGTTCCGTCTGGTAAAGGTACTTCTATTTCGTAATTTGGATCAACAGTACAAACATCCTCTTCACAAATATAACTCCAAATACTATCATCAAAAGCTCCATCAGGACCATGTATGTTATCCAGCTTTGGATCGTTAAATGCAAAACGGTTCTTCAAACGGACATTATCATAATCTGTGCACGATCGCATTCCGACACAGTTTATTGTCAGCTCAGCGCAAAGCCCTCTTTGTATAATATCAACGTGCTCACCGATTTCGCTAGGATGAAAACTGGCATCGTTGGTAAAGAAACAAAACTTGTGATTACCAGACCGTCCTTTTGGATCATTGTCGTATGCAGCATTAAAAGCATCACAGACCGTTGGGGAAGCTGTTAACTGAGTGGTTATAGCGTTTCCGGGCTCATAGCCAACCTCTTGACAACTGGTGCACTGCGGTGGCTCTGAAGGATCTGAAAACATACAGGTGTCATCAGAGCTTCTACCACAATGAGTCCACCAACACTCTTCTGTTGTAGAGGTGGTCCCATCAATATTCTCACGCACCTCGCCTTTCTGGCCACACGAGCCAGGGTTGATAGTCGACCCACTAATCACACCGCCCAATGAAGGTCCGGCCAAAGTAGGATCAAAAAGTGTATCTGAGTCTGGCGCGTAAATATAGTAGCCAAGATCATAGAGCTTGCCGCAGTTGATGTCATCATCAATCCAGAATATTTGTTTGATCAACGGATAGCGCGGGATCTGGAGTTTAACAATCTCGGGATTGACTGTGGCTAGAATCAAGTACGCCGAATAGAGAATGACTAACCCGATCAGTGCATTTCGAATCCGCTCCTTTCCTTGGTCTGGCTGACCGATCATATATTGAACCCCGCCAACAGCAACAATCACGGTTACTATTATAATCGAGGAATAAAGCATCCAACGGTAAAGCGAGTTGATATAATCGGCCAGATCAGTTACGTCTTCGATCTGTTCTCCTGGAGGACCCATAAAAACAGCCAAAGGCACTGTGGCTGGTTCTGGATAACATAAATGTTCTTTTATTGGAGAGGCAACGCAGTAGGCTGGTTGCGGATCATTATATCCTCCAGCTCCGCCCCAAGTGGCGTCTGGATAATCAGCACACTCCTCTGCAGTCCAACAACGCGTGTCAGCTGGCGGCTTGGCATTGCGTTCATTAGTGCAAATCAAATAATCTTTTCCATCGTCCTCACAAGCCTGTTCGCACTCAAGCCGTGTTGGCTGATCTCCCAAGGTCACTGCCCCAACACCCTCTTTGCCACACCAGCAATCACACTCTTCTTCCACGGCCAAGGCTGCGGGAGATAAAATAAAAAAAGCCAGGAAGAAAAAAAGAAAGAAAGAAAAAACTCTAAGTCTCATACTTTAAGGATAGAAGTCGGCCATTCCACGATCCATATCAGCAACAGCCTTTTCGCAGTCATATTGGAAACCAGTAATAATTTCAGTTAAGGCCTCAACAACGCCCCCACCAATAGCGGCAGATTCTGTTAAACAACCATCAGGAAAAGTGGCCGGATATTTTGTGGCTACCATACAAATATCTTCATGACAGGCATCACCTAAACTAAAATCGCCAAGCATGTCACCGAATAAAGAAGGATCAAACCCTGACTTTGACGACAGTTGAATCTCGTCTAGTTGTGTTGACTTGCTTTCACCCGAATCTTCTTTATAGGTCACTGTCTGAGTATCATACCCTTGACAAACTTTAACAGCATTACAATCAATAACGGCCAGCGCACAAGCCTTTTCTAATGCCGCCCCGCCCCCAGCCCCAGTAACCGTAGCATCCATGGTAAAGAAACAGTTCTTATATACACCGGTGCCATCGGCTTCGTTGTATGTCATCTCTGGTGTAAAACGGTTACACATAGTGGTTGATGCAATTACACCATATTCATTGTTCGGTGTAATGTCCTCACACTTCATGCAGGTGTACGTCTCATCACGTTTTGGTGTACACACACTTCCTTTTTCTGAGCATCCGTAAAAAACACATTCCTGAATTGTTGCTTCTTTATCATCAACGTGTCCAACAACCTGAGCCACGGTTCCACACGTAAACCATGGGGGGCAACTAAGAAAACCGGTACAACCACCAATGCCACTGTATGTCTGATTTCCGTCAACATTAAGAATATATCCCTGCTGCCAAAGGGCTTCGCAGGTCGTACTATCATCAACCCATATCACTTGTTTAATCAAAGGGAATCTTGGCAAACTCATCTGGACAATTGCTGGGTTAACCGTAGCTAGAATCAAGTAGGCTGAAAACAGAATCATAATTCCAATGATTGCGCTGCGGATACGGTCTTTGGCCTTAGTCACCTGACCCGAACCATGTCCTAACATGTATTCAATCCCACCAATCATGATCATCAGCCCAGCAGCAATCATGCCAGCGTAGAGCAACCAGCGATAAAGGGCATTAATATATGTAGAAAGATCGTACACGGCTGTTACCGGATCATCCGGGGTACCCATAACAATACTCAGATCAACCTGGATCGGAGCTGGATAACAGTAGCTCTCTGGCGCTGGACCAGCAAAACATTCTTTGGGAATATTACCTTCCCAAGTTGTACCACCAATGGCTGTGGTATTTAGAATATCTGTCTCCGTGCTATAGCGATTACACTCGGACTCAGTCCAACAACGAATATTTGATGGTGGCTTGGCCCCTCTTTCATTAGTACAAATAATGTAGTCCTGACCAGCATCCTGGCAAGCATCCTGACAAATATCTCGATCCGCCTTGTTGTCGATTGACGCAGCGCCGGTTCCGGTTTCACCACACCAGCAATCACAAGGATCAGTCGCAGCACCAGCTACTGGTACAACCAAAAAACCAGCCAACAAGACAACCAAACAACTTAGCAATCGCGTTTTCATACTACTCTAAGAATCCTTGAATTATTGATTCAAACACAGCTTCTGGGATAGCACCGGAAACTCGTGAGCCGTTGAAGAAAAAAGTTGGGGTACCGTAGACACCGACCAAAGACCCGTCAGTATAATCATCCAGTACTTCACCACGTTTACTGCTGTAATCAAGGCACTGGTTGAATACTGTTGGATCCAGACCAACTTGAATTGCATAACTTTTCAAAGAGACAACATCTAAATCCCCTTGATTAGCAAACAGCTTGTCATGGTACTGCCAAAACAATCCTTGGTCGTGTGCACACTCAGCAGCTTCAGCTGCTAACTGCGCATCTGGATGAATTTCAGAAACTGGATAATCACGATAGATAAAGCGCACCTTCTCTCCATATAGAGAAGCCATGCGTCGTACTGTGCCACTAACAGCTGCACAATGTGGACACTGAAAGTCAGCAAACTCAACAATGGTTAGAACCGGTTCTTCAGCTCCCAAAGCAGGATCATCATCACTAGCCACCAGAGTTGGATCAATATCAGGTTCTACATTGGCTATGGCTTGTCCAATCGACATCTGTTCTTCAAAGTCATAACCACCCATACCCAATTCACCATTCATAATTTTGCTGTATATCAAGATTACTTTAACAGCAAAAAATCCTCCCAAAATCAAAACCAGGAGAATAATAACAGTTAAAATAATTTGTTTCTTTTTTGATAGCTCAACCGCCTCCATATGGTCTACTTTCTGAAAACAGTATATCATGTATATAAGATTGACAGAAACGGATAACTGTTCTAGAATCCTGATGAATTGATAAAGGATAAATATGCTTGATACTATACTCAATATTGCTCAAATAATCCTAGCCGTGCTTTTGGTGCTGTTTATTTTGCTTCAAGCCCGAGGGGCTGGTGTAGGCGGTATTTTTGGCGGAGGCGGAAACGTCTATTTAGCCAAACGCGGCATTGAGAAAAAACTTCACCAAGCTACAGTTGTGGTGGCTATCCTGTTTTTTGCTGTGGCTTTAGCCAACGTCTTGTTTTAATCTGTGAAAGAAGACTCTCCCATACAACGGGTCCTAAAAAGACTCGTTAACTTAAAAACCAAACTAGGCCGAACAGAAAAAGATCTGACCGCGGCTCATGTTCTTCAAATTAACAAAGACAAGACCTGGCCAAGCTGGCAGCAGTGGGGCGAACTTCCAAACGTGCTTTCAAAAGGCGAACGTAAAATTTCTCTAATTGCTCTTGCTGTATTTGCTCTTTCGGTTGTATTTGTGGCTAGTTGGTTTGTTGTTACCCACCGTGTAGAAATGGCTTCTGTCGGAGGCGAGTATACCGAGGGACTGATTGGTGAGCCACAATTCGTTAACCCTCTTTACGCCTCAGCCAGTGATGTTGATTCGGATTTGACTGAACTGGTCTTCAGCGGCTTGTTCCGCTATGATCCTGTTTCTGGTTTAGTTCCAGATCTAGCTTCCTCGTTTGAAATCTCTGAGGACCAAACCACGTATACAATTACTATCCGCGATGATGCGCGCTGGCACGACGGTGAGCCGGTGCGAGCCAGTGATGTTATCTTCACAATTCAAAGCATCCAAAACCCAGAATACAAAAGTCCCTTGGCTGTTAGTTTCCAGGGGGTGAGTGTGGCTGAGATGGGAGAAAAACAAGTGCAGTTCACTTTGCTTGAACCGTTTGCTCCATTCTTATCTAGTTTGACTGTTGGTATTATCCCTTCGCACTTATGGGAGCAGATCGCTCCAATTCGAGCCACCCTAACTGACCTGAACCTAACCCCGATCGGCAGCGGTCCATACAAATTTTCTAAATACACAAAGGACAAGATGGGTAATATTGGGACCTATGTTTTAGAGCGTAATCCAGATTACTACGCTCAACCAGCCTCTATTGAACAACTAGCTTTTAAGTTCTATTCAGATGCTCATACTGCGGTTGATGCGCTAACCAATCGCAATATCGAAGGTCTGGCTTTCATCCCAGCTGATCTAGTTTCTGAAGTAGAAAAAATACGTGGCGTAGAAATAATGCGTCCAAGCATTCCTCAAATCACAGCCATCTTTTTCAACCAAGAAAAAAATGATCTCTTGGCCGAACATGACGTACGCCAAGCTTTAATCCAATCGATTAATAAAGAGGAGATCATTAACGAAGTTCTTGGAGGACACGCTTCTGCGATCGATGCTCCAATTTTGCCAGGCATGGTTGGTTATCACGAAGATATCGAGCGCTTTGGATATGACCCAGATGCTGCCCGTATTTTGTTTGATGAACACCGTGAGGAAAGCGAAGAAGTGGCATTTACTTTAACCGTACTTGATCAAGCTGAATTTATTCACGCGGCAGAAATCATTCAGCGTCAGTGGGCTGAAATCGGAGTAACTTTGGAAATTCGTGTGGTGGCTGCCTTGGACCTGCAGGCCCTGGTCTTGTCTGGGCGAAACTACGAGATGTTCTTGACTGGTGAGTTATTAGGAACTGACCCTGATCCGTATCCATTCTGGCATTCATCTCAAGCATCAGACCCAGGACTGAATCTGGCTGGATATGAAAACCGGAAAGCTGATGAATTGCTTGAAGAGGCCCGGATTACCACTGACCCCGAAGAGCGCGCGGCAAAATATATTGAATTCCAGGATTTCTTAGCAGAAGACTTACCAGCGATATTCTTGTATCAACCGACCTACCGATACGCTGTTGCATCAAAAATCAAAAACATAGATCTGGAACGAATCACTGATCCATCTGACCGCTTCTCACGAATCAATGAATGGTATATTAAAATGAAGATGAAGCTACGTTGGTCAACCGAAGAACCAATGGTTGAAGAAGTAGAAGTCGTTGAACCAGCAGCTGAAGAACCAACTGCAGAAGAGGTCGTCGGACCAACAATTGAAGAGACGATCGAAGAAGAGCCCCTTGACAATTCTGAGGAAGAATGATATACTGATCTCTTACTTCTTCTCTCAAGGAAAAATTGATACCTAAGATTAGAGCAAAAACGGGGTCTCCCCGGTTGCTTTGATACTTAATTGCCACGCGGACGTGGCGGAATGGTAGACGCGCTAGATTCAGGTTCTAGTGGGAGCAATCCTGTGAGGGTTCGAGTCCCTCCGTCCGCACCATCCTGCGCTCCAGCAAGATATTCTGCTGGTGGAGCGGAGGATACCCTTCGAAGCCTTGGCGAAGAAGGGCCTCAGATGAGGTCCGGCTGGAGCTACGGATGGCAAGCCAACAAAAGGCCTGTTTCTCTCTTTGTGAGGGGCCCAGACCCTTCGTTGTCTCAGATCGCACTTTGCGATCAAAAACTCATAATTCACAACTCAAAACTAATAACTTTTATATTATGGTAAAAACAAAACGTAAGCCGCGTCCGGCTGCGCAGAAACCTAAAGGTAAGGCAAAACCGCCAAGCCGCAAGTTTTCGCGACCAGCCAAACGCGTAAACAAGAAAAAAGCCGTTTCTGATCACAAGCCACAAGCAAATCAGAAACGACAAACAAAACACAGTAAACGAAGAGCTAAACACGGTAAACCAAATATCGCCCCGAAAGGCAAGCTAAGGATTGGTATTGTTGGTGGAAATGAAGAGGTTGGCCGTAACTGTACAATGCTTGAATATGGCAATGACATTATCTTTATTGACATGGGACTGCAGTTCCCTGAAGATGATATGCCTGGAATCGACTATGTTATCCCGAACATGGCTTGTGTCAAAGGTAAAGAAAAAAACATCCGTGGAGTGATTATCACCCATGGTCACTACGACCATATCGGTGGTGTTGGCCACGTCATGCCGGAAATTGGTGATCCCCCGGTTTACGCTATGCCTATGGCTGCTGGGATGATCAAGAAGAAACAGGAAGATTTTCAGGGTCGCTCGATTAATCTGAAACAGATCAAAGTCGATGACACTCTACAGCTTGGAAAATTCAAAGTTTCTTTCATCCACTTGAACCACTCAATCCCTGATGCTGTTGGAGTAATTATCGACACACCCGAAGGACGTGTTGTTCACACTGGTGACTGGAAATTTGACTTCCATCCTTCTGGAACTGGTCCAGCTGACTTTGGTAAGATCGCCAAAGTTGGCAACGAGGGAGTAATGGCTCTGCTCAGTGATTCAACTAATGCTAACAAACCAGGACATCAGATTTCGGAAAAGGAAATTGGTGCTAACTTGGAGCAAATCATAAAAAATGTTAGAGGTCGAATCATTGTTGGAACTTTCGCTTCCCAGCTATCACGTGTTAAACAGATAATCGAAATTGGAGAAAAGCACGGGCGCAAAATCGCCATTGATGGATACTCAATGAAAACTAACGTTGAGATTGCCAAACAGCTTGGTTATCTTCAATTTCAACAGAGTACAATCATTACTCCAGAGCAGATGGATAAATATCCAAAGCACAAAGTCATGTTGGTGTGTACTGGAGCCCAGGGCGAGCAACGAGCCGCACTGATGCGCATCGCTAACAACGAGCACCGTTCAGTCCGACTGAATCCTGATGACACAGTCATTTTCTCTAGCTCGGTTGTTCCAGGAAACGAAAAATCTGTTGAACGCTTGCAAGACACCTTAGCTCGCCATCGAGTTAATGTGATTCATTACAACTTACTAGATATCCACGCCGGTGGTCACGCCAAAGCCGAGGATATCAAATTAATGATCTCGCTAATGCAGCCAAAGTATTATGTTCCGATTGAAGGAAATACTTACTTGCTGGTAGCAAATGCGAAAATCGCTGAGACCTTAGGTTATCGAGAGGATAAAGATATATTTATCCCGGAGAATGGTCAGATTATGGAATTCGCAAAGGGCGAAGGTAAACTAACCCAAGAAAAGTTCCCGACTGATTATGTATTTGTTGATGGACTGGGTGTTGGCGATGTCTCACAAGTTGTTTTGCGTGACCGACAGCTTTTGGCTGGCGACGGAATGGTTGTGGTTATTGTTCAGGTTGAACGCAAGACTGGTAAACTACATGGTAGTCCAGATATTATTAGCCGAGGATTTGTATACATGAAAGAAAACAAAGCACTGATTGAAGCAGTACGAAAACGTGCGAAAAAGATTGTTACTGACCGAGATCCATCCTCACAGGCTGATACTGACTATATCCGCAAACGCATCCGCAACGACATTGGCACGCTTCTGTTCAAAAAGACTGAGCGTCGACCAATGGTCTTGCCAGTGATTATTGAAGTGTAAATACCAAATCCCAAAAATCAAAAACTAAATAAATCACAAATTCCAAAGACCAAAAAATCTTTGGTTTTTGTTATTTAGTGTTTATTTGGTATTTGGATATTGGTGCTTGGTGCTTGAACACAGATATGCTATCATCTCCTCATATGAAACAAAAGCGTATTTTTTCGGGAATTCAACCGACAAACAACATCCACATTGGCAACTATATTGGTGCTATACAACAATTCGTTGAGCTACAAAATGAGTTCGACTGTATTTTTAGTGTAGTTGATCTGCATGCAATAACCATGCCACAAGATCCAATTGATTTGCGTGATAATATCTTGAACTTGGCCGCCATGTATCTGGCTGCTGGAATCGATCCTAAGAAAGCCATCTTGTTCCAACAATCTCGAGTCAGTGGACATGCTGAACTTAGCTGGGTATTGACCACGATCACACGCATGGGCGAATTGGAACGCATGACTCAGTACAAAGAAAAAGGACGTGGTGAACATGAATCTGTTGGTGTTGGACTTTTCTCGTACCCAATTTTGATGGCTGCTGATATTTTGCTTTACGGAACTGATGTTGTTCCTGTTGGACATGACCAGAAGCAACATGTTGAATTGTCACGCGACCTAGCTGAACGATTCAATCGTGACTTTGGTCAGACATTTACTGTTCCTGAGGTGCGTATGAAAAAAGAAGGTGCACGTATCATGGCTTTGGATGATCCAACTAAAAAGATGAGCAAGTCTGCAGACAGTCCTAAAAGTTTTATTGCAATGACTGATGACGATGATACTATTCGCAAGAAGATCAAGTCTGCTGTAACTGATTCTGAAGGAACGATCAAATACGATGCCAAGCGACCTGGTGTTTACAACCTGATTACGATTATGAGTGCTGTTACTGACAAGTCGCCGGATCAGATCGAGGCAGATTACGATGGCAAGGGCTACGCTGATTTCAAGGGCGACCTGGCCGAAGCTGTAGTCGACTTCGTTCGCCCGATCCGCGAACGCCACACGGAACTAATGGAAGATGAAGACATGCTCAAGTCGATCCTGGACGACGGCGCCGAACGCGCCCAAGAAATCGCAGAAAAAAACATGCAATCCGTTCGCGAACGGGTTGGAATGAAACTCTAAACGAAATAACAAAAACGCTGAGCTTTCACTCAGTGTTTTTGATTGCCTCAGAATACCTGTAAGCCGAATTTTGTTCTCCCACCGAAGTGAGATCGATGATCATCTATCTACGATGCTTGTTGCCAAGCACCTCTAGCGAGCTACCAAATTTGCTCTTGCACCGGAAAGGGTTTACCACGTCACCACGTCACCGTGGGACGAAAGATGTAGCTAGCGAACTAACACCATCTAACTTTTCACTTTTCATCCCGCCATAGACGGGACTAGTATTGTCTCTGCGGCACTTTCCCTAGGCTTGAGATCTGTTTTTCTGTCTCGAGAACAGAACGACACATCTTTACTCCTGGTCGCTGTTAGCGACTTTCCATGCTCCTTGAATGTTGCCAAACAAGGGGTGTTCGGACTTTCCCCCCAATATCTTTTACAAGACACCAGGCGATCATCCAGTACTCTAAGGCGCGGAAAATATACCATGTTTTGACCATTTTGTCAACCCCTGGTAAGCTTATTTGGAGGAGAAGCGCATGATCCTTGTTTGCACCATGATAGTACTCAGCGTACTCGACATATTCGCGCTGTATCACGTCATGGTCAAGTGGGTCAAACTTGAAAACAAGCGTGATATAGCACCCTGGAATCGTGTACGACGCATGCGATTTCTAGGTATTGCTCACATAGTCCTTTCACTGGTCCTCTGGGGACTAACAATTCACCTTTGGGCCAGGAACCTATAGGAGAAAGTGTGATCTACCAAATACTAAACTCGACTCAGATCTTCTTGCTCCTATTTGGAGCCTGCATGCTCAGCTCGATATTTTGGCTGAACTTTCCGTTCTACCATCACCTATATCGCCGACACAACCTGCTCAACGAGTACGACTTATCCTTGTTGCGTCGAGGTGCAGCAATAGCTACCGCACCGATCGTATACCTCTGGGGTGCCTGGTTCCACATCGGCTTGAATCGTGGCATCTTCGAGTACATCCTCTCATGACCACATCACCTGATGTGGTTTTTTATTTGCTAGCCGGCCACTTCCTTTGCCGTAAGAAATAAATGACGAGGATATTCTTTTTGTGAGAACATGTGGAGCCGGGCCCACACCACACTCTCGTATTACCATTAACGGTGGTGGTCCCGGTGGAACCCGAACGAGGCCTGACAATGTCCTTTTATCACTCCACGAATAGGCCGAGTGCTTCTCACAAAAGAATGTCCGAGTCATCCCGTGGCCGGCCAAGTCACGCAGAACCCCCCTTTGATCCCCCCTTGGAAAGGGGGGAGAAACGAATCGAGACATTGTCATTCCCTCTTATTTACGATATCATAGAGTCAATATGAAACGTTCTGAGATTTTTTTTACAGTGCTGCGCCTACCCCTCGATTACATCGCTTTAGTCGCGGCTGGTATCGCTGCCTACTACTCCCGTTTCCTGCCTCAGCTGACTGACATCCGTCCGGTCACCTTTGGTCTGACCATTGAACAATATACAAATATTGTTATTTTTATTGCTCTGGTTTGGGTAGTTGTTTTTGCACTGACCGGACTGTATTCAGCCACACGACAAAAGTTAGCTGACGAACTCTCACGAGTCGTTATCGCCTGTGCACTCAGCGTTGCTGTGGTTGTGGCGATCCTATTTTTTACACGCCAAGCGTTTGAATCCCGCTACATCATGCTCGCTGCCTGGGCTTTGGCCACTATCTTTGTTGGTTCAGAAAGAATTGTTATTCGTGGATTACAACGATCTATAAAACGTTTCGGAGTTGGTGTACATCGAGTGGTAATCATTGGAAAAGGCCGAGCATCAGAGGCACTGAAAGAAGAATTCCTAAAGAAACCTCGACTGGGATTTGTAGTTGTTGGTGAGTTTGATAAGTTCGATGATGAGGTGGCTAAACAGATCAAAAAACTAGGACGCAAACACAAGGTCGACGAAATAATTTTTGCTAAACCAGAAGCCACTCGTCAGGATCGCGAGGACCTGCTGACCTTCGCTGACGCAGAACACATCACCTTCAAACACACGGCTGACATCTTTGCTGCTGCCTCAACCAGATTCGAGGCTCACACTGTTGCTGGTATTCCGATCATAGAACTGAAAGCTACACCATTAGAAGGTTGGGGTGCAGTGTACAAACGTATTTTCGATATTGTTGGATCACTCATCTTGATCATCCTGACTTTACCAATCCAAATCCTGATTGCCCTAGCGCTTTTCATAGAACAACCTGGCCGCATTTTTTTCTCGCGCTTACCAAACAACAAAAGAGTTATGCGCGTGGGAAAGGATGGTAAACCATTCCATTATTTCAAATTCCGTTCAATGATTAAGGACGCTCATAAGTATCGCTTTGACCCTGAATTTGTAAAAAAGCATGGCAATGAGCGCGAAGAAGGTCCGTTGTTCAAATTAAAAGATGACCCACGAGTTACTCGTGTTGGAAAATTCATCCGCAAGTATTCACTAGATGAACTGCCAGAATTCTTCCTGGTTCTGATCGGCCGAATGTCTTTGGTCGGACCTCGCCCACACCTGCCAGAAGAAGTAAATGCCTACCAACCACACCACCGACGAGTTCATACAGTTAAAGCCGGAGTAACCGGCATGGCCCAAATTAGTGGCCGGGCTGACCTTGACTTTGAGGAAGAAGTCAGGTTAGATGTCTACTACATTGAGAATTGGAGTCCACTCTTAGATATTTACATCCTGCTCAAGACTCCATTAGTAGTTCTATTCAGAAAAGGCGCCTATTAGTATGAAGCTTGCCCTGGTTCACGATCACCTGATCCAAGCCGGAGGAGCAGAAAAGGTTTTACAGGTCTTCCAAGAGATGTGGCCTGAAGCACCGACTTACACCCTGCTCTACGACAAGGATAAAATGTATAAAGAGTTTGGCGGCCGAGATATTCGGACGTCATTTTTGAGTCAGTGGCCTTGGGCATTAAAAAAATATCAGTGGTACTTACCACTGATGCCGGCGGCCACGGAACACTATGATCTGACTGATTACAATCTAATCGTTTCCAGCACCAGTGCTTTTTCCAAAGGTATTATCGGACAGCCTGGGTCACTGCACATCTGCTACTGCCATACACCAACTCGATATCTTTGGTCTGACACACACGAGTATGTTGAGAATCTGAAAGTACCACGATTGGTTAAGAAAATTTTGCCAGCCGTGTTATCGCGCTTGCGCATGTGGGATAAACAAGCAGCTGATCGGGTTGATGTATTTATTGCCAATTCAGAAACAGTTCGACGACGGATCAAAAAGTATTATGGACGTGACTCACAAGTAATACATCCACCAGTAGAAACTGAACGATTCGCAATCAGCCACAAACCAAAAAACTACTTTTTAATTGGTGGACGTCTGGTCGCCTACAAGCGATATGATATTGCCATCGATGCATTTACAAAAACCGGGTTACCTTTAAAGGTTTTTGGATCAGGACCAGAAGAGGCAGAGCTAAGAAAACGAGCTGGATCAAGCGTTGAATTCTTAGGTCGAGTGTCTGATCAAGAAAAAGCTGACCTATACGCTGACTGCATCGCCTTCTTACATCCACACGAAGAAGACTTTGGAATTACTCAGGTTGAAGCAATGGCTTCAGGACGACCAGTGATTGCCTTGCGCCGCGGTGGCTCGATCGAAGCAGTCGAGGAAGGGGTTACTGGCGAATTTATTGATGAGCAAAGTTGGGAAGAACTTGCTGATCAGGCAATCCACTTTGACCAAACAAAATATGATCCAGAAAAAATCCGAACACACGCCAAACAGTTCGATACAGAACAATTTAAGCTTAAAATGAAGCGATTTGTAGAAAGTAAGCACCAGAAACATGAGGATAGCAATTGATGTCAGAGGGCTTGGCTCACCAAAACAAAGCGGCGTGGGGGAATACACCTTGGAAATCCTCCGCGCACTTTTTGAGATTGGATCAGAGCACGACTTTGTCTTGTTCTCATCCGGAACAGAAACTGTTCGCCGCCACGTTCTGGACAACTTAAATCTGATTGATATAGATCGTTATCGCTCACACGTGCGCCACGAACATCTTCCAACACCAAACAAAATTCTTAACCTAGGAATTGTTGCTCAGACCAGTCCAAAACTTGATGACCTTGTTGATTGTGATATTTTCTTTTTTCCAAACCTAAATTACATAGCCACTGGCAGAACTCCAAGTGTTGTCACGCTCCATGATCTATCCTGGAAAATCTTTCCTCACTTTTTTAAAGCCCGTGGCCAGGTATGGCACAGAACAGTTCGGCCAGAACGAACACTAAGTACAGCCCAGGCAATAATTACCCCCTCGACCAGCACCAAACAAGACGCGATTGATCAGTTCGGAATCGACCCTGAGAAGATGTCTGTCATCCCGCATGGAATCAATCACAAACTCTTCCAACCAAAAATGTTGCCACAAGATCACGGTATCCGATCACAATATCGCCTCCCGGAAAAATACATTCTGTTCATGGGCACAATCGAACCCCGGAAAAATTTACATGCACTACTTGATGCGCTAGACAACCAGACAACCAGACAACCAGACAACCTGGTCATCGCTGGCGGACCTGGCTGGCGCAGCGACGACATATTAGATCGCTTCAAGCAGATGACCAATGTCCATTACCTTGGCTACGTGCCACACGAACACCGACCAGCTCTATATCGCGCCGCACACGCTTTTGTTTTCCCATCGATTTATGAGGGCTTTGGCTTGCCCGTGCTCGAAGCCATGGCCTGCGGAACCCCAGTGATCACCAGCCACACCAGCTCTCTTCCAGAAACCGTTGGTAATGCTGCGCTGCTAATCAACCCATACAACAGCAATGATATTGCAACGGCACTAAATGAACTATCACGATCTGACAACCTGCGGGCCGACCTGGTTAAAGCCGGCCTTGAACAAGCTCAAAAATTCAATTGGCAAAAAGCAGCACAAAAGACTTTAGAAGTACTTTGTACTGTTGACAACCCAGCCAAAAAAACATAAACTCGAACAGCGGACCTTAAAACCAGGGAGAAGGGTGTGTTAAACCAGCGCCTTTGGATACCATTTTGTCATAATTTAACGACAACGAACCAGCTCTACTTCATCATTGATCGTGACCCGGGCACCAACAAAATCGTGAAAGTCACGATCAACAACAAAAAAGATCAAACTATTTTCGAATGCTGGCGTGAAGATCTGAGAGCTGAGAATGATTTACTCTTCGTGATCATGATTCGACAAACATTGGAAATTGCCCTTGAGCGACGCAAGCTCAGGCTCGGACTGCTCACTGCTCAAGATATCCATGGACGCAGACTCCAAGAAGTATACCAGCGTATAGCCGGCGGTATCCATGTTGAAGCAGACAAGGAATTCGCTCAACTACGCCGCCTTATCTTCTCAATCTCTCGCCGCTAACCAGCGTGTGGACAAGCAGGCCGACTTAAGCCTGTTTTTTTGTTATAATAAAGAAGGTCTATGAGAATAGGTATTGATGCACGCCTTTACGGCCCAAAAGTGGGGGGCGGCGGTCTTGGTCGATATGTTGAGCAGCTTGTTACTGAGCTACAAAAAATCGACAAAAAGAACCGCTATATTTTATTTCTCAAAAAAGAGAACTTTGATGCGTGCAAGATCACTAATAAGAACTTTGAAAAACGGCTGGCTGATATTCATTGGTATTCAATCAAAGAACAGATGCAAATGCCTAAACTAATCGATCAGGAAGACTTAGACCTTATCCACTACCCGCACTGGAATATCCCCTTGCGAGCAAAGGTCCCGTTCGTTGTAACAATTCATGATCTGCTCCTGCTGGAAGAACCGACTTCTGCCAAGAAGGCAACACAGCTTGACCCTTTCCGTTACAAACTGAAATATCTGGGATACAAATATATTGTTGACCGAGCTGTTCACAAAAGCAAACACATCATTGCTGTTTCGCAATTTACCAAAGGATCGATCCTGAAACACTTCTCAACCAACCCAAACAAAATCTCGGTTGTGCACGAAGGAGTAACAACAAACCAGAAAACAAGAAAACAAGAAAACCAGAAAACCATTCAAGACCCCTACTTCCTCTACGTCGGCAATGCTTATCCGCACAAGAACCTCGAGGCCCTGCTTCACGCTTTTGCCTTTTTTCACAAACTACACCCTGAAGTAAAACTGGTCTTAGTTGGCAAGAAAGATATTTTCTGGGAATGGCTTGAAAAAGAATTTGATGAAATCGAGATTCCACGTAAAGCAGTCATATTTCATGGCTACGCCACTGAAGAAGAGCTAGATCAGTTATATCAGAACGCAACTTTATATGTCTTCCCTTCACGTCACGAAGGTTTTGGACTACCACCACTAGAAGCCATGGCTCGAGGAGTTCCAGTAGCAGCCTCTCGCGCCACAGCTATCCCAGAAATCCTTGGTGACGCAGCGCTCTACTTTGAACCAGATGATATTGAGGCAATGGTCGAATCAATGGAAAAAGCACTTGGTGATAAAGAGCTTAGAGATAAAATGACACATAAAGGCCATGAGCAAATAAAAAAATATTCCTGGAAAACCATGGCCGAAGAAATAATCAAGGTCTACGAGCAGTATGCCTGCAAAGAAAAAAATAAATAAAAAAACAAAGAAGGAAATAAAGAAACCGATCAAGCGTGCGCGCAAGGTCAAAGTTAATGTTGCCAAAAAGGCCAAGTTGTCACCGTATACAGTTTATCTTTCACGCGACCTTCCTGATCCGATAAAAATGATCGAGGATGAAACCCAGGTAACCGCAGCCAACTTTGTTGACTACGTTAGTCTACTTGATGACCCAGTACTGCTAGAAACCGCAGCAGATGATCTTAGTATTTCTGAAGCCGAGCTACTTGGTCAGCTCAAAGAAAGCGATCTGATTGAAAAGTCTCCTTTACTTGAACGCTTGTTAAAACTGTCAAAACTTCCAAAAATCAATATCGTAAAAACAGCCAGCGAAGCTGAGGCCGAAGACATTTTTGAAGAAGTCAACTTGTCTGAGGAAGAAATCGAGACACCAGAAGAACCAGTTGAAGCCATGGATCCACAGTACGTCTTTGCTGTAAACGAACAAGGTGAACCAAGTATTATTGAGGCGCTTGAGGAAGAGGTTGAAGAAGTGGTTGAAGAAATCGGTGACACGGCCCGACGTTGGTCATGGCAACTTGAACATGGTTGGAAACGAGCTATTGCCGCTTTTGTTTTAGTTTCATTTGCTTTTGTTCTGCCACTGCATGCGATGAATACTTATCGAAATCTTAGTTCACAAAAAACAGATCTAGAAAATAGTGGTCAGGCTGCTCTAGGAAATTTGGAAAACGCAACCAGTTCAATCATGCAAGCCGACTTTCAGTCTGCAGCTGGCAGCTTTGCTCAAGCCAATGAAGATTTCCAAAAGGCTGGATCAACCCTGAACGAACTTGATGCATCATTACGTGCCTTGATTAGCTTGCTCCCTTCGACTCGGCGAGCCTACAACACCGGAGTTGATCTTCTAAAAGCAGGCGACGCTCTGGCTGGAGCAGCTACTAGAATCTCTGATGCTTTTGCTGTCATGCAAAATGAAATTAATCCAACTCTGGTCTCTAAGATTGAGATCCTAGAAACAACTCTGAGCAAGGCCCTACCAATGCTTGAAGATGCTGAGCACTACCTTGAAAACATTGAACTTGATCTGATTCCAGAAAGCTCTCGTGACACTGTTAAAACTGTCGCTGACCAACTCCCTGCTCTAACCGCCTCGTTCCAGGAATTTTTGTCTTTCTCAGAACTTATCAAAACAATCCTGGGAGATGAGATGAAAAAGCGTTACCTTGTTATTTTCCAAAACAACACTGAGCTACGGCCAACCGGTGGTTTCATTGGCAGCTTTGCTGAAATCGATATTGATCGCGGGGAAATCACTAAGATTACAATTCCAGCAGGTGGATCATATGATCTGCAAGGCAGTCTGCGAGAACACATCGCTGCACCTGAACCTTTGCAGTTAATCAATTCACACTGGGAGTTCCAAGACGCCAACTGGTTCCCGGATTACCCAGCTTCAGCCAACAAGCTAATTGATTTTTATGAAAATGCTGGTGGACCTACAGTTGATGGTGTCATTGCAATCAATGCCACTTACGTGGCTGACCTACTCAGCCTACTAGGACCGATCGACATGCCTGAATATGGACGGACTATTGATAGTGAAAACTTTATTTTTGAAACTCAAAAAATTGTTGAGCTGGAAGCAGACGAATCAGCACCAAAACAGTTTATTGGTGACCTGGCACCAAAATTAATCGAGCGCATCAAAGACGCTTCGGCTAATGATTTCTTAAACATTTTGTCACATATTGATCATGGCCTAACTGGACGGGACCTACAGCTATACTTTACAGACCACGATCTGGAACAACAGATCACTTCGCTTGGCTGGGCTGGGGAAATCAAACGTATTGCAGGCGACTATTTGATGGTGGTGACAACTAATATTGGTGGTGGAAAAACTGACGCAATCGTATCCGAAGATATTGATCTAGATGTTCAAATTTCTGAAACAGGCGAAATAACCAACACTGTTACAGTCACACGAACTCACCACGGGATTAAAAACGATCTCTTTGTCGGAGTGAACAACGTGGACTACATCAGGCTGTATGTTCCGCGTGGCAGCCAGCTAATCAATGCTAATAATTTTGAGATTCCGCCACCAGAACTTTTTGAACGACCACAAGACTATTATCAAGAGGACGAGGATCTTTCGTTCGCCTCTGCCAGCAGTCATATCGATCCTGCTAGCGGCACTGACATCTCTGAAGAGTTTGGTAAAACTGTTTTTGGTAACTGGATCCAGACCAAGCCTGGCGAAACCGAAATCGCCACCTTTACTTATCGCCTACCATGGACAGTACAAACACTTTCTGAAGAACCAGATCTAGTCGCCAATATCAAAAATTTGCTTGGCTTCCACCCAATTGACGACTACACCTTGTTTATCCAAAAACAATCTGGTGTGCTTGATCGCGACATTAACGTTCAGATCAATTTACCAGACAAGCTTGACCTGGTTTGGACTTCAAGTGAAAATAAGGAGGGGCAGATAATAAATTTAAGCGCTGACGAGACAAGTGACGCATTTCTTGGTATCCTGTTTGAAACTGATCTCTAATCTATGCCTCGAGTACCCAAGGCTTCGGCCAAAAAAACTAGCAAAACTAAAAAGCCAACAAAAACCAGCAAACGCAAAGCTCCTCGTAAAAAGACTAAGAGCTTTGAAACTGAGCTAAAAGCCATTTACAAGGAAAATGGCAAGATGCCGAATTTGACTAAGTTGGACAAAAACCGCAGCTCGCGCATGACGCGATTTTTAATTCGCTTTATTGTTATTGCTCTGATCCTGGCAGCTGTGGCTTGGGCTGGATTTTTATTTTTTAATCCATTTGGTGGAGCTGATGGACAATCGCTAGAAATCTTGATTGATGGACCTGAACAGGTTACCTCAGGCGAGGAAGTCAGTTTTGAGATCAAATACGATAACAATGGTCGGGTACCAATGGCCGCACTTGAGATCCAGTTAAATCTACCTGAGACTTTTTATTTATCTGAAGCCAACCCTGCACCAACAAAAGATGAAGACACTTGGACAGTTGGTAGTTTGAAAAAAGGAGGTAAAGGAACGATCGAGTTAACTGGTGTAATCCTCGGCAGTGTAAACACAACTTCAACGATCCAGGCAATTGTCACTTATCGTCCTTCAAATTTTAATGCTGATTTCCAGGACATAGAAACAATGGAGTTTACTATTGATAACTCAGTTGTCGAGACTGCTTTGGCAAGCCCATCCAAGGCTGTGCCCGGAGATGTGATCGAATACAAACTCGAGCTAACCAACACTAGCGAGTCTGCTTTGGAAAATATATTTGTTGGTATTCACGCACCAAATTCTTGGATTATTGAAAGTACTTCTCCAGAATTGGTTGAAGAAAAATTGTACTGGCTGGTTTCGAAGGTCGAATCAGAAGAGACAATTGAGCTAACCTTGACTGGTAGTTTCGCTGCGGAAGCACAAGGTCTTCAAGATGTTACGTTTGTAAGTTATTTCGAAGACGCTGAGGGTGTTCAACTAACACAGACTACGGACCGAGCTCAGACCGATGTTCTGGGCAGTGATCTGGTTGTTCAAACAATCATCAACGGCTCAAGCAGTGACCAAAGTGCAAGTCCAGGTGACACATTACGCATGTCAATTAATTATTCAAATTCCGGAGAAGAAGTTGTTGGCGGGGTGGTAATCAGTGTTACCTTTAGTTCTGAAAATGGTCAGGATGTGCCGATACAATGGGAAAATGCAGACATCTCTGGTGGTTACTTTGACCCAGTTGAAAACGAGATTACTTGGGGACCAAACTCAACACCAGATCTGGCCACACTTGAAGTGGGTGAAGAAGGAGTGATCGATCTAAGCCTACCGATCTTAGATGACCTTGATCCAGAAACACTGGCCGACCAGATTGTGGTGGCCGTAGAAAGTTCACTTAATACCATTGGCGGCGTAAACAGCCCTCGTGAATTGTCTAGTTCACCAATTACCATTTCGATTAATTCAGATTTCAATCCAACTGCTGAATCGCGCTATTACAATGATAATGGATCAGCTTTAGGATCTGGGCCAATGCCTCCTGAAGTTAACGAAATAACATCTTATCAAATCATTTGGTCAGTTGATAATTCAATTCATGAACTCGAAGACGTGGTTCTTTCAACTACTTTACCGCTAGATGTGGCTTGGACAGGAAGTACTTCTACTGATATCGGACAGCTTTCATATGATCCGGAAAGCCGAGTTGCCCGTTGGTCAATCGATTCTTTACCAACTTCAATTGAATCAGTAACTGCGGATTTTGAAGTTTCAATTACCCCAGAAGAAGCGGACGTGGGCAGCTTTGTAAAACTAAGTAACCGCATCTCTGTCACGGCAACTGACACTGTGACTGGTGATAATCTAACTCGATCACTGGACGAACTAAGCACAAATCTGGTCAACGATACTTACGCTGCTGGACAAGGAATTGTTATTGAATAAAAAAGCCCCAGGGTGTTCCTGGGGACGAATCCTAGTGGACAGGAGCGAGTTGGGTGAGAACGATCTTGCCTGGGCGGCGTTGAATCAGCTCACTGCTGACCCAGAGCATGGCCTCAACATGGCTACCAAACGCGCGGACGAGCAGATCGTCGGCGGTTTTTGTTTCAGGACCACTAACACGCAGATAGTGTTCGATTGTGTCCCTGTGATACAAAGCGACTTTGTCTCCAGCAGCCGATATTCTAGCCGTTCGAGTTCCGACTAAAACCGGCATCCCGACCTGGAGAGGTCTGATGTCCACGGAGCGAGTCGGGTCGTGTCTGACTTTGTTCAGATCCACGACCCCGAGATAAACTGAGACAAGCGTGCCCATGTTTCTTCCCTTCCACGGGTGTAAGGAGCGTTTGTGAACAGGATTGTACAATAGAAAAACCAGGCTGTCAACGAGCCTGGATGGAGATACGTTCTGCTGATCAGCTGATCAGACGGATGCGGGTGTAGTTACCCTGTCTACCGAAACAGCTGGGATCGGTGATCCAGTAGAAGCACTGATCTCTTCGAAGGTGCGACGAAGCCGACCGAACTCCGGGTGTTCTTCCAGACCAGCCACCCAGAGTGCGAGCGGGGTCTGGATGTCCTGCCAGGTCTGCATGACCTGACGCAGATCCGCGTCATTGGCGAAACGACGGCTATTAACCCTGTCAGGGCGAATGGCGGTCATGTCACACATGACCGCCTGGGTCTCGATCGGAGTGGAGTTCAAGTCTGTGCGCGCGAGCACGAAGTAGGTACCTCGTCCGCTGCGGTACAGCAGGAAGTGCTCCTTGCCACCACGACGCTCCATGATGTACAAATAGCCCATGATCATTTGAAATCTGTCGCCCACTGCTCCCTCCTTTTTGTGGTAGAGTCTTTAACGAGCTGATTGCAATGGTAGAGCATGTCAGACGTTTTGTCAACCCAAACCAAAAACTCGAGCTTGGACTCGAGTTTTTTTAGTGTCGTGAACCGTAACGTAAACGGCGGGCTATTTTGTAAAGTAAGTACTGAGGTTTGTTGATCACATAATCAAATGTTCCTGGATATTCGATCTCAGCCCCACCAAATCCACGTTTAAATCTTGTAATTCCTTTCCAAGCCAGATTTGTATCCGACACACCCCAGAAATCATAGTAGCGATATCCTTGAGTGATCGCATCTTGGATCTCGTGCCAATGAATTGCATATGGCGCCATTAAATTGCGGTGTTTGTTCGAAGAAGCGCCGTGCAAATAGGTTCGCACACCAGCAAAATCAATCATGATTGTGGCTGCGATAATCTCATTTTCATGTTTGGCTACAACCAAACGAATCATTGGACCCAAAGACTTGATCATGTGCTTATAATACTTTTGATCATGCAAACGGAACTTATCGCGTTCAGCTGTTTGCTCAAACACAGGCCAGACCTGATCGAATTGACCCGGGTCTACAACCTCGATGGTCAAATCTTTTTTTGCAGACAAACGAATATTATAACGGGTCTTGTGATGCATCTCAGCCAGCAGTCGCTCAGCATCCTTGCTTAAATCCAGCTGCAAAGTCTGCTTCGGTTGCACTGTTGCAGTTTTAATAAAACTTGATCCAGATAACTTGCCTGAACCTTTAACTGGTGGATCAAAACGGATAAACATTGCGCCCTGATCCTGAGCGTGCTGCCTCAAACCTTGAACAAGATCTCCAACATACCATAACGCAGACGCAATTGGTCCGCGTGGACAATACAAATATTTGTTTCCAGCTGGTAGTTGATTTTCAATTAGGTGAACCGCGGCTTCGAGCTTGTCTTTTTGATACATACCTATCGCTTGCCCACTCTGAAACCGCACCCATTCCCAAGAATGCAAAAACGATCCTGATCGAGGACCGTGTTCAGTTACAAACTCATTCCAAATTTTCTTATCTTCAACTTTTCTAATCTCCATATTACTTACCAATCATTTTCAAAGCTGCTCGGATCCTCTCGTCCGTACTCTCAGCATCAACCAAACTCAAAATGTCCTGAGCCTGACTGCGTTTAATTCCTAAACTAACCAAAGCTTCAACCGCATCTTCATCTAGTGCCGGCGACGGAACCTCTTCGGCCAAAGCACCTTTCAGTTCTAACATTATTTTCTGAGCAGTCTTTTTTCCAACTCCTGGAATACCAGTCAAAAAATTCAAATCCCCAGCCATAATCCTCTCTTTAACATTTTCAACCTCATCAGCAGTTAAAATCTTCTGACCAACTTTTGGACCAACACCAGACACAGCAATCAATTTCCAGAAAAGCTCTAACGCACCCATTGAAAAAAATCCGTACAACTCGCGCTCTGTATCACGGACAACCTCATGAGTAAACAAGGTCACTTCGCCAGACAAGCCTGTGGCCTGATGTGCAGTTAAAAAAACACGATAACCAACTCCGTCAACTTCGATGATAACGAAATCAATCCCGTGATATGTAATTGTCCCAGATAAAGTTGTGATCATAGGTAGAAAGTAGAAGGTTGAAGGTAGAAAGGGTCTAATTTTTCCCTTGCTGAGACCTTCTGAGGGAGCATAAAGAAATCCAGATTTGTTCAGTTTCTAATCTTGTCTGTTGATATTGTTCTTGATTAATATACTTCTGTCTCAAAGCGATCTTCAGGGCTGCATCTACTTCGACAAGTGATCCAAGGGACATTGTAATAAAGCGTGCAAATTCTGCCTTTGTTCTCCTGGCACTGCCTTCAGCAAGATTCAAATAAACAGAGATCGCTGCTCGTCTTAATTGACTTGTTAAAGTGTAACGCTCATGGCCGGGAAAAGAGGCTGTAACTCGATATACCGAGTCGACATAATCCAACACAATCTTTCCAACCCTTAATTCTTCGTATCTAAACTGCATAATTTGATTCTGTCTACCTTCTACTATCTACTCTCTACATCTCAAATACCAGTATCTTCTTCCTTGCCTCCACTATTCTCTTAGAAACCTCTTCCCTTAATCCACCTTCCAAATCCGGCATCATTTCCGGACGATCAACCGCCCCTTGAACTTCTTTGAGCAGCTTACCAAAATCTGGCCCTGGTGTCATGCTTAGCAAATCCATGAGCGAGTCACCATCCAAACCAACTTCACGATAGACCGCGCGCTTCTGTTCCACCAAACGATCAGCTTGCCGCTTCTCAGCCTCAGCCCGACGCTCTGGCATCCAGTCATGTTCTGACTTCATAAAGTTGATCAGCACATCAGAGTAATGCCAGTAGCCCTGAGCAGACAACTGTACCCTACCACAAACAACATCCAAGAAAACCCCGGCCTGAAGTAAATCTAAAAAGTCATCAGCATCACGACCAAGCCGGTTAGCGTACTCAACCAGATGATTATATTGCTTGGCATCAGACTTGACCCAAAACTTATGCAACGGATCCATGTGTGCCGCAATCAACTCAACTAACAAATCAACATCGTTCTCAGGCAAGCGATAATCCTCACCCACAGATCGAGCAACCTCTAACAAGTGCGGGGCAAAAATTACACGAGCATGGCGATGATTAGAAATTGAAATCTGGTAAGCCTTAAAAAACTCAGCTTGAATTTCACGCGGGGTCAGTCCAGACCGCTCAGCTGCAAACCCAGCGTACAGATCTTCATATTCTTTCCGAGCAACGAAACGATCATCGCCTTGAAAATCATCCCAAGCCGCAGCAAACCCATTTCCAAATCCCTCGTCCTCTCCTTTACTTCCTTCAGGTGCACTAAACGAAATCGTGGCTGCTTTGCCAATATCGTGCACAATGATAAATGCTTTAAAAAATGCAGCTCGCTCTTTAATCGTTTCCTCCAGCTCTTCAAATTCACCTTCATATCCACGCATGCGGGCAAACTCCTCAATATCCATCAATGAGAATCGGCCCTCAACCAAAGCATACAGAGCCATTAACATTTTACGGAGATGATCTTCAAGAACCGGACCCTCAGCATGTTTATCAGCAGATTGTGGTGTATCAAAAGAATCAGACAAGATTGGATATTTGCTACGAGCCTCTCGTAAAATATGATCCGTCCACTCTAACAAAAATCGATCCTGTTCAAAATCGCCGAGCACCTGATCCAGGTCTCGTGCGTGTGGAATTGGCTTTTTCTTTTTACTGCGCCACATGTAGGGTTATTGTAGCATATTTTTCCCAGGGACTTTAGTCCCGTCTTGATCCAAACGCCACTAAAGTGGCTTTGAATAAACAAAAACACACCGGCTTAAAACCGATGTGTTTGTGGTGTGGCCCGATCAGAACGATCAGGCCGGAGGGAGTTTACGCGTCGTTGCACTCCTGGTAGCGGGTAAGTGCCTCAGGCACTTCTTCCCAGCGCTCAGGGCGCATGGTGGGTGGGAGCAGGCCAATGCCTACCAGGTGGCTGGTTTCTTGAAGCAGGCCGATCCACCACTGGGCGTGGTGATCGTACCTCTCTTCGCTAGGAAAGCAGTCACGAATCTGCTTGTAGGTTTCCTGGTCAGGGGCCTGACCGGCCATTCCCTTCTCGATGAGGATATCGGTTACTTGGCAATCTGCCTTGTATAGGATTTCCTCTACTTCTTCTCCGCGATCAGGTAGCAGTTCATCGGTGATGAAGTAGCCCATGATCACTCCTCTTGTCGTCGAACACGACCGAGGAGTTCACCATGAACTCGTGACGATCGTGCCGGTTTGGCGCAGCCCTCGCAGGCTGAGTCAATGGCACGATCCGGGCATTTGTTCTCATCGTTCCTCCTATTTTACCCACCTAAGCACAGCAATGGTTCTACCTTGAACTAAAGGAGAGAGATCTTTTATGCTCTGAGGCAAAATATTGCCGCGCTTAGGTGGGGCCCCGAGGTCGTGCTCGGGGCAAGGTCCTGTACCGACGTCACGAAGTGGTGTCTGGTACAGGGTGAGTTGGGGGGTAGTGATCAGTTGTCCAGTGAAGAACGGATCTCAGCCAGTCGGCCTCGGACGAAGCCTGAACGGCTGGTGCCGCGGCAGCGAAGCCAGAAGGATCTTGGTGTCGATCTCGATATCGGCCAGGGGGCCGAACTCGATCCACCTGTAACCGACGCGCTCGGCGATCGGCCCTTCGATCAGACCGAACCAGCCGTTGCTGCCGTTACCCCGGAGGTCGCCGTTGCCCAGGAAGGCAGCGGATCCGTCCGGCAGATCGAAGCGTAGACACATCTGCATCCGACCCTTGCTGGCATTCTTCCAGCCCTGGCGCAAGAGCATGGCGCGCTTGTCAGTGGTGACCTTGTGATCCGTCCACGGCGTGGGCGGTAGCTGTTCGATCACAGCCAGCTGGTACACCAGAAAGACGAAACTGCGCATTGTTCTTTCGGTATTCTTCAAAACGTCTCCTCCACATAAATAGTACCCACCAGAAACCCTGAATATTCAGAAGCTCTGGTGGGGCCCCGAGGACGAACTCGGGGTGAGATGACGGGAACGAACGAAGCGGATCCAGATCACCAGCATCAACAGAAGCAGCATCACCCCGTCGCCGGACAGGACAATGGCTACTTCGGCCAAGTATCCAAACAGAGTGTAACCGTTCGGATTGTTGCCGTGAAGCAGGTACTCGTAAGCGACTGCGAACAAGTACAGGTGGTGAAACGGAATCAGGACAGCAGCACAGATAGCCACAAACCATTTGAAAATGGTATTCATGATCCTGGCCCCCAAATCTTGTAGATGAAGGGTTCGCTGAGTACAGCCGGGAACAGGCAAAGGATGCCCGGAGCAATGGCGTGCTCGGTAACCCGAGTGTAGACCGCCGGTAAGCCGAAAACCTCAGACATCAGGGCGATGAGCACTCCCCAGATTCCCAGGATCAGTGCCCAGCCCCAGATGTACGGAATAGCGTCGAAAATCTTGTATTCGATCTGGGACATTGTCCCTCCTTGGCGTTATTATACTCTCCCACTTGAGCTTTCCAGAAAGCACTGACACGCTTCAATGTGTCATTCCCTTCAAACCGGACTAAAGTCCGTTTGAAGAATTCTGAACTTCTCAAGTGGAAGCAGACAATGTCTCATGCCTGCAGAGTAGGCTGGTAAGGACCAGCCCCCGCTTTAATGTACAACTTCTTTCTCCGCTACTTGCTGTCGAACTGGTTGTCCCGAACCTGTTCCATGGCCCTGACGAACTCCTCAGGCTCCATGTCCTTCAGGCGATTACGTTCGAGCACACACAGACGCCTGTAGATCGCCTGGCCAGCATACTGGAAGGCCATGTAGACGACATTGGTGCTGTTGCCAGCATCACGACCGAACTGCGGCTCCGGAACATTGAGGACTCCTTCCAGTACCTGGTTGATCGTCCGCAAGGAAGCGATCAAATGTAGCGCATCGACGATCTTGAGCTCTTCGCCAATCTTCTTGTCTCTCTTGTCTGGCCTCCAGCCGGTCTGGATGATCTGCTGCACACCGTCGTGCCACAGGGCAATGACCTCGCCCCAGGTGTAGTTAGTATCCCCGGCCGGGCTGCCAATGATTTCAGTGGAAAAACCGGGTGTTGGTGTGGTCATGATGCCTCCTCAACGGTTTCTCCTCTGGCCAGATCCCAGAACGACAGCATGATAGTGAGCCAGAAGGCTGTGGTCAGGATGTGGAATGGCGTGGTAGCGATCAACAGCAGGGTGCTGGCAACCGCTCCAGTTGCGAATCGTCCGACCTCATCGAACGGACCGTCGAAGAGCAATGCGTCGCCCATAGCCTCGAACATGAACACATGGAGCGAACCCAGGATGACCAGGACCATACCTGATGCCAACAGGATCAGCATGTGCATCGGCAGATGTATTAACTGCATCGTGCCCAGGAACTCTTTCTTTACTTTCTCCATCTTTCTCAAAGTTTCCGCCACTACGACGGTTCCTATTTTCGCCAGTTTCCTGACCGAAAGCTTTTTGCTAACGCCCGGGGCAAGCGCCCTTCTCTTTTTCAAGAGAATTCGTCTTACTTCACTACGGGATAGGATGGGGTTCTCCCACTTGAGCTTTCCAGAATGAATCTGAACTTCTCAAGTGGAAGCAGGCAACGCTTTATGCCTGCAAGTGAACCGGTTAAGGACCGGTCCCCGAAAAGAACGCTTTTGCCGCTGCGAACATGTCGTCTAGGGCAGGAGGTTGAATTTGCCAGTTACGGCACGGAACAGGAACCAGATCATGAATATGAATGCCCCCAAGCCTGGCAGTCCCTTGAGAATCTCAATAACGATTTCTCCGATACCCACTCTTTCCTCCTCAGGCGAAGTCCTGGCAAAGCCAGTTGATGAAGTGTGGCCAGTTGTCGCGCACCGGCTCGTAGATGATCACATCAATGACCATGACCATGAACGGTACATAGGCGACCATGATCGGGATGTCCCAGCTCATGAAGAAGCCGAGATTGATGGCCAGCGCGGCCACGTTGAGCGTGACCAGGGTTGCTGCCAGGGCGCAGAGGACCACGATCGATCCCATGATCTTGACCGAGATCCAAGCGCAGATCAGATTCTGTTTGAGAGTCATATCCTCCTCCTAGTCGACTTTCATCAGGTCGTCGCTGTCGAGCGAGTCAGCGTAGCGCTTCAGGCTCGGTGTGACCAGTCGGATCACGCGGTTGGTAAGGTCACCGATCAATCCTTGTCGAACACTGACGAAGATGACCAGTCGGATCAGCATCCAGTTCAGGACACTGAAGATTGTCTTGATTCTTCTCATTTTTTTCTTTCTTCCTCCCACCAAAGACTCCGATCGAAATCAGAAACTCTGGTGGAAGGTGGTCAGGGAGACTGACCATGAGACGCTTCCAAAGAACTATGGCCAGGACGGCCAAGAGATAATATCTCTTTCAGGATCTGTCGCAGCAGGGGAAAAGCATTATAAAGGCTCCATGAACCCAGTCTATACCATCACAATATACCCACTGCCTAGGCTTTTGTCCGTGCTTTCGCTCGGAACTAATACCCTCCTGAGGCTAATCCCGCTAAACAAGATTCCAAAGCTATCTACCTTGAGCGTGTTGGGTCACGTTCCCTCACCTTACTTTTTGCTAGAAAGGAAGGCTGTCGTCTCAATGAGACTTAACAAGGCTTTGCTAATTTCACTTGTTCATTGGTCCTCATCCGTGAATGCCCACGGACCTGCTTGCCAAGCAGATATGGTGAGTGTTTACCTCATTACGAGGACAGGGTCCCTCATGGGGATCCTAATTACACTCTGACATGTCCAGTCACTTGTCCGGACTCGATTCCGGTTTCCACACAACAGACAATTGCCACGCTTCAACCACCACCACAAACCATAGGCTACCCTGGTGGCGCTTTGTCCAATTATTGAAAGGCTGAACGCACCTTTTCTGACCTGGTCCGTCAGGCATCTTAAGCCAGACTTGAACTGTGTTGATGTCCTATTAGAACAAGAAGTAAATAATTTTTTTAAAAACTATTTACCAATATTATCTCATCAACTTCGCTCAAGCGACCGCTTTTTTAACGTGGTCCGGCTACCACCATTCAAACTGTTCCATCTTAATTACCTCCATTCATACTTCCACCAGGGATTCCGAGGGGTAGAAAGTAGATGGTAGAAAGGAACTAAATTTGTTTCTTTCTACTTTCAACTTTCTACTCTCTACTTTTCTCAGAAACTCTGGTGGAAGTGCGGCGCGAGAATTGCGCCGCAAGACGCTTCCAAAGAACTATGCAACTTTGATGCGAGCAGCTAACTTGCGGGCGTGATCGAGCATGGCTCTCAACTCAATCCTGGACTCAGCCTTGATCAACTCCATGATCCAACCACTGATCTCCGGATTGACCCTGGTCTCGGTCAAGTCAGGGTTAAGCAGATCGAATTCAGCTTCGATTGCCCGAAATGCGCTGGTCAACAACTGTTCGGCCTGCTCTTTACTGAAGGCCGTAGCTGTGAAGCAGATAGGTCGTTGTCCAGATCCTTTAAAAAACTCCCAGTTTGGAGTGAAGCCTCTGTCAGCTGCGTAAGCCATTGGCCCGTCATCCATCTCGATACGGACAACTTGATGATCCTGATCGGTTCTCAGTCCGACCCTGGCCCAAGGTGTGGCAACAACCACTGTGTACTTGAGACCAGACACATCCTCCATGTCGAATGGGCCTTGGCCGAAAGCCTTCCTGACCACTCCTCCGAACCACGGACCAGCCTCTGGATTTACCTCCAACCCTTCTAAGCCCAAGGCACGAAGACCTTCAACCAGTGCTTTTGTGAGCTCAGGTCCTTTCGGGACCATGGTCGAGACCCAGGCGTTGGACAGTTCGTTGATCTTCCAGCCAGGCAACTTCTCATACAGCTTGTCGAAATCAAAGTCCAGGACATCCTCTTCGTGACCCTGCACCTCAACGTGTTGATAGCCCTTACCTGAGTCTTTCCAACCAATTTTTCCCAGCTTTGTGCACGCGACAACGAAGTAATCGCTGCCATATGCACCGTACATCTGGAACGATTTCATGTTGTCTCTCCTCCTTGCTTCCACCAGGAACTCCGATCGAAATCAGAAACTCTGGTGGAAGGCGGTCAGGGAGACTAACCGCAAGACGCTTCCAAAGAACTTTGTGGCCGAACGGCCGAAAGAGGGGTGTTGCTATTTTCAGGATCTGTCGCAGTAGGGACTCACAACCTTGGGCTTTTCTCTGACGTGCAGTTCTTCAGCTTCAGGTCCGAAAACCATCAGCCTTCACTCGACCCCCGTACCCAATGCCTGCCATCCACCACTAGGTATGAAAGCAGACCTGTCGATTATGAGCTCAATCTACCCGCTGCCTAGGCTCCGGCCCGAACTCGCGCTCGAACCTTTCACCCTCCTGAGGCTGATCCCTTCCGAATTGATTCCTCAAACAATCTCTAGTCAATCTCTTTAGCTGTCGCTTGCAAGGGTGCAACCCCTTGAGTTTGCAAAGGTGGGATGTAAATTAACAACATTATGTTATTTACACTAATCCACATACAAACCCGACCGGCCACTTCGGCACAGAACATTTAATCAGGGTTGACGCCGCTATTATGTTAAGAAACATAATCGACTCGGCCCTGAACCTGAGTTACCCCAGGCTGATTTCTGACTAGCTACCGCCTGATTTCACAACCAGTTGGTCCTTGTCCGTTATTACCAACGGAACCGCTCGCCAAGCGGTGTTAACATATACCGTTCACTTGAACGGCCGCTTTGACTCCTTTGGTCTTTAGCCCGAGCGCAGGAGGCAATTCCCGCACTACGAACCACCATCACAGGTCAGTGCAACCTTTGATGGCTTGACCCAGGGGGCACTACCCCCTATGAGCACGTCGATTTTGGGTCACTTCGACGCTCGCGGTATACCCCGTCCGCAGAGTCCGTCCAATTTCGTGCTGACAGCTCTACTTCCTCAACCAATCGCACTTCGTCTTTGTTTTTTGTGTTTTTGGTGTGCGGTGGTCGAGTGGGTGAACTTGAAACAGTTGTGGCTTCTTCTGGGCGAAAAGAGCTGATGGGTTGTAGGGTTAACGTTTAGCTATCCGCAACAAGCTGCGGTTTGGCCTTTATAGCCTTCATTTTAAAAAACCCTCTGACAACAGAGGGTTAGAGCCCTCTTTATTGCCCCACGGTCGTTCAAGCCGGTTGGTTTATTTATAGTGGGATCCAACCTCCACCGACCCGTAGGCCGACCAGATTTATTTTCAGTGGGATCTGATTCCCACCAGCTGCTTGCACTCCATGTGCTCAGCTGACCGGATTTTCTTTTCGATGGCGAGTTCCGATTCCCGCCTTCATTTGACGTTTCCACATGATGACCTCCTTATGTCTTTCGTGGAATTGGGCCAACCATTGACCCACCAGGGACTCTGAGGGGTAGAAAGTAGATGGTAGATAGTGGAAAGGGACAAAATTTGTTTCTTTCTACCTTCAACTTTCTACTCTCTACTTTTCTCAGAAACTCTGGTGGGTCCCGGAACTACGAATAGTTCCGGGCAGGCCTCGACGTGCTCGAGGCAAGTTAACGAAAAGAACTTGTTGATCAGTGCTGTACTGGTCTAGCGCGCTACCCTAGGCCTCGGCGGCCTTGGCGGCCTCGAGCTCGGTGTCGGCGTCGCGGCGCAGCCAGCTCAGGATGACGTCGTCCATGTCCGCGTCACCGCAGGTGTTGTGCCGCAGCTTGGACCCGGTCGGGTCGTGCTCGCCGGGGAGCATCATCGTGGGCGTGCCGTTGAACACGCAGGCCGTGTTCGCGCACCGGGTGCAGTTCACACCCTCGGGACGCGCTTCGGTCTTCCGCTCGAGCAGGTGCTCGCGGAAGCGACGCACGATCCGACCCTCGGACTGGGCGACCTCGAGGGCCAGGACCAGCTTCTTGTCACGGTCCCTGGTGTCGGCGTCCCGGGCGGTGATGCTGAACCGAGGCTGGTGGTCCGGATGCTTCCAGCCACTGTCGGTACTCCAACCGACCATCTTCGGGAAGTACGGGCGCATCTCCTCGGCGGCCGCCTCGGACAGCGGCTCGACGCGGATACGCCAGCAGCTGCGACCGACGTCGTGTCGCAGGGCCACGACGGCCTTGGGCGTGATGGCCAGAACCTGGTACTCGTGGGTGCGCTCGGTGCCGGGCACGTTGGCGATGTCCCGGCGCTTGCTCGTGGCGTCGTAGGCGTAGCTGGGCATGATGCCCTCCTCGTGTTTCAGCGCTTCCATAGCGCTGTTGTGGGATCGTTGGTGAGGATCACGGAACTGTTTTCCCGCTTACTCACATTTTCTCCCACCAGGGACTCCGAGAAGTAGAAAGTAGATGGTAGATAGTAGAGAGGGACAAATTTATTCCTTTCTACTTTCAACTTTCTACTCTCTACTTTTTCTCCGAAACTCTGGTGGGATCCCGAGTCTGTACTCGGGATGTTGAAGTGCGGCGCGAGAATTGCGCCGCAAAAACGCTTCCAAAGAACTATGTGACCAGGGCGTTGCGAATCCTGGCTGCCAGCACACGAACGGCTGGCAAGGATTGCCTAGCCTCGACTTGTACTCGAGTCAACCCCGCGTACTTGGGCATGATCAAGCCGATGGCCCAGTGTGGGGCTTCGAAGTTCAGGCTCAGCCCGGCTGGCATCGTATCACCGAACCCCATCTCCTTGATACCTAGAGCCGTAAGCGCATCTTTCAAGGCCTGCTCTGTTGCACCCTGATTTCGGGTGTAAGCCACAAAATCACTAGGACCAGAACAAGTCCAATGCAGTATGCCCTCGATCTTACCGATAACACCTTTCCTGAACTCGACCCGAATACGAGCCTGACCATCAAGATCCGATATCCAGAACCCAACACGGCCACGACTGCTTCCAGCCAAAACCGTATAGTTCTGGTTTCCGGGTCCGATCATCTCGAACTTACTGCTCATCTAGTCCTTCCGGGCTAAGGTTCTGGTTGTGGAACTACTTCCGCAGGCGCTGGTGCACCTCGGGCAACTCCTTGATACCCTTGATGGCGAAGACCGCGCGGGCCTGGGTCTGGGTCTCGACCGCCTCCATGGTGTACCGCTCGCGCAGCTCCAGGACGGGATCGTCGACATTCGGCTCGAGGATGGCCATGAGCGAGGCCAGGAAAGTCCCGGTCCGCCCCTGCCCCCAGGCACAGAATGCCAGCAGGCTCTTGCCCTGCTCCAGGAGAGGGATGACCTGCTCGCGCAGAATCTGCTCCCAGTCCTTGGGTACACCACCGAAGTCCTCGAGCTCCAGCTCGAAGCGCTCCTGGTCGTCGGTCAGCTCGGCACCGTCGGGCAGACGGCCGGCCAGCGGAACGACCACGTCGTAACCGTTGACGTCACCGGGCTGCATGAAGCTACCACCACCGGCGTGAACCGTGTGTGGACCGATCTGTATCGCGACACCCGTACGCTCGCTATGCGGAATGCTTCTCATCGTTCTTCCTCCGTATATCGTGCGGCGATTTGGCCGCTTTATCAATTCTCCTCGATCAACTTCCCGGAACACTAACGTCCGGGAAGCTCATTTAAGGAGTCCAGTGAGCGCGATGTCGGTCGCGCCCACTGGAACTCGTGTTTCACCTCCGTGAATGTACTGATGTTGTATCGTTCAAGCGGCGATGCCGAATCGGCGGGCCTCAGCCTGCCAGATCCCCATACGCTCGCCGCGATGGCTAACAGTCAGCACCTGCTCCGAGAAGGTGCGATGACCAGTGTTCTCGAGCGCACGGATCATCTCGTGCACACCACGGGCCATCTTCTTGGCATCCAGCTGCCGGTAAACGGTGTTGGGATAAGCCGCGACCATACTGTGCTTGTTGAAGACCAGGCCGCCGTTGTGCTTCAGGTCGAAGGCGTGGTCAGCAAAGGCTGTCGCGTTCAGTTTGCCGGTCAGATAGTGCAGCGCGGCCTCGGCAATACGGGCCCACTTCTGACCACCGATGTTGGAGCCTCTCCAGTGAACATCGGGGTTATCGAAGACTTCGACGGCCAGCTGTAGGTACTGGACATGGTCTTGGGGAGACAACCCCTTCAGCCGACTGACCGCGTCCATCTGCGCACCGGGCCGGTTGCTGCCACTACGATGTACACCGAACTTGTTGGCCAGCTGTTCGGCCTTTTCCTGAACCGAGCGGTATCCGTCAAGACCCTTGTCGAAGAGGTGCCGCAGCTCACCGGACACGGCAACGACCAGGTACATGGCGATGTGCTCGGCCACCTGATGGTGAACACGCTGTTTCAGACTCACGGCCGCGTGGTGAAGTGCCGTGCCTCGAGCTGCCACTTCCATGGCACCTGCGAGGTAGAAGTCGTTTATTGCTGTGCTTACGTTCAGACTGTCGCCGGTGACCAGGTCGAAGTTCAGCCGTGCGACCGGGTTGACCAGCTGCAGCTTGCGCTCAGCGTGATGGACCCAGCTCTTGAACACGGCCGTGGCCTTGGTCTTGGCCGGCTCGATCATCTGGACCGAAACACCGAAAACCACACCCAGACTGCCATCCATGGACAGGATCTGATGATCCAGGACCATCAGATCCTTGACCCCGACCACGCACGGCTTGTTCAGCTCGCGCGCGACCACAGCCGCGTGACAACTGGTGCCACCGGTCATGGTGACGATAGCGTCAGCCGCGATCATGCCAGCCAGATCCTTGGGTGTGGTATCCGGAAGAACCAGAATGACCGGCTCGGTCTTGTTCTTGGCTGCTTTGACTGCAGCCTGCGAACTGGTCACTACTCGACCAGCCACTCCCCCGAAGGAAACTGGCAGACCACGATAGACCTTGACACCGTCCTCAACGTGCTCGGCCAGATGATCCGGATCAATGCGGGGGCGAGAGAGAGCCTCCAACTGTTCCGAACCAACCGAGGCCAGAGCTTCAGTCTTGGTCCAGGTACCTTCCTGAACCATGTCGTAAGCGATGGTCACCGCAGCCAGCGGTGTACGCTTGGCCGTGCGGGACTGCAGGATCCAGAGCCGACCTTTCTGCACGGTGAACTCCACGTCGGCCACGTCGTTCAACCGACGCTCCTGCTTGGCCACTTGTCGCTGCAGCTCCTGGTAGAGCCGCTCGTTCCAGTCGGCCATGTCCGAAATCGGCAGCGCGTTGTGCTTGCCGTCAACCACGTCTTCGCCCTGAGCGTTGACCAGGAACTCACCGTAGAGCCCGGGCTCGCCCGTGGACACGTTGCGGCTGAAGACCACACCAGTACAGGAATCGTCCCCGGCATTGCCGAAGACCATGGTCTGCACGTTGACTGCCGTGCCCCACCAGTCCGGGAGCTGATGCTCGCGGCGGTAAGTCTGGGCGCGGTCACTGTTCCAGCTCTTGCAGACCGCGACCAGGGCCAGGACCAACTGTTCGTAAGCGTCGTCGATCATGTCCTCGCCGAGGTACTCCTCGATCAGCGAACGGTAGTGACCACACATGGCCAGCTGAGACGCGGCCGAAAGCTGACGCTGGTCGTCAACCTTATTCCGCTGCAGTGCCTCAGCCAAAGCCTTGTCGAACTTCTCGGTCTCCATACCGAGCACGACCGTGGCGAACTGCGCCAGGAACCGCCGGTAGCAGTCGTAGGCGAAACGCTCGTCATTGGTCAGCTTGATCAAACCCTGGACTGTGTCCGGGTTCAGGCCGAGGTTGAGAACCGTATCCATCATCCCAGGCATGGAAACCTGGGCTCCGCTGCGGACCGAAACCAGGAGGGGCTTGCGAACGCTTCCGAAGAAACGTCCGGTCGCCCGCTCCAGGCTCCGGATTCCGCGTTTCATCTGCCACCCGATGCGATCCGGGAGGCGTTCGTTCTCTGCGTAGGCCCGGGCCACAGTGGTACGCACCGTGAACACCGGCGGGACAGGCACACCTTCGCGCACCATGGCCACTAGTCCCGCACCCTTGCCACCCAGATCCCGGGCCGACAAGGGGTTACCGCTGTCCTGCGGTAGGTAGACGATCTGACGTCTGCTCTTGCGACCCATGATTACCTCCAGGGTGTTGGGTTCTAATTCGATTTCTCTATCACCAGGATTTGTCGCAACAGGGGAAGAATATTACGGAAGCGAACATGCCCCGTTCATATCCTACACAATATACCCATTGCCTAGGCTCCAGGCCGTACTCCTTGTCCGGCCTTTATACCTTCCTGTGGCTGATCCCGCAAAACAGGATTCCCTAACATGCCTTGAACGAGCTTTTTTTGGCCATGTTTTTTATCAAGGAGATGCCACCCTCCTCACCCTCCTTTTCTTCCAGAACTGAATCTGGCAAGGCGAGGGCTGACAGTTTTGTCCAACACAATGCTGGACGTTGGGTTGTACCCCTTCACTACGCGCCGTTAAACGCAGCAACCCCGGCACTAAAGTCCGGTGGCGGGGATTCTCTACAAAGCACTGCTAGTTTCACTTGCTCATTGGTCCTCATCCGTGAATGCCCACAGACCTGCTTGCCAAGCAGATATGGTGAGTGCTGCTCTCTTTTGAGAACTGAATCCCTCGTGAGGACCCTTGATAACACTCTTTTGGGTCCGGGCACTTGCCGGCCTCTACTATTCCAGCTTCAACGCAGCAGGCAATTGCCGCGTATCCACCACCACCTCAGATCATAGACAACCTTGGTGGCGCTTTTGCTCTAGCATATAGATCGAGCAGATCCACCTGGTCTGTCACCAGGAAAAACAGAGCCTGAGCTTTTGCTGACGTTCTATTTGGGTGAAGGGTCTGACGTATGATTAACGTTTTGCTTTCGTGCCGAAGCACGTTGTGCACAATGCACAAGGATGTTCTCCTTTTTTTTAAAAAAGAACTCACATTTTATGAGTTTGTTAGGTGAACATACCCCTTCTACAGCTGCGTCACAGCCGCACTGACATTTCTGCCAGATTTCGCACCACAATGGTGCAGTCCCCAATCAGCGGCGCTCAAGCCGGCCGGTTTGTTTTAGGTGGTTCCGACTACCACCTTTTGCACAGTTTCATTTTGATACCTCCAAGCTGTGCGACCTCCTCAACACCAGGCTCATCCTGATGTTGATTCCAAGATACACGAACAAATGTTCACGTGCCTTGGATATTAAGTTGTAATGACCGCCCTCTCACTACAATAGTTTATCATCTCTCGCCATAACTTTCTCGTTGTAGTTTGGACCTGCCAGGGGCTCCGAGGGGTAGAAAGTAGATGGTAGATAGTAGAAAGGAACTAGATTTGTTTCTTTCTACTTTCAACTTTCTACTCTCTACTTCTCTCAGAATCTCTGGCAGGGCCCTGAACCGTCGACGCGTAGCGGCGTCTGGTTCAGGGTGAGTGAGGGTGGGTGGAAAAGGACTCTAGGCCGCGCGAGGCCAGACGATCGTACGGGGTTCGATCTGTGCCGGCTCTTCGTCGGGCTCTTCGTTGAACAGGGACAGGTTGTCCCAGATGACCTCGGTGCCATCCGGACGCTCGGCTGCGATCAGCTCGTCCATCGCCTCTTGTAGCTCGTCACCCTGAATCTGGATGACCACGGTGGGTTCCAGCCGGGCGTCGTGCAACAGGCGCTGGCTGCTCATCACGGCCAGGTCAGTGTTGGCGATCAGGAAGATCCACTCTTCGTCCAGCAGTTCTCCTGCCCGCTCGGCATGAGCAGACGGCAGGACGACCACCAGATCCTCGATCTTGAAGATCGGGTACATCATCCCCCCTTTCAGGGATCTTGGGTTCTAGGACTGGGTATTGGCCAGCACGGCCTCGAAGACCGGGGTGCCCGTGGCCGTCAGGGCCGTGGGCATGGGCTGGAACACGTCGTCGGCGTGCCCCTCGGCCGGGATCAGCGGTGCGAAGATGCTCTCCCCACGCGCCTTGGCTGCGGCCACGCCGATCTTGCGATCCTTCTCGCGATCGCGGAAGCGTTGCATTGCTTCCCGATCGAGCGACGGAGGAACTCCACCAGAAGTTCTGAATTGATACATTTTCTTCCC